>JAVEZY010000008.1:0-97975 GCA_034002745.1 Gammaproteobacteria bacterium
CGTATCTCAAGGCTTCCAACGCCGAAGGGAGCGATGGATTCGGCTTCAGCGTGACGCTGGCGACTCGGGCGCCCGATCATCATGTGCTGGCGGTAGGCGCGCCGCAGGAAGACGGCGATGGCAGCGATGGCAGTGACAATTCGCTGCCAGGAAGCGGCGCTGTCTATACATTCACGAAGATTGCGGGCACGTGGAGCGAGTCGGCTTATCGGAAGGCATCGAACCCGGGCGGCAACGATCGCTTCGGCCATGCCGTGGCCCTGTCTGCCGACGGCCTTCATCTGGCGGTTGGCGCGCCGCAGGAGAGCGGCAGCGTCAAGGGCGTTGACGGAGCACATGACGATGTGGCGGCAAACAGTGGTGCAGCCTACGCCTATGTTTTCGAGAACGATGCCTGGAGCAACGATCCGGCGTACATCAAGGCGAGCAACACCGATGCTGGTGACTCCTTCGGCTGGAGTGTGGCGCTGTCCGCGGATGGCGCCGTGCTCGCGGTCGGAGCCTACCTGGAGGACAGCGCTGCCGTCGGCGTCAATGGTGACCAGACGAGCAATGCCGCTCCCGGCAGCGGTGCCGTTTACGTCTATGTCCGGAATGAGGACGGGCAATGGAGCCATGATGCTTATCTCAAGGCGTCCAATGCTGACGGTAGCGTAGAGGGGAACCCGAACCTCGGGGATGTGTTTGGCTATGCCATAGCGCTCTCGGAAGAGGGAGACGTCCTTGTCGTTGGCGCCTACTCCGAAGACAGTGCTGCCACCGGCATTGGTGGCGATCAGGCGGCCAATGCCACGACGAACAGCGGCGCGGCCTATGTCTTTCGCCGCGTCGATGGCGACTGGCGACAACAGGCCTATGTCAAGGCGCCTAACCCTGGTAACGATGACGTCTTCGGGGACGAGCTTGCACTGTCCGGTGATGGATCGACTCTGGCGGTGGGAGCGCCGCTTGAAGATGGCGGTGCCACTGGTGTAGGTGGCGCAATGAACAATGCGGTGACCAATAGCGGCGCTGTCTATCTTTACTGATTTGCGCCAGTCCCGGCGGGCAGCCTTGCGCGGGGTCTAGAGGAATCTCACCAGCAGGAACAGCCCTATCATGGTGAAGCCGAGCGCGAGCTTGCCGGCGGTCGCGATCATGAGGCCGATGAAGGCGCCGTAACCGGCGCGTGCGGCGCCTTGCAGATCACGACGCACGCTCAGTTCGCCGAGCACGGCGCCCAGGAACGGTCCCGCGATCAGGCCCGGCAGGCCGAAGAAAATTCCGACTATGGCGCCGATTGTGGCTCCCAGGATCGATCGTCCCGAAGCGCCGTAGCGGCGGGCGCCGAGCGCCGAGGCCACGAAGTCGAGCAGGTAGCTGAGCGCGGCCAGCACGCCGAGCGCCACCAGCGTCGCGGTACCCACGTAAGCGTAGTCTTCTGCCCAGGCTGCCAGGAAAAGACCGGCGAACAGCATGGGCGCGCCCGGCAGAGCCGGCAGCACGAGGCCAGCCAGGCCGCCGAGGATCAGCAGGGCGGCCAGGATCCATATCAGGATATCTATCATCATTCCCTGGGCAGCTTCAGTCTGAGGCTGCAGAGACCGTCGATCGGTGGATCGATCTCGAAGCCGAAGTCGCGGGCCAGATGCAGCATGCGCGCATTGCTGGCCAGAGTCTCTCCTTCGAGTTTGGCGATGCCCTGGGAGCGTGCGTGACGGATCAACCGGTCGAGCAGCAGGTTGCCCAGGCCATGACCCTTGAGGTTCGAGCGTACCACCACCGCGAACTCTGCGCGCTCGGGATCTTCCCGGCGGACGGTCCTGGCGACGCCGAGTATGCGCCCCCCGCCCTTGTCTTCGCTGGCGATGAACGCCGCTTCGCGCGCGGGGTCGAGATGCGTGTATCGCCGCAGCTCCTCGCGGTCGTGCGGGTGCGGGGCGTCGAAGAAACGCTGCCGGTAGTCTGCGGGGCGCAGGCTGCCGAGGAATTCGCGGTGCGCCGCTTCATCGCCGGGACGAATCGGGCGCAGCACGATGGGCATGTCTTCGAGGATGATGTGCTCTTCAGCTTCCACCTGTCATCCCACGATGATCATCACGGTCGATCACCGAGGTGATCAGGGTCTGCATCCGCTCATAGTGACTGCCCTTCCAGTAGATTCTGCCGCAGTGCCGGCACTGGCCGAATTCACGATGCAGTGCGCGCGTTCGCGGCGGCAGACGGTCGATGACGTCTTCCCGGGCTACCTCCAATACCGGACCGTTGCATTTCATGCAGCGCGTGAATGGCCGCATGCGATCGGCGAGCCCAAAGCGCTGCACCACCTCCATGAGCTGTTCTCTGGGGAGGTGGTGGCGCACATAATAGCCGTAAATCACTTCGCGTCGCATGAGCAGGCCCCGATCCCGGGTCAGCAGCAGGCGATCTTCGCTGGCCGAGAGCCGCGCGATCGTCGCATCCTGGGCATCAGCCTCATGCCAGGTATCGAAGCCCAGCATTCGCAGATAGGCTGCCAGCCTGGCCAGATGGGAATCGAGCACGAAGGACAGGTCAGCCGGCGCGGGAGGGCGCAGGGCGCGCCATTCCGCTATGCCGGGAGGCGGATGCGGGTAAACCACAATCTCCATTTCATCCCGTACCGGATGATCGAAACCGACCGGCCGGCCGTCGGCCAGGATCGCGGCAATTTCGACATGAGGCACGCCGAGGGATTCGATCAGGTCCTTTGCTGATCGCGGTCCGGTATGCGGCTGCACGATCACTGTGCCGCGCAGGACGCGGGGCAGAAAATCGTTCAGCTCGTCTTTGAAACTTACGCGTATGGCCAAGGTTCGCGTTGCCCGATGGTGTCATTGCATCTGTGGATGCCTCGCTTAGACTGAGCATACATCGCAATCGATGGGGAGCCGAACGATGAGCGGACGGGCGGCGGTGATCGTGACCGGCGGCGGACAGGGTATCGGCAAGGCGACAGTGCGCAGGCTGCTCGATGACGGGCTTGCCGTGCTGATCGCCGATATCGATACGGAGGCCGGCGAAGAGACCGCAGTCGAGTATGCGGCGCTGGGTGATGTGAGTTTTCTTCCCTGTGACGTCGCCGATGAATGCCAGGTGCGGGCCATGATCGATGCCACCGTGCGTCGCGGCGGCATTCGCGGTCTGGTGAATAATGCCGGCATTCCGCGCTTTCGTCGGCTCGAGGATGCCACGCTGGCCGACTGGCTTGCGGTGATCAGCGTCAATCTGACCGGCGCCTTTCTCTGCGCCAAGTATGCCGCGCCGCATCTTCGCGTGGCTCATGGGGCCATCGTCAATATTGCCTCCACGCGCGCGCTCATGTCCGAGCCCGGCGGCGAGGCATACGCGGCATCCAAGGGCGGTCTGATCGCGCTGACCCATGCGCTGGCGGTGAGCCTGGGACCGGAAGTGCGTGTCAACTGCATCAGCCCCGGCTGGATCGAAGTCGCCGACTGGAAGAAGCGAAGTCTGCGCCGCGAGCCGCAGCACAGCGAAGCCGATCGGGCTCAGCATCCCGTCGGCCGGGTCGGCAGACCCGAAGACGTCGCCGCGATGGTTTCTTATCTGCTTTCCGATCAGGTCGGGTTCATGACCGGCGCCAACGTGGTCATCGATGGCGGGATGACGCGGAAGATGATCTATGCTGAATGATCGGGAGCGCTGATGAGTCTCAAATCCGCCGGGCTGCTGCCTTATCGCCGCCGCAATGCCGGGGTGGAAGTGCTGCTGGTGCATCCCGGGGGGCCGTACTGGGAGCAGCGCGATCAGGGTGCCTGGTCCATTGCCAAGGGACTGTATGAGGAGGAGGCGCCGCTCGACGCCGCGCGACGCGAATTCGCCGAGGAGACCGGTCATTCGGTCGATGGGTATGATGATGCCTGCTTCGTGCCGCTGGGTTCCGTGCGGCTGCCATCCGGCAAGCTCGTCTGTGCATGGGCGCTGGAGCATGATCTGGATGCCACGCTCATCCGCAGCAATACCTTCATGATGGAATGGCCGCGCGGCTCGGGCAGGCAAAGCGAATTTCCGGAAGTGGACCGTGCCGGCTGGTTCTCTCTGGCAGAGGCGAGGGAGAAAATCAGTCCGGGGCAGCTACCCTTCCTGGAAGGTCTGGATATACATCTGAAAGCATCCGGGCGGGCTGATCGTGCGGTGGAGCGCTGAACGCCGGTAGGGGGTCGGCGCGCCGGGAAGCCCGCGCTGGCATCACTCTGCGCGCAGGTAGTAGGCGCCGGTGTGATATGTCAGCCGTTTGCGATCGGAGCTGACTTCGAAATCCGCTTCCGCTTCGCGGCCATCGCGCTCGATGCTGAGACTCAGCATGTCGCCGGAGAGCTCATAGCGTCCGCGCAGAGTTTCGCCGCTCGCGGTTCGGATGGTCACACGGTCGCGGCCATCGAATTCGAGCACGTCTTCACTATCCTGCTGGGGATTGTGGGCGAGCGTCCAGGTCCCCTGCAGCCAAGGCTGCTCCGAGCCGCCACAGGCAGTGAGCAGGGCGCCGAGCAGCAGCCCGGCGAGAATCGATGAAAGTATGCGCATGGGCGTATTGAAGCAGAGCTGGGGAGCGGGCGCCAGCCTCGTGCCCCCGAGCCCCGGGGGAGCCGCTTGTCAGCCCCGGCGACAGACTGCACAATGGCGGCGTATCGGTAAGCCAGGTTCGCCCGCATCCATGTCCATCGATGTCTCTCCCCTCGACGCCCTGAGGAAGCTCAAGGCCGCCCAGGAGCGCTATGTGCTCTTCATCGGCCTTGGCATCGGGGTGCTGCTCGTCATCTATTTCTTCACCTTTGCCCAGCTCATCGACCGGGGTTACGGCGGCCTGGTATGGTTTCAGGTGATCAGCGCCCTGGTAATGACGGCTGCGCTGTTCGTGCTGAAGCGGCTGGCGTTTTTCCTGGTGCGCCTGTTTCATGGGCGCCGGAGCCCATACCGCGAGATCCTGGCGCGCATCGGACCATTCGACCTCGATCAGGATGTGGAAAAGTTGGCGGAGGAAAGGTTTGCGTCCGGGCGGTGAGAGGAAAGAGAAAAGAGGAAGCAGCCGCTGACCGCAGCCTTCGCCCTGGTTTTCAACTCTTCTCTTTCATCTTTCTCTTTTCCCTTCTCTCGGCCGTCCGGTCGACTGCTTAAGGATCAGTGACTTAGGCGTTACTCCGAATTCTCTTTCCGGGCCGGGACGGGTACAATGAACGGGCGTGCATCCACGCTTGGGGAGTGATCGTTCGCTCCGTGCCGCAGGGTCGACATTACATATCCCGTACCTCATATCGTGACGAAGATCGAGTCGCGCAGCCTGTCGCTGCGTCCCTTTTTCAGGATGGCCGTGCTGCTGGTCAGCGCTGCGCTGGTCGCCGCATGCAGTCAGTTCAATCCTGCCGGACCCGCCATGCGGGCTCCTGAACTGAACGATGACCACGTCGTTACCTCCGACGACTACCGGCTGCCGCTGCATCGCTGGTATCCCGAGGATGGCCGCCCGCCGGAGCGCGTGGTGCTCGCCGTGCACGGCTTCAACGATTACGGCGCCAGCTTCGACGTGCTGGCGCGCGCGCTGGTGCAGGATGGCACCGCGGTCTACGCTTACGATCAGCGCGGTTTCGGCGCGACCGATCCCAAGGGCATCTGGGCCGGACAGGACACCATGGTTGCCGATCTGGGCGTCGTGGCGCGTTTGCTGCGCGAGCGCTATCCGGACACCCCGCTGTATCTCGCCGGCAAGAGCATGGGCGGGGCGGTCACCATCGCGGCCCTGACCAGCGCCGAGCCTCCTCCGGTCGATGGCGCTGTGCTGATCGCGCCGGCGATCTGGGGGCGCAAGATCATGCCCTGGTACCAGCGCGCGAGTCTGTCGGCGGCCAGGTGGCTGCTGCCTCGGATGTCGTTCTCGGGCAAAACCGCCCGGCGCATCGGGGTGCGCGCCAGCGATGACCCGGAGGTGCTGCGGGCCCTGAGCCTGGATCCCCTGGTTCAGAAGGAGGCGCGGGTCGACACGCTGTATGGCCTCAGCGAGTTGATGAATACCGCGCTGGCACGCGCCTCCAGTGTCGGCGTGCCGACCCTGCTGCTCTATGGAGCGCAGGATCAGGTCATTCCGCCGCCGGCCATGTGCCGTCTGCTGGATCACCTGGACGGGGAGGAAATGCCATGGCGGATGGTCACTTATCCGCAGGGCTATCACATGCTGACGCGCTATACCGGCGGCGCGACCACGCACGCCGACATCGCGGCCTGGCTACATGATCCCGCGGGACGCCTGCCCTCCGGCAATGAAGTGAATCGTGCTGGGGCCCGTGATCTGCTTTGCGGCGATCCACTGCATCGCGCCTGAGTTCACGGTCTGCGGAACTTGTTGATCTTGTTCGGGGATTTTGGTCCAATGGAGCGATGTCGGAAGCGATCGAGGGGGGCTGCGCACACACGGAGAATGCTGGGCTGGCATGTCGGGTATGCAGCCTGCATCGCCTCTGCCTTCCGCTCGGCATCGACAAGGACGATCTCGATCGTCTCGCCAGCATCGTCAGTCGCCGCCGGCCACCATTGAAGCGTGGCGAGTACCTCTTCCATGCCGGCGATCCCTTCAAGGCCGTGTATGTGATTCGCGCAGGTTCGGTGAAGACGGTCACCGTTTCGCGCGAAGGCGATGAGCATGTCACCGGGTTCTATCTTCCCGGAGAACTGATCGGCCTGGATGCCATCGCCAGCGGTCGTCATCCCTGCGCGGCGAAAGCCCTGGAATCAACCGCGGTATGCGAGATCGGCTACGCAGAGCTCGAAACCCTGTCGCGCAAGATCCCCGGTCTGCAGCGCCAGTTGTTGCGCCTGATGAGCTGCGAGATTCGTCACGATCGCAACATGATGGTGCTTCTCGGCGGCATGCCCGCGGAGGAGCGCCTTGCCGCTCTGCTGGTCAATCTTTCCGACCGCTTCCGCCAGCGCGGCTTCCCGGCCAATGACATCCGCCTGAGCATGTCCCGCTACGATATCGGCAGCTATCTTGGTCTCGCCGTGGAGACGATCAGTCGCCTGTTCTCGCGTCTGCAGGGCGAAGGCCTGATCACCGTGCAGCGCAAGCACGTCCATATCCGCGATATCGATGCGCTGTGTCGCCTGGTCGCAGCGCCGCTTTCGGTGGTCGACGAGCGGCGCATCTGAGTCCCCACCGGATCGACTCGTTCGATCACATCATCCCGCGGAAATCAATCCGCACTTTTCCTGACCCAGATCAAGATCCGCATGCTGCGCTTGCGGCACAGTGGTCTCGTCCGGGGACGCTACCGGACGCGGCCCAGGAAGGCCAACGAGAACGTCCTCGCGCGTCCCCGGGATCCGAAAGACAAGCAGGAGAAAAGCAATGCGGATGTTCGATGGGAGAGGACTGGGAGTCGGTCTGATAATGGCGGTTGCCTGCAGCGGAGCGGCGTGGGCGGCTCCTGGCGATCTGACAGTGCGCGTCGGTGCCGCGCATGTCGCACCGAACGATGACAGCGGTCAGTTGAATCCGCCGATCGTGGCGGGAGCCGAAGTCGAAGTCGACAGCTCCACCAGCCTCGGTCTCACCGTGGGTTACATGCTGGGGGAAAAGCTCGGAATCGGTCTGCTCGCCGCCTGGCCGTTCGAGCATGACATCAAGGGTGCGGGCGCTCTGGCCGGTGCCGGAACCATCGCCAAGACCAAGCATCTGCCGCCCACGGTTACCCTGCAGTATCACTTCGCCCCTGAGGCTTCGGTACGGCCCTTCGTCGGAGCCGGTATCAACTACACCAAGTTCTTCAGCGAGAAGACCGAAGGAGCGTTGAGGGACGACCTCGATGTCCAGGACATCAGCCTTGACGATTCCTGGGGCTGGGCGCTGGAAGCCGGTATCGACGTGGATGTCACGCCCGACTGGTTCCTGAGCGGACAGATCTTCTACATCGACATCGATACCACGGCTGAGCTTGCAGGCGGCGCTGCCAGCATCGATGTGGATATCAACCCCTGGGTGTTCATGGCCAGCGTTGGCAGGACCTTCTAAGGGAAGACTGGCAAAGGAGCGCAAAGGGACAGGGACGTCCCGACTTGCCCTTCCTCAAAGCACTGCTTCAAACCCTTCGAATTGCGGCGGCCCGAGATATAGATCGCGGCGCCCGCCGGCGCCGGCATGAGCCTTGCGAAAGGCCTCCGAGCGCGTCCAGTTCTCGAACGCCTCGGCCGAATCCCAGACCGAATGTGAAGCGAATAGCGTGTGGTCTTCGGCAGTCGGACCGCGCAGGAGATGGAATTCGCGGAAACCGGGGACTTCGTGCAGGTGGCTTTCGCGCTGCCGCCACATGTCGACGAAATCCTCCTCCCTGCCCGGTACGATCCTGAAGCGGTTCATGGCGATGAACATGGCTGCTCTCCTCTGGACCCGATCACGCCTGTGTGCGGGGACTCAGCCGCAACATTTCTTGTACTTGCGTCCGCTGCCACAGGTACAGGGATCGTTACGGCCGACCTTCGGCCCTGCCTTGCGTACCGTGCCCTGCGTCGGCATGTGGCCGTCGACGTAGTACCAGCGATTCTGGTGACGCTGAAAGCTGGCGATCTCGTGGTGCGCGTGCTTCTCTCCCTTGCGGCGATACTCGGCGATGAATTCGACCGTGCCTTCCTCGTCGCCTTCACCGCCGGCTTCCGTCGCCACGATCTCAAGTCCGAGCCATTCCGAGGTTTCGGCCCAGCGGCGGGCGCCCTCTTCGTCATAGTCGTTCCGATGGTCCGGATGCAGGCTGTCACGCAGATGGTCCAGCGCGCCGCGGGCATACGCGGCATAGCGCGAGCGCATCAGCGCTTCCGCCGTCGGAGCCGGGGTCCGGCCGCTGATCACGGGTTCACAGCAGGATTCATAGGGCTGCGCGGAGCCGCAGGGGCAGGGTGTCATCTCGCTATTCCTTCGGGGCACCTGAGAAGGACCACATGATACGGAAAACGGCGTGCCGGGAAAACTCGCCGGGCGCGGCCATGCCAGTCCCGGCCATGCTAGCATTGGACCATGACTGGCATGGGTCTTTTCGGTGTGCTGCTGCTCGCCGGTGCCGCCTGGTACTGGTTCGATGCCATGCGCGCGCTTGAAAGCGCGCGGGAGGCGGGGCGCGCGCGGTGCGAAGCCCTGGGCGTGCGGCTGCTCGACGATACCGTGGTGCTCGCCGGGATTTCGCTGCGGCGTGACGAGGATGGACGACTGAAGATCGCGCGGCGCTATCGCTTCGAGTTCAGCGGCGATGGCTTTTCGCGTCATTATGGCGAGATCCAGTTGCTTGGACCAAGGATCGTCACGCTCGACATGGATCCCTGGCGAGCCTGATTCCGCCCGCGGGGCGGCAAGGAGGCCCGGATGCGCTACGAGCTCTATTACTGGCCGCGGATTCAGGGCAGGGGAGAGTTCGTGCGGCTCGCGCTCGAGGACGCGGGAGCGGACTACACGGACGTTGCCCGCGAGCCAGGCGGCATGGATGTCATGATGGAGCTGCTGTGTTCCAGGACGAGTCCGAAACCGCCGTTCGCGCCGCCGTTCCTGCGCGCCGGCCGGCAACTGATCGGGCAGACGGCGCTCATTCTGGATTACCTTGGCCGGCATCACGGCCTCGCACCCGACAGCGAATCCGGCCGGATCTGGGCCTTGCAGCTCCAACTCACCATCGCCGATTTCGTGGTCGAGATTCATGATACCCATCATCCCGTCGGCGCCGGATTTTACTACGAGGAGCAGCGCGCCGAGGCCGCAAGGCGCAGCCGATATTTTCTGGATCAGCGCCTGCCGAAGTTTCTCGGCTGGTTCGAGCAAGTCATCGAAGACAATCCTGCGGCCAGCGGCTGCGCGGTCGGGCGCCGCGTAACGCATGTGGATCTGTCGCTGTTCCAGATCGTCGAAGGCTTGCGCTATGCCTTTCCGCGGGCGATGACCCGGCGGGAGCCGCAATTGCCCCGCCTGCTCGCCCTGCGCGAGCGTGTTGCGCGCCGCCCCGGCATCGCGGCCTATCTGTCTTCCCCGCGCCGCATTCCGTTCGACGAGGCGGGAATCTTCCGCCGCTACCCGGAGCTCGATCGTTTCGAAGCTTGACTTTCTTCCATCACCAGGGAGGCGTCTGGTCGAGCATGAATGCGCCGTTCCGCCCGTTGTCCGGATGGCGGAAACATGGTGTACTGGCGGACCGGTCGGTGAGTCGGTTTCGTTCCTTCCCACATGAATACCCAGCCCACAGCAGGCGCCACGGCGGCGCAGGTGCTCCATCAGGTTTTCGGCCACGCACGCTTTCGCGGCGCCCAGGCCGATATCGTGGCGCATGTGGTCGACGGCGGCGATGCGCTCGTCCTGATGCCGACCGGCGGCGGAAAGTCGCTCTGTTACCAGCTTCCGGCCCTGGTGCGCGATGGCGCCGGCATTGTCGTTTCGCCCTTGATCGCGTTGATGCAGAATCAGGTCGATGCGCTCGGTCAGCTCGGTGTGCGCGCCGCCTGCATCAACTCGACTCTCGATGCGGAACAGGTGCGTTCGGTGGAGCAGGCGCTCCTCGCCGGTGACATCGATCTGCTCTATGTGGCTCCCGAAAGGCTGCTGATGCCGCGCATGCTTGCCACGCTCGAACGCAGCCGCATCGCGCTCTTCGCCATCGACGAGGCGCACTGCGTGTCCCAGTGGGGACACGATTTCCGCCCCGAATACATGCAGCTTTCCATTCTGCATGAACGTTTTCCGACGGTTCCACGCATCGCGCTGACGGCCACGGCCGATCCGCAGACGCGCGGGGAGATCGTGCGACAACTGGCG
The DNA here is from genome assembly GCA_034002745.1 of Gammaproteobacteria bacterium. Taxonomy (GTDB): domain Bacteria; phylum Pseudomonadota; class Gammaproteobacteria; order SZUA-140; family SZUA-140; genus JAITWN01. The sequence goes on from JAVEZY010000008.1 coordinate 10,790, forward strand.
CTCGATGGGGCGCGGGTTTTCGTGTCGAGTTTTGACCGGCCCAACATCCGCTATGCCATCGAGGACAAGCGCGAACCGCGCCGTCAGCTGCTTCGTTTCCTGCGCGAGCGCCCGGGCGATGCCGGCATCGTCTACTGCATGTCGCGCCGCAAGGTAGACGAAACCGCTGCATGGCTGAACGAGCAGGGGTTGTGCGCGCTGCCTTACCATGCCGGCATGAACGCCGAGAAGAGGACAGCCAATCAGGCGCGATTCCTGCGCGAGGAAGGCATCATCATGGTGGCGACGATTGCCTTCGGCATGGGTATCGACAAGCCTGACGTGCGCTTCGTGGCGCATCTCGATCTGCCGAAGAGTATCGAGAGCTACTACCAGGAGACCGGTCGCGCAGGGCGCGACGGTGCTCCGGCCGATGCCTGGATGCTGTACGGCCTGGGCGATGTGGTGCAGCAGCGACGCATGATCGAGATGTCGGAAGGCAGCAGTGAAACGTATCGGCGCGTTTCCATGAACAAGCTGGACGCCCTGCTCGGGCTGTGCGAGACAGCGGGTTGTCGCCGCGTACTCCTGCTCGATTATTTCGGCGAGGGGGGCGTCCCCTGCGGCAACTGCGACAACTGCCTGGCTCCCCCGGAAACCTGGGATGCAAGCGAGGCCGCGCGCAAGGCGCTGTCGTGCATCTGGCGCACCGGACAGCGTTTCGGCGCCATGCACCTCATCGACGTCCTGCGCGGCAAGGATACCGAGCGGGTCCGGCAATGGGGGCACGAGCGTCTGACCGTGTTCGGACTCGGCGCGGATCTCGACGAGCACACCTGGCGCGGCGTGTTCCGACAGCTCGCGGCGCTCGGCTGTATCCGGACCGATCATGAAGCCTGGGGCGCATTGCAGCTCACCGAGACGAGCCGCCCGATCCTCAAGGGAGAGCGCTCGCTTCATTTGCGCCGCAACCGTCCCGGCGCCACGCCCGCGGTCTCGCGACGGGCGCCGGCGGAGGTGTCGGTGGCGGATCAGGCGCTGTTCGAGCGCCTCAAGGCCTGGCGCAGCGAACAGGCGCGCCAGCAGGGGGTGCCTGCATACGTGATATTCCACGATCGAACCCTCGCCGCCATCGCCGCCAGGCGCCCGGAGAGCCTGGATGAGTTGGCAGATGTCGACGGTGTCGGGGTCAGGAAGCTGGAGCGCTACGGTCCCGCATTGCTCGACTTGTTGGGGTCAGACCCCAACATGGGGTCTGACCCCTCTTAGGTGGTTAAGTGCCTGGAGTCAGGTGAGAAGTTCTTCTTGGGGTCAGACCCCATGGGGTCTGACCCCGATGGGGCGGGTGAATTATAATCCGGGGGCCGCGCTTGCAGCGCTATCGGAGGACAGATGCAGATCACGAAAGACAGGGTGGTGGCGTTCCATTACCGGCTCAGCGAGCCGGGCGTGGGGCCGATCGAAGAATCGCACGGCGGCGAACCGGTGGTTTACCTGCATGGTCATGGCGGGCTGATTGCAGGGCTCGAGAAGGCGATGGAAGGCCATGGCGCGGGGGATACCTTCGCGGTGACCGTCAGTCCCGAGGAGGGCTATGGTCCGCGCGATGAAAATGCGCAACAGCGCATTCCCAAGAGCCATGTCATCGGCGGCAAGGGCGCGATCTTCCGCCCCGGCATGGCGGTTCGGGTGAACACGCCCAGCGGGCAGCGCACAGCCGTGGTCGTCAAGGTTGGTCTCAAGATGCTGGATGTGGACACCAACCATCCGCTCGCCGGGCGCACGCTGCACTTCGATATCGAAGTGGTTTCGGTGCGCGAGGCGCATGAGGAAGAGATCGCGCACGGACACGCGCACGGAGTGGGCGGACACGCTCACTGAGGAGAACGGACATGAGCGAGACGGCAGTGCTGCAGGTGGGAGACCGTCGAGTGGAACTGCCGGTCCTTCGTGGTACGGATGGCAAGCTCTCCATCGATATTTCGCGGCTGCGCGCCGAAACCGGGCTGACGACCTACGATCCGGCGCTTGCCAGCACGGCGCTCTGCCGCAGCGCCATCACCTGGGTGGATGGGGAAAACGGGCAGCTGCGCTATCGCGGCATTCCGGTGGAGCAGTTCGAGCGGCAGCCGAACTTCATCGAAGTCGCCTGGCTGCTGATCTTCGGCCGGCTGCCGACGCGGGCCGAACTCGCGGATTTCCGCGAGCGCCTTACCGCCAACGAGCTTCTGCATGAAAGCCTGAAGGAACAGTTCCAGCACATCCCGGCCGATGCGCCGCCGATGGCGATTCTTTCCGCGTCGCTCAACAATCTCGCCTGCATCCACCGCCAGTTCCTCGATGTGGATGAGCCGGATCTCCTGGTCGATGCCGCGGCGCGACTGATCAGCAAGGTGCGCACCATCGCCGCCTTCTCCTATCGGCGCTCGCGCGGATTGCCGTTCATCTATCCGGACCCGGGCCTGCGGTATTGCGCGAACTTCCTGCACATGATGTTTTCCATGCCGTACCACCAATACGTGGCGTCGCCGGAGATCGAGGAAGCGCTCAATCTGATCTTCATCCTGCATGCCGATCACGAGCAAAACTGCAGCACCACCGCGGTGCGCGTGGTGGGTTCGGCGCGGGCCAATCTGTTTGCTTCCTGCGCGGCGGGCGTTTCGGCGCTGTGGGGGCCGCTGCATGGCGGCGCCAACGTCGAAGTGATACGCATGCTGGAGCGCATCCAGCAGGGCGGCATGACACCCGAGGATTGCATCCGCGCCGCCAAGGACCGCAACAGTGGCTTTCGCCTCTACGGTTTCGGACATCGCGTCTACCGGAATTTCGATCCGCGCGCGCGCGTGCTCAGGGGGTTGTGCGATCGGATCCTCGGCGGTCTCGATCGTCCCGATCCACTGCTCGATATCGCGCGTCGCCTCGAGGAGCTCGCGCTTTCCGATCCCTATTTCGTCGAGCGCCAGCTCTATCCGAACGTCGATTTCTACAGTGGCATTCTGCTGCGCGCCATCGGGATACCGGCGAACATGTTCACCGTATGCTTCGCCATCGGTCGTCTGCCGGGCTGGATTGCCCAATGGAAGGAACAGCATGACGATCCGAGCGCGCGCATCCTCAGGCCGCGCCAGGTGTATACGGGACCCGAATATGCCGAGTATCGGCCCCTGGATGAGCGCGAACCGGTAAAGGAAGGAGAGAGCAAGTGAGCGGAAGACACGGGATGCAAAAGGTCATCGTCATCGCTGCCGTCGGCGCGCTGTTGCTGCAGGGCTGCTCCTGGGTCCGCCTGACGCCCGAAGGCGAGAACATCCGGCTGCTCGACCGGGATCAGGTGGCGGCATGCACGCACCTCGGTACCACCACTGCGACGCTGAAGGACACGGTCGCGGGCTTCAGGCGCAACGACGAGAAGGTGCGGCGGGAGCTCGCCACCCTGGCGCGCAATGCGGCTTCCGAACTCGGCGGCGACACCATCGTGCCCGCCACCGAACCGGAAGGCGGGCGCCAGACTTTTGATGTCTATCACTGCATGCCCTGAGTCCGGCTGCCTGCCGGATATGGAATCGGCAGCCGGGGGCGGTGCGAATCATGAGAGCAGGGCAGGTTCCTTCCGAATGGCGGGGGATCCCGCTGCCTTGTGAACCTGCCCCCTCGTGTTCGCCTCAGAGCACGCGCAGGAACGCCACCAGATCCTTTTTCTCCTCCGCGGTGAGCTGTGATCCCAGTACGAGGTTGAAGAATTCGACCACGTCTTCGAGGGTCAGCAGCCGGCCGTCATGCAGGTACGGCGGCGAGTCCTTGATCCCGCGCAGGGGGAAGGTCTTGACCGGTCCGCCCGCCACATCATGGCGACCATTGACCATTTGCGGCTCATAGAAGCGCTGGAGCTGCAGGTCATGCATGGTGTTGTCGGTGTAGTGCGGTGTCACGTGACAGGTGGAGCATTGCGCCTTGCCGAAGAAGAGTTCGGCGCCGCGCCGTTCCTGCTCGGTCGCCTTGGCGGGATCGAGTTCGCCCTTCCAGTCGAGCTTCGGGGCCGGAGGAAAGTCGAGTAATGCCTGGAATTCAGCCATGAAATGCACCTGGCTGCCGCCCTCCAGCACATTGACACCTTTCTTTGCCGCCGTGACGATGTCGCCGTCGAAATAGGCTGCCCGCTGTTCGAACTCGGTGAAGTCCTCTATCGTTTTCAATGCGCGCTGCGAGCCGAACAGGCGCTGCACATTTACTCCGCGCAGCGTCGGCGTGTCGATGCGGCGCCGGAATTCCTGCGGACGGATGTCACCGACCAGATGCGTCGCGGCGTTGGTGTGTCCGTTGGCGTGACAGTCGAAACAGGTGACGCCGTCGCTCGCCTTCAATGAGCGGCGATCGCGAGTGGCATTGAACTGCTGCTGCGGAAACGGCGTGACCAGCAGGCGCAGGCCCTCGAGCTGCTTGGGGTTGAGGATGCCGTCGAACAGTTCAGCCACGTTGGCCAGCGTGACCAGCTGACCCCCGGTTACGTCGCCCAGCTCGGGCCTCGTGGTGAGAAAGATCGGCGGAGGAAATTCCGGCAGGAAATGATCCGGTACGTCGAAGTCGAGGTCGAAACGTTCCAGGTCCCGGCCTTCCTGTTTGCTGACGGCATCGATGTGGAACTGTGGAAACAACATGCCGCCTTCCTCGTGATTGGGATGCGGCAACGGACGGAAGCCGGCCGGAAAGAGATCGCGCGCCTTGATGTCTTCGGGATCCATCGCCGCCAGTTCCTCCCATGAGGAAACGCCCCGCGGCAGCTTTACCCGCACGCCCTCCTGGATTGGCTTGCCCCCGCTCATGGTCACGCCGCTGGCAGGCTGGTCGGCCAGATCATAGCGCTCTTCCAGGAGTCGCTTGGCGCGTTCGGCGAGATCGTCGCGGCTCGCCGACATCCGCTTCACGATGCTCTGAAAGTCTTCTTCGATCACCACCGGGGAGTAGCTGCTGGCGCCGCGCATCGGCGGCGGAGCGGCTGCTTCGGCGGCGGCCATGGTCGTCAGTGTGATTCCGAGCAGTGCGATGCCAGGGCCGTACCACATGACTTTCCTGTCATTCATGGCAGATCCTCCTTGCGATGTGCGCGGACGTGCAAAGATGCAATCAAGTTGCCGGCAAGGCCAGCATGGACCGATGCCGGCGCCGAGCAATGGCGGCGAGGCGGCTCAGGCCGCCTTTTCGCGTTCCATCTCGGGGCGGTATTCGCCGCGGCTGGCCGCCGAGTTGCAGCGTGCCCGGTGGAGCAGGATGCGGCGCGCGGCGTCGACATTGGCCGGGTTTCCGGACCACTTCTGCATGACCTGATTCTGCAGCGCGCGCGCGTAGGAGAAGGTGAGCCGCCATGGCAGGCGCATGCTGCGGGCGATCATGTTCATGGCATTGAGATGGATCGTGGCTTCCTCGTCGCCCTGGCCGCCGGAGAGGAAGGCGATGCCGGGTACCGCGGCGGGGACGGTGTTGCGCAGGCAGCAGATGGTCCATTCGGCGACATCTTCCGGCGCGATCCGCTTGGGACATTGCTTGCCGGCGATCACCATGCTCGGCTTGAGCACCATGCCGGGGAAGTGGATGCCCTGGCGATAGAGTTCCTCGAACACGGCGCGCTGCGTCTCGAGCGTCACCTCATAGCTGCGTTCCAGCGTATGCTCGCCATCGATGAGGACTTCGGGTTCCACGATGGGAACCATGCCGGCCTCCTGGCACAGCGCCGCGTAGCGGGCCAGCGCGTGGGCGTTGGTTTCGATGCAGGTGCGGCTTGGAATGTGTTCGCCGATGGTTATCACCGCGCGCCATTTGCAGAAGCGGGCGCCCAGGCCGCGATATTCCTGCAGGCGTTCACGCAGGCCGTCCAGCCCTTCGGTGATCTTCTCTTCGGAATGGCCGGCGAGCGGTTTTGTGCCGGTGTCGACCTTGATGCCCGGGATGATTCCGTTTCGTTCGGCGAGCTGCGCGAAGGGCGTGCCGTCATTTGCCTTCTGGCGAATGGTCTCGTCATAGAGGATGGCGCCGCTGATGTACTCGCCGAGTCCGCTCGTGCCGAGAAGCAGTTCGCGATAGCTGCGTCGGTTCTCGCTGCTGTTCTCCACCCCGACCGCTTTCAGCCGCTTGGCCGCGGTTGGCGTGCTTTCGTCCATTGCCAGCAGCCCGCGGCCGTCCGCGACCATGGCCTGAGCTGTCCGTTCCAGTTCTTGCACGTTCATCGCTCGCCTCCTTCAAAGAAGAGATTTGCCGAAAAGTGCAGGTCCAGGGACCGGTATCCGGGGTGGTGCCCGAAACGCAGAGGGCCATCTTGGCACCGAAGGTGGCCACTGTAAACGACGTTTGTCTCCGTATCAGCGACGCTCGAAGTCGGCGCCGGGTTCCTCGCGCGCGGGAGTAGACGCGGCATCTTCGGTCACCAGTCGCGGATCGAGTTCCAGCGCCGCCTGAGAGGTCTGATCCATCGGTATGAAGGTGGAGCGGTCTGCCTCGGAGACGGGAGGTTCCGTACGGGCGGCGCGGATCGCATACAGCGCAAAGAGGCCGAGCACCACGGCGGCAGAGAGCGGCAGGCCGGAAGGACCTCCATACTCCATCGCGAGACCGGCCGCCACCGGGCCCACGGATGAGCCTACGCCGAATACCAGCAGAATCCCGCGCGCGGCATCGAGCGCCGCGTCGCTGTGGATGCGATCGTTCAGATAGGCGACGCTGAGTCCGTAGAGGGTGAAAATCATGCCGCCCACCGTCGCGGCGGACACGTAGAGCCAGACCGGTCCGAGGCGCCAGGCGAAGGAGGCGAACACGGCCGCGGCAGTACCGAGCGCGGCAACCGCGATCATCACGTGGCGACGATCATGATGATCGGAGAAGTGGCCCACCGGCCACTGCAGCAGCACGCCTCCCGCGATCAGTGCCGCCATGAATGCGGCGACCTGCGGAGCAGGCAGGCCGGTGCGACTCGCAAACACGGCGCCGAGACCCCAGAAGGAGGCGGTCACCAGGCCGGCGGCCAGCGCTGCCGCCAGGCTGAGCGGCGCGCGCCGTCGCAGTTCGGCGAGGTGGACCGTCGGCGCTTCCACCATCGCGGGTTGCGCGCGGCGCGTCAGTGCCACCGGCACGATGCCGAGCGAGAAGAAGGAGGCTGCAATGCCGAATGCCGCAATCGTCGCGCCCGGGTCGAGCAGCAGGAGGAACTGACCGAGCGCCTGGGCGCCGAGCGTTACCATCATGTATACGCCGAAGATCTTTCCCCGGCGCTGGTTGGGCACCATGCCATTCAGCCAGCCTTCGACCACCATGTAGATGCCGACCAATGCGATGCCCATGATGCAGCGCAGCGCCGCCCAGGCGAGCGGCATCACCAGCAAGGCGTGCATGAAGGCGCATACGGAGCCGATGGCCGCCAGCGCCGCGTACGTGCGGATCGGCCCGATGCGGCGAACGAGTGGAGGAAGGATGAAGCTGCCGATGACGAAGCCGACGAAGTAGCTTGCCATGATCAGGCCCATGACGGCATCGCTGTAACGCTCTTCGACCGCTCGTATGCCGAGCGAGGTGGCGAGCAGCGCCAGGCCCATCAGGACGAGCGCAATACCGCAGAGCAGGCTGGAGATGCTGAAGATCGTGCGGATCATCTGCAAATCTCCGCTGGTGCCGGCAGCGCGCTGCCGGGCGGCTTCAGGACGGCGGCAGGTCGAGACGGGATTCCAGCGTGCTGCGCAGGATTCCCGGGTCGCGTATGCCATCGATGATCGCGACACGGCTGCCTGCTCCGTCGAACAGGACCAGCAGACTGGAGCCTACGCCCTGCGACTGGGCGAAGCTGCGCCCTTCGTCGGTTGCTACGTCGGTCGCCAGGAATTCCATGCGATCTTCGTAATCGCCACGCAGCTCGTTGAGCATGGTCATCAGTTCCAGACTCGCCACGGCTTCCTTGTCATGCACCAGGACCACCGCCGGCCGCCCCTGGCCGATGCGGGACAGGTCGTCGCTGAAGCCGCGCGGCAGCAGGGTGGCGGCGAATGCCAGAGCGAGGACAACGATGCCCACAGTGATCAGTGTGGAGCGCAGGGCGGAGCCTTTCTGTACTTTGTTCAATGTCATGGATCGGGCAAGCGGCTCGTGTGCGGGATGGTGATCGATGCAGGCAAAATATCAGGCATGAGGGGCCTTGCAAAGGGCGATAAAATTCTGTTGCTTTCGCTCGGCGTTTGTGTATAGTGACTCCGGTTGCAGTGCGTTCTCGTGGTAATTCGGTAGCCCTCCTATCTGTTTTGGATGACCCTCCGCAATCACGCCTCGACAAGATGAGCTGCAATCGTCGCATTCAATGTTGAGAGAGGTAATCTCCGTGGTAACTGGAACTGTCAAGTGGTTCAACGATAGCAAGGGCTTTGGATTCATCACGCCCGAAGATGGCGGCAAGGATGTCTTCGTTCATCATTCGGCCATACAGGGCACCGGCTTCAAGACCCTGGCTGAGGGTCAGAAGGTGCAGTTCGAAGTAACGCAGGGCCCCAAGGGTCCGGCTGCCGAGAACGTCAAGCCGCTGTAAGCGGACGTTCCGACATCGAACGAGAGAGACCCCGCCTTCGTGGCGGGGTTTTTTTGTGGCGCAGCGGCGGACCCGTTTCCGCCGGCGCCGACAATGATGCGGGTCGGACTTTTCCCGGCACCTCCCCCGGTCGGGTGAGCAGGTCCGTGCATTTTTTTTCGCCGCGCATACCACCCGTGACCACGCTTGCCGGCGTCACTTTTCTCTTTCTCCTTTTCTCTCCGTGTTCTCCCTTATCTCCTGTCTTTAATTGAGGGTGATTGACGACAGGCATCGTCTGGCAGCATATTTGCCCGGAAGGGGCGGCGCATCGGCGTCGTGAGGGAATTAATTGCACGATGGGCGGAGCGGGCGAGTGAGCGAGGATTCAAGCAAGGTCACAGTGAGCAAGACTCCAGATACCCTGGCCTTCTTCAAGGGGTTCCTGGACAATCCGGAACGGGTCGGCTCGGTCATCCCCAGTTCCCGCTTTCTGGAAAGGCGCATCGTGGAAACGGCGGACATATCGCGAGCCCGGCTGGTGGTCGAGCTTGGGCCCGGCACGGGAGGCACGACGCGGGCCATGCTGCGCGCGCTTCCACCCGAGGGACGCCTGCTCACCATCGAGATCAATCCGGAGTTCGCGGCGCGTCTGGCCGCGATCGACGATCCGCGGCTGATCAATCATGTCGGCAGTGCCGTCGACATCGACAGCATCCTGGCGCAATACGGGCTCGGCAGACCCGATGCGGTCGTTTCCGGAATTCCGTTCTCCACCATGCCACCGACGACGGCTCGCGAGATCCTGAGTTCGCTCTGGTCCTCGCTCGGCTATGGCGGTCGCTTCGTCGCCTATCAGTTCCGCAGCCACGTGGCGCGATTCGGGCGCGAACTGTTCGGCAGTCCCGACGTCACCATGGAGTTGCGCAATGCGCCGCCGATGCGGCTCTACCGCTGGCTCAAGCCGGTCAATGGACACGCGGGCGCAACCGGTTGAGTACTTCCAGAACCCAGAACATGGCGGTGTACTGCGACTTCGAGAACGTTGCTCTCGGAGTCCGGGACGCCCGCTATGCGCCCTTTGATATCCGCAAGATCCTGGAGCGCCTGCTGCTCAAGGGCAACATCGTCGTCAAGAAGGCTTATTGCGACTGGGAGCGCTACAAGGATTTTCGCCGCTCCATGCACGAGTCCGCCTTCGAGATGATCGAGATTCCACATGTGCGGCAATCAGGAAAGAATTCCGCCGATATCCGCATGGTCGTGGACGCGCTCGATCTGTGCTACACCAAGTCGCATGTAGATACGTTCGTCATCATCAGCGGCGATTCCGACTTCTCCGCGCTGGTGAGCAAGCTGCGCGAGAACAACAAGGTGGTGATCGGCGTCGGGGTAAAGAAATCGGCATCGGATCTGCTGATCGCCAATTGCGACGAATTCATCTTCTATGATGATCTGGCGCGCGAGACCGAGAAGCAAACGCGTAGCCGTGCGAAGCGCAAGACGCGGACCAAGGCTGCGGCGCCAGCGGATGCGCCCGAGGCGCCAGAGGCAGGGGAGGCCGCGACCGAGCTGTCCGAGGACGAGAAGCGCCAGCAGGCCATCGACATGGTCATGGAAACGGTCGAGGATCTGTTCGAGGAACGCGGCGAGGAAGAGAAGGTCTGGGGTTCGATGGTCAAGCAGGCGCTCAAGCGGCGCAACCCCGGCTTCAACGAGACCTACCACGGCTTTCGCACCTTCGGTCGCCTGCTCGAGGAGGCGCAGACGCGTGGCCTGCTCAAGCTTGAGTACGACGAGAAGTCGGGCGGCTATATCGTCCGCGGCTTCACCCACGACTGAGCCGCTCCCTCGGTCCGCAGCCGCCATACTGCGGGTTGTGGCTGAGCGATCCGCGCTATAATCGCATTCCCATGCATCCTCCAGCTACCGGCCTGTTCTCGCGTCGTCCCTACTGGGCATCCCGCTTCGGCATCGCGCCCATGCTGCCCATGTCGCGTGACGAGATGGACGCGCTCGGCTGGGATTCCTGCGACATCATCCTGGTAAGTGGTGATGCGTACGTGGATCATCCGAGTTTCGGCGCCGCCGTGATCGGGCGCGTGCTGGAGCGACAGGGTTTCCGCGTCGGCATCATCGCGCAACCGGACTGGCGGGATACCGCCGACTTTTCCGCGCTCGGCCGCCCGAACCTGTTCTTCGGCATCACCGCCGGCAACATGGATTCGATGGTCAATCGCTACACTTCCGATCGCCGTATCCGCAGCAATGATGCCTATACGCCGGGCGGCGCCGCGGACAGGCGTCCCGATCGCGCCGTCATCGTCTATGCTCAGCGCTGCCGCGAAGCGTTCCGCGAGGTTCCCGTCATCATCGGCGGCATCGAGGCCAGCCTGCGGCGCATCGCGCATTACGACTACTGGTCGGACAAGGTGCGTCGATCGGTGCTGCTCGATTCGCGCGCCGACCTGCTGGTGTACGGCAACGGCGAACGGCAGATCGTCGAGATCGCCCATCGCCTGGCCGCGCGCGAACCGGTCGATGCGCTGACCGATATCCGCGGCACCGCTCTCGTGCGCGACCGGGTACCGGCGGACTGGGTCGAGCTGGATTCCACGCGGATAGAGGAACCAGGACCGATTACGCCGCCCGTCGATCCCTACGCGAGCGAAAGGGCGTCCTGCGACGCGAGGGGGAGCGACGATGTGAAGCCAGGTGCTCCGGACCCAGGCGTCATGCCGGGTACGGCGCGAGTGGTGCGTCTCGAGCGTCACATCCCGCGCGCGGACCGTGAGCGGACCGTGGTGCGCCTGCCGGCGTATGCCGCCGTCAGGGATGATCCGGTGCTTTATGCGCATGCGTCCCGCGTGATGCACCTGGAAACCAATCCGGGCAATGCCCGGGCGCTGGTGCAGCGTCACGGTGACCGCGAAATCTGGATCAATCCGCCACCGATTCCGCTCACCACCGTGGAGTTGGATGCGGTATTCGATCTTCCGTACGCGCGCCGTCCGCATCCGGCCTATGGCGATGCCATCATCCCGGCCTGGGACATGATCCGGTTCTCGGTCAATATCATGCGCGGATGCTTCGGCGGCTGCACCTTCTGTTCGATCACCGAGCATGAAGGACGCATCATCCAGAGCCGCTCCGAGGAGTCGATCCTGCGCGAGATCGAGACCATCCGTGACACGGTGCCGGGGTTCACCGGCGTCATTTCGGATCTCGGCGGACCGACCGCCAACATGTACCGGCTCGCCTGTCGCAGCCCCGAGATCGAGAGCGCCTGCCGGCGCCTGTCCTGCGTGTGGCCCGACATCTGCTCCAACCTCAATACCGATCATTCCGCGCTTGTCGGCCTGTACCGCAAGGCGCGCGCGCTGCCGGGAGTGAAGAAGGTATTGATCGCTTCGGGGCTGCGCTACGATCTCGCCGTGCGCTCGCCCGAGTACGTGCGCGAGCTGGTGACTCACCACGTGGGCGGCTATCTGAAGATCGCGCCCGAACATACCGAGCCTGGTCCGCTGTCGAAGATGATGAAGCCGGGGATGGGCGCCTACGATCGCTTCAAGGCCCTGTTCGACCGCTATTCGCGCGAGGCCGGCAAGGAGCAGTACCTGATTCCGTATTTCATCGCCGCGCATCCGGGAACGCGCGACGAAGACATGCTGGAGCTCGCGCTATGGTTGAAGCGCAATGGCTTCCGCGCCGATCAGGTGCAGACTTTCCTGCCTTCGCCGATGGCGTTGGCGACGTCGATGTATCACAGTGGCCGCAACCCCTTGCGCAAGGTCACTCGCAACAGCGAGAAGGTCGCCGTGCCCAAGGGCCTGAAGATGCGTCGCCTGCACAAGGCCTTCCTGCGCTATCACGATCCGGAGAACTGGCCATTGCTGCGCGAGGCGCTCAAGCGGATGGGGCGCTCCGACCTCATCGGCCCCGGCAAGCATCATCTGGTGCCGGCCTGGCAGCCGCGGGGAACGGGCGCAGCCCACGAGGGAAGGCACTCCGGTGGATCCGGGAAGACGCCGGGCGGCAAGGGGCGCTTCCTGACTCAGCACACCGGCTTGCCGCCAAGACCATCCGTCAAAGGTGCTGGCCCCTCCGGGCGCCCGGCGCGCAAGGGACGCCGGGTCGGCGGCGGCCGTGGCTGAGCTTCATCCGCGTCTGCGGGAAGATACCTTCGAACTCGGGTGCCTGCCGCTGTGTCGTCTGCTGCTGATGAACGATGCCAACTGGCCCTGGTTCATCCTGGTACCCGATCGCGCCGGAATCACCGAAATCCATCAGCTCGATGCCGCCGATCAATGGCAGCTGACGCGCGAATCGTCCTTCCTGGCCCTGCGGCTCTCCACCCATTTCCGCGCCGACAAGCTCAACATCGCAGCCTTGGGCAATGTGGTGCCACAGCTTCACGTCCATCATATCGTGCGTTATCGAACCGACCCGGCCTGGCCGGCGCCGGTATGGGGCAGACTGGCTCCCAAGCCCTATGAGGAAGAGGCGCTGCGTGCGATGCGCGTCTTTGGGGGCGGATTGGTGGAGGCGGGGAGAGAGCCATGAGAAAACCATCTATCCTCAGTACCGTCCGCGGATCTTCGACACGTAGTTGACCAGTTCCTGGCTTTCCAGGTTCATGCGCATCAGGTTGGTGTGGGTGATGCGGAACAGCGCGCGCATGATCTTGTAGACGATGCGCGGATGCGTTTCCAGCATGGCCTCGAACGCATCGGGCTTGAGCGTGTACACCGTGGTCTTGCCGACCGAGCGCAGCGTCGCCTTGCGCGGGGTGCGGTCGACGAAGGCTCGGGTGCCGGCGCACTCACCAGGCTTCATGGTGTAGACGACCAGCTCCTGTCCGAGCACCGTGCCGGTGACCGCGAGCTTGCCTTCGATGAGCACGAAGAGCGTGTTGTCCGCTTCGCCTTCCTTGACCACCAGCTCTCCCTCTTCCAGGTGGCGCACGTTCATGGAGGCGGCGATGATGCGGCATTCCTCCTCTTCCAGCTCCACGCCCAGAGAAGACTGGCAGATGGCCTTGTGATCCGGCTTGTCGCTCATTGCAGTGTCCTTTTATTCTTCGGCTACCGCAGATTCTAAGGCACATTCCGCGCCAAATCTAATCCTCCTCGCGCTCCCCGGCGAACCGGGCCAGATACTCGCCGTAGCCTTCCCGCTCCATGTCTTCCAGCGGGATGAAACGCAGGGCCGCGGAGTTTATGCAGTAGCGCAGTCCCGTGGGCTGAGGACCGTCGCCGAACACGTGGCCGAGATGAGAGTTGGCGCCGCGGCTGCGCGCCTCGGTGCGCCTCATGCCGTGCCGCAGGTCCTCACGTTCCACCAGGTTCTCCGGTTCGAGCGGACGCACGAAGCTCGGCCAGCCACTGCCCGAGTCATATTTGTCGCGGGATGAGAACAGAGGTTCTCCGCTCACCACGTCGACATAGATGCCGGGACGCTTCTCGTCCCAGAAGGCATTGTCAAACGGAGCCTCGGTGCCGTCCTCCTGGGTGACCTCGTACTGCAGCGGCGTCAGGCGGCGCCGGAGGTTCTCCTGCGTGGGATCGTCTTCGCGGTACTTGCTGTAGTCCATTTTCATGGGGTGTCTCCTGCATGGGATCCGTGCCTCTAGCATAGTCTGCAGAACGGCTGCTGCCGACGGCTGCCAAGAGGGCTGGAGGGGAGCGTCGCCTTCAGCCGGCCTGGAGATGAGCGGCAGGGCTGGTATTGCCGAGCACAGCCGCTGCCAGTATCACCAGCAATACCACGAGCGCATCGATGCGAAGCATGGTCTGCAGACGGGCGAGCGGCGCGTCCGCTTCGGCCGCGAGTTGCGGGGGTTGCGCCCAGGCGCGAATCAGGGGTACGGCCTGGTATCGGTTGAAGAAACCGATCCCCATCATTACCGCGACCAGGGCGAGTTTGAACATCAGAATGCGGCCGTAGTCGGTCTGCCACATGGCGGGGATCGTCCCGACCAGCATCCAGGCGTTGTACAGCCCGGAAGCCAGGACCATGGCGAGGGCCAGGCCGGCGAGCGCGGACAGTCGCGTGGCTGACTCGGCTACCCAGGCGGCGGGTACGAGGCCATGCCGCAGCCGGGGTGCGATGGCAAAGCCATAGATGATCACCGAGCCGCCCCACAGGCTGGCGGCGGTCACATGTACCACGCCGGACAGGGCGAGAACCGTCAGCCCGCCATCCTCTCCCGCATGGCCGGTCCCGGCGATGGCGAAGGCGCCCGCCAGCACGACCAGCGGTGCCGCCATCCGTAGCGGCCGGGTGGCGCCTCGGGCTATCGCCCACAGCAGGACCAGGGCAAGCAGGGAGGCGACGCGCAGAATCCAGAAGCGGCCGTAGTCACTGCCGAGGAGGACGTCACCGACGTGCGGCCACGCGGCCGCCGGTGCAATTTCATGGAGGGCCGCGGTACGCAGCAGCAGGTCCGCCGCCGCGCCGGCCAGAGACAGCGCCACCGCAAGCGCCAGCCAGCCATCCAGTGCGGCGACGGCTCGTCCGGCGGGCCGCCGTGGCTGCAGCCACAGCCAGCCCGCCATCACGCCGCCAAGCAGCACCAGGCCGAGCAGATCGAGCGAGGTCGCCAGTGTCTGCGTCAGCGCCGGCACGTCGATCCTGTCACTTCACGTTGAACTTGTAATCGCCGCGCACGCGATGTCCGTCGCGCGCAACCACGTTCCACTGCACCTGGTATTCGCCGGCGGGCAGGTCCTCGGCCAGATCCACGGTGAGCTCGCGCTTGTTATCGCTCGCGGTGTAATTGCGCTGATCCACCTGCGTGCCATCGGCGGCATAGACCTCGATACGGCTGAAGCGCGCCTCGATACGGCTGCTGAACGACAGGTGGACCTGCTTGGGCGCGGACTCGAGCACGGCGTCGGCGGCAGGTTCGGCGTGGTCGAGATGGGTGTGGGCGCCGGCTGCCAGCGGGAGGACGGACAGCAGCAGGGCGGCCATGGCAATGCGGATGCGTTCAATGGACATGCGTTCCCCTCGAGGTTGCTTGGTTTTGATCCGGCGATCGGCCGCGCCGGTCGGTGCTAGCGACCGAACATGACGCCGATGCCGAAGTTAAGGCGCGGCTCCGTCTCGGAGCGCCCGGTCGGCCACAGATGTAGGAACTCGGGCGTCGTTTCGATCACGGGGTAAGTGTACCCCGACTCACCGATTTTTCCTTCCCGCTTGCCGACGACCGGCCCGGCGACGGTCGCCATGCGGCCCTCGGCGTAGTCCCCGGTCTCCAGATAGCCTTCGATGACCGTCAGGAATCGACCCTGGGGGGGGCGGCTGGTATCGGGGCGCTGGCGGCGGTCCAGGGGATAAGAGAGGATTTCGAGTTCGCTTGTCTTTTCCAGATTCCGCGCGGCGATGATCAGTCCGCCCCACAGCGCCTGATGGCCGTCACCAGCGTCGGAAGAGCGCGCGATATCGTTCGGCGTCAGCGCATCATCATAGGTTTCGCGGTCGAACAGCGTGCTGGTCGCGCAGCCGGCAAGCGCCATGACGGCAAGGCAGATCACCTGGATCGGGCGAAAACCACTCCCACTCATCGCCGGAGCACTCCCCGCCGCTCCGGTGTCCTGGGGGGAGGAAGCTCGCGATAGCGGGGGTACGGGTGGTAATAGGGACCCCAGGGAGAGTACCAGGGATCGTAGTAGTAATAACTGCGGTAGCCGACCGGATAGTCGCGCGGATCGATGGCGCGCCACAGCTGGTATTCGATCGCTCTGATCACCGGGTAGACATAGTCCCGTTCGCCGATGCGGCCGGTACGCTCGCCCTCGATCATGCCATAGATGGTGATGTCGCGGCCCTCGATGAAGATCGCCGGATCGAGGAAACCATCGATCACCACGATGAACCGCCCCGGGCTGGTATCGGCGTCCAGCGGCCTGCCGTCCCGGCGCAACGGGCGCGCGATGATTTCCAGCCGCGATTCCTCCGCATCGTTGTCTACCGCTATGATGGTTCCGCCCCAGCGGATGGCTTCGCCGGTGTGCGCGCCGATATCCTCGCGGGCTTCCGGCACTCCGAGGTCGACCGCGGGGGGGCGGGCGATGCGTTCGGACACGGTCGTGGCGCAGCCACTGATCAGCACCGCCAGTGCCATCAGAATGACTGCGCCTGTCCGCCTCGTGACTGCATGCTTCGGCATACCGATTTCGACCTTTACTAAGCGGTGAAGTTGCAGTGGGACTCGACTCCAGCATATCAGCCGCGCGGGCGACGCAGAAGCCGGGCGCCTGGCCGAAACCGATACTTCTTGTGCGGGAGGAGCGCATTCCGTAGAATAGCCGCCAGTCCCGCTGCAGTCCGGTCTTCTGCCTAGGGACTCTCCTTCGTGGTGATCCCGCCCCGATCGATCGTATTTCTCGAATCCCCCGCCTAGACGACCGGTCCGGCGCAGACGCGCAGACCTAGGCCAATCAGGAGTATCAAAATTCATGTCTTTCTCCAGCCTCGGTCTGTCGGCCGAACTGTTGCGTGCTGTGTCCGAACTCGGCTATTCAGAGCCTACGCCCATCCAGAGCCAGGCGATTCCGGTATTGCTCGAAGGGCGCGACATGATCGCGTGTGCGCAGACCGGAACCGGCAAGACTGCCGGTTTCACCCTGCCGCTGCTGCACCGCCTTGCCGCAAGCCGTCCAGCCGGACGTCATCGGCCGGTGCGCGGCCTGGTCCTCACCCCGACGCGTGAGCTCGCGGCCCAGGTCCATGACAATGTCCTGGCCTATGGCAAGCATCTGCCGCTGCGTTCGGCAGCCATCTTCGGCGGCGTCGGCTTCGGTCCGCAGGTGAACGCGCTGCGCCGCGGCGTCGACATTCTGGTTGCAACGCCGGGACGTCTGATCGACCACGTGGAGCGCAAGACCCTGGATCTGTCGCAGATCGAGATATTCGTGCTCGACGAGGCCGATCGCATGCTCGATATGGGCTTCATCCCGGCCATTCGCCGCATCATCAGCCAGCTGCCGGCGAAGCGTCAGAACCTGATGTTCTCGGCGACGTTCTCCGAGGAGATTCGCCGCCTCTCGAGTGGCATGCTGAACAACCCGGTGCATGTCGAGGTCGCGGCGCGCAACACTACCGCCGAAAGGGTTTCCCACCTCGTGCATCCCGTCGATCGCGAGCGCAAGCGCGAACTGCTGTCGCACATGATCGGCTCGCAGAACTGGCGCCAGGTGCTGGTCTTCACCCGCACCAAGCACGGCGCCGACCGCCTGGCATCGCAGCTCGAGCGTGATGGCCTGAGCAGCGCGGCGATCCACGGCGACAAGACCCAGGGCGCGCGCACCCGTGCGCTCGCCGACTTCCGCAAGGGCGCGGTGCGGGTGCTGGTCGCGACCGACATCGCCGCCCGCGGTATCGATATCGATCAGTTGCCCCACGTGGTCAACTTCGAACTGCCGAACGTGCCCGAGGATTACGTGCACCGCATCGGCCGCACCGGTCGCGCGGGCATGGCCGGCGAGGCGGTTTCGCTGGTCAGCGCCGATGAATACAAGCAGCTGCGCGACATCGAGCGCCTGCTGCGTCAGGATCTGCCCAGCACGGTGGTGCCGGGCTATGAGCCGATCGTCGTCGCGCGCCCGGCACCGCGCAAGGACGGCCAGAAGCGCCGGCCTTCGCCCCCCCGCGGTCCGCAGCAGGGCCGCCACGCCCGGGGCGGACCCGGTGGTGGAGGCGGTGGTGCCAGGGGATTCGAGGGCCCGCGTTCCGGTCGACGTCCCGGGTCGCGTGACCGCAATCCGGCTGCCCGCGCCGTGGCAAAATAGCGGCACTCAGGGGCCGGCGCCCAGGCGCCGGCTCATATTGTCCACCTCGGTGAGACTCACATGATCGACAAGCTACGCAATATCGCTATCATCGCCCACGTTGACCACGGCAAGACTACCCTGGTCGACAAGCTGTTGCAGTGTTCCGGTACGCTCAAGACTCGCGGCGAGGCGCAGGAAAGAGTGATGGATTCGAACGCGATCGAACGCGAGCGCGGCATCACCATCCTGGCCAAGAATACCGCCATCGAGTGGGGAGAGTACCGCATCAATATCATCGATACGCCCGGCCACGCCGACTTCGGCGGCGAGGTGGAGCGCGTGTTGTCCATGGTCGATTCGGTGCTTCTGCTCGTCGACGCCATGGATGGGCCGATGCCGCAGACCCGTTTCGTGACCCAGAAGGCGCTCGAGCGTGGTTTGCGCCCGATCGTCGTGATCAACAAGATCGATCGTCCGGGCGCGCGCGCCGACTGGGTGCTCGATCAGACCTTCGATCTTTTCGACCGGCTCGGCGCCACCGAAGAGCAGCTCGATTTTCCGGTGATCTACGCTTCCGGCCTGAACGGCTATGCGGGCGACGATCCCTCGGTGCGAAGCGGCGACATGGAGCCGCTGTTCCGCAAGATCGTCGAGCATGTTCCGCCGCCGGACGTGGATCCGGATGGCCCGCTGCAGCTCCAGGTCAGCGCTCTCGACTACAACAGCTACGTCGGAGTCATCGGCATCGGGCGCATCGCTCGCGGCCGGGTGCGCACCAATACGCCGGTGGTGATCCTGGATCGTCACGGCGAACGGCATACCGGGCGAATCCTGCAGGTGTTCGGCTTCCTCGGGCTGGAGCGAAGGGAAACGGCCGAGGCGAGAGCCGGAGACATCATCTGCTTCACCGGCATCGATGGCCTGCGCATCTCGGATACCCTGTGCGATCCGGCATGCGTCGAGGCGCTGCCGCAGCTGACCGTCGATGAGCCCACGGTGAGCATGACCTTCCAGGTCAATACCTCGCCGCTCGCCGGACAGGACGGCAAGTTCGTGACGTCGCGGCAGATCCGCGAGCGTCTGGAGAAGGAGCTGGTCCACAACGTTGCGCTGCGCGTGGAAGATACCGGAGATCCCGATCGCTTCCGCGTTTCGGGGCGCGGTGAGCTGCACCTGTCGATTCTCATCGAGAACATGCGGCGCGAGGGCTATGAGCTCGGCGTGTCGCGTCCCGAAGTGATCATGCGCGAGATCGACGGTGTGCGCCATGAGCCGTACGAGCAGCTCACCGTCGATGTCGAGGAGCAGCACCAGGGTTCGGTGATGGAGAAGCTCGGTTCGCGCGGAGCGGAGCTCAACAACATGGTGCCGGATGGCAAGGGCCGCGTACGCCTGGACTATCGGGTGCCGTCACGGGGCCTGATCGGTTTCCGTACCGAGTTCCTGACCGCTACCCAGGGCAGCGGCCTCATCTACCATGTGTTTGACGATTACGGACCGGTCAAGCAGGGCGACTTCGGCAACCGGATCAATGGCGTGCTGATCGCCAACGGCCCGGGCAAGGCGCTGGCTTACGCGCTGTTCAATCTGCAGGAGCGCGGCCGGCTGTTCATCGGGCACGGCGAACAGGTCTACGAGGGCATGATCATCGGTATCCATACCCGCGACAACGATCTGGTGGTCAACCCGTTGAAGGCCAAACAGCTGACCAATATCCGGGCAGCGGGCTCCGATGAGAACATCCTGCTCACGCCGCCGATCCGCATGAGCCTGGAGCAGGCGCTGGAGTTCATCGACGACGATGAGCTGGTGGAGGTGACGCCGAACTCCATCCGTCTGCGCAAGAAGGAGCTCAAGGAGCACGATCGCAAGCGAAGCTCCCGCCTGGCGAGCTGAGTTCTGGCCGGTCGCCCGTGCCGGGACCGGCTTGCTGTCAATCGGGGGGTGGGCCGTCGCCGGATGGCGGCTGTGCCCGCTCCTCCTTTTTTTTCACTCCCACGACATCGAAGATGACGCCCGAGAGCGACTGGAAACGCGCGATGCGGAAGATCAGCGCGCCGGCGCTCCGCGGCCGCCGGACCGGACGCATTTCCTCGAGATGTCGCAGGAACAGGGCGCCGACCGCAAGGCGGGCCAGGCCCGACAGCAGGAATACGCCGTAAAGCACGCTGAACCATTCATAGCGTTCTCCTCCCACCATGATCTCCCGCGGCAGATGGGTGCCGGCCCAGCCGCCAAGCATGGCGCCGCAGAATACGCCTACGCTGGCGAACACGTTGTGCAGTGCCATCTGTGTGGCGCGGCGTTCGCCGGGGATCAGATCGTAAAGATAGTTGCTCGCGCTCAGCGAGTATCCCGCCCATACCAGGCCGCTCAGGGCCTGCACCGACAGCAGATAGACATAGTTGGTGGAAAACAGCCACAGCGCCGGGAGGAGGGGGAGGGCGAGGCCGGTGAGCACCAGGATGTAGCGATTGCCGAAGGCATCGCTGACGCGTCCCCAGCGGTTCAGGGTCAGGAACTGCATCAGTACCGAGGTCGCGGCCATGATGGTGAACTCGAGATAGCTGAAGCCGAGGTCGCGCAGCATATAGACCACGAAGAAGGGCGAGGCGATATGCACCGCGAACTGCATCGCCATGTAGAACAGCGAAAAGCGCGCGAAGGGCGAGCCGCGCAGCCGGCGCCACATGCCCGCGCGGAAAGGGGATTCCAGGGCGGCGGTGTGCCCCGGCGGATCGTACATGTGGTACAGATGCCAGACCGATACGCCGCGGGCGATGGCGGCGACAGCGAAGATCGTCAGATAGCCGGCGACGGTCCAGGCATTGCGGTCGAAGAGGTCGAGCACGATGCCGGCGGATACCAGCGCCAGAAAGGCGGTGATGCTGCACAGCCGGGTCCGCCTGCCGAAATAGCGTCCGCGCCGCCGTTCGGGCACCAGGTCGCCCATCAGGCTGCCCCATTGGGGAGTGGCGAGGTTGGCGCCGGCATGATAGACGACCGCGCATGCGATCAGCAGCCATATGCCATGCTCGGGGAAGATCAGCGGCAGAAGCGCGAGTGGCAGCAGCGCCAGGGCCTGCAGCGTCGCGCCGAAAATGATGATGCCTTTGCGTTGCCCGGTGCGCCGTCCCGCCCAGGACGAGAGCAGCTGGGCGAAGGATGCGAGCAGGGGGGGCAGGGTGGCGAGGATCCCGATCTGCGCGGTGGTGGCGCGCAGGAAAACGGCGAAGGCGGCAAAGTAGTTTTCCCCGCTGCCGATCATCACCGACCAGGCGACGCCGTCCCGCATCGAGTGCCGCAGCGAGCTCTCGTAACGGGGGTCCTTGTGGCGGGCGGGCATGAGGCGCTATCTCGCCCGTCCGCACGCTGCTTGTCAAGAGGGCGAACAGGCGACGGTCGTGGATTTCGCCTCCCGCGGATCTGATTGACGAGAACCGCGCGTTTCTGTAAACAGATAGCGTTCTGCAAGGGACCGGCGCGCGACAGTGAGCCGGCGGGAAGGCGCCTGCGGGCGTACCATCGGGGAGCACATGATCGTAGTACCCACTTATCTGGAGAAGAGTCCGATCCACGGTTTCGGAGTCTTCGCCACCGATTTCGTTGCCAAGGGAACCAAAGTCTGGGAGTTCCATCCGCTGTTCGACATCGTATTCACCGAGGAAGAGTTCGAGCGCCTGCCGCCTTCGGTGAAGACCGAGATCGAGATTCATCTCTATCAGCCGGAACCCGGTGGCAAGCTGTACTACGAATCGACGATGGGCAGGTACATGAACCATTCGCGCACGCCCAGCGTCGATTTCTCGGAGGTCGGGGTCGGCTGGGCGACACGCGACATCCAGGCGGGTGAGGAGCTCACCTGCGATTACCGCCATTTCATGGCGGATGTATCCCACATCCCATACATCTGATGAACGCCTGCCGCAGGCTCGGTCCCTGCGGCAGTCCGACAACCCGTCAGCGACGACGGGAGGGGGGAGCATGACCGGGCGCGGAAGCGGGGCGGAGATCTATGTCACGCCCATCGACGAGGCGCAGCGCCGTCTCGTGACGGCGGAGACATTGCGCTGGATCGACATGGCGGCCGCCGCGTACGGCCGCAAGTTTCCGGCGCTGCCGGTGCTGTTCGATCTGCGCGGACGGATGGCCGGCATGTACCGGGTCTGCGGCGAGCATCGCATCATCCGCTACAATCCCTGGCTGTTCGCGAAGTATCCCGGAGACGGCATCGAGGTCACCGTGCCGCACGAGGTCGCCCACTACGTCACCGATCTGCTCCACGGCTTTCATCGCATCCGGCCCCATGGGCGGGAGTGGTGCGAGGTCATGCGGCTATTCGGTGTCGACCCGAGTGGCGCGATGCGTCACCGGCTCGATCTTTCCGGCATACCGCTGCGTCGGCAGCGCCGGCATCTGTATCGCTGCGAATGCCGTACGCATCAGCTGAGCGGCGTGCGTCACGGACGGGTACAGCGTGAAACGGCGAAGTACGTCTGTCGGCGCTGTGGCACGGATCTGGAGCATGTGCCGCCGGATCAGTCCTCGCGGGCGGCAAGTTCTTCCCAGCGGCGATAGGCGCTCTCGATGGCGGCGCGCAGCTCGTCCATGCGCGCGACATCGGCGGTGATCTCGCCGCTCTCGCGCTGATAGAAGTCGCTGCGTCCCGCCTTCTCCTCCCAGCCTGCCAATTCGTTCTCCATCGACTCGATGCGTGCCGGCAGCGCGTCCAGTTCCTGGCGTTCGCGATAGGCGAGCCGGTTGCCGCGATTCGGGGCGGGCGCCGCAGGCGGCGCGCTTGCGGGCCGGGCCCGTGACGGCGTGGCGGGTCGCTCCGCACGCTGACGCAGCCAGTCCTCGTAGCCCCCGACATATTCTCCCACCTGTCCGTCGCCCTCGAAGACAAGCATCGAGGTGACCACCTGATCGAGGAAGCTGCGGTCATGGCTGACCAGCAGCAGCGTGCCATCGTAGTCGGCGAGGAGGTCTTCGAGCAGTTCCAGGGTCTCGATGTCGAGATCGTTGGTCGGCTCATCGAGCACCATCATGTTCGCCGGCCGGGTGAAGATGCGCGCGAGGAGCAGGCGGTTGCGTTCGCCCCCGGAAAGAATGCGCACGGGAGAGTCGAGGCGCGCCGGCGGGAAGAGGAAATCCTTGAGGTAGCCGGCGACATGGCGTGAGCGCCCGCGCACGTTGACGTAGTCGCTGCCGTCGCTGATGTTCTCGCGTACCGTTCGCTCGGGGTCCAGCTGCTCGCGGTGCTGATCGAAGTAGGCGAGCTGCAGCCTGCTTCCGTGCACGACCTCGCCCGACTGCGGCTCGAGATCACCAAGGATCAGCCGCAGCAGGGTGCTCTTGCCGCTTCCATTGGGACCGACGATGCCGACACGATCGCCGCGCATGATCGTCGTCGACAGATCGCGGATGATCATGCGGTCGCCATAGCGAAAGCTCACGTTGCGCAGGTCGACGACGCGCCGGCCGGAGGCCTCGCCCGAGTCGACTCCGAAGTGCGCCGTGCCGGTGCGCTCGAGGCGCTGCGCGCGCTCGCGGCGCATGGCGAGCAGACGCCGCACCCTGCCTTCGTTGCGCGTGCGTCTGGCCTTTATGCCCTGGCGGATCCAGACTTCATGCTCGGCCAGCTGGCGATCGAAATGCGCCTGCGCCTTGCTCTCGGCCTCGAGCATCTCGTCCCTGCGCCTGAGGAACAACTCATAGTTTCCGGGCCAGGAGGTCAGGCGGCCGCGATCGAGTTCGATGATGCGCGTGGCCAGGCGGCGCGCAAGGGTTCGATCGTGGGTAATGAAGATCAGCGCTCCGCGAAAGCCGAGCAGATATTCCTCGAGCCATCCGATGGCTTCGATGTCCATGTGGTTGGTGGGCTCGTCGAGGAGCAGCAGATCGGGATCGCTGACCAGCGCCCGCGCCAGCATGGCCCGGCGTCGCAGGCCGCCCGAACACTCGGCGATGAGCCGATCGGCCGGCAGTGAAAGTCGGGTCAGGGCGGTGGCGATGCGGTTGTCCACCGTCCAGCCGTCGAGCGCTTCGATGCGCTGCTGCAAGGTCGAGAGCCGCTGCAGGGCGTCATCGTCCTCGCTCGCGGCTAGGCGGGCGGCGAGACTGTGGTACTCCGCGAGCAGCCCGCCGAGTTCGCCCAAGCCGCTGGCGACCACGTCGTAGACGGTATCCGCACTGTCTGAGGGGACTTCCTGTTCGAGGTGTGAAATGCGCAGGGTGTCGCGGCGCCACACCACGCCGTCGTCGGGTTGCGCCACGCCGGTGATGACCCTGAGCAGGGTGGATTTACCGCTGCCGTTGCGGCCGACCAGGCAGACGCGCTCGCCGGCGTCGATGCTCAGATCGACCTGATCCAGCAGTGGATGCAGCCCATAAGCGAGCGATACGCCGTTCAGGCTCAGCAGCGACATGGCGGTGCTTCGTGCCCCGGGTCGAGGCAGGGGAAAGAAGGGATCCGGCTCAGTCGGTCGTCTGGTCGGCCGGCCACTTGCCGAGGCGTTGCAGGACGCGAATGCGCTCCTCGTCGGTCATCTTGCGCCAGTTGTTCGATTCTTCGTTTGTCATGCCGCAGCCGGTGCACACGCCGTCCTCGAACAGGCACACCATGATACAAGGGGACTTGATCTCCTGTGACATACGCTATTCCGCATTTACCGAAATCGAGCGCCGATTATCGCATATTCGCCATCGCCCGTGCGCGCGTTCCGTGTACCAAGTTTTGTCACCTCCAGCCGATATCGTGTCGGTAGCAATAGAAGAAATGACCGGGAGCCGTCGAACGGACCGGCTGACGGTGTCGGATGAGGGGGGAGCGTGGGGCGGGACGATGCGGAAGATGTGCCTGATGCGGGTGGAGCCAACGTAGCCGGCGACCCTCGTGGACGGGGGCTTCATGGCTCCGCGCTCAATCCCGCGGCTCCGGCGTGCGGGCGCGAACCGGCGAGCGTGCGCCTCAGGAGCCAGTCCGGCGATTCCGGACACTCGTGCGGCCTGACCCCGGAAATCATGCGTGTCCTCAATTTTCACTCCCTCGCAGAACGCTGCCGCGAGACCGAACTCAGACAGCTGCGGACAGCGCGGCATCTTTCCGATCTCTTTGCTCTCAGCGGCGAGGCCGTATTCCTGGTCGATGGCCACTGGCGCATCGTCGATCTCAATCCCGGCGCCGAGCGCGCCTTCGCACTCGGTCGCGATGCGCTCGGCCGGCCCCTCACCGATCTGCTGCCCGGATTCGTTCCTCCGGCCAATGAAGTGAATCCCGTTGAGAATGTCACGACATCGGCACGTCGCGCCGACGGCGGGACCTTTCCCGCCCGCGTATGCGTGGCGGGAGATCGCGCACTCGGGGTCTGGACGGTGCTGGTAACCGATCTCGACGAGGGCCGTCTCGCGGAACGCGAGTTGGCGGCTGCCGAGAATCTGGTGCTGGCTGTGAATGGCGCCGACAGTATCGAAGCTGCGCTCGGGGAAGCCTTGCGCGGCATGCGCGAACTGATCGGCTGGGAAGCAGCCGAGGCGTGGCTGCCTGATGCAGAAGGTGAACATCTGTATGCGGGTGGCAGCCATCTCATGCGCAGCAGCGATGATGCCTTGTTCCTGGCCGGCAACCGGCTCCCCTTGCGCAGCGGCGAAGGCTTGCCCGGGCGCGCCTGGAACAGCGGGCGACCGGAATGGATGGAATCGCTGCCGCAGGCGTGCGATTTCCGCTGCCGGGATGCGGCCGTGCGGACAGACCATCGCACCGGTCTGGCTGTACCCATCTTCGTCGGCGGAGAGTTCATCGCCGTCCTGTGCTTCTATACCCGTCGCACGCTTGGTGCCGACGAACGCCTGATCAGGGTCAGCGCCGCCATAGCCGGTCACCTCGGCACCATCCTGCAGCGCAAGCGCGTCGAAGACCGCCTGCACTATCTGGCGCACCACGATCCGCTGACCGGCGCCGCCAACCGTGCGCTGCTCCGCGAGCGCATCGATCACGCGCGGATGGAAGCGAATCGCCGCGGACGACTTTTCGCCCTCCTTCATCTGGATCTCGACCGGTTCAAGAGCATCAATGACGTCTTCGGTTATCCGGCCGGAGACCGTCTGCTGCAACAGGTCGCCGAGCGCCTGCGCGAAGCGGTACGCGGCAGCGATACCGTGGCGCGTCTCGGCAGCGACGAGTTCATGCTGCTGCTCACCGGCCTCAAGCAGGTAGACAACGTCGCCGGTATCGCGGAAAAGATCGCGCACTGCTTCGCCCGTCCGTTCGCACTCGCAGGGCAGCAGGCGACGCTGAGCGCGAGCATGGGTATAACGATCTATCCCCATGACGCCATGGATACCGATGGCTTGCTCCAAAACGCGGACATCGCGATGAATCGCGCCAAGGAGCAGGACGGCGGCTATCGATTCCACACCGAGGAGATGAGCGTCCACTTCCGCGAGCGGATGTCGCTGGAACGCGACCTGCGCCTGGCGCTGAGCCGCGAAGAATTCAGCCTGCGCTATCAGCCGATCTTCGATCTCGCCAGCGGGGCCTTCACTCACGTGGAGACTCTGGCGCGCTGGTCGCATCCGCAGCGCGGCGAGGTATCGCCGAGCGTGTTCATTCCGCTCGCCGAGAAAACCGGCATGATCGTCGAGTTCGGCGAATGGGTCCTGCGCACGGCATGCCGGCAGGCGGCGGAGTGGCAGCGATGCGGACGGGTTCCGGCCCCCCATGTCGCGGTCAACATCTCCGCGCGGGAACTCGGTCATCAGCAATTCGTCGAGCGGCTGCGGGACGTGCTGGTGGAAACGGGATGCGATCCTGCGGGTCTCACGATCGAGATCACCGAAAGCCTGTTCATCGATGTCGACATGATCGACGTGCTGCGCGCGGTGAGCGCCACCGGAGTGCAGCTGTCCATCGATGACTTCGGTACCGGTTACTCCAGTCTGGCCTATCTGCGGCGGCTGCAGCTGGACTACCTCAAGATCGACCGCTCATTCATCAACGACGTGCCTCATGATGCGGAGGCGACGATTCTGGTGACAGCGATCATCGACATGGCGCATGCACTCGGATTGAAAGTGGTTGCCGAGGGCATCGAAACGGAGGCCCAGCTGCGCTACCTGATGGAGCAGGGCTGCGATCTGGTTCAGGGCTATTACCTGGGCGTGCCGATGCCGGCGAAGGAGGCGGCGCGGCTGTTCCGCGCGCGCCCGCGCGGCGTTCAGGACCCGTTGATGAATGGTATCAGGGCGAACCAGCCGATGTAGGTCAGCGCCGTGATCATCAGCCGGTCGATGCGGCCGCCATGGCGGCCCGGATCGCCGGCGAGCCTGCGCAGCAGATGCAGCAGCAGGACGGCGTGAGGAACCACGAACCAGCTGGCGCCATCATATACCCCGTCAGCGAAGCCGGCCATGTCCCAGGTGACGGCCGCGCCCGCCGCCAGCGCGCTGAGCGCCATCGCGAGCCGGATGGTTCCGGCCGGTCCCGCGCGGACCGCAAATGTCCGCTTGCCCGCAGCAAGATCGGCTTGCCGGTCGGGGAGTCCGGAGAGCGCGATTGCAGGAACGATGGCGAGGAACAGCGGTATTCCGGCGATCCAGGGAAACCCGTCGGCATGGCTGCCGCCGTACAGCAGGTAGCCGAACAGCAGCACGAGAAAACTGTGGGTGACGGCGACATCGAGTTCGCCCAGGCCGCGGTGCGAGAGCTTGAGCGGAGGTACCGTATAGCCCAGGCACAGCACCAGCGCTATCGTCAGCAGCGGCAGCAAGCCGGGGACAAGGCCCGCAAGCCACACCGCGCAGCAAAGGAACCCGGCGATGCCGAGCGCGATGCCCGCGCGCACTTCGCGGAAGTTCAGCGTGCCGTCGACCAGCACGCGTGAACCGCCGTTGAAAGGCCCGAAGTTGCGATTGGCCTGGTCGGTTCGGTAATCGTAGTGCTCATTGGCAAGCACCGTGGCGAATTCCAGCAGGAAGATCGCCGCGTAGCCCAGCCAGAAGAGCCCGTCCCCGAGCACCGCTTTGCCGCCACCGGCTGCCATTGCTCCCAGAGCATAGGCGAGCCAGGTCATCGGGTAGAACTGCAGCCGGATGGCGCGCAGCCAGCCAAGGATCTTCGCTCGCGCATGTTCCCTGGCATCGGGGACGCCTGCGGCGAGGCGCAGCCCCTCGAAGCGGGCCCGGGTCAGCCATGCGGCGCGGCGCGCCGGCGTGGAATCGAAGACCGTGCCGAAGCTGGTGACGCGGACCGGCCGTATACCGCAGAACTGCAGCGTGGCCATCTTCATTGCCTTGATCCCGGGACTGGCGTAGATCCAGCGGTAGACCCAGCCCGGCGTATCCATGGTGTTGATCAGATGTGCCGACTTGCCTTGGAGCAATTGGTCCCAGCTTCCATCCGGGTGCATGCAGAAGGCGTAGCCGGGCTTGAAGATCCGGTCGATGAATCCCTTGAGCAGGGCGGGCATGGTGCCCCACCAGTTGGGGAAAACGAAAACCAGATGGTCGGCCCAGCTCACCAGGGCGCGGGCGTGCTCCAGATCGGATTCCTCCGGAGCATCTTCCCGCCCGATCGGGTAGTTGATATCGAAGGCCATCTCGCCGAGGTGCAGCACTTCAACGCGGGTGCCGGCTGTCCTTGCGCCTTCCGCATAGGCCTCGGCGAGTGCGCCACACAGGCTGTCGCGTCGCGGGTGGCCGAGGATCACCAGGACGCGAAGCGGCACGGATCAGCCGAGCTCGTCTCGCTGCGCCCATTTGGCGCCGAAAACGACGATCCCCATGATGAGCAGGAAGCTCACGCCGATCACCACCGATACGCAAAGATTCTCGATCAGCGCGGCGTCCAGGCGGCGGCTGAACGAAAGCTCGCCGGCTGCCTCGAAGTGCCGCATGCCGGCAATGACCGGGGAGATCAGCAGTGGTATGAACGAGCCATAGAACAGCCGAACCAGCAGCGCCGAAGGATGGATATGCATCAGGATGAAAGACAGCGCGCTGTAGACGACGTATGGGCACGGGAACGCGGCGGTAGCCAGCATGAAGGCCAGCGTGCGGTCGGAGTGATAAGGCGGGTCGAAAACGTTGATCAGGCCGACCAGCATGGCAATGATCGCGCAGATCCCCATGACCACGAATCCGGGGAACAGACCACGTGCCGGACCGAGAATCCGGTTGATCGCGCCGACCCTGGAATCGTCGGATCTGTCATCGCTGGTGCACTGCGTCATGGACGTCACACTGCATCTCCTGTCATGCATGCAATCTACAGCCAGGCCGCTGTCTCGGGCATGAAGTGGACCATGCCTTCGAGAATTCCGGCGGCATAATTGCCGTTCATTCCCTTCAATCCACCTCGCGCCAGATAAAGCGCTTCCGTATGGCGTTGTTCGGCCGCGCGGCGGATCGCTTCCCGCCTCACTTCCTCGCTGGCATTGCCCACCAGCACCGCAGGCACCTGGCTGGCGAGCACCGCCAGATCATTGCCACTGTCGCCCGAGTACATGCAGGCGGAGACCTCCAGGCCCAGCATGTCGATCAGGAACTCTACGGCATGCAATTTGGTGGCCCGTTCCGGCAACAGATCGAGCAGCCCCTGATCGCGGGTCTCATCGACGCTCCATATCAGCGCGATACGTAGCTGCGAGAGTCCGTGTCGGGCGAGGCGCTCGTCCATGTAGGCACGGAAAGACGCGGTATCGAAGTCCGGCGGCGCGTAGTAGCTGAGCTTGAAATCGTTCTGGCGCCCGGCTTCCTGCAGCACGAGCGGCGCCGGCTCACCGAGCAGCGCCGCCAGATCGTGACTGCGCAGATCCCCCCAGTCGCTTGCGATATCCTCGAGCCACGCTTCGACCGGATCCCATCGCCCATCGGCAACCCGGTAGAGCGTGGTGCCGACATCGGCAATGGCGTAGTCCGGCACCGGCAGGGACCAGCGCTGGATCGCGTCCCGTTGCAGGGCCAGACTTCGGCCGCTGACGTAGGTGAGGATGACTTCGGGGCGCGCCGCTACGTCGCGGAACAGCGTTCTCGCTTCCGGTGATTCGGCTTGCAGGCCATTGGGCAACAGCGTCCGGTCTAGATCAGTGCAAAGCAGTATGGAGCGGCTCATTCCGGCGCGAAGGCCCTCTTGGCGGCGTGCGGTCGAGAGGTTTTAGGATGGCCCGAATGCATGGGCTTTGCAAGCCTCGAGCCCTTCAGCGCTCCAGGGAGTACAGCAGGTCGGCGCCGGCGCCGGTGCGGGTGCCGCTCTCGGTTTCCAGGGTCCACTTTCTGCCGAGCTTGTAGCGGAACTGGATGGCATTGTTGTCTTCCATGAGACCCTGGATATAGCGCACGTATAGTCGCGGCGAGAGCGAGCGGCCGAGCACCAGCGCGGTATCCTCGCTCTGCTCGCCGGCCTCGATGCTGACTTCCACCAGGTTGAAGCGTTCGCCGATCTTCTCGGCCAGGGCGCCGCCGCCGGCGATCGCGACAGAGGTTGCCGCCTGGTACAGATCGGCGCCTTCCCCGGCACGGGCTTCGGACAGGGGACGGCCGATGACCAGCCAGGACAGCACGTCGGCATCGTCCATCGTGGGTGAGGAGTACAGTGTCACCGTCGGGGCCTTGGCCGTGCCGAGCACGCGCACACCGACGCTGATTTCGTCGTTCTCGCCGCGTGTGCGGGAGGCGATGACGTCGATCGCGGGATTGGCGATCGGACCTCCGGCATAGAGAATGCGGCCCTGGCTGATGGCCAGGTTCTGGCCATAGGCCCGGTAACGGCCATCCACGAGGGCGATTTCTCCCTGCGCCGTGATGCTGTCCCGGGCGGCGATGAGGATGGTGCGGCCCGTGAGACGGCCTTCGAAACCGCGCCCGGAGATTTTCACCTCATCGCCGAGGAGGAACTCCAGCCTTCCGCGCAGGCGCAAGGGAGCGCGGGCATCAGCCTCCGGTCCGCCCAGCACCACGACATCGTCGGACGCCGAAATCGCGCTTTCCGGTCGGACCGGTTCCAGCTTCGCGCGGGGAATGGTCAGCGATCCATCGAAATCGAGCGCACGCGGAGTCACCCGCACCGCGATGTTCGGCGATGCGGTGATCTGTGCCGTGGGGACGCGCACGGCGGCCAGGTCGTTTCCGCTCAGTGCCAGGTTCGCTTCCCAATCAGAGGGGGTGCGAAAGCTCCCGTTTCCACCGATGACCAGCGCGCCGTCACCCATATTGCCGCTGCCAGAGAGAGCGATCGTGTTGTCCTGAAACCGGGCGTTCAACCGCAGATCGTCGAGCTGGCTGCCGAGGGGCAGGATGTTCAGCCGGCCGATCACGAAATCGGCGGCGCCATCCAGGCGGGGCTCACCGACTGTGCCGGACAGCTCGAGGTCGATGCGCGCGCGACCGCCGCTGGCGAGATGGATATTGGGAATGAACAGCGAACCAGCGTCGAGGGCGATGTCGCCGGCGAGTTCGAGGTCCAGGGCCTGGCCGGTCGCCGGACGCGCAGGCAGGGTGTAATCGGGCATGCGCAGCGATGCGACGAGCGAACCGTCCGGATCACCCAGGGCCAGGCTCATGGTGCCGTGGATGCCGTCGTCGTCGGCGTCCACATCGAGCCGGGCTTCGCGATATCTCAGCGTCTGCAATCCCGCCTCGCCGGGAAGCCCGTAACGGAACATGCCATCACGCGCGCGTGCACTCACCTTTGCCCGGATCGTGCCCGCGTCGATCGCAGCCGAGATCCGTCCGGCGCTGATGCCGGCGAACTCCGCGGTGCCGAGCGGCACGATCGTGCTCAGCCGTCTGAGTTCGAGTCCGGACCATTCGAGCTCCGCGCTGTGCCGCGGCTCCGGCTCGGCAGCCGGGGCCGTGGATTCCAGCGCCGCACAGATGGCTGCGCCGACGCTGTCCCAGCACATCCGTTCGAGCGTGAGGCGCCGGGACGAGGCGAGATGTATCGTTGCGGGCGCACGCTGCGTCCAGGTGCCCACATCCACCTGAACCAGGTGGCCTTCCTCCAGCACGCCCTGCCAGGCGCCTTCGGTGGCGCCGCCGCGCAGATGCTGGTCGAAGTGGAGCGTGTCGTGCCGGGATCGCAGTCTCACCGAGTGGGAGGCAAGCGTGCCCTCGCTGGACGCTTCGATGCGGCCGAGTTCGAGGTTTCCGGTTCGCGCTCCGTTCGCGCTGATCTCGGTCTGCCAGCGCGGCGACCCGGCGAGAGTGAGATCCAGATATCCTTCGATGGCGGATGCATGGAGATTGCCGCGCGCTACCTCGCTGGCCTGCAGATCGATTCGGTTGTGCAGCGCGCGTGGTGGGCCGCGATGACTGCCTTGCATGCGCAGCTCGCCGTTCATTCCAGGCGCGAGGGCGGCGAGTTCGGGCGCTTCGAGCCGCCAGTCGATGCGCCAGTCCGCTCCGAAGGCGGCGGATCCACGGACGCTGGCATTCCCGGCCGCAAGATCGGCGGCGGCATTGCCCTCGCCTGCGCTATCGAGTTCGATGTGCGCCTGCCCGCGAAGCGGCAAGCGACCGATGTGGCCGTGCAGATTCTCGATGCGGGCGTGATGGCGCGACGCGGAGCCGCCGGGGCCGGTGGCGAGTTCGAGCCGGGCACTGACGCGACCCTGCAGTTCGGGCCGCAGCGCGCCCGGGTCCAGATTGTCGACGTCGAGCGCCAGCCGCCCCTCGAATCCGCTTTCCCAGGCGAGTTCCGCATCGCCCGTGAGGGTGCCATCCAGCCATGCGGCTTTCAGAGCCGGAATGCGGGTGCCTCGCAGGTCGCCGCTGCCACGGGCTTCGAGCGCCAGCGCCGGAATTTCCCGTCCGCTGATCGAGGCATCGATTTCGTAATGATAGGCGTCAGGAGCGCCACGCAGGCGCAGGTGCCCCCGGTCGCTGCGTGCCTCGTCCAGCCAGGTGAGGTTTTCCCATTGCGCCTCTCCCTGAAGCTGCGTCGGTCGCGCGCCATCCTGCCGGGCCCGGGCGGTGATGCGGCCTTCACCCTCGCGTTCGGCCGCGCGCAGCCGTGCCAGGGTCCAGCGGCTGCCATTCCAGCCGCCGTTGAGGTCGATTTCCCAGGTGCCGACACGTTCCTCCGTCACGGAGGAACGCGCTTGCGCGGTGAATCCCGCGCCGCTGCCCCGAGCTTCGAGGGTGGTGCCGCCTATCCGCAGCGCCGGTCCCTCGGGATTCAGTTCGGCGGAGGAGAAGGGGGCCAGGCTGACGGTGAGTTGCCACGGCCGTTCTCCCTCCAGGCTGCCGCTGCCTTCCGCCTCGGCCCGAAGCGGAGCGTGGCTGCGGACGGTGAATTCGAGTGCGTCGGTGCTTCCCGCGGCGGCGAGATCCGCGCGCACGTGATGGCCGGAGAAGGTCCCGTCCACACTGGCGTCCACGGCGACAGCGCCGCGCCCGTCGATGGGCAGGCGGGCGTTTCCGGTGAGTCGCGCCTGTGGATGCGCCGCCTGTAGGTCCAGTTCCTCGATGTCTACGTGCCCGGCGCTGCCATGCAGACGCGCGCTCAGGTGTTGCACATTCCATGGTTCGGCCTCGCCGAGGGCGATCAGCGCATCATTGAGCTCGATCCGAGTGACTTCGATGGCCAGTGCCAAACGAAATCCGGATGCTCCGGCCGGCGGAGGCGGTTCGGTGGCTGTATCGTCGGGTTCGATGCGCACACGCAGTCCGTCAGCGATGAGCCGATCGACCTGTATCCGTCCCTGCCATAACAGTTGCGTGGGATGCCATTCCATCGACACCCGGCGCAGGGAGATTTCCGGTCCGTTGGCCCAGCGCACGTCATTCAGCACGAAGGGACCGGCGAGACGACCGGACGCCGACCCGATGACTAGTCCGTCCACGCGCGCCTGCAGCAGGCGCACGGTCCACTGCAGTCCGGCTTCGGTGTTGAGCAGCAGCGCGACCGTGCCGGGCAGCAACAGCAGGAGCACCAGCAGGGCAATGCGGAAAGGATTTCGTCGCCGGCTCACAGGTCGGGTCCCAGTGTCAGGTGGAGGCGCCACGGCCTGCCGGGAAGGCTGAGCGCCTGGGCGATGTCGAGACGGATGGCGCCGATCGGTGTGCGCAGCCGCAGGCCGACGCCAGCGCCCTGTTCCGCGCGCAGATCGTCTCCGTCGAAGGCGTTGCCGGCATCGAAGAATGTCGCCAGCGCGGTGCGCGTACCAATCGAGTACTCATATTCGATGCTGCCGACGGCGAGATGGCGTCCGCCGATGACCCTGCCTTCGGCGTTGCGTGGGCCGAGGGACTCGAAGGCGAAGCCGCGGATGCTCTGGTCGCCACCAGCGAAGAAACGCTGCGATAAGGGAAGCTCGTTGAACTCGGGTACCCAGCTGAATCCGCCCGAGGCTCGCACCAGGACCCGCGATTTCGAGCTCGGGCTGAAGATGTATTTGGCTTCGGCGCGCGGCTGTACGAATGAAGTGTCCGATATCACCTGTTCATAGGCGCCGCGCACTCCTATGGTGAAGATCCAGCCGTGGCTCGGCGCGATACGCTGGGCAGCCCGATAGCGCTGCCATGTCACATGCGGGATGAGGAGGATGGCGTCGTTGTCGATATCCACGCGGTAGCGTTCCTGCTCGAAGCTGATTCCGACAGCGCGCAGCCAGGCGCCGACCTGCTGCGTGATCTCGACGCCCAGCGAAGTCGTCGTGCGCTCGACGGTGCTTGTGTCCTCGTCGCTCCAGCTCAGGCTGTAGCTCAGTACATCGCTGGTCGGTCGTGACAGGGGAATGTTATAACGCGCGTTGAAGCTGGTTTCGATCTCCGATTGCTCGAAACCGGCTGAGTAACGATGTCCTTGTCGATTGGCCCGGCGGCGTTCGTAACCCAAGCGCAGCCGCGCTCCGGTGTCGGTGGCGTAGCCCAGACCCGCCGAATAGCGGTTGTCCGGTCTGGTCTCCAGGTCGACGTGGATCGGTACCCGGTAATTTTCGGCCTGTTCCGTGAGGGACAAGACATCGGCGCGTGCGAAGTAGTCGCTGTCGGCCAGGGAACGGCGCAGATCCAGGAGCCTGCGTCCTTCGTAGGGATCGCCCGGGCGAAAAGTGATGAAGCGTCGCAGAAAGCCCGCGTCGAGCTTCTCGTGCTCTATGTCCACCGGGCCGAAGGCATAGCGGCGCCCGGTCGAGTATTCCAGCTCGACGGTTGCCGAATATTCATCAAGATCGACGCTGACCCGATGAGTCAGCATGCGGCCATCGAAGTAGCCGCGCTCGTTGGCCAGCTGGTGGAGTGACTGCTTCGCCCTTTCCCAGGTCGCGTGGTCGAGTGTCTGGCCCCGTTGTATGGGAAATTCCTCGCGCCAGGCCCGCAGGGAAGGATCGTCCGCGCCTTCCCCCTGAATGGAAACCCTCACATCGTCAACGGGCAGTGGTGGGCCGGGGTCGATGCGGTAGCGGGCCCGCCAGCGCTTGTCGTCGAACTCGAGCGCCGTGTCGATGCGGGGCCGGTAGTAGCCGAATGGTTCGAGCGCTCCCCGAATCTCATCCGGGGCATTGCGGTGCAGGCGCTCTACCACCGCTTCGGTGAGCAGTGGATGGTCCCGCTGCAGGTTCAGCGTCAGGCTATTGCGCACGTTGTCGAGGGGTGCGCCGGAAATCCCGGTGATGTCGATCACCAGGTCCGGCGTTTGTGCGGCCGCCGTCGCGCTCAAGGTGAGCGACACAATGGCTGCGAGCAGGTATCTGAGCATCGCGCCATTATATCGGCCTTCCCGGTGGCGCGGCCGGGTTCGCGGCCGCGAGGCCTGCTAGCCGGCGGCTTTGCCCGGGGGATCGCACTCCCAGGTCTTCACCGTGCGCCCGTCAGCGTCGATGGTTTCCAGTCGGACGGTGAAGCCCCACAGCCGGGCAACGTGTCGCAGCACTTCCTGGGCGTCGCCATGCAGCGGCCGGCGCCGATGCTGCGTATGGCGCAATGTGAGGGACCGGTCGCCTTCGCGGTTCACCTTGTAGACCTGGATGTCAGGCTCGTTGCTGCCGAGGTTGTAGTGCTCCGCGAGCGAGTGCCGTACCGCCCGATACCCGGCATCGTCATGGATGGCGGTGACCTCCAGCTTGCGCCGCCGGTCGTCGTCGATGATGGCGAACAGCCGCAGGTCGCGCATGGCCTTGGGGGAAAGATACTGGGCAACGAAGCTCTCGTCCTTGAAGTTCCGCATGGCAAAGTCGAGTGTCCTGATCCAGTCGCTGCCCGCGATGTCCGGGAGCCAGCGTCGGTCCTCCTCGCTGGGGTTCTCGCATATGCGCCGCAGATCCCTCATCATGGCGAAGCCGAGCGCGTATGGGTTGATGCCGCCGAAATGATCGCTGTTGTAGGGCGGCTGATAGACGACATTGGTGTGGCTCTGCAGGAATTCCATCATGAACGCGTCATCGACCAGTCCTTCGTCGAACAGGCGATTGATGATGGTGTAGTGCCAGAACGTCGCCCAGCCTTCGTTCATCACCTGCGTCTGGCGCTGGGGATAGAAGTACTGCGCCAGCTTGCGCACGATGCGCACGATCTCGCGCTGCCAGGATTCCAGGAGCGGCGCGTTCTTTTCGATGAAATAGAGCAGGTTCTCCTGCGGTTCGGGCGGAAACCTGCGTTCCTCGTCCTCGCCGGTTGCCCGATCGCGGCGCGGAATGGTGCGCCATAGATCGTTCACCTGCATCTGACGCCGTTCCTCGCGTTCACGCTGACGCTGGCGTTCCTCCCGCGCCGAAAGCGGCGAGGGACGCTTGTAGCGGTCGACCCCGTAGTTCATCAGGGCGTGGCACGAATCGAGCATCAGCTCGACGGCCTCCTCCCCGTAGCGCTGTTCGCAGTCGGCGACGTAGTTGCGGGCGAAGAGCAGATAATCGATGATCGCGTCGGCGCTGGTCCAGGTGCGGAAGAGATAGTTTCCCTTGAAGAACGAGTTGTGTCCGAAGCTGGCATGCGCGATGACGAGGGCCTGCATCATCATCGTGTTCTCTTCCATCAGATAGGCGATGCAGGGATTCGAATTGATGACGATCTCGTACGCCAGGCCCATCTGGCCGCGCCGGTAACGCTGCTCCACGCCGAGAAACTGCTTGCCGAACGACCAGTGGTGATAGCCGAGCGGCATGCCGACCGATGAATAGGCGTCCATCATCTGCTCGGCGGTGATGACTTCGATCTGGTTCGGATAGGTATCGAGCTCGAAGTCTGCGGCAATGCGGCCAATCTCGGTTTCGTAGCGTTCGATCAACTCGAACGTCCATTCCGATCCGGTGGAAATCGGCTGGCGCGGGCTCATGCTGCCGCCTTCCTGCGGAAAAGCCGGTGGAACACCGGATAGATGTCGGTCAGCGCGTCGATGCGCTGCATCGCGAAGTTGGCGCAATGCGCGCGAACATGCTGGTATTCGCGCCAAAGGCTCTGATGCTCGTCCGGCTTGATCTCCACATAGGCGTAATACTGCAGCAGCGGCATAATCCGCTCGATGAGCAGGTTCCTGCATGCGGGCGAATCGTCGTTCCAGTTGTCGCCGTCGGATGCCTGGGCGGCATAGATGTTCCAGTCACGGCTCGAATAGCGCTCGGTCACGATCCGGTGCATGAGTTCGAGGGCGCTGGAAACGACCGTGCCGCCGGTTTCCCGCGAGTGGAAGAACTCGTCCTCGTCGACCTCGCGCGCGGTGGTGTGGTGGCGAATGAACACCACCTCGGTATGCTCATAATTGCGCTGCAGGAAAAGATAAAGAAGAATGAAGAAGCGCTTGGCGATATCCTTGCGTTCCTCGTCCATGGACCCCGATACGTCCATGAGGCAGAACATCACGGCGCGCGTGGTCGGCCGCCGCTGGCGGATCCGGTTGTTGTAGCGCAGATCGAAGGTGTCGATGAAGGGAACGGAGCGCATGCGCCGGCGCAGCAGTTCGGCATGTTCGCTCAGCGATGTGATGCGTTCTTCGCTGCCTCCGCTCTGGTCTTCCCGCGCCACATCGATCTCGTGCTCGGTTTCCCGCAGACGGCGGCGATAGCCTGAACGCAGGGAAATGCGCCGGGCCATGGCCTCGCGCAGCGAGCGCACGACGTTGATGTTCGACGGCACGCCGTCACGCGTGTAGCCAGCGCGGACCGTGCGGTATTCGACCGTGGCCGCGAGCTGTGTCTTGACCAGGTCGGGAAGCGCCAGGTCCTCGAAGAAGAACTCCATGAACTCTTCGCGGGTGAGGGTGAACACGAAGTCGTCCGTCCCTTCGCCATCGCGGGTGGCGCCGCTGCCCGTGCCGCCGCCTTCAGGGGGGCGCTTGATGCGGTCTCCGGCGACATAGGCATCGTTTCCCGGAAGTACCAGGTCGCGTTCGCCGCCGCTGCCGTGGCGGAAGCGGGGTTCGTTGATGTCGCGCGCCGGAATGTTGATCCGCTCGCCGGATTCGATGTCGGTGATGCTGCGCCCGCTGACGGCATCCGAGACCGCGCGGCGGATCTGGCCGCGAAATCGCCTGATGAATCGCTGCCGGTTGACGGCGCTCTTGTTCTTCCCGTTCAGACGTCTATCGATTATCTGGGGCACGGCATTTCACCCCCTCAGCTGGACTTGCGTACGCGCAGGTACCACTCCGTCAGCAGGCGCACCTGCTTTTCCGTATATCCCTTGTCCATCATCCGCCGCACGAAGCTGGCATGCTTCTTCATGTCGTCAGTGGTCGATTTGGGATTGAAGGAGATGACCGGGAGCAGCTCTTCGGTATTGGAGAACATCTTCTTCTCGATTACCTCGCGCAGCTTCTCGTAGCTGGTCCAGTGGGGGTTCTTGCCATTGTTCTGGGCGCGGGCGCGCAGCACGAAGTTGACGATCTCGTTGCGAAAGTCCTTGGGATTGCTGATGCCGGCCGGCTTCTCGATCTTCTCCAGTTCCTCATTGAGGGCGGCGCGATCGAAGTTCTCGCCGGTATCCATGTCGTGGTACTCCTCGTCCTGGATCCAGTAGTCGGCGTAGGTCACGTAGCGGTCGAAGATGTTCTGTCCGTATTCGGAGTACGACTCCAGATACGCCGTCTGGATCTCCTTGCCGATGAAGTCGACGTACTGCGGGGCCAGCCAGCCCTTGATATAGGACAGGTAGCGCTCTTCCACCTCCGGCGGATACTGTTCCTGCTCGATCTGCTGTTCGAGCACGTAGAGAAGATGGACGGGATTCGCCGCAACCTCGGCGTGATCGTAGTTGAACACCTTGGACAGGATCTTGAATGCGAAGCGGGTGGAGAGGCCGTTCATGCCCTCGTCGACGCCGGCGTAATCGCGGTACTCCTGATAGGACTTGGCCTTCGGATCGATATCCTTCAGGTTGTCGCCGTCGTAGATGCGCATCTTCGAATAGATGCTCGAGTTCTCCGGCTCCTTCAGGCGCGAGAGCACCGAGAACTGCGCCATCATGCACAGCGTATCGGGCGCGCAGGGCGCCGCCGACAGCGAGCTGTTGCGGATCAGTTTGTCATAGATGCGCACTTCCTCGGACACGCGCAGGCAATACGGCACCTTCACGATGTAGATGCGATCCAGGAAGGCCTCGTTGTTGCGATTGTTCTTGAAGCTGAGCCACTCGGACTCGTTGGAGTGCGCAAGGATGATGCCCTCGAAGGGGATCGCGCCCATGCCCTCGGTGCCGTTGTAGTTGCCCTCCTGGGTGGCGGTGAGCAGAGGATGCAGCACCTTGATCGGAGCCTTGAACATCTCCACGAATTCGAGCATGCCCTGATTGGCCAGGCACAGGCCGCCGGAGTAGGAGTAGGCGTCGGGATCGTCCTGCGAATATTCCTCCAGCTTGCGGATGTCGACCTTGCCGACCAGTGACGAGATGTCCTGGTTGTTCTCGTCGCCGGGCTCGGTCTTCGCCACGGCCACCTGCTTGAGAATCGACGGGTGCTGCTTCACCACGCGGAACTTGCTGATGTCGCCGTTGTATTCGTGCAGGCGCTTGACCGCCCAGGGCGACATGATTCCGCTCAGGTAGCGGCGCGGAATGCCGTAATCCTCCTCGAGGATCGGCCCATCCTCGTCGCGCTTGAACAGGCCGAGCGGCGATTCGTTGACGGGCGATCCCTTGATCGCATAGAACGGCTGCGCTTCCATCAGGGATTTGAGCTTCTCGGCGAGCGAGGACTTTCCGCCGCCGACGGGGCCGAGCAGATACAGGATCTGCTTCTTTTCCTCGAGCCCCTGCGCCGCGTGGCGGAAGAAGGAGACGATGCGTTCGATCGCTTCCTCCATTCCGTAGAATTCCCGGAACGCAGGATAGATGCGGATGACCTTGTTGGAGAAGAGGCGACTGAGCCGGGGGTCCTTCTTGGTGTCAATCAGTTCGGGCTCGCCGATTGCCATGAGCAGACGCTCGGCGGCATTGGCATATACGGAGGGATCCTGCTTGCAGAGTTCCAGGTACTCCTGCAGGGAGTACTCTTCCTCGCGTGCTTCTTCGAAGCGGGACTGGTACTGATCGAAAATGCTCATGTCGATGCCCTCGTAGACTGACTCTGTGCTTGCGCAGCGGACACCCTGTGTAGCCTGTTCTCCTTGGTATTCGTTGTTCTGATTCTGGGGGGCGAGACTGCCCAGGTCGGGCGCGCCATATGCCGTCCGTGCCGGCAAAATCTAGCAATGCTCGTGCCAAAGACATCCCGATCGATCCTGTCGCCCGCGTCCTGACGGCGAGGTTGCACCTGGAACGAACGCCGTCGGCGTTTTCCTGTATTGCGGGATGATCGGTAAAGAGCGTCGGACGACTTCAGGAGACGCGGGTTCGGTCGAAAACAGTATAACAGGATTCCCGCTTCGTTTTGACCGGGCGTTCGCGCGCTGGTTCCCGCTTCCGCGCTCAGGCGCGATGCGCCGATGGCGGACGGACATCTATTTATCAGTGATGGGGGAACGGGGATGTCGATCCCAGATAGCAGCAAGATATTGATCAGGCTTTCCAGGCGTGGGTATTTTCTGCTCAACAACCGGCGCTACCGGGAAGCGGAAAAGGTTTTCCTCGACGCGTATGCGTTGGATGACGCCAATGCCTTCGTGCTCGTGGGCCTCGGCGATGTCTGCCGCAAGCTGCGTGACTTCGAGCGCGCCGTTCACTACTACGAGCGCATCCTGGAGATAGACCCCAAGAATGTATTCGCCCTGCGTGGCATGGGTAATGCGTGGCGGGGCATGCAGCAGCCGGAACGAGCCATCACTTACTGGCAGCGTTATCTGGAGTGCAATCCAGGGGACTGTCATGTGATGGTTCGGCTCGCCGATTCGATGCGCCGGCTGGGGCGAATGGAGGAGGCGCGCGAAGTGTACCTCCGTGCGCTCGAGCGCGGCGGCAATGACAAGTTCGCCTGTCTCGGCCTGGGCAACCTGCATTACAAACTGGGTGAAGACGACCAGGCGATAGCGGTGCTGCGCCGCTATCTGAGCTATGAACCCGACAATGTCGTCGTCCTCACCATGATTGGCAATATTCACCATCGACGCAAGGAATTCTCCGCGGCGGCTGCGTATTTCGAGCATGCGCTTGAGATCGAACCGCAGAACGTGTTCGCAATGAGCGGTCTCGCCAACAGCCGTCGCGGGGATAACCGGCTGCCGGAGGCGGTTGCGTTGTGGAAGCGGGTGCTCGAACAGGAGCCGGACAACCAGAACGTTCTGTCGCGTCTCGGGGACGCCATGCTCAAAATGGGCGAGGAAGGGAAGGGCGAGGACTACTATCGTCGCTCGCTCGCCGTCGGCTTTGATGCCTGGTCGATGATGGGGCTTGCGACCCTGCTGAAGAGGCGTGGAGACTACGAGCAGGCGGAAGCGTGCTGTCTGCGCATCCTGGACGACATGCCGGAGAATGTCCGCGCATTGCGCCTGCTCGCCAGTATCTATGAGGCTGAAGAGCGCTGGGACGAGGCCGATGGCCTGGAAGAGCGTATCGAGAACATCGGGTGATCTGCTGCCCGCAGCCGTCTGTCTCGTTGCCATTCCTGCCCGAAATCACTTTCTGGCATTTTTTTTGCTCGTCGTTGACCAGGTGTGTCCGTGGGCAAGCTCCCGTTCCGCGGATGGTCATCCATGGTCAGCGGTGGGAGAATGGCCACGATGGGAAATGTGCCGCGACAAAGGGATCTTGCGGGCTGGTGGAGTTCTTCCCACCTGGCGGCCGCCAACGCCGGTTGGCTCGAGCAGCTGTATGAGGACTGGCTGCGCGACCCGACCGCGGTGGAGCCGCACTGGGGCGACTGGTTTTCGTCGTTTCCTCGCGCGGATGTCGTCTCCGACGTCCCGCACGCCGCTATCCATGCCGGATTCGCACCGGCCGAGCAGGCGGGTGCGGTTCCCGAAATGGCGCTCGAAGAGCAGCTGCGTCTCATTCGTCAATCCCATGTCCATCAACTGATCGACGCCTATCGTGCGCTCGGGCATCTGATCGCCGACATCGATCCGCTGGGTCTGCGCGAACTACCGCGGGTGCCCGAGCTGGAGCCTGCGTTCTACAACCTGACCGCCGCGGACCTGGACGCGGTGTTCGAGGATATGCCGCCGGCCCTGCACGGGCGTCCGCTAGAGGCAGTCATCGCCGGCCTGCGCGACATCTACTGCGGCACCTTCGCCGCCGAATACGTGCACGTCGCCGATGGCGCCGAGCTGCGCTGGTTTCGCGAACGGCTCGAAGGGTATCTTCCCGAGCGCCCGGAACCCGACATCCGCCTGCAGTTGTTGCAGCGCCTCACCGCGGCCGAAGTGCTCGAGCGCTATCTGCATCATCGCTACGTCGGGCAGAAGCGCTTCTCCCTCGAGGGCGCCGAATCCCTGATTCCATTGCTGGACGAGCTGATACGGCGTGGCGGCGCGCAGGGCGTGAAGGAAATCGCCATCGGCATGGCGCACCGGGGGCGGCTCAACGTCCTGGTCAATATCATGGGGAAAGCGCCGGCCGATCTGTTTCGCGAGTTCGAGGGCAGTGCAGAGGGCGCGGGGACCGGCGACGTCAAGTATCACCAGGGGTTCTCTTCCAACATGAACTCGCCGGGCGGACCGCTGCACGTTGCGCTCGCCTTCAATCCCTCGCATCTCGAAATCGTCGGCCCGGTCGTGGAGGGTTCGGTGCGCGCCCGCCAGGAACGCCGCGGCGATCGTGATGGTGGCGAGGTGGTGCCGATCCTGATCCATGGGGATGCCGCATTCTCCGGGCAGGGCGTATTGATGGAAACCTTCAATATGTCCCAGTCGCGCGGTTACTCGAGCAAGGGAACCGTGCATGTGGTGGTGAACAACCAGATCGGCTTCACCACCAGCAATCAGAAGGACGCCAGGTCTACGCGCTACTGCACTGACGTCGCCAAGATGGTCAATGCGCCGATTTTTCATGTCAACGGCGACGATCCGGAGGCTGTGCTTCGCGCCGCCCGCCTCGCCATCGACTACCGCATGCGCTTCCGCAAGGACGTGGTCATCGATATGGTCTGTTACCGTCGGCACGGGCACAGCGAGGCCGATGAACCTGCGGTGACGCAGCCGCTCATGTATCGGACGATCCGCGGCAAGCCGGGCGCTCGTGAGATCTATGCGGCGCGGCTGCTCGCGGACGGCGTGCTCGACGAAGCGGGCGCCGCGGCCATGATAGATGAGTATCGCGCCGCGCTTGAAGCCGGGCGCACGATGGTCCCGTACCTCCTGTCGAACGGCGAGCTTCTGGTCCAGGGCGCCGTGGACTGGTCGCATCACCTCGATGGCGATCTGCGCCAGGAGCCCGATACCCGCATCACGCTCGATGTCCTGCGCGATCTCTCCACGCGCCTGGGACGATTGCCGGCGGGCTTCGAGCTGCATCCGAATGTCGCGCGAATCTACGACAACCGGCGCAAGATGGCCGCCGGCGCGCTGCCGATCGACTGGGGCTTCGCCGAGTTGCTTGCCTATGCCACGCTGGTTACCGGCGGCTATGGGGTGCGCCTGTCCGGCCAGGACAGCGCGCGCGGCACTTTCTTTCACCGTCATGCGGCGGTCCATTGTCAGCGCGACGACAGCGTGTACGTTCCGTTGCGCCACCTGGATCCCGGGCAGGCGAATTTCCTGGTGACCAACTCGCTGCTATCGGAAGAGGCGGTGCTTGCCTTCGAGTACGGCTACGCGACCACCGATCCGAACACTCTGGTCGTCTGGGAGGCGCAGTTCGGTGATTTCGCCAATAACGCCCAGGTGGTGATCGACCAGTTCATCAGCGCCGGAGAGCAGAAATGGAATCGGCTGTGCGGACTGGCCATGTTCCTGCCGCACGGCTACGAGGGGCAGGGACCGGAACACTCCTCCGCCCGGCTGGAGCGCTACCTGCAGCTTTGCGCGCAGCACAATATGCAGGTCTGCGTTCCCACCATGCCGGCGCAGATGTTCCATCTGGTGCGGCG
The DNA here is from genome assembly GCA_034002745.1 of Gammaproteobacteria bacterium. Taxonomy (GTDB): domain Bacteria; phylum Pseudomonadota; class Gammaproteobacteria; order SZUA-140; family SZUA-140; genus JAITWN01. Next base: position 55,461 of record JAVEZY010000008.1, read on the forward strand.
CCAGATGCTGATGCGCGGGCGCAAGCCGCTGGTGGTGATGACGCCGAAGAGCCTGTTGCGCCACAAACAGTCGGTGAGTTCGCTCGAGGACCTGACCGAGGGTGCATTTCTGCGCGTGATCGACGAGGTCGATGACATCCATCCATCTGGCGTCGGGCGGGTAATCCTGTGCAGCGGAAAGGTGTATTTCGATCTTCTCGAGCGCAGGCGGAGCGACAGGCGGGACGATGTCGCCATCGTGCGTCTCGAGCAGCTCTACCCGTTCCCGGAGGACGAGCTGCGCGCGGTGCTGGCGCGGTATCCCGGTGCGGATGAGCTGGTGTGGTGTCAGGAGGAGCCGCGCAATCAGGGCGCCTGGCATCCCGCCCGGCACCGCCTGCTTGCCGTGGCGCCAAAGGGCCTGGTTGCCTATGCCGGCCGCCCTTCATCGGCGTCGCCCGCGGTCGGCTATCCGCTGCTGCATATCCAGCAGCTTCATGATCTGATCGATGATGCTTTCGGGCCGTACGAGCATCTGGTCCGGCACTGAACAGGGAACGGAGGGCACGACTCGCATGCTGACAGAAGTGAAGGTTCCGGCCTTTCCGGAGTCCGTCACCGACGGCGTGGTCGCCGTCTGGCACAAGAAGCCCGGCGACCAGGTGCGCCGGGACGAGACGCTGGTGGACATCGAGACCGACAAGGTGCTGTTCGAGGTGCCGGCGCCGGCGGACGGTGTTCTGGTCGAAGTCGTGCAGGCCGAGGGCGCGACCGTGACCGCCGGGGAGACGCTGGCGCGCGTGGACGAGCAGCGGGAATTCGCGGCCACGGTCGAGACACCGGCAGCGAAGCCCTCGTCCGAAGAGCAGACGGCGACGGTGAGCGCCGGTGCCGGCGCGCAGCGCGCCGGCAATGGCGGAACACTTGCGGGACCGGCCGCGCGCAGGCTGATGGTCGAGCACGGGTTGAACGCGGAAGACGTCGCCGGTAGCGGCCAGGGCGGGCGCATCCTGAAGGAGGATGTGTTGCGGTCCGTCGATGAAGGAGTTGCACTGCGCGCCCGGAACGGCTCCGGCGAGCACGCCGGGTCAGCGCAGCCGGAGGCGTGGCGCTTGCCATCGGCGACGGACAGGCCGGCGGTCGTCACGGAGGAGCGCGCCCAGCGGCGTGTTCCGATGACGCGGCTGCGGGCGCGCATCGCCGAGAGGCTGGTCGAGGCACAGCATACCGCGGCCATTCTCACCACCTTCAATGAAGTGAACATGCAGCCGGTGATCGACCTGCGGCGGCGATACCGCGAGCGCTTCGAGGCGGTTCACGGGGTCAAGCTCGGCTTCATGTCATTCTTCGTGCGCGCGGCGGTCGAAGCGCTGCGCCGCTATCCAATGATCAACGCATCCATCGAAGGCGAGGAGATCGTCTACCACGGCTTCTATGATATCGGCATCGCGGTTGCTTCCCCGCGCGGTCTGGTGGTGCCGGTGCTCAGAGATGCCGATCGCGCCACCATGGCGGAGATCGAGCGCCGGATCGCCGACTATGCCGATCGTGCCACCGCCGGAACGTTGACCCTGGAGGAGATCGCCGGCGGTACCTTCACCATCACCAACGGCGGCGTCTTCGGCTCGATGCTGTCGACGCCGATCATCAATCCGCCCCAGAGCGCGATCCTCGGCATGCATCGTATCCAGGAGCGGGCCATGGTCGAGAACGGAACGGTGCTGGCGCGGCCGATGATGTATCTCGCGCTGTCCTACGATCACCGCCTGATCGATGGGCGCGAGGCGGTGCTGTTCCTGGTGGCGATCAAGGAACTGCTGGAGGATCCCGCCCGCCTGCTGCTGGAGGTGTGACGATGAAGAGGTATGATGTCATCGTGATCGGCGGCGGACCCGCCGGCTATGCGGCGGCGATCCGCGCCGCACAGCTCGGCATGAACGTCGCGTGCATCGACGAGCGCATGGATGCGGATGGTCGACCGGCGCTCGGCGGCACCTGCCTCAACGTGGGCTGCATTCCCTCCAAGGTGCTGCTGGAGGCGTCTGCCATCTACGATCTGACGCGTCGGCGCTATCCGCAGTGGGGCATCCTCACCGGCGAGATCGGCCTCGACCTCGGTGCGATGATGGCTCACAAGCAGGCGGTGGTGGACCGCATGACCCAGGGCATCGCGACCTTGTTCCAGGCCAACGGGGTGCGCAGCCTGAGCGGTCGCGGCCGGCTGTTGCCCAATCGTGAGGTCGAATTCACTCCGGCCGACGGCAGCGAACCGACGACGCTCTCGGCCGATCATGTGGTGCTCGCCGCCGGTTCGCGCCCGGTGGAGATCGGCGCCGCGCCGCTGCACGGCGACATCATCGTCGACTCCACGGGCGCGCTCGGGTTTCGCGAGGTGCCGGCGCGACTGGGCGTGATCGGCGCCGGCGTGATCGGTCTCGAACTCGGCAGCGTATGGCGCCGGCTGGGGGCCGAAGTGGTCCTGCTCGAGGCCCAGCAGGAGTTTCTCAACGTCTGCGACCGGCAGATCGCGCGTGAAGCGCTGCGCAGCTTCCGGGCGCAAGGACTCGATGTGCGGCTGGGTTCGCGCGTCACCGGCTGCACGGTGGCAGACGGCGTGGTGGACCTCGAGTATCAGGACGAACAGGGTCAGACACGCACCGAACGCTTCGACCGCCTCATCGTTGCCGTAGGCCGCCAGTCGAACACCGACGGTCTGTGCGCGTCCGAAGCCGGATTGTTGCTCGACGAGTGGGGATTCGTGCATGTCGACCGCCACTGCCTGACCAATCTCCCGGGCGTTCACGCGGTGGGGGATCTGGTGCGCGGCCCCATGCTGGCGCACAAGGGAGCGGAGGAGGGCGTGATGGTCATCGAGCGGATCGCCGGGCGCGAGGCGGCGGTCAACTACGACACCATCCCATCCGTCATCTACACCCTGCCCGAGATCGCATGGGCGGGCGCCACCGAGCAGGGACTGATCGCCACCGGTACCGCATACCGGAGCGGCACCTTCCCCTTCGCGGCGAATGGCCGCGCCCATGCCTACGGCGAAACCGAGGGCATGGTGAAGGTTCTGGCGGATGCGACCACGGACCGCGTGCTCGGGGTGCACATGATCGGCCCGGGTTGCTCCGAACTGATCGCAACCGCGGTGGTCGCGATGGAGTTCGGCGCCAGCAGCGAAGATCTGGCGCTGACCGTGTTCGCGCATCCCACGCTGTCGGAGGCACTGCACGAGGCGGCGCTCGGCGTGCACGGACGGGCGATTCATATCGCGAAGAAGAAGTGAGGCGGAAAGCGCTCCGCGTATCGCTAGGAGCGCGTGTTTGATGAAGGCTGCGAGAATCCTTGCCGTTGCGTCGCGGCGGATCCGCGTCAGCACCGGTTTGCGTTGCTGCTCAAGGCCTGTCGAGGCGGCATTCATGCCGCGCGTCTGCTAGGCCGGACGGTAACAGCCTTACTTGCTCGCGCTATTCTCCTTGTTCATACTTCGCCCTTTGGCGGCGAACGCGGACCATCCAGATGAATCTCCACGAATATCAGGCGCGGACATTGCTCGCACGCTATGGCGTGCCGGTGTCGCCGTTCCGGCTGGTGTCGGCGGCGGGCGAGGCTGAGGCGGCGCTGTCCGCGCTCGGCGGCGAGCGTTGGGCGATCAAGGCGCAGGCGCATACCGGCGGCCGCGGCAAGGCGGGTGGCGTACGGCTGGTGGAGGGGCGCGATGCGGCACGCGCCGCGATTGGCGACATGCTCGGCATGCGGCTGGTCACGGCGCAGACGGGTCCCGCCGGGAGGCCGGTCAACGATCTGCTGGTGGAAGTGCCGACCGACATCGCCGCCGAGTTCTACCTGGGTCTGGTCGTCGACCGTTCGCGTCAGCGCATGGTGCTCATGGCCTCGCGCGAGGGCGGCGTCGATATCGAAACCGTCGCGGCGCGCTCTCCGGAGGCGGTGCTGACCGCGGTGATCGACCCGCTGGTCGGGCTGCAGCCCTATCAATGCCGGGAGCTGGCGTTCGGACTCGGACTCGAGGGACGGGCATTTCGCCAGTTCGAAACGGTGGCGCGGGGGCTCGCGCGCGCGTTCCGCGAACTCGATCTGTCGCTGGTGGAGATCAATCCGCTGGTGCTCACCCGGAGCGGGGAGCTGCTGTGCATCGATGCCAAGATGAATGTCGATGACAACGCGCTCTTCCGCCAGGCGGAACTGCTCGCCATGCGCGACCCGCGTCAGGAGGAGCCGCGCGAACTGCGGGCGCGGGAGTTCGACCTCAATTACATCGCCCTCGAGGGCGATATCGGCTGCATGGTCAACGGCGCGGGACTGGCGATGGCGACCATGGATCTGATCAAGCTGGCTGGCGGACAGCCTGCCAATTTCCTCGATGTCGGCGGCACCGCCACCCGCGAGCGGGTGACCGAGGCGTTCAAGATCATCCTGGAGGATGCGCAGGTGCGTGGCGTGCTGGTCAATATCTTCGGCGGTATCGTGCGCTGCGACATCATCGCCGAGGGCATCATCGGCGCGGTGGCCGATGTGGGTATCAAGGTTCCGGTAGTGGTGAGACTGGAAGGGACCAATGCCGAGCGTGGGCGGGAACTGCTCGAGAGCAGCGGCCTGAAGATCGCCGCTGCGCGTGGGCTTGCCGAAGCCGCCGAGCGGGTGGTCGCCGCGCTGCGGGAGGGTGCGGCATGAGCGTGCTCGTCAATCGCGAAACCCGCGTCATCTGTCAGGGATTCACCGGCAAGCAGGGCACCTTTCATACCGAGCAGGCGCTCGCCTACGGCACGCGCATGGTCGGCGGAGTGACGCCCGGCAAGGGCGGGCAGACCCATCTCGGTCTGCCGGTCTTCGACACCGTGCGCGAGGCGGTGATGACGACCGGCGCCGACGCCAGCGTCATCTACGTTCCGGCGCCGTTCTGCAAGGATGCCATCCTCGAGGCCGCGGCCGCCGGGATTCGTCTCATCGTGTGCATCACCGAGGGCATCCCCACGCTCGACATGATCGAGGTGGTGGAGGTGCTGAGGGCGACGGGCGCGCGCATGATCGGGCCCAACTGTCCCGGCATCATCACCCCCGGGGAGTGCAAGATCGGCATCATGCCGGGAGCCATCCACATGCCAGGCTCCGTCGGGATCGTGTCCCGCTCCGGCACGCTCACCTATGAGGCGGTCCGACAGACCACGGATCTCGCGCTCGGACAGAGCACCTGTATCGGCATCGGTGGTGATCCGATTCCGGGGACCAGCTTCATCGACTGTCTGGCGCTGTTCGAAGACGATCCCGCGACCGATGCCATCCTGCTGGTCGGCGAGATCGGCGGGGCGGCGGAGGAGGAGGCCGCGGAATACATCCGCGCCCATGTCAGCAAGCCAATCGCCGCCTACATCGCCGGCGTCACTGCCCCGGCCGGACGGCGCATGGGGCACGCCGGCGCCATCATCAGTGGGGGAGCAGGCACCGCGGCGGGGAAGTATGCCGCGCTGGAAGCCGCTGGCGTCGTCACCACGCGCTCGCCCGCGACCATGGGGGATGCCATTCGCGAAGCACTGAATCGTCGGGGGCGGGTTTCGGGCGGGCGCTGATCCGGAGCTCGTTTTCCAGGGCGCCTGCTCCTAGTTCGAAGGCGCAAGCCCTTCGTCGTCGGCCAGTTCCCGATCCAGAGTGTCATACAATTTCTGCAGGGCCCGCTGCAGTTCTGCCTCCTGCGCCGTAAGACGGGCGACGACACTGCGATACTCCTCCAGGATCTGTTCCCGATGCTGCCGCTCGGCGGCGGCCGCAAGGCATTCGGGGTGCAGCGGAGATCCGAAGCGTTTCTCGAAGTATTCCTCGAGACTCTTTGTCATGGAAGAGATTTCTTCTTCGCCCGGCTCCGCGCCGGCGAGCAGGTGCGTGAGCCGTTCAAGGGCCAGGGGAAAGCGGTGGAAGCGCGCGACATACAGCTCGAGCAGCGGTTCGATGAAGTGTCCGGCCTGTTCGGGCGCGAGATCCCCGGTGCAGAACAGCGCGCGAGCACGTCCCGCGAGATCGTCGAGGGTGTCGGCCGGAGGCTCCGTTGCCGCCGGTTGGGGTAGCCCGGCGCCGCTACCGCCATTCGGTGCAGGGTCGCCAGGCCGCATGGTGGCGGGAGCTTCGGTGCCCGCGTCCGCGGTGGGCGCTGGTTCGGAGGTCATGCCGGCGCGATCCTGTCCGGCGTCCGATGGCGCCCTGGCATCGGAGGGCGGGGCGGGCGCCGGGCTCCTGTCGGCCAGTTCGCTCCACCAGCTGGTGAAGGCGAGCGGTGTCGCTGGCGCGGCGAACTGTTTGCTGAGCACCGCCGCGAGGGTGGTGAAGCAGCGGCTCGCCAGTGCGTCGGGATCATTCAGTAGCACCGGGCGCTGGCGGGTTATGGCGTTCTTCAGGGCTTTGTCATCAGTGATATAGCCGAGATAGTGCACCTTGAGTCCGAGGTATTTCCGGACCGCCCCCTCGAAGCGCTTGTAGACTTCCATGCTGTTGGCGTAATTGAGCGCCATGTTGACCAGGATGTAGGCCGGGCGCTCGTGTGCCTGGCGTTTCAGTACCCGGAGCAGCGCGAAGGCGTCGGTGAGCGAGGTGGGTTCGGTGGAGATGACGAGGATGGTGTATTGCGCCGACTTGACGAAGGCCAGCACCGATTCGCCGATCCCTGCCGCGGTATCGATGAGCAGATAGTCGAAGCTCGACTCCAGTGTTCGCAGCGCGGTGATCAGTCGCGCACGGCTGGCCTCGTCGAGTACGGCCAGTTCGGCGATGCCCGAGGCGGCCGGTACGATCATGACGCCTTCCGGACCCTCGAGCAGGATTTCCTCGACGCTCCGCTCTCCGTTGAGCAGGTGCTCGACGGTGTAGCGCGGCGTCACGCCCATCACGATGTTGACGTTGGCGAGGCTGGTATCGGCATCGAAAACGCAGACGCGCTGACCCTGGCGGGCCAGCGCAACGGCCAGATTGCTGGTGACGTTCGTCTTGCCCACGCCGCCCTTGCCGCTGGTGATGGCGATCACCCGCCCCGACGGCCCGGTGGCGAGAGCGTGATCGCTTTCACGGTCGGATGTCGGCTTGATCGGGATGATGTTCATCGCACTGGTTCTCGGTCTCGGGGGCTGCCGAACTCTCCGGTGACGTTATCGCGGTCCGTTGAAGAACGCGTTGCCCATGGCGCAGCGCGGCATTGGAAGCCGGCCGAGGCTGTTCTTTCGGGGAGATGAAACTCCGCTCCCGTTCTTCATCCGCCATATCAAGTGCATGGCTTAATTATGCACTTAGCATACCACCGGGCAAGGGCAGGCGGCATGTCCGCCGGGGTCAGATGACGCGGTCGTTGCCGCCGTCGATGGGGATCTGGGCGCCCGTGGTGCGGGCGAAGAGGGGGCCGCACAGTTCGGCTACCAGCTCGGCGACCTGACGGGATTCCACTTCGACGCCAAGTACGTTGCGCGTCTTGTACTGCTCGACGGTCAGCCCATAGTGGGCTGCGCGTGCGGCCAGCACTTCCGGTGTCCAGATGCCGGTGTCGTACACCGCATCCGGGTGGACGGTGTTGACCCGGATGCGATCCTTTCCCCACTCCAGAGAAGCTACACGAATCAGCTGGTTGAGTGCGGCTTTTGATGCCGAGTATGCGGACGCGCCAGGGCCGGGAGCGGCCACGTTGCGGCTGCCGATGGCGACGAGTCGGCCGCCCTGTGGCGCCTGAGCCAGCAGGGGATGGGCTTCGCGCATGAGCACCAGGTTGGCATCCAGATTCACCGCCATGACAGTCCGCCACTGTGCGGTGGACAGGCTGTCGATGCGCGCGCCAGGGGGGAACATGCCGGCGTTCAGGATCAGCATGTCGAGCCCGCCGAAGCGGCGTACGCCAGCCTCGAGCGCGGCAATCAGCGCCTCTTCATCGGTGATGTCACAGGGCACGCCGAACCAGGACGGATGCGCGAAGGCGTCCCGGATGGTTTCGTCGCGATCGAGACCGATCACCGCCGCGCCGCGATCGAGCAGAGCGCGGGCGCAGGCGCGACCGATCCCGGAGGCGGCGCCGGTCACCAGCGCGATCTCTCCGGCGAACGGCGCGGGCTTGCCACTCTTCTTCAGCTTCGCCTGTTCCAGATCCCAGTATTCGACGTCGAAAATATCCCGTGCCGGCAGGGCGCGGTAACCGCCGAGCGCTTCGGCGCGCAGCAGGACGTCCATGGTGTGGTCATAGATGTCGGCGACGATGGCGGCATCGCGCGCACTGCGCCCCAGAGTGCACAGGCCCAGTTCGGGGTCCAGGATCACTCTCGGCGCTGGATCGAGCATGGTCTTGCGATCCCGTGCCGCAGGCTCGTGCTCCAGGAAATAGTCCTTGTAATCATCGAGATATTTGGCAATGTTGCGACCGAGCAGAGGAGTGCGCTTGGTGCGGATGACGTGGTCGGGGGTTGCCGGACCCCGCTGCGTGATGCGGTCGAGATCGTCCCGCTGCGCGAAGGCGAGGCTGCGCTCGTCCTGGTGACAGCAAAGCAGCAGCGGAAAACCGGCGGCGCGCGAAGCTTCCAGGCGCAGCGCGGCGATCTCGTGCCGCTGCGTCGAGGACGGCTGGCGGGCGTTTCCGAAGCGGACATCCCAGGCGCCGTGGCGCTGAAGATATTCCTCGGCGCGGGTGACGAGCATGATCATGCGCTCATAGGATTCGCGCGCGGTCGCGCCGAAGGAGAAAATGCCGTGGTTGAGCAGCACCATGCCGATAGTGTGCTCCCTGGCGTCAGCGGCGAAACGCTCAGCGCACAGCCGGGCGAGATCGAAGCCCGGCATGACATAGGGGACGATCACGCAATCCTCGCCGTAAATCTCGCGCGTGCGCGCTTCCCCTTCGGGATTGTTGGTCAGGGAGATGACCGCGTCGGAATGGGTATGATCGACGTACTTGTGGGGAATGATGGCATGAAGGATCGCTTCGACCGAGGGGGTGGGCGCGCCGGCATCGGTCATGTGGGTGCGCAGTTCGTTGACCATCTCGATGTCGCCGAGTGCCGGCAGACCGGCCAGCCGGCGCAGATGGTCCAGCCGCACCGCGGGAAATCCCGCTTCCTCGATCGTCTCCAGGTCCCAGCCGCTGCCCTTGACGCAGAGCAGATCCTCTTCCTCCCCGAGCAGGTTGCGGGCGCGGATCTTGACCGAAGTGTTGCCGCCGCCATGCAGAACCAGTGAGGTGTCACGACCGAGCAGGCGGGAAGTATAGACGCGCAGGCCGAGATCGCCCTGATATTGCGACGCTTCGGCGTCGTTCCAGAGACTCTTCATATCGCCCCTTTTTTCTTTTCGCTCGGATGGCGAGCGTCGGGAAACCGTCGGTCGTGGCACTGCGGCGGCGGGGAATTGAGTCCGGTCAGGGGCTTGGGAAAACCAGCCTGCGCCTTGTTTGTGCACAGTGTTCTTGGAGGCTGCACTGGCCGGGGCTTGTCCGCCGTCCGCTTTGGGTGGCATCGTGCATACTTTTCATATGCTTTGCAAGTGGCTGTTTTGTCGCCATCTTGTTTGTGAGCAAAAGATGACCAGAAAGTAAAATCTTGAAGCAGGAAAGCGGTCTTACGGGCTATTCAATAACTTTTCAACAGAGTTATCCACAGAAACTGTGAATAGGATTTTTTCTCAGTGGTGGAAGAACTTGGAAAAGGCTGGCGAGTGACGGATTTCCGGCGCGGGCGGGCGGCTGCAACTCGGGGTCAGACCCCTTGTCCTTGGCGAGAGAAGCCGGGACGGTTTGGGGTCAGACCCCAAGGGGCAGGCCACGATTTGGGTGGTTGGATTTTGACGTGACCCCTGGCGCCGGATTGACTCTGCCCTTCCGGGGCGACGGGAAACCAGTCCAGTCGGAGCCTTCGAAAACCTGCCTACGCCCTTGTTTGTGCACAGTCTCCCGAAGGCTGCGCCCGCCAGGGCTTGTCCGCCATTCGTTTGGGGCGGCACCGTGCATACTTTTCATTTGTTTTGCAAGTGGCTGTTTTGTCGCCATCTTGTCTATGAACAAAAGATGACCAGAAAGTAAAATCTTGAAGCAGGAAAGCGGTCTTGCGGGCTATTCAATAACTTTTCAACAGAGTTATCCACAGAAACTGTGAATAGGATTTTTTCTCAGCGGTGGAATGGCTGGAAAAAGCGGGATGAGTGACAGAATGCCGGCGCGGCGCGGAAGGGGGCGGTTCGGGGTCAGACCCCATTGGGTGCGCGGGCAGTGGTGTGGGGAGGATGGCTTTGGCGCCAGGATGGGGCAGACCCCGAGCGCTCAATGGCGCCCCGAACACGATTCGAACGTGTGACCTTTCCCTTAGGAGGGGAACGCTCTATCCATCTGAGCTACCGGGGCATGCGGCGCATGATTATAGCAATGGTGCGCGGCATCCGCATCCTGCCGCCCCGGCTCAAATCCGGTTCAGTGGTGATCGTCCGACTCCGCATCCACCCAGTCGAAGTCAGCGATGTTGCGCTTCAGGCGTTGCCGCTCCTGGTGATGCTCGATGGATTTTCGGATGTTGCCGGTGCGCAGCGGCGCGTTGCGGCGGCCGCGGGCGTTTATCAGATCCTCGAGTTGGTGCTCATCAAGCAGTTCCCGATCTTCGGGTTTGATGCAAACGTATTGATGCAAGTGCTTGTCAGCCATTGTCTCTCTCCGTTGTCTATCCAGGGCGCGTGGCGTCCCTCGGAGCCTATCGGCAGGAGCGCGAAACTCAGGCAGGCCCGTGATCGGAAAACGTGAACTGCGTCACGCGCGCCGGGACGGCGCTGTGCTAACGGGCGCGCGATGGAGGATTTCGGGGATTCTTGCGGTGCGGATGACGTATTCAAATTGCGTACGTTCTGCCTTATCTGCGACAATGCGCGCCATCCGATTCGCCTGAAAACGGATCCGGCACGAAAACTATGGAGCCCCCCAACGCATGAGCGCGTTCGAACGAATGCTGGAGCGTCTGCTGTTCGGAAGCCGCTGGCTGCTGGCGCCTTTCTACGTCGGACTCGTCCTGGCCATCGGGCTGCTGCTGATCAAGTTCGTACGCGAACTGTTCGCCCTCATTCCGCTGGCGCTGCATGGAGGCACGGGACAGACCATCGTCGGCATCCTTTCGCTGGTGGACCTCGCGCTGGTTGCCAATCTGCTGCTGATCATCATCTTCGCCGGCTACGAGAACTTCGTTTCCAAGATCCATACCGGGGACAGCGAGGACCGGCCCGAGTGGATGGGACATGTCGACTTCTCCGACCTCAAGATCAAGCTGATCGGCTCCATCGTCGCCATCTCCGGCATCGAACTGCTCAAGGCGTTCGTCAACATGCAGAACATGGACGAGTCCCAGCTCAAGTGGAAGGTCATCATCCACATGACTTTCGTCGTGTCCGGACTGCTGTTCGCCATCATGGACTGGCTGGGCTCGCGCAAGAAGGCGAAACGCGCCGAAGCGGTGATTGAATGACGATCGCGGTTGCCGGGCGGGCGCCGGGCATTCCGGCGACCGCTGCCCGTCGCGGTGACGCGCGGGCGTCCGCGGACGCGGGCCGGATGGCTATACTGAATCGATGAACCCGGCGCGCCGCTTCCTCACCTTCGCCTGTCTGTCGTTCTTCGCCGTTCTTCCGGGTCTGGCCGTCGCGGAGACGCCCCCTCTTCCTTCGCCGGTTCCCGTCGATGGAGCGATCGAACTCCCGGGTGCAGCCAGAGAAACGCCGCATTTCCAGTCCTTCCGCGCCGACTACAAGGTCACGCGCAGTGTCCTCGACAGCGACTTCACGCTTGCCAGCGCCGATCTGCGTCTGGAGCTCGGCTCAGAGGGTGGTTACCGCTACAGTTCCAATCTGCGGCCGGCAAAGCTCATCGCGCTGTTTTATGGTGATGAGCTCGCCGAATATTCCCGTGGTCACCTGGAAGACGAGGGGGTCAGGCCGGACCTCTACGAAATGCGCCTGTCGGGACGCAAGGCGCGCGAAGGCAGCATCGTCTTCGATCGCGAGGCCGGGGTGGTGGTCCAGCGCTTCAAGGGCCGGGAAGTCCGCCAGGGAGTGCCGCCCGAAGCCCACGACCGGCTGTCGCTGCAACTGGAAATGGCGCGTGACCTCGCCGCCGGACGCCGGGCAATGCAGTACCTGATGGTCGACCGAAATCGCCTGCGGGTATATCGCTTCGAGGTGAAGGGGGAAGAGCGGATCGAGACGCCGCTCGGCAGCTACGAGACGCTACGGGTGGAGCTCGCAGGACGTCTGCGCCTGGAGGATGCTGCAGGCCTGGATGTCGATACTGTGCACACGGAGACCGATCTCAGCGGGGAAGATCAGACTACCTTCTGGTTCGCACCGATGCTGGGACATCTGCCGGTGCGCATCCGCCATGAGGACGAGGATCTCGGCACTTTCACCATGAGCATCGAGCGGCTGGAAATGCCGCTCGCCCTGCGCGCCCAGGCTCAGGGCGTGACAGTGGGCGCCGCCTCGCCGTAGGCGCCGACGATCCACTCCCGCACGGCTTCCTCGTCGAGGCTGCCGCTTATCCCGATGCGCTCGCCCCGGTCATCGTAGAAGTAGGTCCGGGGCAGTTCTCCAAGCCATTCGGCATCGACTTCATAGCGCAGGCGTTCCGCATAGGCATCGGCGAACAGCCAGCTTTCGCCTTCGACCCCCAGTTCGGCAAGCGCGGGCGCGATCTCTCCGCGTCGCGCCGGCGGATCGGTGGCGACCATCACCAGGCGCAGCTGCGGATGGTCCTGCTGCAGGCGGCCGAGCATGGCAAGGTCATGGCGACAGTAGGTGCAATCGAGGGACCATAAGGCCAGCATGAACGGCATGCCGACGTGCGCGGCAACGATCGCCTGCTGACTGCCGCGGACAAAGGGCTGGGGTTCCAGGTCCGTTCCGGCCGCGGATACGGCGCCGGCTGGCGCGAGCGCGCAGGCGAGGAGGGCGGCGCGGATGAGGGGCATCATGGTTGCGGCTCTCCGAGTGGAATCAGAAGGTACCCTTCGGCCGCGGTGTTCCATGACACGAACACCTGCTCGCCATGCGCCAGCAGCTGCGGGTGATCGGTGGCATCGGCACTGCTCGCCGTCGTTACCGGCGTCGACCAGCCGCGCCCGCCGTCGGTGGAGTGCATCGAGCGCAGCTGAGTGCTTTCGCCGTCGAACTCCTTCCATGCCAGCCATACCCTTCCACTGGGATCGTGCGCGAGCACCGCGGGATGATCGGGCCGCAGCGCCGGGTCGCTGATCGGCATGGGCTTCGAAAGAGTCGCGCCTCCGTCTCTGGAGTGCGCATAGAACAGGCCGCGTGCGTCGGGCCCATTGTCGAACCAGGCGAAGTGATGAAGGCCCTGGCGGTCGATGGCAAGTGCCGGCCCGTGATGCGGGCAGGCATCGACGCGCCACTGTCCATGGGTGATGCGCCGCGGCGCATCGCGGCTGTCGAGACGCATCAGGGCGTGATCGCGAACGTTGCCATCGTAGACGTGGCGCCAGAAGGCGCTGGGTACGCCGTCCGGCCCCAGAGCCAGCGCGATGCGGCAGCACTCGCAGGAGTGATCGACGAGCTTGACGTTGGGGGCGAAGGTCTCACCGCGGTCGGTCGAGACCGCGTGGTAGAGCGCTGCCCCTGGATAGGGTTCGTCCGCCTTGCGGGCTGCGGATTCGTCGCGCTTGTCGATCCAGACCAGGTGTACCCGGTCCTCGGCGTCGATGATCAGGGCATCGAAGCGATGGCTGATCACTTCGCGGTTGTCGTTGATGGTGATCGGGGTGGAAAAGGATTTGCCATCATCGACCGAGCGCGCGAAGCGGATGTCGCCGGAGAAGGGCCGTTCGCCCATGCGGGTGTAGCTGAGGTAGATCGTGCCATCTTCGCCAATCGCGATCTTGGGGCGGTTGTCGCCTGAGGTGGCGATGGGCTCGGCTTCGGCATTCACGCGTGTCGCCGGGCCGAACGTACCGCTCGCATCGGGCGAGCGGTCGACCACGACATGCCCGTCTTCGGCCCGCACCCGCCACAGGCGCCCCTGCAGGTCGAACGCGGCCGAGACCGCGAGCGAAGTCTGCGCGGCCAGCATCCCGGCCCAGGCGTCTTCGCGCGAGCCGGCCGCCGTGGCGGCGAATCCGCTCAGCAGCGCCGGAATCAGCATGGCGGCGCAGAACAGGCGGCGGACAGAATGGCGCGCTGCGAGTCGTCGCCTGTTTCCCATTCCGCCCGCCGCTGTGTTCATGCCGTTGTCCTTTCCGATGCCGATGCCCGGATTCTACCTGCTTACCAGCCGATCTCCACGCCCGCGTACCAGGTGCGCGGCAGACCCGGGGAATAGACCGGGGTCTGCGAGCTGACCGATGCACTGTCGGCATAGCGCTCGTCGGTAAGGTTCATCACCCGACCGAACACCTCGATGCTTTCGTTCAGGCGGTGGGTAAGGCGCAGGTTGAGCAGGTCATGACCTTCGTATTTGCCGTAAAGGTCCTGATCCTGCGCCTCCAGCCAGTAGGAGCCGATGTGCACCCACTCGAGCTGAGCGCGGGTAGCGCGCGTCGCCAGCCAGGTCAGGCGCGTGTTGGACATCCAGCGCGGGGCCGATTCCATCTCCGTGCCGCTGTAATCGACGCCATCGCTCACCCAGTCGACATAGCGGTGGCGCGCATGCGAAACCGCGGCATCGAAACGCCACTGCCGGCCGAACTCGCGGCCCAAGCCGAGCTCGATCCCCTTGTGCTCGGTTTCGCCCGCATTCACCGTGATGCTGACATCCGTGAGCGGATCGGTCTGGTTGACCAGGTCATCACGCTTGCGCAGCAGATAGGCGACCACGTCATAGCGCCAGCCTGCCGCTTCGCCGCGCAGGCCTACTTCCGTCTGGTCGGCCTTGATCGGCTTGAGCGACACCGCGTTCTGCGCGCGCACCAGCGCGCTGTCCGCGGTGCGATCGCTCCCGGCGCGGAACAGCTGGCTTTCCGAGGGGACGCGGAAGCCGTGGTTATGCGATGCATAGAGATGCGCGGAAGGGTGCAAGGCATAGGTCAGGCCGAACTTCGGGCTCCAGTGCGAAAAATCGGCTTCCGCATCGGGCAACTGATGAAAAACGCGCGGGCCGACGGGGGTGGTCGCATTGACCTGGCCCGAGAGTCGGTTGCTCATGTCATAACGGATGTCGTCATAGCGCAGGCCGGCCATGACGCGCAGACGCGTGGTCGGCGAGAACTCGGTATGGAGATAGGGCGAGGCGCTGCGGTAATCGACGTCGTAGTCGTAGATGCGCGCGCCGATGGTGTAGCTTTCATAGTTGCGGTCGGCGCCCGCGCCGGTGCGGGTGACGAGCAGATTGTCTTCCTCGCGCGAGCCCGGGCTGTAGTCGACGTCGATGCCGGCGATCAACCGTGCCTGCATCAGCTCGGGGAAGTCGCGCCGCCACTTGGCCAGCACGCCGTAGGACCATACCTCGCTGCGGGCGATGGTGGGGTCGAAGGAGAGACGGAAGGAGGCGTTGAGGTCCATCACGTTGCGGCGCACATAGGGCGTGACCGATACCATGGTGTAGTCGCCGAGCTCGTGATCGATGGTGCTCGACAGGCGCATCGCCTCGACCTCGCGGAAGGCGATGGAGAAATTGTTCTTCTTCGGGTTGTTGAGGTAATCCTCGCGAATCAGCGGCGAGTTGGCGCCGGTCTGCTGATCGATGCGGGTCACGTTGAGCGAGGTGCGCATCGTCGTGCGCTCGCCGACCGCGTAGTCCCAGCGCAGTCCGGCGCTGATCCGGTCGTAGTCGGTCGCCTTCCGCCAGCCGTCGGTGTGGCTGATGTTGAGATCGGCGCGCACGCCGCCCAGGCGGCCGATGCCGCTGTCCGCCGAGGCCAGCAGCCGGTACCAGCCGTAGCTGCCGCCTTCCAGCGAGGCAGCGCCGCCTGCTTCCGCGGCAGGCGCACGGGTGAGGATGTTGACGATGCCGCCGATGGCATCCGAACCGTACAGCGCGGTACCCGGGCCACGCACCACCTCGATGCCGCTCGCCGCCGGGACATTCAACTCATAGAGCGCATTGTGATTGAAGAAGCCGGTGGCGCGGGTGGGAACCCCGTCCTCGAGAAAGAGGTAGAGCGGGCTGGTGGTGAAGGGCTGGCGGATGGCGGTGGTATGGCCTTCGCCGTTGGTGACTGCGACCGCGACGCCGGGGATCTGGCTCATGATCTGCTGCGGATGGCTGGGCGCGGCGAAGTGGATCGCGTCTTCCTGGACGATGCCTACCGATGCGGGGGTTTGGAGCAGGCTCTCGGCTTCACGGGTACCGGTGACGGTCAGGATGTCCAGGCGTTCCGCGTCATCCTGGGCGCCGGCGCCGGAGGTGACCGTCAGACCGAGCAGGCAGACGGCAAGGCGTTTTCTGGCGAACATTTCTCCCCCTGTTATTATTAGCGTCTTATAACATGTATCTAGAATACACATCCAGATTATGGGCGCGCTTGCCAGGGTGCGGAATGCGACATAGCGTCGCACCCCCCCCGGGTGCCGTCGCCTGTTTGCATCCCGCGTCCCGGCGTGCAAGACTGTTGATCAGTCAAATATTGTACGGTCAACTATGAATCACGCTGCTGCGCCCGCAGGAACGCCCGCCGGTTTTCGCGACAAACTGCTCGCGATGCTGGGCCTGTGCTTCGTGCTGATCATGGTCGCTCTCGACCAGACGGTGATCGGCACGGCCCTGCCGACGATCGTGGCGGAGCTGGAGGGTTTCCACTGGTACGCCTGGGTCGGCACAGCCTATCTGCTGGCCTCGATCGTCACCGTGCCTGTCTTCGGCAAGCTCGGCGACGAGCATGGCCGGCGACACTTCATTCTCGTGGCCATCGCCCTGTTCGCCGCTTCCTCACTGCTGTGCGGGCTGGCGCAGGACATGGCGCAGCTGGTATGGGCGCGGGTGCTGCAGGGCATCGCCGGCGGCATGCTGATCGCCACTACCTTCGCCAGCGTCCCCGACATGTTTCCCGAGCCGCGGGAAAGGTTGCGCTGGCAGGTGCTGTTCTCCTCCGCCTTTGGTCTCGCCAATGCCTTGGGTCCGACGCTGGGCGGAGCCATCACCGAATATCTGGGCTGGCGCTGGGTGTTCTATATCAATCCGCCGGTGGCGATGCTGGCATTGTGGTTCGTATGGCGGCACCTGCCGCTCATCCGGCATCGCGAAGGTCCGGCTTCGCGCCTCGACTGGCCCGGCGCGGTCCTGCTCGGCCTGACCCTGACCGGCGCACTGCTGTTGTTCGCATGGCTGGGGCAGGGGAAGTCCCTGCTGACGCTGCTCGCCCTGGGCGCCGGCACGGTGCTTGCGGGCGTCGCCCTGGTGCTGCGCGAGCGGCGCTGCCCGGATCCGCTGCTGCCGGTGGAGATGTTCGCCGATCGCACGCTGAGGTCACTGTTCCTGCTCTCCGCCCTGGTCGGGTTCTGTCTGTTCGGCATCGTCTATTACGCGCCGCTGCTGTTCCAGGGGGGATTCGGTCTCACCCCCAAGGAGGCGGGGTTGTTGGTGACGCCGCTTGCCGTGTTCATCACGGTGGGGAGCATCGTCAACGGACGCATCGTTTCCCGCTTGCGCACCCAGAACGTCATGCTCTATACCGGCTTGCTGGTCTTTGGCGGCGCCGCGATCGCGCTCGCCCAGATCGGCGCGGCAACGCCGCATGCGCTGATCTATGGCGTGATGGTGGTCGCCGGGCTGGGCATGGGTCTGCTGATGCCCAATCTGACTCTGCTGGCGCAGTCCGCGGTGCCTCGTGCGCGTCTCGGTGTCACTACCGCCACGCTGCAGTCGACGCGCATGATCGGCGGCATGACCGGCATGGCGCTGATCGGCGTGCTGGTGACGCAGGCTTATCAGCGGACCGTGGGCGGCGCGCTGCGCGCTGCCGATGCCGGGCGCTGGACCGGATGGCTGGACGATCCGAATGTGCTGATCGATCGCGAACAGGCGGCGGAATTCGCGGTAACCGCGGCCGGCGCGGGTGAGAACGTGCTGGCGATACTCGGCGAGGCGCGCGAGGCTCTGGTCACGGCCATCCATGGCGGGCACTGGCTGGTGGCCTTGGCCGCGCTCGCGGGATTGCTGATGGTGCATCGCCTGCCCGCGCTCAGCATACACGGCGGCGCCGCGCGCCGGATCGGAGAGGTGGGGGAAAATACATGAATGACCGCCACAGCGCGTTGCTGCGGCAGCTGGGACGCACGGCCCGGGCGATGTACGCCGCGTTCGAAGAAGAGGTGGGCTATGCCCTGCCGCGCTGGCGCATCCTGCAGGCGCTGCACATGCAGTCCTGCCTGACCCAGAAGGATCTCGCCGCACGGCTCGAGATGGATCCCGGCGCGCTCACGCGGCAACTCAAGGTGCTGGAAGCCGAGGGAATGATCACCCGGCGCCGCGCGGTCGAAGACAACAGGCTCAGCGACGTCGAGCTCACGCCGGCCGGCGCGGATCTCATCGCCGGCATGCAGCCCCGCCGCCACGCCTTCCTGCGTCGCATGCTCAGGGATTTTCCGGGAGACGAACTGGACACCACGATGGCGGTGCTGGAGCGGATGGAGGCGCGCTTTCATACGGTAGCCGGAGAGAGCAGAGCTCGTCGGGAAAGAGAAAGGATGAAAGATGAAAGTCGAGAGGAGTAGCCTGGGAAAGTCATGAATGTTTCTGTCCTCTTTCAGCTTTCCTCTGCTCCCTTTTCGATGACTTCACCGTGTTACTACGGCAGGCCGGCGCTTTTTATCTAGAATCCCTTGCATGGGAAGCTACGTCACTCCGTTTGGCCTGCGCATGCCGGAGGAACTCCGTGAGCGCATCACCCGCGCCGCGAAGGCCGGTCATCGCAGCCTCAACTCTGAACTGGTCCTGCGCCTGCAGGACAGCGTGGCGCAGGAAATGAACCGTGACGCTGACAGCGACGCGCGGCTCGGTCCCGAGGAAAGGCTGCTGCTGGAATATTTCGAGAATCTCCCCCCGAACCGGCAGCGGGCCCTGCTCGAGCTGCTGACCGGAAACGCGCCGGACGACGATGAGTGAGAGTGCGCCCGGGCAAGAGTCCGATCAAGTCTGACTGCTTCGACGCCGTTCGGACGAGCTCTGTCCGAAGTCAATGATTGCGCTGGTCCGGCTCCGATGCGATCGTTTCGGAGCCATCGGGCTTTCGTCATTCCCCCTTCTTCTGAACATCCCGACATCGTGACGCGTCCGGATTTCCGCTAACTTTTCCCGTTGCTCGCACTGGCGGTCTTCATCTTGTAAAATGCTGCGCTCGTCGAGTTGGCAGGGTCTCGATCGTCTCATGACTACCCGGCAGCACATGTCCCGGAGGTTCGCTCCACCATAGCGTCGCCGGTTGCGGCCATGTTCATGGCGCCCGTGGTTTGCTTGCTTCCGTCTCGGCGCATCCATTCGATTTCCGTCGCTGTTCAGCGCGGATCATTCGCCTTCCCCCCCGGCCTCGATCGCGGATGATCGCGTGCCGGCTCCATTCATTCTGGACGACCGATGCTCCAATCTTTCAGACACAACTGGCTCTCCAACATCCGCGGTGATGTGCTCGCCGGGCTCGTGGTCGCGCTGGCCCTGGTCCCCGAAGCCATCGCTTTTTCGATCATCGCCGGGGTCGACCCCAAGGTGGGCCTCTACGCTTCGTTCTGTATCGCAGTGGTGATCGCCTTCGTCGGCGGTCGGCCCGGGATGATCTCCGCGGCCACCGGCGCCATGGCCCTGTTGATGGTGACTCTGGTGAAGAACCATGGGCTGGAGTATTTGCTGGCGGCCACTCTGCTGTGCGGGGTGCTGCAGATCGTGGCCGGCTACCTGAAGCTGAGTGAGCTGATGCGTTTCGTCTCGCGCTCCGTCGTGACAGGCTTCGTCAATGCGCTGGCGATACTGATCTTCGTGGCGCAGTTGCCCGAGCTCACCGGTGTCACTTGGCACGTCTATGCGATGACCGCTGCGGGTCTCGGCATCATTTATCTCTTCCCGCGCGTGCCGGGGATCGGCCGGCTGGTTCCGTCACCGCTGGTATGCATCCTCGTGTTGAGCGCCATTGCGCTGGCGTTGGGGCTGGATATCCGCACGGTGGGCGACTTGGGTGAGCTTCCGGACTCGCTGCCCGTATTCCTGTGGCCCGATGTGCCGCTGACCCTGGAGACCCTGGCGATCATCTTTCCCTATTCCGCCGCGCTTGCCGTGGTCGGATTGCTGGAATCGATGATGACCGCAATCATCGTGGATGATCTGACCGACACGCCCAGCGACAAGAATCGCGAATGCAGGGGTCAGGGCGTTGCGAACATCGCATCCGGGCTGCTGGGCGGCATGGCGGGTTGCGCCATGATCGGCCAGTCGGTCATCAATGTGAAATCCGGCGGCCGCACCCGTCTGTCCACGCTCACCGCGGGTGTATTCCTGCTGTTGATGGTGGTGTTCCTCGGAGACTGGCTGAAGCAGATCCCCATGGCGGCGCTGGTCGCGGTGATGATCATGGTATCCATCGGCACCTTCAGCTGGGACTCCCTGCGCAATCTGAAAAAGTACCCGCTGTCGACCAACATCGTCATGGTGGCGACGGTCGTCGTGGTGGTGGCCACCCACAATCTGGCTTTCGGCGTGCTGGCCGGTGTGCTTCTGTCCTCGCTTTTCTTCGCCAACAAGGTTGGCCACTATATGGTCATCGATTCCGCGCTCGATGAGTCGGGCGAGCGCCGGACCTACCGGATCACCGGGCAGGTGTTCTTCACCTCGGCCGACAAGTTTATCGGCGCCTTTGATTTCAGGGAGGCCCTGGGCAAGGTGACCATCGATCTGGGGCGGGCGCATTTCTGGGATATCACCGCTGTGGCCGCCCTGGACAAGGTGGTGCTCAAGTTCCGCCGCGAGGGTACGGAGGTCGAAGTTCTGGGCCTCAACGAAGCCAGTGCCACCATCGTCGACAGGTTCGGGGTGCATGACAAACCCAAAGCCGCCGACCAGATCATGAGTCATTGATAAGGAGGATCGGGATGAGCCATGTCGTCGCCTGTATCGATGGTTCGCTTTCGGCTCCCGCCGTCTGTGACTATGCGGCCTGGGCCAGCCTGGCGCTGGATGCGCCGCTGACCTTCCTGCATGTGCTGGACCATCGTCGGTATCCAGTGGCGGCGGACCTGAGCGGCAGCATCGGCCTGGGCAGCCGGGAGCATCTGTTGGATGAGCTCGCGGCGCTGGATGAGCAGCGCGCAAGGCTGGCGCTGGAGGAGGGCCGCATCATGCTCGCCGCGGCGAGGGAGCGGGCAATTGCCAATGGCGTGCCCTCTCCGGACAGCAGGCAGAGACACGGTGATCTGCTGCAGAGCCTGCAGGAGCTGGAGATCGATACCCGCCTGCTGGTCATCGGACGTCAGGGCGAATCCAGCGGCGATCCGAGCCAGCACGTCGGGAGCCAGCTGGAGAGCGTGATCCGTGTCATGCAACGGCCGGTGCTGGTCACTCCCACGGCATTCAGCAGGCCGGAAAGCGCGATGCTGGCCTTTGACGGCGGAGCCACCACGCGCAAGGGTGTGGAGATGCTGGCGTCCAGTCCCTTGCTGAAGGGAATGCCCATTCACGTGCTCATGATCGGCTCGGCAACCGAGGAAGCGCATGAGCAGCTGGAGTGGGCACGCAGGCGCCTCCTGGAAGCAGGGTTCGCGGTCTGCGCGGAAAACCGCGATGGTGAAATCGAATCGACGCTGCACGCCTATCAGGCTGAGCACGGCATCGATCTTCTGGTGATGGGCGCCTATGGCCATTCGCGTATCCGCCAGTTCCTGCTCGGCAGCACGACGAGCAGCATGCTGCGCACCGCGGAGGGTCCGCTGTTGCTGTTGAGGTGAGGTGACTCTCTCCTCTTCAATGAAAATCCCTGGACCGTGTGACCAGCTCGCCCAGCAGTTCGCTGTGGTCTTCGAGTCGTGCTGCAAGCAGGTGTTCGACGCCATCCACGCGCTCGATTCTGCCGCTGATGCCGAGCAGGCGTCCGCCGTTTACCGCCGCGCGGCGGCGTTCGGCGAGTCGGCGCTGAACGATGACGTTGATGCTGCCGTGTTCGTCTTCGAGGGTGAGGAAGGTGACGTCGCTGGTTCCGGGACGCTGGCGTGATGTGACCAGGCCGGCGACGCGCGCGGAGCGTCCGTGCGCAGTCTGCCGGAGCGCCGTGGAGTCGCGATAGCCGAGATGGCGCAGCTGGCTGCGCAGCAGTGCGAGCGGGTGGCGGCCGAGGGTCAGCCCGAGCGTGGCATAGTCGGCAACGATGCTTTCTCCCTCGGTCGGCGGACGTATCAGGGGGTCGGCTTCGGCAACCGCCGCATCGCGCAGCAGATCGTTTTCCGCCCGGGTGCCGAGCGCCTGCCACAGCGCGCGATGACGATGTCCCGCGAGTCCGGCCAGGGCGCCGGCCGCAGCCAGGCAGGAAAGCTCGCGTGCATCCAGGCGCGCTCGCTGCGCCAGGTCCCGCACATTGGCGAATGGCGCCTGCCCCCGGGCAGCGGTCAGGCGCTCGCATGCGGCCGCGGACCATCCCTTCACCATGCGCAGCCCGAGACGCAGCGCAGGCGCTTCCTTCCCGTGGCCGGATGCGGGAGGTCCTTCTGGAGATTCCCCTGGGGATTCCCCTGGCGATTCCAGGGTACAGTCCCAGGCGCTGTAGCACACGTCGGCGGGACGCACTTCCACGCCATGCCGGCGCGCATCCTGCACCAGTTGCGCCGGCGCGTAGAACCCCATGGGCTGGCTGTTGAGCAATGCGGCGGTGAAGGCTGCGGGATGGTGGCACTTGAGCCAGGACGAAACATAGGCGAGCAGGGCGAAGCTCGCTGAATGGGATTCCGGAAAGCCGTATTCGGCGAAGCCCTCGATCTGGCGGCAGATCTGTTCGATGAAGCGCTCGCTGTAGCCGCGTTCGAGCATGCCCGCGCGCAGGCGTTCCCGGAACGTCTCCAGGCCGCCCTTGCGATGCCAGGCCGCCATCGAGCGGCGCAGCATATCGGCCTCGCCGGCCGAGAACCCCGCCGCGACCATGGCGATCTGCATCACCTGCTCCTGGAAGATGGGCACGCCCAGCGTGCGTTCGAGCACCGATTTCACTTCGGGGCCGGGATATTCGACCGGCTCGAGTCCCTGGCGCCGGCGCAGATAGGGATGCACCATCTGTCCCTGGATGGGGCCGGGGCGCACCAGCGCCACTTCGATGACCAGGTCATAGTAGTTTCGCGGCTTGAGGCGCGGCAGCATCGACATTTGCGCCCGCGATTCGATCTGGAAGACACCCATGGTGTCGGCGCGCTGGATCATGCGATAGGTCTGCGCGTCTTCCGCCGGGATGTCGGCCATCGTCATGGCGGCGCCGTGATGGCCGTTGATCAGGGCGAGCGCGCGGCGGATGGCGCTCAGCATGCCGAGGGCGAGGACATCCACCTTGAGCAGGCCGAGCGCATCCAGATCGTCCTTGTCCCACTGGATCACCGTGCGATCGGGCATGGCGGCGTTCTCCACCGGCACCAGCTCGGCGAGCGGGCCACGGGAGATGACGAAGCCGCCGACATGCTGCGACAGATGACGCGGGAAGCCGATCAGTTCGCCGGCGAGCACGAGCCAGCGCCGCACCGCGGGATTGTCCGGATCGAAACCCTGTTCGCGCAGACGCTCTTCCGGGATGCCGTCCACCCAGACCAGGGATTTCGCCAGCCGATCGATCCGGCTTGCATCCATGCCGAGTGCCTTGCCGACATCGCGCAGCGCGCTGCGCGGTCGATAGCGGATCACCGTCGCCGCCAGAGCGGCGCGCTCGCGACCATATTTCCCGTAGATGTACTGGATCACCTCTTCGCGCCGTTCGTGCTCGAAGTCGACATCGATGTCGGGCGGCTCGTTGCGTTCGCGCGAAATGAAGCGTTCGAAGAGCAGTGACATGCGCGCCGGATCGACCTCGGTGATGCCCAGGCAATAACAGACGGCGGAGTTTGCTGCCGAACCTCTTCCCTGGCAGAGGATGCCCTGTTCGCGCGCATGACGCACGATGTCGTGGACGGTGAGAAAGAAATGTTCGTAGCCGAGCTCGGCGATCAGCTGCAGCTCCCTCTCGACGATGGCGATCACCCGGTCCGGCGCGCCTTCGGGCCAGCGTTTCCGCATGCCTGCCATGGTCAGACGGCGCAGATGCGTGCTTGGCGTCTCTCCCTCGGGAGTCGTCTCGGCGGGATATTCGTAGCGCAGCTCGTCGAGCGAAAAGTGACAGAGTGCGGCGATGCGCAGGGTTTCCGCGAGCAGCGCCGGCTCATGAACACGCGCCAGGCGCTCGCGCGGACGCAGATGACGCTCGCCGCTTTCATGCAGAGCGAAGCCGGCTTCGGCAACGGTGCTCCCGATGCGGATGGCGGTGAGCGTGTCCTGCAGGGCGCGCCGTCCCCGCACGTGCATGTGCACATCGCCCGCGGCGACCAGCGGCAGGCCGCAGCGCGCGGCGAGCAGACGGTGACGATGCAGTCGTTCTTCCTCGCCCGCTTCGAACACACGTTCGATGGCGAGCCAGCAGCGATCGGGGAAGCGTTGCTTCAGGAGGGCGGCGCGCGCTTCGTCGAGCGCCGGATCCGGAGGCAGCAATGCGATGCAGCCATCGAGGTCGACGCCGTTCCCGCCGAGATCGTTCCATTGCAGGAGATAGGAACCCTTGTCCGCCGCGCGGCGAGCGCGCGTGATCAGTGTCGACAGGCGCCCATAGGCGGCGCGGTCGGTGGCGAGCAGCACCACGCGCGGACCGTCGATGGGGCGCAGCTCGGCGCCGATGATGAGGTGCAGGCCGCATCGCTTTGCTTCCTGGTGGGCGCGCACCACGCCGGCGAGCGAGCACTCATCGGTAAGGGCGAGGGCGCGGTAGCCGAGCGCGGCCGCCTTCCGTACCAGTTCCTCGGGATGAGAGGCGCCGCGCAGGAAGCTGAAGTTGCTGAGGCAGTGCAGCTCCGCGTAGCCGGGCGGCTCAGGCGAAATGACCATGAAGGAACCAGCGCCGCTGTGCCCGCCGCTCGCGGTAGATCCAGTAACGGGCATGCATGGCATCGCGGGCGATGTAGTAGTCGCGCGCGGCATCCGCGCCATCCCACCAGCCGCTCTCGATCCGTTCCGGTCCCTGCAGCGGATACAGGGGTTCACCATTCGGCAGCAGGGGAGCGTCCCCTAGCGGCAGCGGGTCGGCGAGCAGCCACAGCGGCCGCTCGGCGGCTGGCTTGATGGCGATGTCTGGTGCCGTCGCGCTGCCCAGGCCCGGCGGGGCCGGATGCCATGCTCGTTCGGGACGATGATCGGCCAGGCAGCTCAGTCCCAGCACCGCTTCGTTGCCGAGCCTGGCGCGCAGACGTTCCACCAGTTGCGGCCAGTCCTCGACCGGGGTTTCGGGTCCGTCGAGCGCGGATGTTGCCGGGGCGAGCGGGCATGGTTCATCCAGCGCCAGGGTGAGCGCGACGACCGGATGGGCGAGTCCGGTATGCGCCAGCCGCTCGCGCAGCAGGAGGAGCAGGTGCTGCGGATCGCGCGTCGACGCGCTGAGCTCCACATCGAGATGGGTCGGCGACTGCCGGTCATGAATCAGGGTCCAGCGCAGTTGCTGCGCACCGGCTTCCTGGCGTTGCAGGAATGCTTCCAGCTCGAGCAGCAGGCGACGGGCAGGAAAGAGCAGGGCTTCGGTGTCGCCGGTCTCCGCCGGAAGTGTCAGCGTCTGCATGAAGCGCGGTGGCGCGCGCCACGGCAGTTGCGGATCGGGACGCTGTCCGAGCAGGCGCTCGATGCGGTCGAGCAGCACGGTGCCGAAGCGTTGCGCCAGACCGGCGCGCGGCAGACGCAGAAGTTCGCCCAGTCGGTGCAGCCCCATCGCATGCAGCGCGCGCAGTTGCCGCTCTTCCAGGTCGAGCAGGGAGAGTGGCAGCTCGCGCAATGCGCCGGGCAGTTCACGCAGTTCGGCGACCGGCTCGGCGATGCCCGCGCGCGCAAGCAGGGCGGCGGCCAGCGGCGTGGGTGCGCTGCCTATCGCGGCATGGAATCCCAGCGCCGGCAGATCACGACGGATCTCGCGACGGAGCGCGAAATGACCGCCGAACAGGCGCAGGCTGCCGCCGATCTCGAGCAGCAGCGACTGCGGTGGATGGAGGCTGACGAGTGGTGTGAAGCGGCCGGCCCAGGCGGCAAGCGAGGCGAGCGCGCGTGCTTCGGCGGCGGTATCACGCTCGCTGATCCGCAGATCCTGCGCGAGCGCGCAGGCAGCACTGACCGCCATGCCCGGCCGGATGCCGGCGGCTTCGGCCGATGCGTTGCCGAGCAGCACAAAGCGCCGCCGGCCCCGGCCGTCGGCGACGATCCAGGGCGCATCGATTGCCTGCGCGCGGGAAAAAACTTCCAGCGGCAGATCGGCGAAGTGCAGGCAGAGCCAGTGCATGGTGGAGACAGTCAAAAGTTGAAAGTTGAAAGTTGAAAGTTGAAAGGAAGAGGAAAGATGAAAGGGATGGCCTGGGGATCACGCTCCCTTTCCGCAGATTGCCGCCATCATCTGCGATCACCAGCGTCGTCGAAAACATCAGTAGCCGTGGCGCAGGATCTCAAGCTCCCGGCATTGTCTCAGCGATGATGGGGCCACTAAAGCTGCTCTGGCTGGTTTCTGCATCAACGCTGGGATCGCGGCTATCAGGTTTGGAAGAGGCGATGGACCCATTCGCATGGTCCAGCTCGAGCGCATGTAAAGCTGCGCTCTTTCGCCCTGGCTGCGACCCCTCGATCACGTTTTTCAACGGCCTGTTACCCGGTCAGCAGAGTTGCCAGCTCGCAGCGCAACGGCGTCGGCTGTGCACGACATCATCGCCTCCGGCCGTGCCACGTGAATGGCTTTCCTCTTTCATCTTCCTCTCTGGTTACCCTTCGGCTTCCTTCACCTGTAAACCTTCGATCCGCATGGTGTGCGGTTTGCCGCCCTTGATGAGATGTACCTGCATGCCGCGTTCTTCTGGTTCGAGGCGGATGCGCAGGGAGGCAGGTGTGGTACGAGTGGCGTGCTTCTCGTCGTTGAACAGAATGCCCATGCAGTTGCCGGTTTCGGCGGCGAGTTGCAGACGGCGCAGTTCGCGGAACTGGGTCGAGGCATCTGGCCAGCAGAGTACGGCGCCGCAGGTTCCGGCGCGCAGCGCCTGTTCCATCGCCCATAGCTGTTCTCTGGCGGAGCGGGGGCGGATCCAGAGCAGGCGGGAAAGATCGACGCCGCTGGCCTGCCAGGCCGGCGCATAGGGAATGTAGGGCGGAGCGATCAGGGCGATCCAGCGCCTTTCGCGACTCAGCCGCAGCAGGGCGGGGAGGAACAGTTGCAGCTCGCCGATGCCGGGGCAGGGCAACAGTACTTCGGCGAGGGCGCCGCGGGGCCAGCCACCGCCCGGCAAGCGTTCATCCAGCGCCGCATGGCCGCTGGCTATGCCACTGGCGTTCTGCCAGCGCTGGCGCTGGCCGCGCCACAATTGAGGGTGTTGCAGCAGGCTGTCCACCGTCTGCTGCAGCATATCGTCCACGAACAAACTCATGATGGCTGCCCCCTGCGAATGATCCCCACCCCGATGCCTTCGATGGTCAGCGTCTCTTCGCGCAGGTCCACCACGATAGGCCGGAACTCCGGATTCTCCGCCAGCAGTTGTACCCTGTTTCCCCGCCGCTGAAAACGCTTCACCGTCACTTCATCGTTCAGGCGCGCCACCACCAGTTGGCCATTGCTGGCGGTGGCGGTCCGATGCACCGCCAGCAGGTCGCCATCGACGATGCCGGCATCGCGCATGCTCATGCCCCGGACCTGGAGCAGATAGTCGGCGCGTGGCCGGAAGAAGCCGGGATCGACGGGACAGTATTCCTCTATATGTTCCTGCGCCAGGATCGGCGCGCCGGCTGCGACGCGGCCCACCAGCGGCAGCCCCCGCGTGCCCGCATCCGGCACGCGGATGCCGCGCGAAGCACCGGGAATCAGCTCGATGGCTCCCTTGCGGGCGAGCGCCTGCAGATGATCTTCCGCGGCGTTGGCGGAGCGGAAGCCCAATCGCCGGGCAATCTCGGCGCGGGTGGGCGGCAGGCCGGTCCGCGCGATGTGGTCGCGGATGAGCTCAAGAATTTCGGACTGGCGTGGAGTAAGCATGGCGAAGCTGTGTTAATGACCAGTACTGATCATATATACAGTCATTGCTGGACGTCAACCGCGGAAAGCGGGGGAAAGGGGGCAGTCGACCAGGGGAAGCGGGGAAAGGGGGTCAGTCCACTGGGGACAGGACCCTGGGAAATGGGGTCAGTCCACCAGGGACAGACGCTGTTTCCTGTTCTCCAGACCGTCCCGGACCCCTCGGCTAAAGGATCAGCGGGCGGGGAGCGCCGGCCAGCAGTTCGGGATCGGAGCGCCAATCGACGCCGGGGACATCGATGTACAGTTCGACCTCATTGCCGTCGGGGTCGACGATGTACAGGCTGTGGGACACGCCGTGATCGCTGGCGCCGGTGATGCGCACATCCGCTTCCTGCAGGCGCGCGAGCACCGCGCGCAGCTCGTCGTCGCTGTCGCCGATCTTCAGCGCGAAGTGATACATGCCCAGCCGGCGTCCGCGCGGGATGGGTTGCGCATCGCCAACGGAGATGAGCATGAGCTCATGATGCGTACGGCCACCCGAGTAGGCGGCGATCCGGCCGGGTATGTGCACTACCTCCGGGAATTCGAGCAGTGTCCCGTAGAAGCGCCGCGAGCGATCCAGATCCGCAACGAACAGCACCACATGTCCCAGCTCACGTACCGTCATGGCTGAAAGCATAGCGCGGGAGATGCGCCGCCGCATCCGGGGCGGGGAGTCGCCGCTGTGGCCTTGCGTGCGCTCGTCCGCGTCGACATCAGGGGTAATCCACCTCTCGCGGATATTTCGTCGCCGGCAAGGGAATGAATTCGTCATCGCCCGCGACCCGGGGGAAGCGGCCATCACGCCAGTCGGCAGCCGCCTGCCTGATGCGTTCGCGCGAACTCGAGACGAAGTTCCACCAGATGTGGCGCGCTCCATCCAGCGGTTCGCCGCCGAGCAGCACCAGCCGGGCCGGCTCTTCGCTGGCGCGCAGTTCGATGGTCCCGCCAGGGCGGAATACCAGCATGCGCCCGATGCCGAAGCGCCCTTTCCGCATGACCTCGATCACGCCTTCGATGACAAACAGCGCGCGTTCCGTGTATGTGGGCGTCAGGACGAAAGTGGCGCCACGCTCGAGCGCAATGTCCGCGTAGAACATTGGCGATGCCGCCGGTACCGGCGATCGCGCGCCGGACAGTTCGCCGGCGATCAGCCGCGCATGCACGCCCTCGTCTTCGAGCAATGGAAGCTCGCCGCTCCCACGATGAACGAAAGCCGGCATGGCTTCCTCGTGGTCGCGGGGGAGGGCGACCCAGGTCTGGATCCCGGACAGAAGTTCGCTGCCATCGCGCCGCTCCGGCGGCGTGCGTTCGGAGTGTACGATGCCGCGACCGGCAGTCATCCAGTTGACCTCGCCGGGCCGGATCACCTGCGCGCAACCCAGGCTGTCGCGGTGCATCAGTTCGCCGGAAAAAAGATAGGTGACGGTCGCCAGGCCGATGTGTGGATGCGGCCTGACGTCCATGCCCTGCCGGGGTCCGAAACGCGCCGGTCCAAGGCGGTCGAAGAAAATGAACGGTCCGACCATGCGCCGCCCGGCAACCGGAAGGGCGCGCTGCACGCGCAAGCCTTCCCCCAGATCCGCGGTGCGCGGGATCAGGATGGTTTCAATGGCATTGCTGAAAGCCTCGGCGCGGGGCTCGCGTTCCATCACCGTCCTCCGAGTGAGGATTCCGACAGCATAACCCGGATGGATGCGGAAAAGGGCGCTTGTCCGCCCGCCGCAGGGAAGAGCTCAGATGGGCGCGGTGAACGCTTTCACTGCCAGAGGCTTCCTCCGGCTCCGCTCAGCGCGGCAATGCCGAACAGTGCGAACAGAACGGCGGCGGCGATGTGCACCAGTCTCATTGGAATACGCTGGGCGAAGCGGTCGCCGAGAAAGACTGCCGGCGCATTGACCGCCATCAGGCCGAGCGTGGTGCCGACGACGACGGCCACTGCGCTGTCGTAGTGCATGGCCAGAGCCACTGTGGCGATCTGCGTCTTGTCGCCCATCTCGGCCAGAAAGAATGCGATGAGCGTGGCGGTGAATACGCCCAGACCCGAAGCGACGCCCAATTCCGCATCGTCCGCCTTGTCGGGCACGAGCATCCACACGGCCATGGCGAGGAATCCACCGCCCAGTATCCAGCGCAGCACCTGCGCATCCACGGTGGCGGCTATCCAGCCGCCGAGCGCGCCGGCAATGCCG
Source organism: Gammaproteobacteria bacterium (assembly GCA_034002745.1). GTDB lineage: Bacteria > Pseudomonadota > Gammaproteobacteria > SZUA-140 > SZUA-140 > JAITWN01. The sequence goes on from JAVEZY010000008.1 coordinate 85,837, forward strand.
TGGTTGGCCAGCGTGGCGACGGCCATGCCGGCGAGTATGGGCAGGGGGCTCCGAAAGCGGGCGGCAAGCAGAAAGGCGAGCAGTTGGGTCTTGTCGCCGATTTCCGCGAGAGCGACGGCGGCGGCGGGTACGAGCAAGGCTTCCATCGGATATTTTCCCGGCCGGGGATGACGCATGATCAAGCCGCATCCCCGGCCATGTGGCGCGGCGTGATCGATGGTCTTGCCAGGCCGGAACCGCTTGCGCCATGGTCCTTCGGACCAAGCATGTTGACGCAAGCCTCTTCGTGTGGCGAAGAGAGGCTACTCCCCAAGGACGGGCTGCATCATACCGGGTTCCGGATGGCCGGTCGAGCATCGGGGACGGGCGGCAGAACATTTCCTCTCGGCCAGTGGTCTCACCAGGTTCGTGACGAAGGGAGCGAATCCATGGCCGACGTCCAGCTCAAACCGCTCGATCAACAGGTCATCGTCATCACCGGCGCCTCCAGCGGCATCGGGCTGGCCACCGCACGGAAGGCGGCGTCCGCCGGCGCGCGGGTCGTGCTCGCTTCGCGCAATGGCGAGGCCCTCGACTCGGTCACGCGCGACATCAACCGACAGGGAGGAACCGCGATGTATGTGGTTGCCGATGTCGGCCGTCGCGAGGACGTGGAGCGTATTGCCGAGCACGCGACAGATCGTTTCGGTGGCATCGATACCTGGGTCAACAATGCCGGCGTACTCACCTATGGCCCATTGCTGCGGATGCCGGAGGCTGACGCTCGGCGCTTGTTCGATACCAATTTCTGGGGCCTGGTGTCCGGCTCGCTGGTGGCAGCCCGCCGCATGGAGCGCAGCGGCGGCGCCATCATCAACCTTGGCAGCGAAGAATCCGATCTGGCCGTCATGCTTCACGGCATGTACGCCGCGAGCAAGCACGCGGTCAAGGGGTTCACCGATGCCCTGCGCATGGAACTGCATGCCTGCGATGCGCCGATATCGGTCACGCTCATCAAGCCGGCGGGGATCGCTACACCGATCCTCGAGCACGCGCGCAGCTACGCCGACTCCGGGCCGGTGTTGCCGCCGCCCGTCTACGCGCCGGAGGAAGTGGCGAATGCCATCCTATGGGCGGCGTCCAACCCGCGGCGCGAGATCTTCGTCGGCGGCGCGTCCTGGGGCATGAGCGTGCTGCGCCGGATGATGCCGGGAGCTACAGATCGCATGAACGCGCGTGTCATGAGCGCCATGGATCGCATGTCCAGCGAACCGGTGAGCGAGGGAGATAACCTGTGGGCGGCGGGAGAGGGCGGAAAGGTGCGGGGAAATCACCAGGGCTACGTGATGAGGCGCAGCCTCTACACCCGCGCCAGCATGCATCCCGTCATCGCCAGCGTCGCCCTTGGGCTTGCCGGTCTGCTCGCCCTGTCACTGGCCAATGCAGCACTGCGCAATCGCGAACCGATTCCGGGGCTCTGACGGAGAGGAGGGCGTCGTGTCACGACGTCGTCCTTTCATCCTCTCTCTCGAATCCGTGCTACGGCCTGGCTTCCGCGGCGGCTTCGGTGCTGGGTTCCGCCACGGTGAACGCGTCGGCATGAATATCGCTGAGGCGCGCGCCGGCGAGGAAGATGCGGCGGCGGGTCTGGTCGACCATTTGCGGATGACCACAGATGTAGGCGCGCCAGCCGGAGAGCTTGGGGTGATCGGAGAGTGCGATGTCGGAGGCGCGTCCGGACCGGCAATCCGCCGGCGCTTCCGGTCCCGAGATGCATGGAATGTAGTGGAACCGTTCGCCATGCTTTTCGGTCAGGGCGCGAAGCTCGTTGCGCAGATAAAGGCCCTTGGCGTCGCGGCTGCCGTGATAAAGATAGATCGGTCCTGTGTGTCCACTGTGCAGCGCTTCCCGCACGATGCCCCATAGCGGCGCCAGTCCGCTGCCGGTGCCGATCAGCAGTAGCGGTCGCTCGGGCTCGCCCGGCACATAACAGCAGTCACCGACCGGCCCCTGCACGCGCAATTCATCGCCCTCGCGCAGGACTTCGTGCAGCCAACCGCTGACGCGCCCGCCGGGCAGGCGACGCACATGCAGCTCGATTTCGCCCTCATCGAGCGCTGGAACACTGGCGATGGAATAGCTGCGCACCAGACCATCGTCAGCGTGCACATTCACGAATTGACCCGCGCGGTAGATGATGGGCTCGCGCGGAGCGAGGCGCAGGCGGAGTATGCCGGCGCCCAATGGTGTCTTTGATACCACCGTGGCTGCGGTGACCGGCTTCTCGGCCTGCATGGGCGCCACTTCGAGATCGGTATCGGGGCGGCAGATACAGGGAAGAAAAGCGCCCTGTGCCCGCTGCTCTTCATTCAGGCCGCGACGGGCGGCCTCGCCGGGGTCGCCGGCGACGGCGCGCAGCATGCAGGTCTGACAGACCCCGCCGCGACAGGCATAAGAAACGGACGCGCCAACCCGAATCAGTGCATCAAGCACCGTTTCGTCTTCCTGCAGTTCGTGATGATTTCCCTGCCAGGTGATTCGGGGCATGGCGCGTCCTTCCTCCCTCAGCGTCCCAGTACGTCGTTGCGGGTGCTTTCGGCGATCGCGGCACACTCGGCGATCAGTTCCGCCGGAACCGACAGATCCTGCAGCGTCGCTGCGAGGTTCTCCATCACCGCGTCGAAGTGGCTGTCGTTGAGGCCGCGCTGGACCAGGTGGGCATGGCCGCGGCGCATGTCTTCACCCGTGTAGTTGTGGGGTCCGCCGAAGGCCATGGTCAGGAAGGCCTTCTGCTTGGCGGCCTGGCGATCCATGTCCACGCCTTCGAAGAAGTGGGCGATACGGTCGTCCGCCAGCACTTTCCTATAGAAGATGTCCACGGCCGCGTTCACGGCGGGCTCACCGCCCAGGCGTTCGAAGATAGATCCGGACATCGTTGTGTTCCTCCTTGGTGTATTGCGCAATTAAAGTAGTAACCGGGATGCATCATATACTTTTATGGTCGTAGAAACAACGGCTTATTGCTGACCAGCCTGCTGGGGTTTTACGTACGTATCGATCGGAACCGATTGAAGCGGGTAGGTTTTCATTCAGCTGCCGGGGAGCTGCCGGTCGGGCGCGACATTTTGCCGCAGCAAGGCGAGCGGGATCAACGAATTACGAAGCCGGAAAAGAACGGGGAGCCAGAGCTGTTTTCCACCAGCGACAGAATCCGTTCCGGACGCATCGCTGGAAAACGACTCGGCCCCCTGTCCCCGGTCAAGCCTGGGCCTTCGCTTCGGGCGGGGTTCCGGTCTCCCCGGCAAGCTGTCCCAGGGGGGCGGGAGCTTGCTCGGGCACGGCTTCCGGCGCAGCCATTCCCTCCTCCGGTTCGGGCTGTGCTGCCGTGTCCACCTTCGGCACCGCCGCCTTGACGGTCCTCAGATAGTGGCAGATGCGCCACACGTGATGGCCGGAACGCTCCAGGCGGCGGAAGGTGTCGGTCACGCGCAAGGCGCGGGCGGCGCTGTCGGGGCCGGTATCATGCAGAACACCATGGCGGATGCGGCGCGCGAGGGTGGTCAGCGCGGCTGCGTCGGCCGCCATGCGCTCCAGCCACGCATGGTCGGGTTGCGCGAAGCCTTCGATCGCCAGCGCAAGGATATGGCGATTCTGTGCCAGCGCCTCTCCGTACACGGGATTGCCCAGCTCGCTGCGCACCTGATCAAGTTCGATCAGGCGCTCGCGGAAGCGTATCAGGTGATCGATGGCATGCAGCTGGGCGATGCGGCGGGAGGCGAAGTCGTCATTGCCAGGGAGCGGGATCCGGCTGACGAAATCGAAGCAGCGGTCCAGCGCCTCGTGAGTCTGCCGCAGCGTCTGCTGCAGGTTCTCGGGATGCTCGCCTGCCAGGATTCGTCCATAGATGTCGAACAGGCGCTGCGCGATCTGATCCAGCGCGCGCTGCGAAGCGTCCAGTGCCACCGCTGGAATCGCCAGCAGGCTCGAATCCAGATGCTGCGTCGCGACGTCTCCGCGTTCGGGCAAAAGGCGTTCGACGAGGCGCGCGAAACGTTCGCTGAAGGGCAGCACCAGCACGACGCCGACGGCGATGAACAGGGTGTGGAAGGCGGCCAGCACGAGCGCGCCCGGGGCGAGGCCGGCATGCGTCGCGAACAGGTTGATGACCAGGGAGTAGAGCGGCAGCAGGGCAATGGCGATCAGGCCGGCAATCAGATTGAACAGGATGTGGGCCATCGCAGTCCGCTTGGCATGGACCGTCGCGCCGATCGATACCAGCAGGCTGGTCAGCGTAGTGCCGATGGAGGCGCCGATCACCATCGCCGTGGCCTGATCGAAGTTGATCGCTTCGGTGTGCACCGCGGTGAGGGTCATGGCGATCGCCGCGGTGGACGACTGCAATACCGCGGTGAGGGCGATGCCGATCAGCATGATGAAGAAGCGCGCACCGATGCCGCCCGCCGGCAGATCCGCCAGGCTGAACACGTCCGACAGACCGCGCATGCCCTGCTGCAGGGTATCGAGTCCGACGAACAGCACGCCGAAGCCAGCCAGCGCCATGCCGAGATTGGCCCAGCGCTCGCGCGCCAGCAGCCGGAGCAGCGCGCCGATGCCGATCAGCGGCAGCGTATAGAAACCGAGGCTGATCTTGAGCCCGAGTCCGGCCACGATCCAGCCGGTGGCCGTATTGCCCAGGCTGGCTCCGATCACCACCCCGATCGCCTGGGCGAAGGTGATGAGCCCGGCGGAAACAAAGCCGATCAGGGTGACGGTCGTGGCGGTGGATGATTGCGCCAGGGCCGTGATCAAGGCGCCCGAAGCGAATGCGCGCCGCGGCGTGCCGGTAAAGTGCGCCAGCGCCTGCTGCAAGGCCGGTCCGGCGAAAGCCACCAGGCCGCCGGAAAGCAGCATCATTCCGACCAGAAACAGGCCAATACCACCGAGCAGGGGGAAAAGGATAGCTAGCATGGAGAGCGCCGGATTCGTCCTTTGATGTTCGCCAGCCGGCAGCCCGGTTCCCCCGACTTCCTGTCGGTGGACTGCCGAGCGGTCGCGGCGCAGTAAGCATCCGATTTTAGCGCAAATAGGGCTCGCGCCCTACTGCGGGGCGATCGTTCTGCATCCGTCCGCCTGCGAGCGGGGACGGGCGCTGACGGCAGTCGGTGTGCTAGCATCCCGCGGCATGGGTGAATTCAACAAAAAGTTGTCCGGTCGCAGGGGCTTTGTGCTTGCGTTGTTCGTCCTCGCGGCGATCGTCGCGGTGTCCTGGTCGATGTATCGCACGGAGGAGAGCAACACCGCCATCGCCAGCGGCAACGGGCGCATCGAGGCGGTGGAAATCGATGTCGCGGCCAGGGCGCCGGGGCGCATCGAGGAGATCCTGGTGCAGGAAGGCGAGTTCGTCACTGCCGGCCAGGTGCTGGCGCGGATGGACATGCGAGCGCTGGATGCCCAGTTGCGGCAGGCCGAGGCCGAGGTCCAGCGCGCCGAGGACGCGGTGGCGACGGCGCGCAGTCAGCTGGCGCTGCGCGAGAGCGAACATGCCGCGGCCGAGGCAACGGTCGGCCTGCGCGATACCGAACTCGAGGCTGCCCGCCGGCGCGCGGCGCGCACGCTGGAGTTGTCCCAGCGCGGCGCGGTGTCCGAGCAGGACGCCGATGACGCACGCACCGCGGTGGACAGCGCTCGGGCCGGGCTCACTGCCGCCAGGGCGCAGGTTTCCGCGGCCGCGGCCGCCATCACCGCCGCCAGGGCCCAGGTGAACGGTGCCGCCTCGGCGCAGCGCGCCGCGCAGGCGGCAGTTGCCCGGGTGCAGGCGGAGATCGATGATGCCGTGCTGGTGTCTCCCCGCGACGGCCGGGTGCAGTTTCTGGTGGCGCAGCCGGGGGAGGTCATCGGCGCAGGCGGACGCGTCCTCAATCTCGTCGACCTGAGCGACGTCTACATGAGCTTCTTTCTCCCCACCGCGATCGCGGGCCGCATTGCTCTCGGCAGCGAGGCGCGCATCATCCTCGATGCCGCGCCGCAGTACGTGATCCCGGCCAGCATTTCATTCGTCGCGGATGTGGCGCAGTTCACGCCGCGGACGGTCGAAACGCGCGCCGAGCGCGAGAAACTGATGTTCCGCGTACGCGCGCGCATTCCGCCGGATCTGCTGCGCCAGCACATCCTGCAGGTCAAGACCGGCCTGCCGGGTGTGGCCTATGTCCGGATCGACGCCGGACAGCCCTGGCCCGCCGAACTCGAGGTCCGGTTGCCGCAATGAGCGCCGAGCGGCCGGAGACGCGCCCGCCCGTTGTGTCGATGAGTGAAGTCGCCCTCCGCTACGGAGACACCGTGGCGCTCGACGGCGTCTCGCTCGAGTTTCCCGCCGGTTGCCTGGTCGGCCTGATCGGTCCCGATGGCGTCGGGAAATCCAGCCTGCTGTCCCTCATCGCCGGGGCGCGCGCGCTCCAGCGTGGCCGCATCGAGGTGCTGGGCGGCGATATCGCCGATGGCAGACACCGCAGGGCCCTGTGGTCGAACATCGCCTACATGCCGCAGGGTCTCGGTCGCAATCTCTACGCGACGCTTTCGGTGCGTGAAAACGTCGACTTCTTCGGCCGTCTCTTCGGCCATGACCGCGCCGAGCGCAGGCGTCGCATCGATTCCCTGCTGCAGGCGACCGGGCTGGCGCCGTTCGCCGATCGCGCCGCGGCCAAGCTGTCCGGCGGCATGAAACAGAAGCTCGGGCTGTGCTGCGCACTGATTCACGATCCCGAGTTGCTGATCCTCGATGAGCCGACCACTGGCGTCGATCCGTTGTCACGACGCCAGTTCTGGGATCTCATCGCCACCATTCGCAGCAACAGACCCGGCATGAGCGTGCTGGTGGCCACCGCCTATATGGAGGAGGCCGCACGCTTCGACTGGCTGGCCGCCATGAGCGCCGGGCGCGTGCTCGATGTCGGGACGCCGGCCGATTTCCTGGTTCGCGCCAATGCGCCCGATCTCGACCAGGCCTTCATCCACCTGCTGCCGCCGGAGCAGCGTGCCGGACATCTCCCGGTGGAAACGAGGCCGCGGCATAAAGATGGCGAGGACGACATAGCGATCGAGGCGCGTGACCTCACGCGGCGCTTCGGCGATTTCGTCGCCGTCGATAGCGTGAGCTTTCGCATCCGCCGTGGCGAGATATTCGGCTTTCTCGGCTCGAATGGCTGCGGCAAGACCACCACGATGAAGATGCTCACCGGCCTGTTGCCGGCCAGCGAAGGCGAAGCCCGGCTGTTCGGTCACGCGGTGGACGCGCACGATCTCGACACCCGCCGCCGTGTCGGCTACATGACCCAGTCCTTTTCCCTCTATCGCGAGCTGACGGTGCGACAGAACCTCGTCCTGCACGCGCGCCTCTTCGGGATGGATGCGGAACGCATTCCGGCGCGGGTGGACGAGATGGCCGCGCGCTTCGAACTCGCATCGATCATGGATGCGCTGCCTGAATCGCTGCCGCTGGGCGAGCGGCAACGGCTGTCCCTCGCCGTGGCGGTGATCCACGGGCCGGATCTGCTCATTCTCGATGAGCCGACTTCCGGCGTCGATCCGGTGGCGCGTGATCGCTTCTGGCGCATCATGATCGACCTGGCTCGCGACGACGGCGTCACGATCTTCATTTCCACGCATTTCATGAACGAGGCCGAGCGCTGCGACCGGATCTCGCTGATGCATGCCGGTCGCGTGCTGGTGAGCGACACGCCGGCGGCGATCGTCGCCGCGTGCGGCGTCGGCAGCCTGGAGGCAGCCTTCATCGCCTACCTCGAGGAGGCGGCCGGAGCGCCATCCAGTCAGGATTCCAGCCCCGGCGAGCCGGCGGCAAGTGATGTGGTCATCGCGCCGGCGGCGCAGGAGCGGGCGCGCCGGGGACGGTCGGCGGACGATGGCGCGAGGCCGGCGTCCCGACCTGGCCTGCTCGCGCTGCAGCGGCTGCTCGGTTATGCGCGCCGGGAAGCGCTCGAGCTGCGACGCGATCCGCTGCGTCTGACGCTGGCGGGTTTGGGAAGCGTCATTCTGATGTTCGTGCTCGGTTATGGCATCAACATGGATGTCGAGGACCTGAGCTTCGCCGTGCTCGACCGGGATCAGTCGGCGCTCAGCCGCGACTATGCGCTGGAGATCTCGGGTTCGCGGTATTTCATCGAGCAGGCGCCGCTACGCGATTACGAGGACCTCGAACGGCGCATGCGTGCCGGCGAACTCAGCCTGGCCATCGAGATCCCCGACGGCTTCGCCCGCGACATCGCCCGCGGCACGCCGGTGGAGGTCGGGGCGTGGATCGATGGCGCCATGCCGATGCGGGCGGAGACGGTGAGCGGCTACGTTCAGGGCATGCACGCCCACTGGCTGGCCACGAGTCTGGAGCAGGCGGGTGCGGGCGCTGCCGCCGGCGTGGAGACCCGGTTCTTCTACAATCCGGACGTGAGGAGCCTGCCGGCGATGGTGCCGGCGGTGATCCCGCTGCTGCTGCTGCTGTTGCCTGCCATTCTCACCGCGCTGTCGGTGGTGCGCGAGAAGGAGCTTGGTTCCATCGTCAACCTGTACGTGACGCCGGTTGGCCGGCTGGAGTTCCTGCTCGGCAAGCAGCTTCCCTATGTCGTGCTGGCGTTTCTCAACTTCCTGCTGCTGGTGGCGGTTGCGGTATGGCTGTTCGATGTGCCGATCACCGGCAGCTTTTCCGCCCTGGCCCTGGCGGCGCTGCTGTACGTGATCGCATCCACGGCCATGGGTCTCGTCATCTCCGCATTCATGCGCAGCCAGATCGTTGCCCTGGTCGCCACCGCGCTGCTCACCATCATCCCGGCCGTGCAGTTCTCCGGCATGCTGGATCCGGTGTCCTCGCTCGAAGGGATGGGACGCATCGTGGGCGAGGTCTATCCCACCACCCATTTCGTCACCGTGGCGCGGGGCGTGTTCTCCAAAGGGCTCGGCTTCGCCGAACTGGAGTCCTCATTCTGGGCCCTGCTGGTCGCCGGCCCGGCGCTGATCGCGCTCGGGGCACTGCTGCTCCGCAAGCAGGATCGTTGAACCGTGCGCGCGCTCTACAACATCTTTCATCTGGGGATCAAGGAACTGACGAGTCTGCGGCGCGACCCGATGCTGGCCGCGTTCATCGTCTTCGCCTTTACGGTATCGATCTATACTGCCGCGGCTGCGACGCCGGAGACGGTACACAAGGCGCCGATCGCCATCATTGACCAGGATCGCTCCCAGCTTTCGGGGCGCATCGTGAGCGCGCTCTATCCGCCGTCGTTCCTCCCGGCAGCTGTTGACGGACCGAAAGCGGCCGAACTCGGTCTCGATGCCGGCCGCTACACCTTTGCCCTTCACATTCCCGCCGGATTCCAGCGCGACGTGCTCGCCGGGCACTCGCCCGACATCCAGCTCATCGTGGATGCCACGCGCATGTCGCAGTCCTTCGCCGGCAGCGGACAGATCCAGGCCATCGTCAACGCGGAAGTGCAGGAGTTCGTCGCCGATTTTCGCACCGATGCGGCCTTGCCGGTCGAACTGGCGCTGCGCGCGCGCTTCAACCCCGAACTCAATCTGTCATGGTTCGGGGCCATGGCGCAGCTCATCAATCAGATCACGATGCTGGCCATCATCCTCACCGGGGCCGCCCTGCTGCGCGAGCGGGAGCACGGGACCATCGAGCATCTGCTGGTGATGCCGGTCACGCCGCTGGAGATCATGAGCGCCAAGGTCTGGTCGATGGGGCTGGTGGTGCTCGTCGCCTCGGCCTTCTCCCTGTTCGTCGTCGTCCGCGGCTGGCTGGCTGTTCCCATCGAGGGTTCGTCCGCGCTGTTCCTCACCGGCGCCGCGCTGCATCTGTTCGCCACCACGTCCATGGGCATCATGCTGGCGACATTCTCGCGCTCCATGCCGCAGTTCGGTCTGCTGCTGATTCTGGTCATCCTGCCAATACAGATCCTCTCGGGCGGCATGACGCCGCGCGAAAGCATGCCGGATGTCATCCACACCCTGATGCTGGCCGCTCCCAATACCCACTTCGTGATTCTCGGGCAGGCCATCCTGTACCGTGGCGCCGGACTGTCGATCGTCTGGCCGCAGTTCCTCGCCATCGCGGCCATCGGCACGACCTTCTTCGCCTTGGCACTGGCAAGATTCAGGCGGACAATATCGGGGTGAGCCGAGGAGTGAGGAAGGTGAAAAGAAAGACGTTGGCGGGCCTGTCACTCGTGCGCGGCGATCACCGTCCGGAGTCGGCGGTCCCTTTCCACTTTTCTGTTTTCACGTTGCTCTGATGCCATACACCATCCGCCTGCATCGCATCCTCCGCGCGCCCGCCGAGCGCGTCTATCGGGCGTTTCTGGATCCGGATGCGCTCGTCAAATGGCAGCCGCCGCGGGGTTATACCGCCCGCGTGCACGAACTCGATGCGGTAGTGGGAGGCGCCTACCGGATGTCATTCACCAGCTTTTCCGGCGGGGAGAGTCATTCCTTCGGTGGACGGTATCTGGAACTGGTGCCGGACCAGAGAATCGTATGCACCGATCGCTTCGATGATCCGGACCTTCCGGGAGAGGTGCGGGTAACGATCTCGCTGCACGCGGTATCGGTTGGCGTCGAGCTCGAGATCGTTCAGGAGAATCTGCCGGATGCCATCCCGCAGGAGGCCTGCTATCTGGGATGGCAGGAATCACTGGAGCTGCTGGCGCTTCTGGTCGAAGCCGAAATGTGACGGTTCGGGAGACGGACCGTTTCGACTGCGCTCGTCCCGCCGGCGAGACATCCATCTCGGCACGGCTTTCCTTCCTGTCCCCGCTGTTCCGCTCCGCTGCATCCTCTGCTTTCCCGTCGAATTAAACTCCGCCATCGTTTCAGGCGATACCCTGTCTGCGCAGACGTGCCTCGTCGTCAACGGGGTACGGTCCATTTCATGGTTTCGCAGTGCCGACCTCGAGGGGAGACGGTCGGGTGGACGGATGGGCCCCGTGCGGTTTTCGCGCCATCGATGGAAGGCGCTCGGGATGACATGCGCTGAAAAGCAACAGCGGTCGACCCCGCGGAGGAGAAATATTCGTGTTCACAATACTGAACAACCTGTCGATCAGGAACAAGATCGTTCTCATGATGATCTTCCCCATCCTTGGCGTGATCTACTTCGCCGCGGACGGCATCATCAACCGGCAGGGGCTGGCGAGCGAGATGGCGACCGTCCATGACCTCGCCGGCGTGGCGGGGAAGGCGAGCGCGGTGGTGCACGAAACCCAGCGGGAGCGCGGCATGGTGGCCGCCTTCATCGGCAGCCAGGGCCGCGAGTTCGCCGCCGAGCTTCCTTCGCAGCAGGGGAACACCGATCGCGCGATAAGCGACTTCCGCGAACTTCTGCAGCAGGTCGACGTCGCTTCATTCGGAACCGGGATCGCGGCTAAGCTGGACGCCGCGGTTCGGGACTTCGGGGGCCTGTCCGGCCATCGACAGGGGGTGAGCTCGATGCGCCTGAGCGCCGCCGAAGGCATCGCCTTCTACACGAATATCAACGTCAAGCTGCTGGACATGATCGGGGAGCTCTCGAAGTCCACCAGCCACGGAGACGTCGGACGCCAGCTCGCAGCCTACTACAATTTCCTGCAGGCCAAGGAGCGGGCCGGCATCGAGCGGGCGGTGCTCGCGGATACCTTCGCCGCCGGCCACTTCGGCGATGGCATGTTCGCCCGGTACGCCGGTCTCGTCGCCGCGCAGCAGGCCAGCTTCGACTCCTTCATGACCTTCGCTTCCGAGGAGGCCCGCTCCTTCTATAACCAGAAGCTGCAGGGTGGAATCGTCACCGAAACCGAGCGCATGCGCCGCATCGCCTTCGATGCCGCCGGCAGGGGCAACTTCGGCATCAATGCGCAACACTGGTTCGACCAGCAGACCGGCAAGATCAACCTGCTCAAGGAGGTCGAGGACCATCTCGTAGCGGAACTCGATGCCGCGGCAACCAGTCTGCGCAGCGGCGCGAACGCTGAGCTGATGCTCTTCGCCGTCATCGCAGCATTTGCTACCGGCGTTGCGCTGCTCCTCGCGTACTACATGACCCGCAGCATCGTCGGTCCGATCCGTCAGGCGCTCAACGCGCTGCACGACATCGCCGAGGGAGAGGGAGACCTGACGCGGCGTC
>JAVEZY010000009.1:0-95496 GCA_034002745.1 Gammaproteobacteria bacterium
ACTCTCAAAACGTCTCCCCGTTCCATCCCCACAGGTTCGGCGCCGCATCGGCGAATTCGATATAGACGCGCCCCGCGCGCACGCCGAATTCCTCGTACATGAATTCGCCCAGCGCGGCAGACAGCTCCGCGGTGCGCTCCGCCGGCAAGCCGATGCTCTTCAATTCGAGATAGGCGGCGGGTGCTTCGCTGCCGGCAAAAACCATCGGAATCCCGGCTTCGAGCGCCACCATGACGTACTTCTCCGGCTTGCCCAGCCGGTCCGCGACAAGCCGCGAGGCGCGTAGCAGGGAGGGCTGGCTTTCGCCGGGTTCGCGCTCGACGTTGGTATGGATCTTGAGAAGGGGCATCGGGTTCTCCGCAATGTGGCAAACGCTCATTATCGCCCCGGCCCCTGACGGGGAACAGGCCGCGTTGCGTGGAAAATCGTCGATGTCCGGCCAATTCGTGTCGTCGTCGCGCCCGGTTCAGACATGGCTTGATATAATGCTGCCGATCGGGCGGGTTCGTGCATCCTGACGCGCCGGGAGAAGAACAATGAAAGTGAAGGTGCTGGAAGGAGACAGGTGGTGGCGGCGGTCGGATCCGCGAGGATTCTGGCGCATCTGGCTGGCGGGCGCACGCGGAGACGCGAGCGGGATTAGACGCTGGAAGTTCTGGATCTGGTGGACCCGCTCCAGGACGCCTGCCGCGCGTTGGCGCGCGATCATCAAGCTGCTTGTGACTCCGGTGTCCGGCCCCAGGGATTGCTGGAGTTGCGTTCGTGTCTACGGGGACAAGGTCGTTCGTGGCTACGGGGTTTCCCGGGCCAGGCAGTTCATCGATCTCGTCCGCATCCGCCTGGGTACGGGGCTTTCGCCGCTGATCTACTACAAGTTTCAGCTTTTCGATCCCGAGCGCCGGGGAGATGCGCTCAGCTACTTGGCTGAAACGAATCAGTTGCTCAAAGTGCTGCTGCCGCGGCTCCCGCCGACGGTGGATCTCGGTATCTTCGAGGCCAAGGGCATGTTCGAGGACTGGTGCCGCGATCATGATCTCCCCACGGTTCCCAATCTGCTCGAGATCGACGCCGGTCAAGTCGTTTTTCGCGCCGAAGTGCCGATACCCGACGGAGACCTGTTCGCCAAGCCAACCAATTGGCATCAGGGCAAGGGGGCGGAGAGGCTGCATTATGAGCTGGAGGGTGGGGGTCCGCGGTGGCGTACCAACACAGGACGTCTGCTTGGTCGCGATGAACTAGAGTCCTACCTGGTGGAGCGCTCGACGGAACTCGGCCGCCCTTTTATCCTGCAGGGCTGCCTTGTCAACCATCCGAGCATTCGGGCGCTCGGCAATGGTTCGCTGTGCACGCTGCGCGTGATGACGACGCGCAGCCATCCCGCGCCAGCGGAACCGCTTCTGACCGTGCTGCGCGTGGCCACCGGGGATTCGGCAGCGGACAATTTCGATCTCGGCGGTATCGCCACCCCTGTCGATTTGCGCACCGGGCGCTGCGGCAAGGCCATCGCCAAGCGCGGTGAGTACCCGGTGGATCGCTTCTCGGTCAATCCCGACAACGGCGCGGCCATCGAAGGGCTGGAAGTGCCGTACTGGCGCGAGTCGGTCGAGCTTGCGGTGCGGGCGCACAGCCTGCTGGATCATCGCATTCCAGTGATCGGCTGGGATGTGGCGGTGTTGGACGATGGCCCCATTCTCATCGAGGCCAATGACCTGCCCTGTACGAATATCGCGCAGATGCCGACCGGTATTCCCCTGGGGGCAACCAACTATGCGCGCCACATCGTCGCGGAGCTGAAATCGGTTTTCGGGCTGGGCGCGATTCGCGGGGGTAATGACGGGCGCGTCGCAACATCTCGAGCGGCTGGACCCTGATTCATTCCGGACGGTCATCGGCTTCGAAGCAGACCATTCGGGGAGCGTTCCGGACCAGGAATACAGCAGCGCACGATGGGTGACTTTGCTCGATTGCATGTCTTCCGCCTATGCGTTGACTATCAATCTGGCCCATGATATTGGAATCCGACCCGTTACGAGCGGTGTTGGCTGGGATAACAAGAATGCACAGCTCCGAAGGCGATGACCGATTCGGGAAGGATCCGCGCTGGGTTCGTCCGGATCCGCAGGGTTTCTGGCGCTGGTGGCTGGCCGGCGCGGGCGAGGAGGGGCGTGCACTCAGGCGCTGGCTGGTCTGGGTCTGGTGGACGAAGCCGCGGTCCTTTCGCTCCCGGGTAGGGATCGTTGTGGACTCATTGCTGTCTCCGGTCTTCATCGTCCGGGATGCCTGGCTCCAGGTTCGTCAGTGCGGGGAGAAGGTGACGCGCCTTCACGGCATCTCCCCGATCCGCCAGTTCCTGGAAGCTGTCGGGCTTCGTTTCGGCAGCGGTCTCCCGCCGATTGCATACTACAAGTACCAGCTGTTCGCTCCGGAGCGTCGTGCAGACGCCCATGCCTATCTCGTCGACACCGCCCGGCTGCAGCAGGTGCTGATGCAGCGCCTGCCATGGACCAGCGACAAGGCTATCCTCAGCAGCAAGCGGGCCTTCGAAGACTGGTGCGTGGCGCATGGACGGCCGCCAGTACAGTTTGACCTTGGAGAGCCGTTATCGCAGCCATGCGGTGACTCGATGCTCGCTCGGCTCCGCTGAGTGAGAAAAGAATTCGAAGAAGCAGAGAGGCGTGATGGGTAAGCTGGCAGCTGCATCAGGGTCTGGCGAGCGTCGTCGTATCAGCGTTCTGACCCACATTTTTCCGTCGCGTTCGGAGACCTTCGTGCGCAATCATGTATTGGGTCTGGCGCAGCGCAATTATTCGGTCACGGTCATTTCCCGCCAATGCGGTAGCGATATGCGGCCCGAAGAGATAGCGGGACTCGACCGGGCAGGCGTGCACCGCTTGTATACGGGCGGGAGGAGTTCCCGGCTCGGTTTTCTGAAGAAATCTGCGGTAGCGCTGTTTCGCAAGCCTTCCGTGCACGAAAAGATGCTCAATCCGGCGCCGTGGTCGCGCCGTCAGTGGGTTGGCGTGCAGGATACGATTCGGCTGGTGAACAGTCTGGCGCCGGACCTGGTTCATGTGCATTTCGGCACCATCGCTGCGCGTCTGGTCGCGCTCATCAATGATGCTGGACGGCAGGTGCCGATGGTCGTGACCTGGCATGGCTATGATGCCAATGCCGTGCCGAAAAAGCGCGGCTCCGGGGTGTACAAGCAACTGTTCGACAGCAATGCGCAGCATACGGTTGGTTCGGAATTCGTGGGTAGCGTTCTGCTTGCGCTGGGGGCGAAGCCGGAAAATCTGTCGGTGGTGCCGATGGGGGTCGATCCGGCGTTCTTCACCTATCGCTCGCGGAAAATGATCCAGGGGGCCGCGCTGCGTGTGCTGTCGGTGGGGAGACTTGATGACATGAAGGATCATGGCACGCTTATCGAGGCGATTGGCTTGCTGAAATCGCAAGGTATCCCGGTTGAACTGCGGATCATCGGCGAGGGGTCCCTGCGAAGTCGGTTGACGAAACAGATCGCCAGCGCATCGCTTGAAGCTCAAGTGCATTTGCTTGGGGCCAGAACCAGCGCAGAAATCGTCCAGGAGATGCATGACGCTCATGTTTTTGCGCTCGCCGGGCGGATCACTGAAGGCGGCAAGGTGGAATCTCAAGGGGTCGTGTTTGCCGAGGCGCAGGCGACGGGTTTGCCCGTGGTGGCCTGCGATGTCGGTGGGGTTTCGGGCAGCCTGGTGCATGGGGAAACGGGGCTTCTGTGCCCGGCTGGAGATGTGCCCGCAATCGCCGCGGCGATCGCCGGCTTCTGGAAGAACCCCGGTCTCATCGACGAATTCGGCCGTCGCGGGCGGCAACTGGTCGAGACCCGATTTTCGCTGGATGCCATGTTCGCGGGGTTCGAGCGTGTCTATGATCGCGCAGCGCGCGTTCCGAGCCGCATCGGGTGAGTCATGAAAATGATTGATCTGATCGAGGTGTCGGATGACCCAATTTTCGTTTGCGGGCCGCACAAATCCGGCAGTAGCCTGCTGCGCAATATTTTCGATGGACACGAGGAGCTCTTCGTCATTCCCATCGAAATGCATTTTCTGGTGCATGCCGGTTTCCATGTGAAATATCCATATCAGAAATCGATCTATGATCCTGAAAAATTTCGCGGATTTTTTTCGAACGTGCTGGAGTGGGTGGAGCGTTCGGAAAAGAGCAAGGATCGCCATGCCGATTCGATTACCCGCGGGAAGTGGGATTTGGGTCTGCTGAGAACCTTGCTGACGAATGCGCCGGCTGTGGGTGATGGCACAAGCCTCAGGGAAATGATCGATTACGCTGTAAAGGCGATTTATCTTTCCCTCAATCCTGGCGCCGGGAAGCGAAGAATCCGGTTTGTCGAGAAGTCGGTCGAGAATAGCGAGCTCGTGCCGGTATACCAGAGGCAGTACAAAAACGCCTCTTTCGTCCATCTCGTGCGGAATCCGTATTCCAACCTTTGTTCCTTCCGCCGGTACAAGACTTTCAAGGGAAGATTTCCCTACATCCGTTCAATGGTGGAAAGTCTGTCCATCCACTTTGAAAGCATCAACAGAAATCGAAACTTGCTCGACCGATTCATTTGTATCAGATACGAGGATCTGGTCAGAGAACCACGGCGGGCGATTGCCGAACTGGTGCGGCAGCTCGACATTCCGTACTCGGAACTGTTGCTGACGCCCACATCGCTCGGAACTCCCTGGGCGGGCAACAGCCTGACCAATAAAAAGGCGGAAGGCATTTCTGCGGCATACCTGGATAAATGGAAGGAACAATTGACGGGCCTGGAACGCCATCTGGTAAGCAAGCGATTTGCGCAGGTGTTGGCTGACTTCGACTATGAGGAATACCGGGGTGGCGGCCACTGGGCAAAGAGAAGCCCGGGTGAATCGCTGAAGGTCTATCGTGACAATCGATTGTTTCTGATGGGAAGCTGATGCGGAATGTTGCAGATCGGCGGCGGCTGTTCATCTGTTTCCCGGGCGGGCCGAGGTGATTCGGTCCGGCGCTGGTTGGTGGGGCTGGGTTGAGGCCGGCGCCGTGCCTGGTGATGGATCCTGGCAGCGGAGGGTCAATCCAGGGTATGCCGATTCTTTGACTATCAATCTGGCCCATGATATTGGAATCCGACCCGTTACGAGCGGTGTTGGCTGGGATAACAAGAATGCACAGCTCCGAAGGCGATGACCGATTCGGGAAGGATCCGCGCTGGGTTCGTCCGGATCCGCAGGGTTTCTGGCGCTGGTGGCTGGCCGGCGCGGGCGAGGAGGGGCGTGCACTCAGGCGCTGGCTGGTCTGGGTCTGGTGGACGAAGCCGCGGTCCTTTCGCTCCCGGGTAGGGATCGTTGTGGACTCATTGCTGTCTCCGGTCTTCATCGTCCGGGATGCCTGGCTCCAGGTTCGTCAGTGCGGGGAGAAGGTGACGCGCCTTCACGGCATCTCCCCGATCCGCCAGTTCCTGGAAGCTGTCGGGCTTCGTTTCGGCAGCGGTCTCCCGCCGATTGCATACTACAAGTACCAGCTGTTCGCTCCGGAGCGTCGTGCAGACGCCCATGCCTATCTCGTCGACACCGCCCGGCTGCAGCAGGTGCTGATGCAGCGCCTGCCATGGACCAGCGACAAGGCTATCCTCAGCAGCAAGCGGGCCTTCGAAGACTGGTGCGTGGCGCATGGACTGAGTACGGTGCGCAGTCTGCTCGAGATCGATGGCGACGTCGTGGTCCGCCGGGCAGACACGCCGCTGCCGGCCGCTGACCTGTTCGTCAAGCCGACCAACTGGCGTCAGGGAAAAGGGGCGGAGAAGCTGGTGCACGAAACGGTCGAAGGGGAGTCCGTGTGGGTGACCCGGAAAGGCGAGCGCATCCCGGCCGATGCGCTCGAGGGCTATCTTAAGGCCCGCTCCCGGGAGATCGAGCGCCCGCTGCTCGTGCAGCGCTGCCTGGTCAATCATCCGCTCATACATGCGCTCGGCAATGGGTCGCTGTGCACCTTCCGGGTAACGACCGTCCGCGATTACCCAGCGCCTGCCGAATTGCTGTCGAGCATCCTTCGGATCGGGCTCGGCAACGCACTGGCCGACAATTTCGACCTCGGTGGCATCGCCACGATGGTCGATCCGCGAACTGGGCGCTGCGGCAAGGCGATCGCCAAGCGGGGCGACTATCCGGTGGATCACCTTGCAGTCAACCCCGACACGGGAGTGCCCATCGAAGGCGTGGAACTGCCGTATTGGCGCGAGACCATCGAGCTTGCCATCAGGGCGCACAGCCAACTCGAGTATGCGACTCCCGCAGTCGGCTGGGACGTCGCTGTGCTCGAGGATGGGCCGGTGCTCGTCGAAGGCAATTCGTTGCCCTGTCACAACATCGTGCAGATGCCCGAACCCATGGCTTTGGGCAATACCAATTTTGGCCGTTATCTGGCGCGTGCGCTTCGGAGGGCGTTCGGTTCGGCTTGAGGCTGCCACTGATTCGCTGCCGGACATCGCGGAAAAGCCATGATGATCCGGCACCGTTACTAACGATTTGGAGTGATTCGCTCATGAATGCCCCCACCGATCCAGCCGACAACCCCCATTCGGCCTTCGCCGAAGATGAGCGCTGGATCCGGCCGGATCCCTCGGGCTGGTGGCGCGGCTGGCTGGCGGCTGCTCCGCATGATGGACGTGGCCTGCGGCGATGGCTGTTGTGGATCCGGTGGACTGGGCGGAAAAGCGCCGGGGCTCGCGCGCTGACGGCGCTTGATCTGCTGCTCAAGCCGATCTTCAGCGTCAAGGGCGCGCTGATCGAAATGCGCACCTATGGGCCCCGGGTGAAGCAGACTCACGGCGTCGATGGCTTCACCCAGTTTTGTGGTCTGGTGAAGACCCAGCTCGTCGCCGGTCTGCCACCGATCGCTTACTACAAGTTCCAGCTCTATCTGCCCGAACGACGCGCTGGTATCGGTGACTACTTCGAACAGACCACGCAGATTCTGCATCTGCTCAGGAATCGATTGCCGGATGCATCGGATCGCATGGTATTTCGGGCCAAGCGGCAGTTCGAGGACTGGTGCCGGGACCATGCTCTGGACACGGTCCATAATCTCCTCGAAGTCATGGGAGACGAGGTGCTCTATCGCTCCGATGTGCCGGTTCCTGCCGGGGACCTGTTTTCCAAGCCGAGCAATGCGGGCCTGGGCAAGGGCGTCGGCAAGTGGCGTCACGAGTTGGTGGATGGGCGCTCCTTGTGGCGCGGCGAAGACGGAGTGGCGCGTGATCTTGCCGGACTGGAAGCGGAACTCAAGCGTCAGTCGCAGGAATGGGGTAGGCCTTTCGTGCTGCAGGCGTGCCTGACCAATCATCCGGCGATCCGGTCGCTCGGCAACGGCTCGCTGTGCACGCTGCGGGTGATGACGCTGCGCAACTATCCGGATGCGGCGGAGCCGCTGGTCATGGTGCTGCGCATCGGCACGGGTGATTCGCCGGCGGACAATTTCGATCTGGGTGGCATCGCCACGCCGATAGACCTCGATACCGGGCGCTGCGGCAGGGCGATCGCCAAACGTGGCGACTATCCGCTGCACCGCCTGACGATGAATCCGGACAATGGAGCCGTCATCGAGGGGCTGGAGTTGCCGTACTGGCGCGAGGTGCTCGCTCTGGCCGTGCGCGCGCATACGCTGCTGCAATATCCGACGCCGGTCGTCGGCTGGGACGTTGCGGTGCTCGCGGACGGGCCTATCCTGATCGAAGCCAATGGACTGCCATGCCCGTACGTGGCGCAGATGCCGACCGGCGTTCCGCTCGGCGGGAGCCGCTATGCCGGCTGCCTGGTATTCAAGTCTGCATTCGGTCTCGATTGATCATGGCAAGTCTGCCGGATACCGTGTCGCCGGGACTCCATGGTTCCGCCGCGACCGAGTTGGAAGAAGAGCACATCGTTCACTGGAAGCGATCCGATCCGGGTCTCTTGTGGAGCGGGTGGCTGGCGCGGGCCCGGGGAGATGCCTCGGGGCTGCGGCGGTGGCGGCTGTGGATCTGGTGGAGCGCGCCGATGACGCGCCGGGAGCGTGCCCAGGCGCTGCTCGGGCTGCTGCTCTTCCCGCCGCTGACGATTCGCGAGGCCTGGCGTTGCGTGCGTCGCTGCGGCGGCAAGGTGCGGGACCGTCATGGCATACGAGCGCAGCGCCAGGTGCTGGATATTCTGGGGCTCGCTTTCGGCGCCGGTCTACCGCCCATCGCCTATTACAAATACCAGCTCTTCCTGTCCGAGCGGCGTGCGCTGGCCCATCAGTATGTGGAAGATGCCGGTCGTTTTCTGCTGGTGCTGGCTGCGCGCTTGCCGCCGGCTCCCGACGCGAGGGTCGGCGCCAACAAGGGCGTCTTCGCGCACTGGTGCCGGGAACAGGGATTCCCCGTGGTTCACAGCCTGCTCGAGGTGGACGGAGAGCGGATCGTGTCCCATGCCGCGCTGCCCGCCACGGATCTGTTCTCCAAGCCCGAGAACTGGCGCGCGGGCAAGGGGGTGGAGCTGTGGCGCCACGTCCCGGCCGGCGGCGAGTCGCGCTGGCAGGGCAGGGATGGCGAAGCGCTCGACGTCTCCGCGCTCGAGCAGCGGCTTCGCGAGCACTCTCGTGCATATGGCCGTCCCATCGTCCTGCAGCCCTTCCTGGTCAATCATCCCGTGATCCGTGCGCTCGGCAATGGCACGCTGTGCACGCTGCGGGTCATGACCGTCAGGCACCATCCCGGATCAGCGCAGGCGCTGTTGGCGGTGCTGCGCATCGGCACCGGCGATGCGCAGGCGGACAATTTCGATCTGGGCGGACTCGCTACCGCCATAGATCTTGAATCCGGCCGCTGCGGCAAGGCGATCACCAAGCGCGGTGATTATCCGGTGGAGCGCTTGTCCGCCAATCCGGATAGCGGGGTGCGGATCGAGGGGGTGGAACTGCCGCACTGGCGGGAGGCGATTGCACTGGCGGCGAGGGCGCATGAACAGCTGCAATACGGCATGCCGGTGATGGGTTGGGACATCGCCATCCTCGCCGACGGTCCGGTGTTCATCGAAGCGAACCGCTTTCCCGGCGGCAACATCGCCCAGATGCCGACCGGTCTGCCCCTGGGCGCCTCCGCCTTCGCGCCCTGCGTGGTGGACGCGCTGAAGAAGGGCTTTCGTGTGAGGTGAAACGCTTGTCGCGGAACCAATCTCTTCTCCGGGCATGCGCGCGCGACTCATGCCGATTGCTGCGGTGCCCTGCAGCCGTCCCGCATGCTGCGCGCGGGATGACGCAGTAACTCAGTCCTCCCGCAGCAGTTCTTCCACG
This sequence comes from Gammaproteobacteria bacterium, assembly GCA_034002745.1. Taxonomy (GTDB): domain Bacteria; phylum Pseudomonadota; class Gammaproteobacteria; order SZUA-140; family SZUA-140; genus JAITWN01. The sequence goes on from JAVEZY010000009.1 coordinate 9,331, forward strand.
CGCGGCTGCAGGCTGGTCAGGCCGTGCTGGCGACCGATCTCCAGGGCTTCGGATCGGCTTGCGCCCTGCAGCCAGCGTGCGCGCAGGGCCATCAGGGCGCCGACGCGGTTGGCGCTGGCGCAATGGAGCAGGGTCTTCTCTCCCTGCGTATCCGCAAGCAGGTTGTCCAGCTTGCTTACATTCTCCCGCGTCAGTCCGGCGGCGCCGACGATCGGCAGGTTGTGGTAGTTCATGCCTGCCGCGTCGACCGCGGCGGCTTCGTCGTAGCCGCGGTCTTCAGCGGGCGCGCGCAGGTCGATGACGTGCATTCCACCCTCGGCAGCGAAGCGCTGCAACTCCTCGGGCGTTGGTTGACCGGCGACGCTCAGGTGCTGGTCGATGTCTCGGATCTCGGCCATTACCACCGTGCTTGCGATCATCAGCAGGGCGCCAAGCCAGCATGCCAGGCGGTGTGCAGAGGAAATCATCCGGTTCGGCATCGTCTTGTCTCCATCAGGGAATCGAAGAACGGGGACGGGCCACGAATTCATCCGATGCTCTGCCGGGGTCAATCCGGCTGGATCGAAAACGCGAAAGCGAGGTCTGTCCCCGCGTCATTCTGGCCACAATGGTGGGCGCGGTTCAACCGATGGTGCGTAGATCTCTCCATTTCAGCCGATACGTGTCCCTCATTTGCCCGCAAGAACGTTGTCTGGCCCCGGGTGATACGACTTGTGCTCAGGCTACTTTTTCGCTCATTTCCTTGCCGGTCGGCAGGTCGCCAACGGGGCATTCGGGCGTTCCGATGTTCGCTCGGGTGAGGCGCTCCACCGTCTGCTGGGTCTTTTCCGGAGCGGTGATCCAGTTGCGATAAAACTCGAACGGACATTCCGCGATGCCCTTGTCGCCATCTCCCGAGGTGTGGATGCCGGTGTAGCCGCGATGCAGCAGCTTGAACAGGTGGTTCTGCGACTGATCGTTGGCGCGGGCATCGCGGATCGCGGAAACCGACAGCTGCGCGTACTGGATGCCCATTTCCTCTTCGCCGCATTCGCCCAGCGTGCGGCCGTCGAAGCCGATGATGGCCGAGTGGCCGAAGTACGAGTAGACGCCATCGAAACCCGCGGCATTTGCAACGGCGACGTAGCAGTTGTTGGCCCAGGCCATGGCCTTCGCCATCAGGACCTGCTGGTCCTTCGCCGGATACATGTAGCCCTGGCAGCGCACGATCAGTTCCGCGCCCTTCATCGCGCAGTCTCGCCAGATCTCGGGATAGTTGCCGTCGTCGCAGATGATGAGGCTGATCTTCAATCCCTTGGGTCCTTCGGTGACGTACGTGCCATCGCCCGGGTACCATCCTTCGATAGGGCACCAGGGAAGACATTTTCGGTACTTCTGCACGATGCGTCCCTGGTCGTCGATCAGTACCAGCGTGTTGTAAGGCGACTTGCGGGGATGATCCTCGTGCTGCTCGCCGGTGATCGAGAATACGCCCCAGGTCTTTGCCTTGCGGCAGGCTGCCGCGAAGATGTCGGTTTCATCGCCCGGTATCGTGGCCGCAGTCGCCATCATTTCGTCCGGGTCGTACATGATCCCCGTGGTGGAGTACTCGGGAAAGATCACCAGATCCATCCCCGGCAGACCCTGCTTCATGCCTGTGATCATGTCGGCGATGCGCCGTGCGTTCTCGATCACCTCGCTCTTGCTGTGCAGGCGCGGCATTCTGTAGTTTACGACCGCGACTCCGACTGTGTCCCTGCTGCTGGATATGTCGCCATGCCTCATGATGGTTGCTCCGTTGAATGAAGTGACAATGTCCGCTCGCGCGGCTTCATTCAGCGAGGAGCAGGATGCATGCCATCCCTGGGGGGTGTGAAAAAACAGTGTCTTGCGTGACAGCATGGAAGAGGGGGCGTGCCTGGCCTGCACCACGATGACACAGGGACGGATCACGTTTCCCCGCCACTGCGCTGAAATCAGGCCCGTCGCAGGGATCAAACCTGGTATGTCCCCTTTCTGTTCTTTTCACTTTTAAAACTTCCAAAAAAAAACCCTGCGTCCGATTCGGACGCAGGGTTGGAGGACCCGAAGAAGATATGATCAGGCGAACTTCTTGAGCTTCTCGCGCCAGCCCGGATAGAGCTTGTCCGCATCCTTCGGGAAGGAGAAGAACGCACGGGCGAACTCGCGATGCTTGAGGGCGTAGTCGAGGGGTTCCGCGCCACTCTTCCAGCACTCGTACGCCTGGCGCAGGGAGATCGCGCCGGCGGCCGGGCTGTCGATATGGCCGTAGGAACCGCCGCCGGCGGTGTTGATGATGTTGCCGTGGCCCAGGTTCTTGAAGAAGCCGGGGAGGCGCAGCGCATTCATGCCGCCGGAGATGATCGGCGTGGTGGGCTTCATTCCGTACCACTTCTGGTAGTACACCGGTCCCTGGCACTCGTCACGCTCGATCATGTAGGCGATGACCTTGTCGTCCTGCTCGCCTTCCATCTTGCCGTAGCCCATGGTGCCGACGTGAATGCCGGAAGCGCCCTGCAGGCGGGAGATCTTTGCCAGCACGAACGCGGTGTAGCCGCGCTTGGCGGAGGGCGAGGTGATGGCGCCATGGCCCGCGCGATGGTAGTGCAGGTACTGTCCCGGATACTGCCTGCGCGCGGTGGTGACCATGCCCGGGCCGCCGACGTAGCCATCGACCAGGAACGCGAGCTTGTCGGCGTCGGAGCCGAAGGTTTCCAGTGCGAAGTCGGCGCGGGCGCACATCTCATAGTGATCGTCGGCCGTGATGTTGAGCGAGAAGAGCTTCGCCTCGCCGGTCTTGTCCTGTGCGCGCCGCAGCGAGTCAGCCACCAGCGTCAGGGTCTTCTTGAGCGGCGAGAAGACCTGGTTGCCCTGCGGTTCGTCGTTCTTGATGAAGTCGCCACCGAGCCAGAACTGGTAGGCGGCTTCGGCGAACGGCTCCGGACGCAGGCCCAGCTTGGGCTTGATGATGGTGCCGGAAATGTAGCCGCCGTCCTTCACCGGGCGGCCGAGGATGCGCCACAGGTCGGAGATGTCACGGGACGGGCCATCGAAGAGCTGGATCGCGCGCGGCGGCACGAAGAAATCGATCATCTTCGCGTACTCGATGTCGCCCATGCCCTGGTTGTTGCCGATGGTGAGGGTCAGGAAGGACACAATCATCATGCGGCCGTCGATGACGTTGCGGTCGAACAGTTCCAGCGGATAGGCGATCCGCAGGTCCTCGTTCTTCTCGTCGATGTGATAGACGAGAGCGTCGACGCCCTTGGTGAAATCGTCGGTCGTGCTCACTTCAACGTTGGTGCCGGTGGAGGATTCCGCGGCGAAGTGGGCGGCGGCTTCCAGATAGGCGTGGCCGGCCTTCGGCTTCATCCGGTAGGCAACGAGAATGTGGTTGCCGCCCGCGATCAGTTCATCCTCTTTGAGGCTCAGGTCTGCATAGCGATTCGATTGATCCACTGTAAGCTCCGTTCAAAACCCGCGTTTTTCATAGGAAATAAGGGTCAAAATTATATACAAAACCGTAGGTCTTATTACACCGATTTTCTGCGGCGACGAGCAGTCAATCCCAACATGCTGTAATTTATGGTTGTTTTTACGATGTCACGTGCCTCCCGGATTTCCTTCCGGGGCGCGAAAACCACAACTTCACACCATTTGAGCGGGCGTCCGCACACTCATATACGCATCGATCGTGTGTGAACCGGGTGCGCGAAAGGCGTCGCGTGACGATTTGTCGCATTCACGGCCGAGCGAGTGGCGGCTAGGATGGGATCGTCGCTGCCCACTCCCTCGGGCAACGACCACTCTCTAAGCGACGACTGCGCCCCGTCAGGACGATGGGGCTTTTTTTTTTGGAAAAGCCTTCATCCGAAGGAAATGGTCTCTGACCCTCGGATTCTTCCTAGATCCGCACCGCCACATCGATGGTGCCGACGCGCCGTTCGATGTTGAGCGCCACGTCGGTGCCGCGGCGGCGGATGGCGATATCCACGCTGCCATCGCCAAAGCGCAGGCCCTTTATCCACATGCGGTGGATCTGGATCGGCAGGCGCGGGTGATCGAACCGGACCTGCGGCCGCAATGGTGAAAAGCTCAGGCCGAGACACGCCTGCAGCAGCATGAACACCGCGCCGGCCGCCCAGGCCTGGGGGGAGCAGGCGACCGGGTACAGCGTCGGACCCTGCCCCGGCAGCCGGTCGAAGCCGCAGAACAGTTCCGGCAGGCGGTGCAGTTCGAAGAACGTCGAGGCGGAGAACATGCCTGAAAGGATCGCCAGGGCGCCGTCCGTATAGCCGTAGCGCGCCAGCCCGGCGGCGACGATGGCGGTGTCGTGCGGCCATACCGAACCGTTGTGGTACGACATCGGATTGTAGCGCGGCTCGCCGGAGTACACCGTGCGTATTCCCCAGCCGTTGAAGCCGGCGTCGCTGAGCAGGCCGGCCACGATGCGCGATGCGCGCGTCGGCGCGGCGATGCCGCAATAGAGCGCGTGTCCGGCATTCGAGGAGCGAATCGCGCAAGGATTCTTGGCGCCATCGAGCGCCAATGCGTAGGTGCCCAGATCCTCCAGCCAGAAGGCGCGATCGAATGCCTCCGCCAGCGGTATCAGGCGCCCGCGCCAGTAGGCAGCAAGGCGCGCATGACCCAGGGCCTCGGCGAGCTCGGCGCCGAGCGCGTAGGCCTCGTACACATAGGCCTGGACTTCGCAGAGGGCGATCGGGGGTTCGGCTGGCGAGCCGTCGCGATGAAATACGGAATCGTCCGAATCCTTCCAGCCCTGCTGCACCAGGCCGCGTTCGCCATGCGGCGCGTATTCCACTAAACCGTCCTGGTCCGAGTCACCATAGCGTTCGACCCACTGCAGTGCGCTCTTGATGTTGGGCCACAGCTGGTTGATCAGCTCCCGGTCACCGGTCCGCTCGAAATAGCGGCCGGCAAGAATGACGAACAGCGGTGTGGCATCCACCGTGCCGTAGTAGCGACGGAACGGCACCTCGCCCAGCGCGGCCATTTCGCCCTCGCGCAGTTCGTGCAGGATCTTGCCCGGTTCGGCTTCGGAGGCCGGATCTTCCTCATCCGCCTGGGTCGCGGCGAGGAACGACAGCACGCCGCGTGCAAGATCCGGCTGTGCCCATAGCGTCTGCAGGGCGGTGATCAGTCCGTCGCGCCCGAAAGGGGTGGAGAACCAGGGCACGCCCGCATAGGGATAGAACCCGTAACGCGTATCGGTGACCAGCATCTGCAGGTCCGCGGTGGAGCGTGAGATCCAGTCATTGACCAGTTCGTTGTCGGTATGGATCAGGGTCCGGGTGGCGATGCGCTCGGCGCGGGTCTGCGTCAGTTTTCTCACCGTCTCGGAATGTGAGTCGGTAACGAACAGATCAGTCGCGACACTGGTGCAGAGTACGGCTGCCTCCATTTCGAACGTCGCCCCGGGTTCCAGTCTCGCCCGGAACACGGCGGCGCCGGTGTCGAGGCGATCGGGTGTGCGGTCGAAGGAGACGCGGGTCTGCCGCACCACGTCATCCAGGCCCACATAGCCGATGATGGCGGCCCTGCCTTCGACACGGATGGGCATGAGTTTGCCGTTGCGCGCGCGCCTGATGCCGCGAATCTCGAACATGTCGCTGAAGTCGCTGCCGAAGCTGTAGCGCAGACCGAGCTCGATCGATTCCTCGCCGTAGTTCGCCAGCAGCAGGCGCTCGTGCAGTGTGCAGTCATGTACCGCGATCACGCGATGTACATGGAGCAACCCTTTCCCGATCAGCAGCTGATCTCCGTCCACGATATCCGGCGTGGTCTGGTCGACCACCAGCAGACTGTTGTCCAGCTTGACGGTGGAGTTCAGCAGCATGGGAGGCCGCTCGGCGACGGCGAGGCGCCAGCAGGAAAGATGGCGCGTGCCCAGATAGTACAGTCCCTGCTCGCCAGCGCCATCGCAGATGATTTCGCCATGGCGGTCGAACACCGCGAAAGTGTCGCCTTCCTTGAGGACGCGCGTCCTGTCGTCCTCGCGCGGCGTGAGAATGGGAATATGCAACTGGGTTTCGGAGGTGGCGCGGTGTGGCACGGGTTTTCTCCTCAGCTAGACCTGCGAGGCGAACGTCGCCAGTCCCGTGCGTGCGCTGCGCGGCCAGCGGCCGGCGTCGCTGGTCCCGGCGGCGGCCATGATCTGGCGCCGATAAGTCTCGAGATAGCCGCAAGCCATGCGCCGTGCGGAGAAGTGCGCTTCGAAGTGATGGCGGCAGGCGGCGCGATCGATGGCTTCGATGCGCCGTACCGCGGCCACGGCCTCGTCCACGTCGTCAACGATATACCCTGTCGTGCCGTCGGCCATGATTTCCGGAACCGACCCGCGACGATACGCGATCACGGGGGTGCCGCAGGCCATCGCCTCGACCATGGCCAGACCGAAGGGCTCCGGCCAGTCCACCGGGAAGAGCAGTGCCAGTGCGCCGCCGAGAAGCTCGTTCTTGCCGGCCTCATCGATTTCCCCGAGGTATTCGATGGCGGGCGGATCCAGCAGCGGCCGTACCCGCGACTCGAAGTACTCGCGATCCCCGTCATCGATCTTGGCGGCCATGCGCAGCGGAATGCCGGTGCGGCGCGCGATCGCTATGGCAGTTTCTGGTCCTTTCTCCCGCGACATGCGGCCAAGGAATGCCAGGTAGCTCCCGGGTTGTGGGCGGAAGTCGTAGAGCCTTTCGGGCAAGCCGTTGTGCACGGTGCCGATCCAGCGCGCCATGGGCAGGGGCGTGCGCTGGTGTTCGGAGATCGAGATCATCGGCATGTCCTGGAATTCGCTGAATACCTGCGCCAGCGCCGGCAGGTCGAGACGCCCGTGCATGGTGCTGACCTGCGGCGTGCTCATGTGGCGCCACAGGGGAAAGTGAAGAAAGTCGATGTGAAAGTGGATGATGTCGAAATCGGCGGCATCGCGGGCCACGGCGCTCAGTTGCAGCACTTGCCACGGCAGCGGTTCCGCATCCTGTCCCGAAAGCCGCAGCGCCTGAGGGACCACTGCCCTAAGCGCGGCCTCCGTGCGCGAATCGCCGCTCGCATAGAGGACGACTTCGTGCCCCTGGAGGATGAGTTCTTCGGTCAGGTAGTGGACGACTCGTTCGGTTCCGCCGTAGGTGCGTGGCGGTACGCTTTCGAACAGCGGTGCGACCTGGGCAATCTTCATGAGCGCTCCTCGTCCTTGAGGTAACCCCCCTTGCAACGCCTTAAATATGGGCCTGCGCGCCAGGGAACTCAAGCGGGGGGCTATGGCCGGGGAAAGTGAAAAGTTGAAAGTCAAAAGCGAGAACGGCGGCCGTTCTCGGGCTGGCGCACCCGCCCCACTTCTTTCCTCTTTCCTCTACAATGAGCAGCGTCGATTATCCAACTGGCCTTGTTGCAACCCATGCCCCGGACATCCAGCCCCGAGATTGCGGCGGTCGCTGTCGGCGTTTTGTGCCGGCCGGACGGCCGCGTGCTGCTGGCCGAGCGGCCGCCGGGCCGGCCGGCTGCCGGCTTCTGGGAGTTCCCGGGCGGCAAGGCCGAGCCGGGCGAGCCGCTGGCGCAGGCGCTGGCAAGGGAACTGCGCGAGGAACTCGGCATCGAGGTGCGCTCGGCGGCGCCCTGGTTGAGTTTTTCCCACGCCGCCGGCGGCCGGCCGGTCCGCCTGCAGTTCTTCCGGGTACGCTCCTGGAGCGGCGAACCGGAGGGGTGCGAAGGCCAGCGCTTGCGCTGGGTCGCGCCCGAAGATCCGGTGGTGGCGCCGCTGCTGCCGTTCAACGACCGCATGCTGCGCGCGCTGACCCTGCCCGAGCGCTATGCGATCACCGCGGCCGGCCTGTTCGGCGTGGCGCCGTTCCTGGCGCGCCTGGACAAGGCGCTGCAACGCGGCGTCCGCCTGATTCAGGTGCGCGAGCCGGACATGTCACGCCCGGAGCTGCTGGCCTTCACCCGGGAGGTCATCGCCAGGACGCGGCCGGCCGGCGCGCGGGTGCTGGTCAATGGTGACGCGGAGCTGGCCGCAGAGGTGGGGGCGGATGGTGTGCATCTGCGCGCCCGGCAATTGATGGCGGCGCGGCAGGCGCCGGCGGCGGCATTGTGGGCGGCATCCTGCCACGATCGGGATGAGCTGATGCAGGCCGTCGCGCTCGGGGCCGATTTCGCAGTGCTGTCGCCGGTGTTGCCAACCGATTCCCATCCGGGCGTGGCGGGCATGGGCTGGACGAGCTTCGATGACCTCGTTCGCGGCCATCCGCTGCCGGTATATGCGCTCGGCGGCATGCGCGACGACATGTATGAAACCGCTCTGCTGCACGGGGGCCACGGCATCGCCCTGATGCGCGGAATCTGGTAAGGTTCGCCCGGGACCGGGGAGCGAATGGCCCGCAACAGGGTGAGTGAGTCGAAGGCAGGCACGATGGCGAAAGCAAAGAATTCACCTCGCGTGGGCGTGGTGATGGGTAGCGACAGCGACTGGAAGGTCATGCAGCACACGGCGACCGTGCTCGAGGACTTTCGCGTGCCCTTCGAAGCGCGGGTGGTATCTGCCCATCGCACTCCCGATCTGCTGTACGAGTACGCCGAGACGGCTGCGGGTCGCGGCCTGGCCTGCATCATCGCCGGAGCGGGCGGCGCGGCGCACCTGCCCGGCATGCTTGCCGCCAAGACGATCCTTCCCGTGCTCGGCGTGCCGGTCACCTCCAGAGCGCTCAAGGGGCTGGATTCCCTGCTGTCCATTGCGCAGATGCCGCGCGGCGTGCCGGTGGCGACTTTCGCGATCGGCGAGGCCGGCGCCGCCAATGCGGGTCTGTTCGCCGTTTCCCTGCTGGCCTTGCACGATGAGTCGCTCGCTTCCCGTCTGGCCACGTTCCGCCGTCGCCAGACGGCGCGTGCCAGGGCCATGAAGCTGCCGCGATGATCGGCCGGTCGCGCTCATGATTCTTCCCGGGGCGACTCTCGGACTGCTCGGCGGCGGGCAGCTCGGACGCATGTTCACGGCGGTCGCGCGTACGCGCGGCTATGAGGTGCTTGTGCTCGACCCGGACCCCTCGAGCCCCGCGGCGCAGTTCGCCAGCGCGCATCTTTGCGCGCCCTATGAAGACGAGGCTGCGATCAGCGAACTCGGAGTGCGTTCCGCTGCGGTGACCATCGAGTTCGAGAACGTGCCGGCGACGGTGCTCGAGCGACTGGCGCAGCGTTGCGTCGTGCGCCCCGGCGCCGCGACCGTAGCCATCTGTCAGGGCCGGGTCGACGAGAAAGGTTTCCTCAGCGCGAACGGATTCCCGGTCGCTCCCTGGGCGCCGGTGCGCAGCGCGGCGGATCTGGAACTCGCCGTGCAAAGGGTGGGGCTGCCGGCGCTGCTCAAGCTCGATCGCCTGGGTTATGACGGCAAGGGGCAGGCGGTGGTCGCGGATCTGGACGAGGCGCGGGCCGCGTTCGCGGTCTTCGGCGGCCAGCCCTGCATCCTGGAGCGTCGCATCGATCTCGCTGCGGAAGTCTCCGTCGTGCTGGCGCGCGGCGCGGATGGCGCCGTGGCTCCGTTTCCGGTCGCGGAAAACCGGCACCGCAACGGCATACTCGATCTGAGCGTCGCGCCAGCCGAGGTCCGGCCCGAACTGGCCGCCGCCGCGACGCGCACCGCCTGTGCCATCGCCGCAGCGCTGGACTACGTAGGCGTGATCGGCGTCGAGTTCTTCATCGACACCGACGGTCGGCTGCTGGTCAACGAACTCGCCCCGCGGCCGCACAACAGCGGCCACTACACCCTCGACGCCTGTCTGACTTCGCAATTCGAGCAGCAGCTGCGCGCATTGTGCGGCATGCCGCTCGGCGACCCGGCGCAGGTCCGCGCCGCGGCAATGGTCAATATCCTCGGCGATGCCTGGCGCGGAGGCGAGCCACGCTGGAGCGAAGTGCTCGGCGAACCCGATGCCAGGCTGCACCTCTACGGCAAGCGCGAACCGCGCCCGGGCCGCAAGATGGGCCACTATACCTGTCTTGCCGACACCCCGGAGCGGGCTCGCGAGCTTGCCGGTCGCCTGCGAGACGCGTTGACGGCGCCCGTCAGTCCGTAAGCGCGCCGAGGTCCATTGCCGAACGCGCCTTGTTCAGCGCATTGATCATCGGCTCGATGGCCTGCTGCAATGCTTCACCGTCCTTCTGGGCCTGCTCGGCGACAGGCTGGATTGCCTTGATGCCGGCGGGCGTCAGATCGTTCGACAGATAGGTCTCCATGTCGCGCAGATCCGAAATGTAGGTCTGCAGCGTGCGCTTGACGTCGGCGCTGGTCCTGGTCAGTTCGGTGAACGCCTCACGTGACTCCTCATGGCGCGCCTCGCTGATGTCGACCACATCCGGATTGCTTACGTCTGCGGTCTGTTCGCGCCACTCGGCGAAGTAGTCGAAGCCCTGGGAGCGCAGCGCGTCCGCATGCTGCTCGAGTTCCTCCCCGACCCGCTCCATCTCCTCGACATTTCTTGCGTAACGTTCGAATGCCGGATCAAGGGAGCCGTCGGCGCGCAGCAAGGTGTCGATGGATGCATCCACCGTATCCACCTGCATCACCGCGTCACGCAGATCCGTATCCACCTGGTCCATGTTGGAGGTGACTTCCCGGGCGGGGTTGTCGCTGCCCGCGCCGGGCAGATTGGCGCAGGCCGCGATGAGCACGGCGATCAACAAAAGCAACGAGCGGTTCAGAGTCCTGATCATGATGCTGCTCCTTCCTGCTGCTCCATCCTTCACCTCCTTCCCGACCGAAGCGATGTTAGCACAGCGTTTCCGGGGTACCTTTGCGCTATTCCGGCAAGCGTGCCCGCGACGATTGACGGATATCAATGACCCGCGCGCACCCGTCCGGTTATCTAGTCGCAAGGCGATCGAACGAACGACTGAGCAGGAGCGGCTAGCATGAGCGATGTGAGAGATGCGCGGGACAGGCTTGAAGAAGACTTCCGGCGCGTGGTGCGCGATGCCGAGGCGCTGCTGCGGGCGACCGCCGACCAGGGGGGGGACGCGGTCTCGGCGGCTCGCGCGAGAGCGGAGGAGACACTGCGCGAGGCGCGGATCAGGCTGCAGCAGGTCGAAGGTGATCTCGTGCAGCGCACCCGCGCCGCCGCGAGGGCGACCGATGAACTGGTGCATGACAAGCCTTGGCAGGCGGTCGGCATAGCCGCGGGTGTCGGCTTTCTGATCGGCATGCTCTCCGGGCGGCGCTGAGCGCAAGGAAGGTGCGATGCCGGAGGGGAGCCCGGTCGGGGCAGCACGCGGGAGGGCTGCTGTCCGCATTGCAGCAATTGCTGGTCTCCATCGGCGAGCTGTTGTCGACCCGCATCGAGTTGCTGGCCCTGGAGGCGCGGCAGGAGGTGCTTCGGCTGATGAGCGCGGCGATGCTGCTGCTGCTCACTGCTGTCTTTCTGATGTTCATGTTCGCCTGCGCATCGGCGCTGCTGGTCATGGTGTTCTGGGAGTCGCATCGCCTGCTGGCGGTGGCCGTGCTCACGGCTGTCTACGCGCTGCTCGCGCTGATCGCCGGGCTTGCCCTGCGTCGCGCGTTGCGGGGCGAACCGTTCGCGGCGACGCGTGAAGAACTGCGCCTCGATGTCGCGCGGCTCGGAGATGCCGATAGAGGGCGACATCGATGAACCGGGATTTCATGCGCCGCCGGCAAAGCCTGCGCGAGCGGATCGCATCGCAGCGTGACGCGCTCCGGGGGGCTGAAGCTGCAGAGCCCGATCATCCGCCGCTCATCGATTCAGGGGCGGCGCTTGCGCGGCTTGTTCATGCTTACCAGGCGAGCGGCGCCGGAATGCTGGAACGCCTCGCGCTGACGCTGCGTGGCCTGCTGATCGGGTTGCGGTTCGCGGCCACCGTGCGCGCCGCCCTGGCCGGGCGAGGGGCGGGGGCGGGGACGGGGACGGGCCCGCGCAGGGGTTGCCCACGCGCGGGCGTATCTTGCCGCCCACCTGACGCGGCAGCCGGAGCCCGCGAACCGGGCGCCGGACTCCGTCCATGACCGGGGAGGATCATGGCGGCTTTTGGCAGCCGCATCCGTACGAGGATGCGCTCTCCGTTACCCGGCCGGGAACGGAGAGCGTGGAGTTGCAGTGTTACAGATCCTCTTCCTCGTATTCGTCATCCTGGCGTGGTTCGTGATCCTCGCCGTTCCCGTGCTGGCGCTTGCGTCCGCCGTGCGATGCCTCACCCCCCTTGCGGCCGATCTCGGCCATATGGGCGGTGTTCTGGCTCACTTCTTCGCCACCTTTGCGGCCGATCTCCGCCATGTGGGCGGTGTTCTGGCTCACTTCTTCGCCACCCTTGCGGCCGATCTCCGCCATGTGGTGGCGATCCTTGCTTACTTCCATGCCACCCTTGCGGCCGATCGCGGCCATGTGTGCGCGGTCGCGGCTGACCGCCCGACCTCCCTTGCGTGCAATTTCCCGTTGCTTCTCGGTATCCATCGAAGCAAATCCACGACCACTGGAACGTCCGCCTTCCTTTGCTGTCATGGTGCAAAACCTCCCTGTCTTGACGTCATTGGCCGCGCGGGCGCCGGAGCCCTCGCGATCCCACGGGCCATTCATTGGCCACACCCAAAGCAGACAGCGAGCGGTGCCGATAGTTCCGGTCGACGGCTCGAGTCGCTGTCAAAAAACACAATGTTGTCGGCGGGTTACGTTGTTCTCACGGACGTGCGTCCGCGCGGTGGGTGAGAGCGACCGGGGGGTGTGCCATAATGCCCGCCCATATGGGTGGAACGACCGATAATGCAGGGTTCGCGGCTTCCGTCACCACCGCCTCAGGCTGCAGCATCATGCCGGACCGATACGGGCCGGAGACAACACCGGAGCGCTGAACCCAATGTCCTTCCGGGCCTTCATCGCCAGCGCGAAGGGAGCCGCGATCGCCGCCGCGCACGCCGTTATCGTGGCGTCGCTGGCCGCCTGTGGTTCAGCCGAGGCGCCTCTCGGCGATCGGCCCGTTGCCGGGCCGCCACCCATCGATGCCGATGTTTCCCACTTGCCTTCGGGGCGGCCGGGAGGTGTGTTCTTTGGCACGCTCGTTGGCATGCCGCGCACCTTCAATCCCCTGCAATCGAGCGAGGATGCGCCCTCCGCGACGGCGGTGTCGCGCCTGCTCGAGGGGCTGACCCGGTTCGATGCGGCGCGCGAAGAGATCGTCCCCGGCCTGGCGCGCGACTGGGAAATCTCCGACGATCAGAAGACATTCACCTTTCACCTGCGCCGCGGCGTGCGCTGGAGCGACGGGCATCCCTTCACCGCCGATGATGTCGTCTTTACCTTCCAGGTGATCTACGACGAACGGTATCCCAACCGTCGCAAGAGCGAGTTGTCGGTGGACGGAAAGCCGTTCGAGGTCGAGAAGATCGACGACCACACCGTGCGTTTCCGTACCGCGGAGGTGTATGCGCCGTTCCTGCTCTACATCGGCACGCCGATCATGCCGCGCCATCGTCTGTGGTCCGCCTATGAGGACGGAACATTCCTGCGCGCCTGGTCGGTGCGCGACGCGCAGCTGGATCCCGAGGCGATGGTCAGCACCGGGCCGCTCGTTCTGGAGCGCTTCCGTCCGGCGGAACGCATCGTCTACCGCGCCAATCCGCACTACTGGCGCGTCGATGCCGCCGGCCAGCGGCTGCCCTACATGGATCGTCTCATCGAGCGCATCGTGCGCAGCCAGCAATCGAGCACGCTTGCCTTCGCCCATGGCCAGAGCGACTACGAAGGCATCGAGGTGAGAAACGTCGCCTGGGTGAAGCGCAACGCCGCCGATTACGACTTCGAGGTGCACGATCGCGGTCCTTCCCAATCGACGAATTTCATCTGGTTCAACCAGAACCGTGGGGCGGACCGCAATGGCAGGCCCTACGTCGAGCCGCACAAGCTCGAGTGGTTCCGCGATGCGCGTTTCCGCCAGGCGATATCCTGGGCGATCGATCGCGATGGCATCGTGTCGGGCGTGCTGCTTGGACGTGGATTGCCGTTATGGGGGCCGATCAGCCCCGCCAACCGCAGCTGGCACAACCCCGATGTGCAGCACTATCCGTATGATCCGGAGCGCGCGCGGGCGTTGCTGCGCGAGGCTGGATTCACCTGGGATCAGGATGGCCGATTGCGTGACCGGCACGGCAATGCCGTCGCCTTCAGCCTGGCCACCAACGAGGACAATGACGTGCGCCAGGCGATCGGTCTGGTGTTCGTGGACAATATGAAGCGCCTCGGCATCGATGTGCGCCTGCAGCCTCTCGACTTCAACACCTTCGTCGCCAAGGTGATGAACTCCTTCGACTATGAGGCGGGTCTTCTGGGCCTGACCGGAAGCTGGGATCCGCAGGGCGGCTGGTCGGTCTATCATTCCACGGGACGCCTGCACATGTGGTATCCGGCGCAGGCGGAACCTTCGACGGAATGGGAGGCGCGCATAGACCAACTCATGGAGCGCCAGTTGCGCACGCTAGATGTCGAGGAGCGGCGGCGCCACATCTTCGAGGTGCAGGAGATCCTTGCGCGCGAGCAGCCGCTGATCTATACCGTCACCGTGAACAGCTACGAAGGCTTGCAGGACCGGTGGCGAAACCTCGATCCGCCGCAGATGGGATCGCTGATCTGGAACTACGACGAGCTGTGGACCGAAAACCTGCTGCTGCGCTGACGAGCCCCATGACGAATATCTCATTCCATCGATTTCACACCGTGCAATCGGGTTCCCCGGGCGGGGAGCATCCCCTGTGAAGACGCTGATCGCCAAGCGGCTGCTGATCCTGATACCGATGCTGCTGGCGGTGTCGCTGATGGTGTCGCTGCTGATGTCGCTGGCGCCGGGAGACCCGGTGACGCAGTTCGAGATGATGCCGGACGTGGATGAGGATTACCTGCAACGGCTGCGGGAAGACTTCGGACTCGACAAGCCCTGGTACGTGCAGTACTTCCACTGGCTGGGACAGGTGGTGCCGTTCTCCTACGATCCACAGGCCGCCAGCTTCTTTCAGCGCTTCGATTTCACGCCCAATTTCGGTTTCTCCTATCACTATCGCACCGAGGTCTGGGACCTGATCGTGCAGCGCCTGCCGGCGACCATCCTGCTGTCGCTGACCTCTCTGCTGCTGGCCTGGCTCATCGCCATTCCACTCGGCGTGCTGGCGGCGATCTACAAGGATTCGGTGTTCGATCGCATCAGCCAGATGCTGGCCTACGCCGCGCTCTCGATTCCGGAATTCTTCCTCGCGCTGCTGGCGCTGGTGTTCGCCGCCTGGACCGGCTGGTTCCCCATCGGCGGCTTCACATCCACGGAATACGATTTCCTGTCGCCGTGGGGGAAATTCCTCGATATCGCGCACCACCTGCTGCTGCCGACGATCGTGCTCGGCATCGGCGGGGTGGCGGGCATCATGCGCATCATGCGCGCCAACTTCCTCGACAACATTCGCGCCGAGTATGTGACCACGGCGCGCGCCAAGGGATTGTCCGAGGGCGTGGTGATGTTCCGTCACGTATTCCGCAACGCCATCAATCCCCTGATCACCGCTGCCGGCTTCGCCTTCTCATCGATCCTCAGCGGTGCCCTGCTGGTCGAGATCGTGATGAACTATCCGGGCATCGGCCAGCTCGTCTACGATGCCCTGCTGCAGCAGGATGCATTCGTGGTGCAGGCCGCGGTGCTGATGAGCGTCATCATGCTGATGCTGGGCAATCTGCTGGCGGACGTCGCGCTCTCCATGAACGACCCCCGGATTCGCTATGACTGACGGCATATTTCGCCAATTGCTGCGGCGACCCGCCGGCCTGACGGTGCTGGTCGTGCTCGGACTGTTCTACCTGATCGCGGTCTTCGCCGATTTCCTTGCCCCCTACAGCGTGACCGATCAGGATCTGCGCAGCACCTTTCATCCGCCGACAGCCCTGTTCATCGAGGACGGACGTCTTCACGTGCAGCGCTATGAGATGCACGACGGAGAGAATGATAATGCGGGTTACCGAAAGGTTCCGGGAGAGGGATCGCCGATCAGCTTCTTCGCCGAGGGGAGGGACTACCGGCTGCTTGGCCTGGTGCCCATGAACCGCCATCTGTTCGTCGTCGAAGGGCCGGACCGGCTCTATCTGATGGGCAGCGACCAGGTCGGGCGGGACATCTACTCGCGACTGCTCCATGGCACCCGGATTTCGCTCAGCATCGGCCTGATCGGCATCGCCATTTCGATGTGCATCGGCTTCATCGTCGGGGGGCTGGCCGGGTATTTCGGCGGCGTGCTCGACAATACCGCCATGCGCGTCACCGAGTTTCTGATGGCCATACCCGGCCTGTACCTGCTGCTCGCGCTGCGCGGCGCCTTCGCCGAGGATTTCACGCCCACGCAGATGTTCTTTCTCATCGTCTTCATCCTGAGTTTCATCGGCTGGTCCGGCACCGCGCGCATCATTCGCGGCATGACGCTGTCGCTGCGCAACCGCCAGTTCGTGCTCGCCGCCGAGGTGATGGGCCAGAGCTCGTGGAAGATCCTGTGGATCCACGTCCTGCCCAATGTGTTCAGCTACCTGATCGTCGCCGCGACGATCAGTATTCCGGGTTACATCCTGGGCGAGGCCGCGCTCAGTTTCCTCGGCCTGGGCATCCAGGATCCCTCCGTCTCCTGGGGGCTGATGCTGTCCCAGGCGCAGAATCCGCAGGTGTTCATGGAGGGCTACTGGTGGTTTCTGGTGCCGGGTCTCGCGATCTTTGTCACCGTGATAAGCTTCAACGTGCTTGGCGATGTGCTGCGCGATATCGTCGATCCCAAGCAGAAGTTCCTGAGAACCTGACGTGACGGACCAGACCAGAGACCGATCGCCGACCGCGCCGCTGCTCGAGGTGCGGGACCTCACCATCGATTTCCAGAGCCATGGCCGCTCCCAGCGCGCCGTGGACGGGATTTCGTTCTCGATGGCGGAGGGGGAGACGCTGGCGGTGGTGGGGGAGAGCGGCAGCGGCAAGAGTGTCACCGCCCTGTCGCTGGCGCGCCTGCTGCCGGGGCCGCCCGAATGCAGCATCAGCGGGCAGATCCTGTTCCGGGGCACTGATCTGCTTGCCTGCAAGCCGCACGAGATTCGCCGCTACCGCGGCAAGGAGATCGGCTATGTGTTCCAGGAGCCGTCGACCTCGCTCAATCCGGTATTCACCGTTGGTTATCAGATCGCCGAAGCGATCCGGCTGCATCGCCCGGAGGTGACAGACGTGCGCGCGGAGATCATCCGCGTGCTCGACCTCGTCGGCATCCGCAATCCGGAGCTGCGCTGGAACGATTATCCGCATCAGTTGAGCGGCGGCATGCAGCAGCGCGCCATGATCGCGATGGCGGTGGCGTGTCAGCCCCGCCTGATGGTCGCCGACGAACCGACGACCGCGCTCGATGTCACCATACAGGCCCAGATCATCGAACTGCTGCGCGACCTGCGTACGCGCCTGGGCATGTCGGTGATGCTGATCACGCATAATTTCGGCGTTGTTTCCGGATTCGCCGACAAGGTGATCGTCATGTTCAGGGGCCGTATCGTCGAGGCGGGTTCGGTCGAGGAAGTGCTGGCCGCTCCACGCCACCCGTACACTCGTGCATTGCTGGCGTGCATCCCCCGCATCGGACAGAAGCGGCGGCGGCTTGCCACCATCGATTACGCCGCGATCGAGCGTGAATTGCGGGAAGGGGAGGGTGGCGCATGAGCGCGGGTGCCAAGGCCTCCGCAACGGCGCAGGATCCCTTGCTGCAGGTGCGGGATCTGCGGGTTCACTATCCCGTTCACGGTGGCATTCTGCGCCGGGTCGTCGATCATGTGCGCGCCGTGGACGGTGTCTCGTTCGATGTGCCGCGCGGCAGGACGGTCGGTCTGGTGGGAGAGAGTGGCAGCGGCAAGACGACCATCGGTCGCGCCATCGTCAAGCTCAACCGCGTCACATCCGGCGCCATCGTCTACGACGGGGTCGATATCACCGGTATGGGGCGTCGGGGGTTCTTTCCATGGCGCAAGCGCATCCAGATGGTGTTCCAGGACCCCTTCAATTCCCTGGATCCCCGCATGACGGTCGAGGCCATTCTGCGCGAGCCGCTGACCATCCATTTCGCGCGACTGACGCGCAAGGAGCAGCGTGTTCGGGCGGCGGACCTGCTGGAGCAGGTGGGGCTCTCAGGCGACCATCTCAATCGCTATCCGCATGAGTTCAGCGGCGGACAGCGGCAGCGTATCGGCATCGCGCGAGCGCTGGCGGTCGAGCCGGAACTGCTGATCTGCGACGAACCGGTGAGCGCGCTCGACGTATCCGTCCAGGCGGCCATCGTCAACCTGCTGCAGGACCTGCAGGAACGCCATGGCTTCACCTACCTGTTCATCGCCCATGATCTCGCCGTCGTCGAGCACATCAGCGATTACGTGCTGGTGATGACCGAGGGAAAAATCGTGGAGCAGGCGCCGGCGGGGGAGATCTACCGGAATCCGCAGCATGAATATACCAAGAGGCTGCTGGCGGCAGCGGTGGGGTGAAATCAAAAAAAACGGGCGGCCATGGGCCGCCCGTCTGTGCTCAGCTTGCGCCTTTTTGGGCGATCAGCCGAAGACCACCTTGCCCTTCATGATGGCGAAGTGACCCGGGAACGGGCAGTAGAAGCTGTAGTCGCCACCCTTCTCCAGGACGCTGGTGGAGAACTTCACGGAAGCGGTCTCGCCTCCGCCGACCAGCGGAACGACGGCCAGGGCGCGAGCGTCACCCGGCGGCACATGGTTGTTGGCGATGCCGGCAGCCATGCCCGCGGACGACAGGCCAGCCATGTCGGCGGTCTTGGTGACGACGATGCCATGACCCATGGTGTTCTTCGGCAGCTTGCCGACGTGAACCAGCGTCAGCTCGAACTCGGCGCAGTCGGCGGGAATCGTGATTTCCTTCACGTTGAACTGCATCTGGTCGTTGCCTTCGACGGTGGCCGAGCAATTCGCAGCAGCGGCAACCGAGGCGCAAAGAGACAGGGCCGAGATGGTGATGACCTTCGCGTACATGACTTCTCCTTAAGCGACAGTGAAAAAAGCTCAGGAAAGTATACCGGCAAGCCGCGGTAAGGCAAGCCCGAAACGGGCGCTTCATTGTAGGGTATTGACGACACCGTGACAATGTGGCCATTTGCCGCATTTCCCCGCCGATTGTCGGCATGCCGCGACATTTGACACCTGGCCGACGGCACTCCTAGGCTAATCGAGGATGCTCCTAACGGAATGCACAATGTGTCCGGGCCGCGATCTCCTGAGGAGGTGCGCATGGCGAATGTCGGTAAGGAGACAGCAGGGATTGGTTGCAGGGAGAGTTCCACTGCGGATGAGGATTTCGCCGTGGCCGCCGGACGACTCGAGTCGGGCGCTCTCTTCAAGGCGGCCCGCTGCGTTCACATTTCCGCGCGCGACATCATCTATCGCGAAGGCGCCGACGCCGATACCGTCTATGCGCTTCGCGGCGGCCTGATCAAGCTCATCAGCTATCTTCCCAACGGGCGCGGCAGGATCGTGCGCCTCTACGGCCGCGGAATCTGGATCGGGTTGGAGAGCCTGCTCCGCCAGCCATACGAACACACCGCGGTTGCCATCGAGGACGTCGAGGCATTCCGGTTCCGTGCCGATACCTTGCGCGTTCTGGAGCGTGACGATGCCCGGCGCCATGTTCATCTCATGAGCAAGTGGCACCAACACCTGTTGGAAGCTGACATGTGGATCGCCGATTTTGCCACCGGTCCGATCCGTTCGCGCGTCGCACGGCTGCTGGGATTCCTGTCCCGCATCGAGGATCGCAGCGCTTCCGGCAGCGTAAAACTGCTCACCTGCGAGGAAATGGCGGCGATCCTCGGTGTGACGCCGGAAAGCGTCAGCCGGGTGCTGGCGGAGTTCAAGCGGACCGGCCTGCTCAGTGTGATGGAAACCTCTCAGTCCGAGCTCTACCATTGTGATGTCGGCGGGCTCGAGCGTGTGGCCTGGCAGTAACCGCTCGAGAAAGCGCCGGCTCTCTCGCATGCCGGCAAGGAGATTCGAAGTCACCTGAGAGCGGACAAATCCCTTGAGTCGGGCAACGAGTATGCAGCGGCAACCAGGCGAGCAGGCACCGATACCGGGCGGGCGCAGCGTTCTTCTCGCCATGCTTCTCGGGATCGCTGTCGTCGCCGTGGTCGTAGGCATTCTGGTATGGTCAGGCGCTCACCATTCGGTGGTCGATCTGCTTCGCCGGCTTGACGAAATGGGGCCGGCGGCGCTGCTTGTTTTTATCGCCATCATGGCGCTGGTCGTGGTCCTTCTTCTGCCCGGCGTGCTTTTCACCACCGGCGCCGGCTTCGTGTTCGGCGTGGTGCAAGGCTCGGTGGCCGTTGTCATCGGGACGGCGATGGGATCGATCGGCGCTTTCCTGATAGCCCGATTCCTGTCCGGTGCGCGGGCCACGCGCTGGCTGCGCGAGCATGATCGGCTCGCGCCGTTCAGCGAAGAACTCGCTGCGCGCGGCTGGCGGCTGGTCCTGCTCACGCGGCTCATGCCTCTCTTTCCATTCAAGCTGACCAATTATCTCTTCGGACTGAGTCCCGTTTCCTTGCGCGGCTTCGCGGTCGGCACGCTGATTGGCATCATTCCCTGGTCCGTTCACAATGTGTATCTGGGCGCACTGGCGGCGGATCTCAGCGGCATCGGACTTCGTCCCGAGCGCAGCCCTTTCGAGTGGGCGCTCTATCTCGCCGGCTTCGTCGCCACCATCATCACCATCGTCTATGTCAGTAGAGTGGCGCGGCGCGGATTGACCTTGCCTTCGCAGCGGAGCTGACGACATGCCCTGGATGAAATGGCTGCCATGGCGTTTTCTCATCCGGCGTGTCGCCCGCGCGCATGGCTTTCTCGATCCGGTGCTTCTGCTGTCGCATCTGCATCGCTTCGCGCAGCCGGCCGAGGTCGGCGTACCCCTGGAGCTGTTGCGGGCCGGGGTGGTATTTCATGCGCGGGGACTGATCAACAGTCGTGTCATCCAGCACAATCTGGACTGGGTATGGCCGTACTGGGTCGAACGGCAATTCGATCCCGGCGATCCCTCGTTCGTGCCCCGCGCCTTCGCCATCACCCATGTCAATCTGACGCATCGCAACTGGACCGCGCTCGGGGTCCCTGACCTGTCGGAACTGGCTGTGGTCGATCCGCGCGGTCTGCTTACGCCCTTTGCCGACGGTTGGTCGCTGGATTGCTGGGTGATCGACGAGGACGGTGCGCAGCTGCTACCCTCGCGCGCCCGGGAAGCGGTGCAGAAGCTCGAGTGCGATGACAGCAACTGCGCTGTCGTGACGGAAACGCGCGCTGCCGGCATGCTGCTGAGGACCCGCATCCTGATGGAGCCGGACGGCGAACAGGCGATATGCCGGCTGCAGGCGCGCGCTCAGGCCGATGGTTCCGCCTGGCTGGTTCTGTCCCTGCGCCCGGCCAATCCGGAGGGGGTGAGCTTCGTGCACAAGGCGACGCTCACCGCCGATCGACGCGCATGGATCATCGACGACAAGTACCGCGTATCCTTCGATGCGCCGGCCGATCGGCATCACGTTTCCGACTACCGGGCCGGCGACGTCCATATCCACCTTCACGATCTCGCCGACGACATCGCCATACAGTGCGGCGTCGGAATGGCGACCGCAGCCGCCATGTTCCGCATCGATCCCGGGCGTCCCCGCGATCTGCAGGTCGATATCCCGGTCGAGGTTCCCGCCGATGAGCGCGGGTGCGCGCGCGCCTGGACAGACAGTCTCGATGGTCATTGCCAGCTGACGATTCCCGATCCTGTATGGCAGGGTCTGTACGATGCTGCGCTGCGCACCCTGATCATTCATTCACCCCGCGACGTCTTTCCCGGGCCTTACACCTACAAGCGCTTCTGGTTTCGTGATGCCGCGTTCATCATTTACGCCCTGATTTGCGCCGGATTGACCGGGCGCGCCGAACGGGCGCTCGATCGTTTCCCGCTGCGCCAGGACCTGACCGGATACTTTCACTCGCAGGAAGGCGAATGGGATTCGAATGGCCAGGCCTTGTGGATCATGGAGCGATTCTGCGCCTTCACCGGCACCGCGCCCAAGCCGGAATGGCACACGGCCATTCGCCGCGGAGTGCAGTGGATCGGACGCAAGCGGCTGCCGGCGGGCAACGAGCCGCATGCGGGGCTGATGCCGGCGGGGTTCAGCGCCGAGCATCTGGGGCCGAACGATCACTATTACTGGGACGATTTCTGGAGCGTGGGCGGACTTCGCGCCGCCGCTCGGCTGATGGACTCCTTCGACGAGGCGGGTGCGGCGGGAGCGCGCGCCGAAGCGAACAGCTTCATGGCGGCGATCGAGCGTGCTCTCGCCAATGACCGGAAACGCGTTGGCAGGCCGGCAATGCCCGCAGCGCCGCACCGCCGCCTGGATGCCGGCGCCATCGGATCCCTCGCCGGCGGCTATCCGCTGGAACTCCAGGCGCCGGACGACCCGCGCCTTGTCGACACCGCCGCCTTCCTGATGGAGCGCTGCTTCTATCAGGGCGGTTTCTTCCAGGACATGATCCATTCCGGCGTCAATGCCTACCTCACGCTGCATGTGGCCCAGGTTCTGCTCCGCGCCGGCGACGAGCGTGCGCTGGCCCTCATCGACCGGGTCGCCGCCCTCGCATCGCCGACCGGACAGTGGCCCGAGGCCATCCATCCCGCGACGCTCGGCGGCTGCATGGGAGACGGGCAGCACGTATGGGCGGCGGCGGAATGGGTGCTCATGGTGCGCAATGCGCTCGTTCGCGAGGAGGGAGACCGGCTGATTGTGGCCGCCGGCGCCGCGCCGCGCTGGCTGCGCCCCGGGAACCGGATCGCGCTGGGTCCGGCGCCAACGGCATTCGGCGCCATCTCGATCGAGATTCTGGTGCCCCGAGAAGACACCATCACCGTAAGCTGGAACGGCGACTGGCATCGCCCACCCGCGGCAGTGGAGATTCGGTTGCCGGGAACGGAACCGCAACTGTGTGATGTGGACGCCGGCACGGTGGAAGTGCGGGTGACGGAAGGTGAGCGATGAATATCGTGATGGTCACCAACACCTATCTGCCGCACATCGGCGGCGTGGCCCGCTCGATCGAATCCTTCACCCGCGAATACCGACTGCGCGGGCATCGGGTGCTGGTGGTGGCGCCGGAGTTTCCGGGGCAGCCGGAGAATGAGTGCGATGTGGTGCGTATCCCGGCCATTCAGAACTTCAATGGCAGTGACTTTTCCGTGGTCCTGCCGGCGCCCGGGGTGCTCTCCGATGCGCTGGAACGGTTCGAGCCGGACATCATCCACTCCCACCATCCCTACCTGCTCGGCATGACTGCACTGCGCAAGGCGCGCAAGCGCGATCTGCCGCTGGTCTTTACCCACCATACGCTGTACGAACGATACACCCATTACGTTCCCGGCGACTCGCCGACGTTGGCGCGCTTCGTCATTGAACTGGCGACGCGCTATGCCAATCTGACCGATCATGTGTTCGCGCCGAGCGAAAGCGTCGCCACGCTGATTCGAAAGCGCGGCGTGAAGGTCCCGGTCACCGTTGTACCGACCGGCGTCGAAATGGAACGTTTTGAGCACGGTGACGGTCGCGGCATGCGCCGGCGACTGGGCATCGTGGACGATGATTTCGTGGTGGGCCATGTGGGCCGCCTGGCTGCCGAGAAGAATCTGGATTTCCTGGCCAAGGCGGTCCGCGATTTCCTCCTCGTGCATCCGCGCTCGCGATTCCTGATCGTCGGCAGGGGACCCGCCGCGGAGGAGATCGCCATGGTCTTTGCGGCATCGGGACTGAGCGATCGCATTCACATGACTGGAGCACTCGATGGCACGGCCCTCCGGGACGCCTATCACGCCATGGA
Source organism: Gammaproteobacteria bacterium (assembly GCA_034002745.1). Lineage (GTDB taxonomy): Bacteria > Pseudomonadota > Gammaproteobacteria > SZUA-140 > SZUA-140 > JAITWN01. The sequence goes on from JAVEZY010000009.1 coordinate 33,249, forward strand.
TGTCTTCGCATTTTCCTCGAAAAGCGAAACGCAGGGCATGGTGCTCACCGAGGCGATGGCGGCGGGAGTGCCGGTGGTCGCGCTCGATGCATCGGGCGTTGGGGAGCTGGTGCAGGACGGGGAGCAGGGCCGCTTGTTGCGGGATGAGGATATCGTCGGTTTCACCGCCGCGCTGCGATGGATCCATGATCTGCCGCCATCGGCGCGCGGCCGGATGAACGATGCCGTCCGGCAGCGTGCCCGGGAATGGTCGATGTCGCGGACCGCCGATCGTGCGCTTGCGGTTTATGAAGGCCTGCTCGGTACACTCAGGACCGGACCGATTGAAGAACTCGACGAGTGGCATGGCATGCTCGAGCGCATCAAGGCGGAATGGGACATCGTCAAGGGCGTCGCCGGCGCGGCGGGAGCCGCCATCGCCACTGATTCCCGCCCCGGGAACGGGCGGTGATCGGGCGGGTCGAACGCGCGCTGCGTGCCTTCCGCCGCTATCTGAGCCGCTCTGAATGGATGGCGCGGCTGTTGCGCCTTTCGGTATCGCGAGGCACGCGCGACGCGCCCGGCCTGGTGATGGTGCAGATCGACGGACTCTCCCGCATCGAGTTCGAGCGTGCGCTGGCGGCCGGAGAGCTGCCGTTCCTTCGCCACCTGATCGATGAGCATCATTACCTTGCCCACCCCATGTATGCCGGCGTGCCGTCCTCGACCGCGGCTGTCCAGGCCGAGTTGTTCTATGGAGCCCGTGGCGCGGTCGCGGGATTCAACTTTCTCGACCGGGAATCCGGAACGCTGGTGCGCATGTTCGAGCCCGATGCCGCCGCCCGCATCGAAGCCAGAATCGCCGCTGCCGGCGGTGAACCCCTGCTGGCCGGGGGGAGCTGCTACGTCGACAACTTCACCGGCGGTGCGGCGGAGCCGCACTACTGTCCGGCGAGCCGTGGCTGGCCCGGGCTCGGAGAGGCGCCGCTGTCCGTGCGTATTCTGTTCGTGGTGTTCAACCTGTTCAGTTTCATTCGCATCGCGGCTCTGCTGGCGCTCGAACTGATCCTGGCTGTCGTTGACTGCGTGCGTGGGCTCATCGCCGGCCACGACCTGTGGCGCGAAATCCGTTTCGTGCCGATGCGGGTCGGAGTTTCGGTGTTGCTGCGTGAGTTGTCCACCATCGGCGCGAAGATGGATGTGGCGCGCGGCCTGCCCATCGTGCACATCAATTTCCTGGGATACGACGAGCAGGCGCACCGGCGCGGGCCGGCTTCACGCTTTGCGCACTGGACTCTGAAGGGAATCGATGACGCCATAGCTCGCATCTGGCGTGCCGCCGAGCGGTCCGGGCGGCGCCACTACGAGGTATGGATCTACTCGGATCATGGTCAGGAGTTCACGCGCTCCTTCGAGAGCGTGCATGGCTGCGACATTTCCCGGAGCGTCACGGAGTCTTTCGCAGCCGAGCTTGGTCGTGACATCGACTACTGCGTCAGCGGACCGCTCGGCAAGCAGCTGCGCTACGCACGGGCCTCGCCCGCGTCGGTGCCGGCAGCGGATGCGGATGTGCCGCTCCTCATCGCCCCGCTCGGGCCGGTGGCGATGATCTACTGGCGGGGCGCACTGGGCGCGGACGAACTGGACCGCATCGCGTCCCGTCTGGCCGCTCAGGGCGGTGTCCCGCTGCTTCTCGCCCGCGACGGAAAGGACGCCGCTCTCGCGTGGACCGTCGAGGGGCGATTCCGCCTGCCAGCGGATGCGGGTCGGCTGCTTGGCGATGATCACCCCTTTCTCGAGGAGGTGGCGCAGGATCTGGTTGCCCTCTGTCACCATGCCGATGCCGGGAGCCTGGTGGCCTGCGGTTGGAGAGCCGGGCAGGAACCGCTCAGCTTCGCCATCGAAAATGGCGCGCATGGCGGTATAGCGCCGCGCGAGACCGAGGCTTTCGCCCTGTTGCCCGACGACGCGCCGCTGGGGCCAGGTCACAACGCGCATCTTCGTCCTCTCGATCTGCGTCGTGCAGCGCTTCATCTGCTGGGCCGCGCCGTGGAAGCGCGTCCAACCCCGCGGCGCGCGGCTCGCCATCCGCTGCCGGACCGCGTTCGCGTCATTACCTACAATGTCCACAGCTGCATCGGCATGGACGGCCGTCTTTCGCCCGAGCGTATCGCCCGGACCATCGCGCGCTACGATGCCGACATCATTGCGTTGCAGGAACTCGACGTCAGGCGCCCGCGGACGGGAAGTGTGGATCAGGCGCATCTCATCGCCCGTCATCTGAAGATGGATTTCCATTTCCACCCCGCAGTGCATCTGGAGGATGAGCGCTACGGCGATGCCATCCTGTCGAGCTTTCCGATGCGTCTGGTGCGTGCCGGACCGCTGCCCGGCATGCCGAACCTCGAGCCGCGCGGCGCGCTATGGGTGGCGGTGGACCTCGGCGGGGGCGCCGAAGTCAACGTCATCAATACCCATCTCGGCCTCACTGCCGCCGAGCGCAGGATGCAGACGCGGGCGCTGCTCGGCCCGGATTGGCTAGGGAGTCCCGACTGCGTCGATCCCGTGGTTCTGTGTGGCGATCTCAACGCAATCCCGTCATCCATGGTGTGCCGCATGCTGCGCACCCGCCTGCGTGACGTCCAGCTCGAGCATGAGACTCATAGACCGAGAGCCACCTTCTTCACGCGCTTTCCGATGGCGCGCATCGACTACGTCTTCGTCTCGCCGGGCGTGGGCATCAGGGATATCGACGTTCCATCCGGGGCGCTGGTGCGGGTTGCATCCGACCATCTTCCTCTGATCGTGGATCTGGTGATCGGGCACGCGGAAGCGGCACAGGAGGATGGCCTCGCCGCCGAAGGAGGACAGCGATGAGCGCGGGAAAGCCGCGTGTATGGCCGGGAACGTCGCATCCCATGGGCGCCACCTGGGATGGCTCTGGAACGAATTTCGCGCTTTTCTCGGCGCACGCCGAGAAAGTCGAACTGTGTCTGTTCGATGAATCCGGAAGGCGCGAGACGGCGCGCGTCCAGTTGCCGGAGTACACCCACGAGATATGGCACGGCTACCTGCCGGATGTGCGCGCCGGACAGCTGTATGGCTATCGGGTCCATGGGCCGTACGAGCCGGCTTCCGGCCATCGCTTCAATCATCACAAGTTGCTGATAGACCCCTACGCTAAGGCACTGGCGGGGAGCGTGATCTGGCATCCGTCGCTGTTCGGCTATGTGGTCGGCGAGGATCCCTATCGTTCCTTCGACCGCCGCGACAGTGCCCGGCACATGCCGAAATGCCGGGTCGTCGACCCGGCTTTCACCTGGGGTGGGGACGGGGCGCCGGCGCGACCATGGCAGGACAGCGTGATCTATGAAATGCATGTGCGGGGGTTCACCATGAGGCATCCCCAGGTGGCCCAGGCCGCGCGCGGAACCTTCGATGGTCTCTGCAGCGCTGCGGTTACCGATTACCTGCGCGATCTCGGCGTGACGGCCGTCGAGCTGATGCCGGTGCATGCCTTCGTTCACGACGGGCACCTGATCGAGCGCGGTCTGAGAAATTACTGGGGCTACAATTCCGTCGCCTTCTTCGCGCCCCATAACGAATACCTGAGAACGGGCGACATCTCGGAGTTCAAGGTGTTCGTCAAGATCATGCACGACCTCGGTATCGAGGTGATCCTGGATGTGGTCTACAACCACACCGCAGAGGGCAACCATCTCGGCCCGACGCTGTCGATGCGCGGCATAGACAACCACAATTACTACTATCTGATGGAAGGCGATGAGTGCCATTACAACGACTTCACGGGCACGGGGAACAGCCTGGAACTCCGCCATCCCCAGGTCGTGCGCCTGGTCACGGATTCCCTGCGCTATTGGGCGACGGAGATGGGTGTGGACGGATTCCGCTTTGATCTGGCCACTACACTCGCGCGCGTGGAGGGAAGCTACTACGAGAATGCGAGTTTCCTTGATGTGCTGGGGCAGGATCCGGTGCTGGTCACGAGGAAGCTGATCGCCGAGCCCTGGGATGCCGGCGATGGCGGCTACCGGTTGGGGCGTTTTCCTCCAGGCTGGGCAGAGTGGAACGATCGCTACCGGGATACGGTGCGCCGCTTCTGGCGCGGGGATGAGGGGCAGTTGCCCGAACTCGCCTCGCGGATCGCGGGGTCGAGCGACATTTATGACCGCCGTGGCCGGGCTGCGTGGTCCAGCATCAATTTTGTTACCTGTCATGACGGTTTCACCCTGCAGGATCTGTTGAGCTACGAGCACAAGCGTAACGAGGCCAATCTGGAGGAGAATCGCGACGGCGCAGACGACAATCACAGCTGGAACTGCGGGGTCGAGGGTCCGAGCGACGATCCCGCCGTGCTCGAGCTCAGGCGGCGCCATAAGTGCAACCTGCTGGCGACCCTGCTGCTGTCGCAGGGGGTGCCGATGCTGCTCGCGGGCGATGAGAGGTGTCACACGCAGCTTGGCAACAACAACGCCTATTGCCAGGACAACGAGTTGACGTGGATGGACTGGAGCGATGCCGGACACGATGGCGCTCTTGTCGGGTTCGTGAGACGCCTGATAGCGCTGAGACGGAAACACATCGTGTTTCATCGTCACCGCTTCTTTCGGGGAGAGGAGATTCCGGGTACCAGCATCAGGGATATCGTCTGGTTGCGCCCGGATGGCACTGGAATGTCGGATGGTGACTGGACCGACCCGGTGCGTCGCTCGATCGCCTTCCTCATCAGTGGCGAGGCGGGGCAGTATCACCTCGATCATCGGGGCGAGGGTCAGACCGACGACAGCTTTCTCGTGATTCTCAACGCAGGCGATGAAGCGGTCGAATACGAACTTCCACCGAATCCGCTACTGCCGGTACGGCGAGTGGTCTTCGATACGGGTCGATCCGGGCGCGAAGAGGGTGCTAACGCGGGGGACCGCTATGTCATCGGTGGCCGTTCGGTCGCCGTCCTGTGCTATTGCGGGAGAACTTACAATCGAGGGCGGGCAGAGGGCGTCTGACTTCAGGCGCGCCGTTCCGTGTCGCGTCGTCGCAGCCATCGTGAGGCGCCCCAGGCCACGATCCCGATGGTCAGGGAAACCAGGGCCAGCATCAGATAGTTCGTCGGTGTCGGCGCCTCTACGCTGGCAATAATGCGGTCGGTGAACAGCGCTATGGCGAGCATTCCGGGAGCCATGCCGAGCACGGTGCCTATGAGGTAGTGTCGCAGCCGGATGTGAGACGCACCGGCGATCAGGTTGATCACGGTGAATGGCGCCACAGGTATGCAGCGAACGATGACGATGGCAAGCACACCGTGGGTGGCGATGCGGCGGCTGACGGCATCTATGCGTCCACCCGCGACACGGCGCACCAGATCCTTGCCGGCCAGATGGCCGGCGGCGTATCCGGCGAGGGCTCCGAGCATGCTGCCGCCAAACGCATATGCAAATCCCTGCAGGGGACCGAAGGACAGCAGTGTCGCGAAAATCATCAGGGTGATCGGGATGGCGATCAGGCTGGCGCCGATGTAGGCGAGAATGACGAGCACTGGCGTCATGGGCAGGGAGCGGACTTCCGCCATCGCCGCGAGCAGCGTGTCGGTCTGCAGCCAGGTTCCAAAGGGCGTCCAGCGCCACATCAGCGCGGCGACGATGACGATGATCAGGGCGACGATACGCCAGGCGATCCGTCGCCGCGTTCTCCTGCGCACTTCCCTTGCTGCAACGAGTTCGCGCATGAAGGTCTCCGTGGTAAGGGGTGACCCGGGATCGAGCATGTCGGTCTCCGACTGCAGATAGTCCGCGGTTCCGGGAACGGCCGAATAGGGCAATGGGCGCAACGAACGCCCGTTATTGCGCAGTGCCTCGATGGCGCCGATCAGCGAGCCGGTGCGTCGCATCTCCTCGCGGACGCGGCGGGGTTCGGCGCCGAGATGTTCGGCGAGGAGCCGATCGCGCAGTCCACTGCAGGCGCGCCGCGCTCGCCCGGCCATCTCCGAACTGGCGGCATCGATGATGAGGTCGCATTCGGTGTCCAGCCCCATCGAGCGATTGTTGATGTTGGCCGAGCCGACGCGCAGCAGCGAGTCGTCAACTACCATCACCTTGGAGTGCAGATTGAGCGGCAGCGGTGCCTCGGGGATGTGAGGGTAATAGACGCGAAATCGCCCGTGTCGATCGGCGCGCTGGAGATATTCGAGCAGCCTGCCGCGCATCGCGTCCAGCGTCACGCGCGACACCCAGCCTTCCGTTTCCAGCGGCATGACCAGCACGACTTCGGGACCTGCTTCCTGCGCCAGGCGCTCGGCCAAAGCTGCGGCAATGAGCTCCGAGGTGAAGAACTGGTTTTCGATGTAGATGCGGTGACGGGCGGCGGCGATCATGTCCAGATACATCGTTTCGACTTCACGTACCGCAGCTCGCGCCGCTCCCCAGGCGGGCATGGTGCGCGCGATCGCGAGTCGTACCGCCCCGATTTCCGCATTCAGGCACGACGGCCAGGAATGCGCTCCTTCGGCAGCGGATGTCGGACGGATAAGCACGCGGCCGGTAGCGGCATGCCAGCGCCGGCGCGCGAGTTCGCCGAGAGCGGATGCGGCATCGCCATCGACCGCCAGCTGCACATCATGATATGCCCGTCCGCGGTGAGCGAAGCCGCTGAGCTCCGGTCGGTGCTCGGGCGTGTCCCAGCGTCCGTTTGTGATGTCGAGACCTCCGCAGAAGGCCAGCCGATCGTCGATCACCACCAGTTTCTGGTGGTGTGAAGCTCCCAGTGGGTGGCTGTCGTCGAGGTGGAAATGCAGGCGCGATTGCGATCGCAAACGCTGTCGTCGTCCCGGAAGCAGGGGAAGAGGCGCCGACAGGATCGCTGCTTCCCAGACGAGAATGTGGATTTCCAGCTGCGGGCGTTGCTGGAGCAGCGCTTCCAGCAGATTGGCGAGGCGCGCTGGCCACTCCCCTGCTTGCGTGTCAGGCACGAGGTTCAGACCTGGCGCGATGTCCCAGCCAATGATGGTGATGTGCTCGCGCGCCAGAGTCAACGCGCTGTGCAGCGCGCGAAAGTACGCTGCGCCGTCGATCAGGAAGGCCACATGATCGGCGCGGGCGACGCGCCAGCAGTTTTCGTTCGGTCGAAAGATGCCGTTCCCGGGCGATCCGTGGTTCCGATTCCAGGCGCCTGTCTCGCCGTCCATGCGGCAACGATGCCGCGGTGAAGCGCTGCCCGCAATGACGTTGTCCGGTCGGTTTGGCTATTGATAATTGTCAATGCCAAAAGCGTGTTCCGTCGTGACAATGGCCAAACGGGAATGATTGGCGGATGAGGTCAGCATGGGCGAGGGGTGGAGGACACGAACTTGGGTTCTCGTCGCGGAGCCGGGGCGGGGCCGTTTGCTGTCTCAGCAGTCCGAGGAAGGTGCTCTCGAAGAGCAGGACGTATTTGAAAGCGTAGAGCCGCCGGGCGGTGCCTCATTGGATGCTGGAGATGGCTTCGTCCGCATTCTGGTCGATCATCTGGTCGAGGCCAGGGACCGGGGAGAGTTCACGCGCCTGTTGCTGATCTCCCGCAATCTCGACTTTCTGGATACCCTCTTCGACGCACTCCCTGTCGATCTCCAGGCCGGCGTCGACCTGCTGGTGGAGGCCGACGTTATCGATATGGACACCGATGTGGTTCGTGCCTGTCTGCCCGAAATGCCCCGCGCCATGCAGCCCGGCACCTGAGGAAAGGAGGGGGTCAATGTCCATCAGGCTGTTGCCTCGCTATTCGGAACCGGAGCCGGGCGATCGTCGCATCCGGGCGCGCGATCCGCACTGGCATCCGGAGCGGCGCGTCGATCTGGAAGGGCGCAAGCGCGTTGCGCAGATGAGTCCGGAGGAAATGCAGCGTACACTGCTCACGCACGAGCTTACCGGCATACGCAACCGCCGCGCCTGGGAAGAGGCCGAAAGGCTGCCCGCAGTGGCGTCGATCGATGCCGATTCGCTCAAATGGTTCAATGACGCCATGGGGCACGAAGCGGGAGACAGGGCGTTGCGCGAAATTGCGAACACGCTTGCGCGGGTGACGCGCGAAGCCTACCACCTGTCTGGGGACGAATTCCTCATTCAAGGGCACGCCGAAGACGAGGTCCGGCGCGTGGTTCTTCGGGCGCGCCGCCTGCTGCATCGGGTTGTGATCGAAACGAAGTTGCCGGATGGCAGTACGCTGCGCAAGATCGGACTGGAGATCAGCTATGGCATTGGTGCCAGCCGCACCGAGGCCGAAGCCCGGCTCGTGGTAGCGAAGGCGGCGCGCGAGGCATCGGGCGCCCGCGCTGCTCGCGGAGAGGCGCCCAGACGCGGTGTGATCCGCCTCGGGAGCGACAACGGACGCGATATGTCTCCGCCCCAGGCGAGGCGCCAGCCGGGTCTGCGCCGCTGGCTGCGCGGCTGATGAACGGCGCGTATCGCATTGCTTGGCCCGCATGGAGCCGCGAGGGTGAAGGAGCGCAGGCAATCGGAGAAGATGGTTGCCTTCGTCCTGGCCGGTGGAGAGGGAACGCGCCTGCGCCCGCTGACTCTCGATCGCTGCAAGCCTGCGGTTCCCTTCGGTGGTCGCTATCGACTCGTTGATTTCGTCCTCAGCAACCTCGTCAATTCCGGCATCCACTCCGTCTATCTCCTGGTCCAGTACAAGGCGCAATCGCTGATCGAGCATGTGCGCAAGGCGTGGACCATATCGCCGCTGCTTCCGGATCAGTTTGTCACCATCGTGCCGCCGCAACTGCAGGAGGGCCGGGAGCGCTTTCACGGTACCGCAGACGCTGTCTATCAGAACCTCAACCTGCTCGCGGCGCACGATGCGGACCACATCGCCGTGTTCGGAGCGGATCACATCTACCGCATGGACGTCAGACAGATGCTGCGCTTCCATCGCGAATGCGAGGCCGAAGTCACGGTGGCGGCGATCCCGGTGCCGATCGCGGAAGCATCGCGCTTCGGCATCGTCGAGGCGGACGCGGACGGGCGAATTCGCGCCTTTCACGAGAAGCCGCAGCAGGGCATTCCCATCGTCTCGGATCCAGAGCACGCCTATGCGTCGCTTGGAAACTACCTGTTCAACGCTTCAGCGCTGGAGAAGGCCCTCACCGAATCCCATTGGCGCGGCGAGACCGATTTCGGCCGTCATGTCCTGCCGCGTCTTGTAGATCAGGGATCGCGAGTCTATGCCTATGACTTCATCGACAACGAGGTGCCGGGAATGGGCCCGCTGGAGGAGCGCGGTTACTGGCGCGACGTCGGATCTCTCGATGCCTACTTCGAGGCCCATCATGATGTGCTGGGCCTCGAACCACGCTTCGATGCTTTCGATCCCGCATGGCCGATCTACTCTCGAGTCATTACCAGGGCCCCGTCGCCCGCGTGATCGACAGCCAGGTCGACAATTGCCTGCTTGGCGGCGCCGTCATCGTTGATGGCGCCTGCATACGAGACAGCATCATCCGTCGCGAGGCCGTCGTGGAGCCGGGCGTCGAGCTGGAGGATTGCGTGATCATGGACTATGTCAGGATCGGGCGGGGTTCCAGACTGCGCCGCGTCATCATCGATCGCCATAACGACATCGCGCCTGGAACGGTGTTTGGTTACGACCCGGCGGCGGATGCGGCGCGCCAGTTCGTGACGCCCGGCGGCGTGGTCGTGGTGGCCAAGGGCGACCCCCGCTATTTCTCCCGTGGCGTGCGCGAGGGCGGAGTGGCCTATCGGGAGTGAACCCGTCGTCCGGTCCCGGGGTCAGGCGAGTTCGATGCGATCGTGCTCCGCGCCGTCGCGCAGCGCCAGCATCAGGGTCAGGTACTCGCGCAGATGTCGCGTAATGAGGAAACTGTCCAGCACCAGCTGGTGCGCCTTCACGCCCATCTCGCGGATCTTGTCCGGCTGATGCAGCAGATAGCGAATGCGCAGCGCCGCCCCTTCCGGGGTGCTGACCAGAAAGCCCGTGTGGTGATTGACCACCTGCAGGCGGATGCCACCGACATCGCCGCCGATGACCGGCTTGCCCTTCCACATCGCCTCGGTGACGGTGAGCCCGAATCCTTCCCTGATCGACTTCTGCACCACGATGTCCGCCGCATGCTGCAGCGCGTTGATCTCCCGATGCGCATCGGGCGGCAACAGCAGGACGCGGATGTCGCTATCCCCATCGGCGGCGGCGCGCACCTCGGCGAGCACGGCCTCGCCTTCCGGGTCGTCCGCGGCGCCGCCACCGGCGAGCACGAGCTGGATCGGCGGCAGGAAGCGCTTGGCCAGCTTGTAGGCGGCAATGACGCCCAGCGGATCCTTGAAGCGATCGAATCGCGACACCTGCACGATCAGCGGGCGCTCGCTGTCGATCGCGTGGCGCTCGCAGGTGCGACGTATCTCCTCATCGGGCAGGGTGATGTTTTTTTCGCTGAGCGGATCTATGCTCGGCGGAACCAGATACTGCGGATGAGGCAGTTCCTGCGCGAACGCCGCCAGGGAAAAGATGCTCGCGTCGTACGGCGCGACGAACCCCCTCAGGTACTTCCACACCGGCCGGTAAGGATGGCTTGCGTCGATGTGGCAGCGCCACATCCATTTGCCTTTTCGATCGGGGACATGGCTCAGCAGGGCCGCGGGTTGGGGGTCGTGGATGATCACGAAGTCGGCCTCGCGCAGCGTCGGTCCCAGGATTCGCGCGTTTGCTGCGTTGGTTTCCTCGTAGACGCGCAGCAGATGGTCGCCCAGTGGTATGCGGTTTCCCTGCAAAGTGTTGTGCATTCCCTTGGTGCATTCGAAGAAGTCGCTGTCGCCGGTGATGATCTCCCAGCGCGTGGAAATGCCGAGTTCCTCCGTCAATGGCACCATCTTGTCCAGGATCTCGGCGACGCCGCCGCCGGCGCGGGTGGAGTTCACGTGAACCACTGTGGCGCCACGCAGCGGGGCGGCGAGCTGTCGCAGATGGTCGATCACATCCTCGCCGGCTGCCGCTGCGTAGTCGTCCAGCAGACTCATGACCGGTGCTCCCTGACGCAGGCCTGGAAGATGGTGGCGAGCTTCTGTCGCAGCTCGGTGATGCTGCCGAAGTAGGGGTCCACGCCTGTGAGGCTGGCGCACAATGGTTCGAAATCCCGGCCGAAGGACTGCATCCACAGGGTGAAGTCGTTGTTCCCTTCCGGCACCCGCCGCCTCGCGTCGATGAAGTGGTAGAAAATGCTGCTCGTCGACAGGTGCCCGATGTTTTCCGCCAATTCGGCTGGATGGGATACCGTGCGGCCTGTGTCGAAGATCACGATCTGCGAGCTGAGGAACTCGAACTGGATGCTCGCCCGTGCCCAGGACAGATACTCGACTTCGTCGAGCCTGTTGTCGATCAGTTCCAGCATCTCGCGGCGCAGTGCTTCAAGCTCGGGGCAACTCGTGGGGTCGAGCGCGGCCAGGCGCTCGGCGAGCACTGCATCATGCATGCTGTGGCGCATCCAGGCCGCGAAGTCGTTATTGTATTCCCGCTCTTCGAAGCGGGGCTGCAGCAGCCCGCCCCAGAAGTGGTGATAGATGCTCTGGACCGGCACGGTGGCGATTTCGCGGCGGAACTCGGGCATCAACCGCGCCCTGCGCCCGGTTGCCATGGCCACCAGAGCGCAATCCTTGATCTTGAACGGGGTGGCTTTCCGGATGCTTCCTGCGCGGGCGCTCATGCGGATCCTCGTGCTCCGGGTCGGGGAAACTCGCGCGCGGCCAAATGTTCACGCAACCGCCGGCTGCTCTTCTGCCGCACGCGCCGGACTCAGGTTGGCATGCGTTGCCGGAAGTCACATTGACATCGATCAACGCCGCCGACACAAGTCGATACGGTGGTATCCGCTATTCTTTCCATCTCGTCCTGCCGATGGGAAAATGCGTGAAGCAAGGGGGAAGTCACCTGCAGGAGGTTCGATGGACGCCAAGCTGATCGACATCAATATCGGGATCGCGGAAAAGGATCGCCAGGATATCGCCGAAGGCCTCGCGCGACTGCTCGCGGATACCTATACGCTGTATCTGAAGACGCACAATTTCCACTGGAACGTCACCGGACCGATGTTCGGCACGCTACATCAGATGTTCGAGACCCAGTACATGGAGCTGGCGCAGGCGGTGGATGCCATTGCCGAGCGCATCAGGGCGTTGGGCGTGGTCGCGCCGGGAAGCTATGCCCAGTTCGCCAAGCTCACACGCCTCAGTGAGGAAACGGGTGTGCCGGATGCGAATGACATGGTGCGCCAGCTGGTTGGCGATCAGGAGGCGGTGGTATGCTCAGCCCGCGAGCTGTTCCCGCGCGCCGAGCGCGTTTCCGATCAGCCGACGATGGATCTGTTGACCGCGCGCATGCAGATCCACGAAAAGACCGCCTGGATGCTGCGCAGTCTGCTTCAATAGTGTCCTGCAAGTGTCCGGCTGCTCGCCGGCAGCGGCGTCGATGCGCGATGGCTGGAGATCGAGATCACCGCAAGCGCGGTGATGGACGACGCGCAGGCGGATCCTGCCCGGTCAGGCCGAACGCAGAGTTCCGCCGCACTACATCTGCGATTGCAGGTAGTTTGGCAGACCGATGGCGTCGATCAGGCGGAGTTGCCGCTCCAGCCACCAGGCGTGATCTTCCTCGGTATCGGCGAGCATGCCGAGCAGGATGTCGCGTGACTGATAATCCTGCTCTTCCTCGCATACCTTCATCGCTGCCTTGAGATCGGCGGTGACCTGATACTCCAGATCGAGATCGTTGCGCAGGATCTCCGGCACCGAGGTGCCGACGTTCAACGGGTCGCGCTTCGACAGATCCGCTTCGCCTTCCAGGAAGAGGATGCGCTTGATCAGCGCGTCGGCATGCTGGGACTCTTCCTCCATCTCGTGATGGATATGCTCGTAGAGCTTCTCGTAACCCCAGTCGTGACACAGACGCGCATGGGCGAAATACTGGTCGCGGGCCGCCAATTCGCCGGCCAGCAGTTTCTGCAGCCGGGCGATCACTTTGTCGTTGCCTTTCATCGCATCATCCTCTCTGCGCGGTCACTCAAATCATGGACTGCAGATAGTTCTGTACGCCGACGCTGTCGATCAGCGCCAGCTGTGTCTCGATCCAGTCGATGTGCTCTTCGGCTTCCTCGATCTGCTCGACCAGCAGGTCGCGGCTGACGTAGTCCTGTACCGATTCGCAGTGCGTCGCGACGGCGATCATCAGCGTGCGCATTTCGGTGCGCATCTGCAGGTCGTTGCGCAGCGCTTCCGGAGCGTCTTCGCCGATCAGGAGCTTGCCCAGATCCTGGAGGTTGGGCAGACCCTCGAGAAAGAGCACGCGCTCGATGAGTTCGTCGGCCTCCTTCATGGCCTTGATGGAGTGCTTGTATTCCCGCTCATTGAGCTCGTCCAGGCCCCAATTGCGGCACATCCGCGCATGCAGAAAGAACTGATTGATGGCGGTGAGCTGCATCTTCAACACCGAGTTCAGCTGACGGATGGTCTCCCTATCGCCCTGCATGTCGCGTCTCCTGCCTTGCGCACCGCCGGACGGGCGGCCGTGGCGGCATTATGGCCAATTTTCCCGTTGGGTAAAACCATTGATTTTTCGAGTGAAAGTCTAGTGGGGGCGCAGGGATTGACAATAAAGTGAGCGCAAAATAAAGTGATACTCGTTCTCATTCGCTCATGGCTGTCGAGGCCGGTTCTCCGAGGAAGCGCTCATGTACGTATGCATTTGCAATGCCGTAACCGATCGAGACATTCGGGACGCAGCCCGTCGGGGAGTGCGTTCGATGGATGCGCTGGGTGACCAGTTGAAGGTTGCGACCTGTTGCGGCAACTGCCGTGACTGCGCGCAGCGGGTGCTGGGCGAGGCGTTGTCGGAAAAGCGCTCCGCTGCCTGATGCAATGAGCCGCGTCCGGGCGCTCGGCGACGGACGCAGAGAAAATACACCGAAAAGGATCATCGATGCGCGAAACATATCGCAAATGCCTGGGCCTGGTGGCTGGCCTGTTTCTTCTGACGCCGGCTTTCGCCGCCGACGAAGTCGTCGTGTATTCCAGTCGCACCGAGGAGCTCATCAAACCGCTTTTCGATCTTTACACGAAGGAAAGCGGCGTCCCGATCCGCTATGTCACCGATAGCGGCGGCCCCTTGCTGGCCCGGCTCAAGGCGGAGGGCGCCAACACGCCGGCGGATGTGCTCATCACCGTGGATGCCGGCAATCTGTGGCAGGCGGCCGAGAGCGGATTGCTGCAGCCCGTTTCTTCTGATGTCCTTGACGCCAATGTCCCCGCCCATCTGCGCGATCCGCAGGGTCAATGGTATGGCCTGTCCCTGCGCGCACGCACTATCGTCTACAGCACCGCACGCGTATCCCCCGACGAGTTGTCCAGCTATGAGGACCTGGCCGATGTCCGCTGGAAGGGGCGGGTATGCCTGCGCAGCTCCAAGTCGGTCTACAACCAGTCGCTGGTGGCGATGATGATCGCGCGCCTCGGCCCCGAACGGGCCGCAGACGTGGTGAAGGGTTGGGTGAACAATCTGGCTACCGCGCCCTTTGCCAACGACACGCGCCTGATGGAAGCGATGGCGGCCGGGCAGTGCGATGTCGGGATCGTCAACAGCTATTATTTCGGCCGCCTGCAGAAGGAGAGGGCGGATGTGCCGCTCGCGCTCTTCTGGCCCAATCAGGGCGAGGGGGATGGCGTGCATGTCAACGTCGCCGGTGCGGGCGTCACTCGCCACGCTGGCAATGTCGATGGTGCGCTGAAGCTGATCGAATGGCTGTCCGCGCCCGAGGCGCAGCGCATGTTCGCCGGACGCAATATGGAGTATCCGGTGAATCCCGAGGTTGATCCCAACGCGGAACTCGTGCAGTGGGGAAGCTTCCGGCAGGATCCTCGCAATATCGCCGATGCCGGACGCCTGCAGGCGCAGGCGGTGATGCTCATGGATCGCGCGGGATACCGCTGACATGAGGCCGGACTCGCAGGCGCTGCATCCCGGCGTCGGACTCGACCCCGGGGCGCAGCGCCGCGAGTTCTCCCGACACCGGGCGCTGCACCGGTTCTGGCGTGTCCCCAGCCTGCTGCTCGCAGGCGTCGTCGTTTTGCCCCTGCTGGTGGTGTTCGCTGCCTGGCTGCAGCCCGAAGCCGAGATCTGGCGTCATCTGGCGGATACGGTGCTCGCGGAGCTGGTGACGAACACGCTGATGCTTCTCGCCGGAGTCGCCTGCGGCGTGCTGGTCATCGGCGTCGGTCTGGCATGGCTGACCACGATGTGCGAGTTCCCGGGCCGGCGTTTCTTCGACTGGGCGTTGATGCTGCCTCTGGCCATGCCGGCATACGTGCTCGCCTTCGTGGCCGCCGGGCTGTTCGATTATGCGGGGCCGCTGCAGACACTGCTGCGCGAGCATTTCGGACCCGTTTCCTGGGTGCCTGATGTGCGCTCGGCTGGCGGCGTCATCGCCGTCATGACGCTCGTCTTCTACCCCTATGTCTACATGCTGGCGCGCGCCGCCTTTCTGACTCAGGGCCGGGCGACGCTGGAAGCGGCGCGGACGCTCGGTCTCGGCCCCTGGCAGGCGTTTTTCCGTGCCGTGCTGCCAATGGCGCGCCCGGCGATCTTTGCCGGCCTGGCGCTGGCGTTGATGGAGACGCTGGCCGATTTCGGCGCCGTATCGGTGTTCAACTATGACACCTTCACCACCGCGATCTACAAGGCCTGGTTCGGGTTCTTCAGTCTGCAGGCCGCTGCCCAGCTTGCCTCGCTGCTGCTGCTCTTCGTGGGGGTGGCGCTGGTGACGGAGCGCAGCCTGCGCGGTCGGGCCCGTTTCCACGAGGCGCGGCACAGCGCGCGGGCGCGGCCGCAACGCCTGCGCGGCGCGGCTGCCTGGGCCGCAAGCGTCGCAGCCGGACTGGTTTTCTTTCTGGCCTTCCTGTTGCCGGTGGTGCAGCTCGGCAATTGGGCGCTGCAGTCGCTGGCCACGGACATCGACGCGCGCTACGTCGAGATTCTCCTCCATACCCTGCTGCTCGGGGCCATGGCGGCGCTACTGACCGTGGCCGGCGCACTGGTCCTCGCGGTGACGCGCCGGCGGCAGAGCGACCATCTCACGCGCGCGGCTGTCGGCGTGGCGACGCTCGGCTACGCGTTGCCCGGCGCTGTGCTCGCCGTCGGCGTCATGGTCGTGCTCACCGGCGTCGACAATGCCTGGGCGGCATTGATGCGAATGTTCGACGAGCAATGGACGGGCCGCCTGCTGGGGGGTACCGTGGTGGCATTGCTGCTCGCTTATCTGGTCCGTTTCATGGCGGTCGCTTTCGGTCCCATCGAAAGCTCCTTTGCGCGCATTTCTCCGTCCATTACCGAAGCGGCGCGAATGCTGGGGGTCGGTCCGCTCGAAGCGGTGCGTCGCATCTATCTGCCGTTGTTGCGTCAGGGGCTGCTCACCGCCGCTCTGCTGGTGCTCGTCGACGTGATGAAGGAAATGCCCGCGACACTGATGCTGCGCCCGTTTGGCTGGGATACGCTTGCCGTCCGCATCTTCGAGCTCACCGCCGAAGGCTACTGGGAGCGCGCCGCCTTGCCGGCGCTGACGCTGGTGGCGATCGGTCTGGTGCCGATCTTCGTGCTGGTGCGGCGATCGGCGCGATGACGGGGGGAGAGAAAAGTTGAAAGAGACAGGATGAAAGGGGCGGGCCCTGGCCCGTCGGCTCCGAGTCGGATGACTTCCTTCACCTTTTCACATTTCACTTTTGACTTTCCGCAGCGCTTTCTCCCCTCGGCAGATCGATCATCGCGCCGAAAGGCGCGCCCCCTTTCCTCATTCACCTTTTCTCTTCCGTCTTCGCCCGCCTATAC
This sequence comes from Gammaproteobacteria bacterium, assembly GCA_034002745.1. Classification (GTDB taxonomy): domain Bacteria; phylum Pseudomonadota; class Gammaproteobacteria; order SZUA-140; family SZUA-140; genus JAITWN01. The sequence goes on from JAVEZY010000009.1 coordinate 50,094, forward strand.
TCCCTGCTTTCCATTTCGTATTTGCCCCATGCGCCTGTTCCGCACCTGGCGTCGCAGTCGCTGGCTGCATCGCCATCCCATTCCCGAGTACCTGTGGGCCCATACTCTCGAGAGTACGCCGCTGCTGCGCCTGCTGCCCGCCGGTGATATCGCGCGTCTGCGCGAGCTGGCCGCGGTCTTCGTGCAGGAGAAGACCTGGATGAGCACTCCCGAGCTGCAAGTCACGGACGTGATGCAGGTCCGGACCGCGGCGCTGGCCTCACTGCTGGTGCTGGAGCTCGATCTCGACTGGTACCGGGGCTGGGAAACGATAATTCTCTATCCGGCCGAATTCGTGCAGCGGCGGCGGGAAGTCGATGCGGGAGGACTCGAACACCAATGGGATGAGGTCCGTGCCGGGGAGGCCTGGGAGCGAGGGCCGGTCGTTCTTTCCTGGACGGATGTGGCGGCTTCGGGGAGGATCGACGGCTACAATGTCGTCATCCACGAGCTCGCGCACAAGCTGGACATGCTCAACGGACCGCCGGACGGCTTTCCGCCGCTGCACCGGGACATGAGCGTGCGGCGCTGGACGCGCGTCTTCACCGCCGCCTTCGATGAACTCAACGAACGGCTGGATCGTGGCGAGGAAACGTCGGTGGATCCGTACGCTGCCGAGCATCCGGCCGAGTTCTTCTCCGTGCTCAGCGAGTATTTTTTCGAGCTGCCGGAGCTGCTTTCCGACATCTGGCCTGAACTCTACGGCGAACTGGCCGCCTTCTATCGTCAGGATCCGCTGCGCTGGCCGGGCAGGCGGGGCTGAGGTATCATTTCCGCACTACCCGGATAAAACTTGACTAAATTAGTCGGGTATCATATCGTACGGGCATCCAGAGCGTCGTTTATCCACCTGATTCCAATCGGATCGATCAACCGACCGCTCAATTCCTGTGCGCCTGTTCGTATCTTGAGGAACGCATGGCCGAATCCAGCCGAAATCTCGAACATCTCATCGACCGGGAATACCAGGCCGGCTTCGTCACCGATGTCCAGCAGGACAGCCTGCCGCCTGGTCTGAGCGAGGATGTCATCCGGGAGATTTCCCGTCTGAAGGAGGAGCCCGAGTTCCTGCTCGAATGGCGGCTGCAGGCCTATCGGCACTGGCTGACGATGCGTGAGCCGAAATGGGCCCATGTCCATTATCCGCCGGTCGATTTCCAGGCGATCAGTTATTTTTCCCGCCCGCGCCTCGACAAGGATCGTCCCAAGAGTCTGGACGAGGTCGATCCCAAGCTGCTCGAGACCTACGAGAAGCTGGGCATCCCCCTGCGTGAGCGCGAGATGCTCGCCGGTGTCGCGGTCGATGCGGTGTTCGACAGTGTTTCCATCGCCACCACTTACAAGGACAAGCTGGCCGAGCTCGGTATCATCTTCTGCTCCTTCTCCGAGGCGGTGCGGGAGCATCCCGAGCTGGTGCGCAAGTATCTCGGCACTGTCGTGCCGCACACGGACAACTTCTACGCGGCGCTCAATTCGGCCGTGTTCAGCGACGGCTCGTTCGTCTACATTCCGCCGGGCGTGCGCTGCCCGATGGAGCTGTCGACCTATTTCCGCATCAATGCAGCCAACACCGGTCAGTTCGAGCGTACCCTCATCATTGCCGACGAGGGTGCTCAGGTGAGCTATCTGGAAGGCTGCACTGCGCCGATGCGCGACGAGAACCAGCTGCATGCGGCAGTGGTCGAACTGGTGGCGCTCGATCGGGCCAAGATCAAGTATTCGACCGTGCAGAACTGGTATCCCGGCGATGAGGAAGGTCGCGGCGGGATCTACAATTTCGTCACCAAGCGCGGCATTTGCCGCGGTGTCGCCTCGCACATCTCGTGGACCCAGGTGGAAACCGGGTCGGCGATCACCTGGAAGTATCCGAGCGTGATCCTGCAGGGCGACGATTCGGTCGGTGAATTCTATTCGGTGGCGCTGAGCAGCAACCGGCAGCAGGCCGACACCGGCACCAAGATGATCCACCTTGGCCGCAATACGCGCAGCACCATCGTGTCCAAGGGCATCTCTGCCAAGCAGGGACAAAACGCCTATCGCGGTCTGGTGCATGTGGCCAAAAGCGCCGAGGGTGCGCGCAATTTCACCCAGTGCGATTCGCTGCTGTTCGGCGATCGTTGCGGTGCGCACACTTATCCCTATATCGAAGTCAAGAACCGGTCCGCCCAGGTCGAGCACGAGGCGACCACCTCGCGCATCAGCGAGGACCAGCTTTTCTATTGCATGCAGCGCGGCCTGTCGCGCGAAGATGCGGTTTCCATGATCGTCAACGGTTTCTGCAAGGCCGTGTTCCGCGAGCTGCCGATGGAGTTCGCGGTGGAGGCGCAGAAGCTGCTGGGGATCAGTCTCGAAGGAGCAGTAGGATGAAGGGCGACAAGGGCGGGGATTCCCTGCTGAGAATTCGCAATCTGGTGGCCGTGAGCGGCGGTACGCGCATTCTCAATGGCATCGATCTGGACCTGCATGCGGGCGAGGTGCACGTCATCATGGGCCCGAACGGCTCGGGCAAGAGCACGCTGGCGCAGGTGCTGGCCGGACGGGAATCCTATGAGGTCACGGCCGATGAGTTCAGCTTCGCCGGACGTGACATGCTCGAACTTGGAGTGGAGGAGCGCGCACGCGAAGGCGTTTTCCTCGCGTTTCAGTATCCCGTCGAGATTCCTGGCGTCAGCACCGTCAACCTGCTCAAGGAATCGCTGAACGCGATCCGCAAGCATCGCGGCCAGGAGCCGCTCGATGCCATGGAGTTCCTCACCCTTGCCAAGCAGAAGATTCGCCAGGTCGACATGAGCGAGGATTTCCTCTATCGCTCGGTCAACGAAGCCTTCTCCGGCGGAGAGAAGAAGCGCAGCGAGATGCTGCAGATGGCGCTGCTGGAGCCGCGCCTCGCGATTCTCGACGAAACCGATTCCGGTCTCGATGTCGATGCGCTGCGCCTGCTCGCCAACAGCATCAATGGCATGCGCGGCCCGGATCGCGCCTTCCTGGTGATCACTCACTATCAGCGCCTGCTCGAGCATGTCCGCGCCGATCATGTGCATGTCCTCGCCGGGGGCCGCATCGTGAAGTCGGGTGGTCACGATCTGTCCCTGGAGATCGAGCGCGAAGGCTTCGCCGCCTACGAGCGCGGCGCAGCGGCTGGCGCGGCGCGTGGCGGCGCCGCCCGCGCGTGACTGCGGCCGGAGCGGACATGTCGGCGGTAATCAACCGGTCGATGGCGGATTTCGAACGCCTCTCCGCGGCGCTGCCGGGACAGGAACTGCCGTGGCTGGCCGCCTTGCGCAGAAACGGCCTGCAGCGTTTTCGCACCGAGGGTTTCCCGACGCCCCGCGATGATGCGTGGCGCCATACCAATTTGATGGGCCTGGCTGGCAAGACGTTCGAGCCGGTGGCTGCCGGTATCGACGACGTTGCGATCGACATGACACGCCTGCTTCCGTGCGATGATCTGCCGCGTCTGGTGTTCGTCGACGGCCATTACGTCGCTGCGCTGTCCCGCCTGCCCACGCTGTCCGAGGGAGTACGCATCGACAGCCTGGCGACGCTGCTGCGCGAGGAGCCTGCGGCGCTCGAGTCGATGCTCGATGGCATTCCCGCCGAACCGCTGGGTTTCGCCGCGCTCAACACGGCATTCATGAGCGATGGTCTGTGCCTGCGGCTCGCCGCGGGCGCCACGCTGGCGCAGCCGCTGTACGTGGTCCATGTCGCGCGCGCCGGCGACCGTCCGGCCGCGACTCATCTGCGTCACCTGATCCAGGCCGGTCGCGGCGCGCGCGCGACGGTGATCGAGCATTACCTCGGCGAGACTGGCGCGGAGGCGCTGGTCAGCGCCATGACCCGCTGCGACCTGGCGGATGGCGCCGCCGTTGAGCACTACCGGCTCAATGAGCAGGAAGCGGGCGCCTACCTGTTTGCTGCCACGCACGTCCATCAGGCGCGTGATTCGCGGTACACGGGACACGGCGTGCACGCGGGTGGCCGTATCGCGCGCAGCGAGCTGCATGCATTCCTCGAGGGTCCCGGCGCCGAATGCGTCGCCAACGGACTCTATCTGGGCGACGACCGTCAGACGGTGGACAACTATGTGTCCATCGAGCACCTGGCGCCGGATTGCGCAAGTCGCCAGCTCTTCCGCGGCGTGCTCGACGGCCGCTCGCGCGGCGTCTTCAACGGAAAGGTCACGGTCGCACGCGAAGCGCAGCACACCGACGCGCAGCAGATGAACAACAACCTGCTGCTGTCCGCGGACGCCGAGGCCGACAGCCGGCCGCAGCTCACCATCAACGCCGATGACGTCAAGTGCAGCCATGGTTCCACTGTCGGCCAGATCGATGCCGACGCGCTGTTCTACCTGCGCACGCGCGGCCTCGGCGAAGCGGATGCCCGCGCCATGCTGGTTCGCGCATTCGCCGAGAAGGTGCTCGCGCGGATGGGCGAAGAGCGGATCAGACAGCGCATCGGAGAGATCGTCGACGCGCGGCTCGGCGCAAGGGCGGGGGCATGAGCGTTACACCGGCAGTGAGTGGGGCAAGCATGGCGGGCTTCGATGTCGAGGCCGTGCGCCGTGATTTCCCGGCCCTGCATCAGCAGGTGCATGGCAGGCAGCTGGTGTATTTCGACAATGCGGCCTCGGCTCACAAGCCGCAGGCGGTGATCGATGCCATCGTCCATTACTACGCGCGTGACTACTCCAATGTGCACCGCGGTCTGCATTGTCTCAGCGAGCGCTGCAGCCAGGCGTATGAGGACGCACGCACGCGGATAGCGAAGTTCATCAACGCCGGCGCCGATCGGGAACTGGTGTTCGTGCGCGGCGCGACCGAAGCCATCAATCTGGTCGCCAATACCTGGGGACGTCAGCACATTGGCGCCGGGGACGAGATCCTGATCACCGCGCTGGAGCACCATTCCAACATCGTGCCCTGGCAGCTGCTGTGCGCGCAGACCGGCGGTGTGCTTCGGGTCGCGCCGGTGAATGATGCCGGCGAAGTCGACATGGATGTCTTCGAGCGCCTGGTGACACCGCGTACGCGCCTGGTGGCGGTGACGCATGTCTCCAATGCGCTGGGCACCATCAATCCGGTGGAACGGATGATCGCCGTCGCGCGGGCGGTCGGCGCACGCGTACTGATCGACGGGGCGCAGGCGATCCAGCACACGACGGTGGACGTGCGGGCGCTCGACTGCGACTTCTACGCCTTCTCCGGTCACAAGATGTATGGTCCGACGGGCATCGGCGTGCTGTATGGCAAGTCCGAACTGCTGGAGGCCATGCCTCCCTGGCAGGGCGGTGGCGAAATGATCCAGGAAGTGACTTTCGAGAGCTCGACCTGGGCCGAACTGCCGCACAAGTTCGAGGCCGGCACGCCGCATATCGTCGGCGCCATCGGGCTCGGCGCGGCGGTGGACTATCTGACGGCGCTCGGCCGCGAGGCGATTGCGGCGCACGAACACGATCTGCTCGAATACGCCACCCGGAGTCTGGGCGGAATACCGGGGCTGCGCATCGTCGGTACGGCCGCGCGCAAGGCCGCGGTGGTGTCCTTCGTGCTCGACGGCGTGCACACCCATGACGTTGGTACCATCCTCGACCGCCAGGGAATCGCTGTGCGTGCCGGGCACCACTGCACCATGCCCCTGATGACCCGTCTCGGTCTCAGCGGCACCACGCGCGCCTCGTTCGCCATGTACAATACCCGCAACGAGATCGATCGGCTTGCCGAAGGCATCGGCAATGTCATGGAGATGTTCAGGCGATGAATGAGTTGCATGATCTCTATCAGGAGGTCATTTTCGACCACAACCGCAATCCCAGGCATTGCGGCAAGCTGGATGATGCCAATCGCTGCGCAAAGGGATTCAATCCGCTGTGCGGCGACCGGGTCACCCTGTATCTGAAAATCGACGACGACGGCGTGATCCGGGATGTCGGATTCGATGGCTCGGGTTGTGCCATTTCGGTCGCATCGGCCTCGCTGATGACCGAGAATCTGATCGGCAAGACCGAGGCGGAGGCCGAGGCGCTGTTTTCCCGCTTCCATGACATGCTGGTCGCCGGCGGAGACGAGTCCGGCCTGGGCAAGCTGCAGGCACTGTCGGGGGTCAAGGAGTTTCCCTCCCGCATCAAGTGCGCGACCCTGGCATGGCACGCGCTCCACACCGCCATCAGTGGCGACAAGGACTCGGTGTCGACGGAATGAGCGCGGGCGATTCGCTGAATCGTATCGGCGTCATGGTCGAGTCCGCCGCGGGTTCCGCCCGGCAGGCAGCCAGTGAGGCCGCGGAGGTCAGGACGATGACCGATCATGCACCGGATGCGAGCCTGGAAGAGCGGGCCATCGCGACGTTGAAGACCGTCTACGATCCCGAGATCCCGGTCAATATCTACGAGCTCGGTCTGATCTATGCGCTCGAGGTCGATGAGGCGGAGGGCCGGATTCAGGTGGACATGACGCTGACCGCTCCCGGATGTCCGGTTGCGCAGACGTTCCCCGGCGAAATCGAGGCGCGATTGCGCGAGATGGACGGAGTCGAGGAAGTGTCGGTGCGCCTGGTATGGGATCCGCCCTGGACGCAGGACCGGATGACCGAGGCTGCCCGCCTGCAACTCGGACTGCTGTAGCGATCTCCGTCATGAGTGAGTGGGCGGAAGTAGCGAAGCGCGACGAGATCGCGCCGGGACAGGCGAAGGCGGTCACCATCGACGATCTCATGATCGCTGTCGTCAATCTCGATGGCGAATTCTTCGCTGTCGACAACATCTGTACGCATGCCTTTGCCGTGCTCACCGAAGGCCCGTTTACGGACGGCCAACTGCAATGCCCGCTCCACGGTGCGCGCTTCGATGTGCGTACCGGCGCGGTAACCGCGCCTCCGGCCTGGGAGCCCTTGCGGACGTACGAAGTCCGCATTGACGGGGATGCGGTGCTGGTGAAGATATAGAAATTCTTTCCTAGATCTCCACCGTCTCCAGCGGTTCCGCGATGCTGACCTCGATGTCAGCGCGATCCATCCTGATTTTTTCCGCCAGCGCCGCGGCCTTGTCCGGTTCGCCATGGACCAGATGGACGCGCGGTACCGGCGAGCGGAAATGTCCCAGCCAGTCCAGCAACTGCGTCTGACCGGCATGGGCGGAGAAGCCGCCGAGGGTGTGGATGTGCGCCTTCGCCGCGACTTCGCTGCCGAGCAGCTGGATGTGCGAAGCGCCGTCGACCAGTGCGCGGCCGGGGGTGCCGCGGGCCTGGAATCCGACGATGACCACATGCGCTTCGGGCCGCCACAGGTTGTACTTGAAATGGTGGCGGATGCGGCCGCCGTTGCACATGCCACTGCCGGCGATGACGATGGCGCCGCCGGTGATCTTGTTGATCGCCATCGATTCCTCGGGTGTGCGTGACATGCGCAGCGATGGCAGCCAGGCGTGCAGGTTGGTGGCGTGGAAACGCTCCATGAGCGCAGTGTCGCGCTGGTTGAACAGCTCCATGTGGCGATGGTGAATCTCGGTGGCGGAGATGGCCATCGGGCTGTCCAGGAACACCGCGCGTTGAGGAAGGCGCCCCTCGTGATGGAAGCGGCCGAGCAGATAGAGAACCTCCTGCGCCCTGCCCACGGCGAACGAGGGGATCAGCACGTTTCCGCCGCTCTTGTGTGCCTGCTGCAGGATGTCCGCGAACTCCTCGATGGTCTCCTCGAGCGGCCGATGATCCCGGTCGCCATAGGTCGATTCCATCAGCAGGACATCCGCGCCGTCCACCGGCGTCGGGGGCCGCAGCAGTAGCGATCTGTCGTCGCCAAGGTCGCCCGAGTAGACGAGACGCCGGCGTCGGCCATCCTCATCGATGCGCAGCTCCACCGAGGCGGCCCCGAGGATATGTCCGGCCTCGACGAAGCGCAGCATCAGGTCCTCACTGATGCGGGTCGGCGTATCGAAGTCGACTGGCTTCACCCTCGTCATTGTCTCGGCGACGTCCTCGGCCGTGTAGATCGGCTCCAGCAGCGGGCGTCCGGCGCGCCGCCGCCTCTTGTTCTCCCAGTCGATGTCCTTTTCTTCCAGGAACGCCGCATCCTTCAGCAGCAGTTCCAGCAGATCGCGCGTCGCTGGCGTGGCATAAATCGAACCGCGGAATCCGCTTTTCACCAGGCGTGGCAGAAGGCCGCTGTGGTCGAGATGGGCATGTGAGAGCACGACGGCATCGATGCTGCGGGGATCGAACGGAAAGCGGCGGCGGTTGTTGGCCTCGGTGCCGGCGGAGCCCTGGTACATGCCGCAATCGAGCAGGATCTTTGCCGAGGAGGTGGAAAGCAGGTGGCAGGAGCCGGTGACCTGATGCGCGGCACCGATGAATCGCAGGGTTGCCATGGGTGTCGATACTCCGAGTGCGGATTTTCTGCATGATACTGTAATTCCGTTGATGCGTGCGGCGCGTTGAGAGAGATAATCGCGCGGGTTATATTGTGGGACCGCAGTGACATCGCAGCGCTTCGCGGAAACACGGAGTGCGCCAGTGGCGCGGCGCGGATCGATTCGAACGATTGCAGGAGAGAGAAGCATGAAAAGAATGATGATGGCTGCTGCCACGCTGGCGGTGTCGACGGCAGCCTGGGCGCAGGCGCCTGAAACGCCGGAGAAGCCATGGAGCGCCGAGCTCGGGATCGGCATCGTGATCACCGACGGCAACAGCGATACCAGCAGTGTCAACGGCTCCGGCGAAGTCATGTATCAGCAGGGACAGTGGCGCCACAGTGGGCGTGCCGAAGCCTTCCGCAGCAGCACCGAGGGCGAGAAGACCGCCGAGCGCTATCTGGTCACCGGCAAGAGCGACTATCGTCTCGATGATCGCAATTATCTCTTCGGTCTGCTCGGTTACGAGGACGACCGCTTCAGCGGATATGATTACCAGGGCACGGGTTCGGTCGGTTACGGGCGTGATGTGCTGCGTGGTCCGACCGTCAACGCCTTCGTCGAGGCCGGTGTCGGCGCGCGCTACTATCGGGTGACGGATGCAGGCGACAGCGAAAGCGAAGGAACCATCCGGCTGGCCGGCGCCCTGAACTGGAACATCAGCGATACCGCCACTTTCGGCCAGGAAGTGGATACGACGATCGGTGAGGAATTCACGGTGACCAATTCGATCACCTCGCTCAGCACCCAGGTGGTGGGCAACCTCGCGGCAAAGATGAGCCTGCATATCCGTCATATCTCCGATGTGCCGCCCGATACGGAGAAGCGGGATACCAAACTCACCGCAAACCTCGTGTACTCGTTCTGATCTTGTCCGCTCCCGGTTCTCCGTGCCCTCTCGCAAGAGAGGCACGGTGCCGGCGTAGCGAAGGCTTGCGGCTTTCTCTCCGCTGCGCAGTTCTGGCGGGACCGCCGCGAGCAGACTGCGGGCAGCGGTGGCCCTTGGTCCTGTCACCGATTGCTCGGGTGACGTATGCCGACAAGACGGCTTGATGGGCTGCAGCAGGCTGTCAGCTCGACCTTGGCTGGACATCGCGGGAGCGGCGCCATGAAATCCTCGCTCGATACACATCATTCGCATGATCCGGAGACGCATCTCTCCTGGCGCAGCGGGTGGCTTCGTGCCGCGGTGCTCGGCGCCAACGATGGCATCGTGTCCACCGCCAGCCTGCTGGTCGGCGTGGCGTCTTCAGGCGTGTCGAATGATTACATTCTCATCGCGGGGATCGCGTCGGTAGTGGCGGGAGCAATGTCGATGGCGGCTGGGGAGTATGTCTCAGTCAGCTCGCAGGCCGACACCGAGCGCGTCGATCTGGAAATCGAGCGCCGCGAACTGCGCGACAACCCCGACTATGAAACCGCGGAATTGTCCGCTATCTACGTCGGGCGCGGACTTGATCCGGAGCTTGCGCGACAGGTGGCCGAACGGCTGATGGAGGTCGATCCGCTCGCCGCGCACGCGCGCGATGAGCTCGGCATTTCTCGTCTGCGGCGTCCGCGGCCTGTGCAGGCGGCGCTCGCCTCGATGGCAGCCTTTGTCAGTGGCGGAGTCGTTCCGCTGCTGGTTGCCTTTTTCGCGCCGCAGTCCCATGTCGCCACGTCCGTGGCAGCGGCCACGATGCTGTCACTTGCCGCGCTGGGAATGATCTCCAGCCGTCTGGGCGGTGCCTCGATGTTGCGCGGTGCCCTGCGCGTCACCTTCTGGGGCGCTCTCGCAATGATCCTGACGGGCGCGATCGGCACGGTGGCAGGCGTTTCCATCTGAGCGGCGGCTCATCCTCTCGCGCCGTTGGCAGGTGATCAACCCGGGCGCAGGAGGACGAGACGGTATCAGCCGATTGATCCGTCCGAACCGGCTCAACGCAGGCCATTGTCGATGCGGCGCCCGCTCCATGCGCCTGAGGCGCGTGTCCGTTCCATATCTGCCGCTTCTTCGTCGAAAGCAGCGAATTCCGCGCGTTCGGTCGCACGTGCCGGTTGCAGGGCATCAGTGCGTCGTCCGACATGGATCCTCGGTTCGAGGGTCACCGAGGCGGACTGAATATTGCGTTCGAGCTCGGCGAGCCGCGGCTGGTCGATCCTGCGGCCGGCGGCGGCGAGCACGATATCGTTGGCTGAGGTCGCTGTGACGGTGCTCGTGGTTGCCTGCGCATTGGCGGTAAAGCCGAGTCCGAGAGTGGCGAAGAAAGCGGTGGCAGTGATCGTGGCGCGGCGCATGGTTTCTCTCCTGTCCTCGTCGATGGCAATGGGTCTGCTCACAATAAACTATTTAGATCGGGTTCAAGCCGAAAGATTCAACCGCTCCAGGGCGTGATGCGGCGGGAGTTGGCGCACCAGCAGCGTGCGATCGGGCCTGAAATGCTCCATCCTGGTGCGGCGCTGCGACGGGCGGGGCGCCCAGAGTGCATTTGTTCGCCGTTTTCCACTGGCACGAAGCCTGCTCTGTCGAACATGACGACCGGGATGGAGAGACGATGATGCACAGCACTTCGAGCCTGTGCCTGCTCTGCCTGTTGGTGCCGGCGCTGGCTGGCGCAGCGGAGGATCTTCCCGGTGGTGCGGAGGTGCCGATCTACGAGCGCGGGACGGTGACCTTCTACGTCGATGGCGGCATCGATGGCTACGGCGATACCGCGTTCATGCTCGATACCGGTTCGGCCTACGTGACCATCGATCAATCGACCCTGGCGGTGCTGGAGCGGCACAGCCGTGCCGAGTTCCTCCGCACCATCGAAGGAATGATGGCCGACGGCCGTCGGCGCAGCGTTCCCATCTATCGTCTGTCGGGCATCCGGCTCGGGCAGTGTGAAATCCGCGATGTCGAGGCCGCCGTGTTCCCGCGCGGCACCCGCCATATTCTCGGACTCAACGCACTGAAGGCGGCCGCGCCGTTCACCGTATCACTGGAACCACCGCGCCTCGCACTCGGCAAGTGCGCGACCGGTTGAGCATGTCGCATCAACCGCCGCCATCGTGATGGGCGTCGTGAGCAGGATGGGGGAAAGGGCGCCAGTCTCGACCTGGAGTGGCGGGAAGCCGCCTCACTGGCACTGGTCCGAAGTCGTCCGGCCTCAGGGGGGCGTCGGGCGGTTTCCCGGGTAGGTCCAGGGATTGGGCTGGGTGTGATCGAAGAAGCTGCTCCAGTCCGGAGCGAGGTTCACGTTTTCCAGCGGATCGGCGTAGGTGTACGGACCCCCGGGCAGACCGGCGACGGGGTTGGTAGTGGTGTACTGGCCGGCGGTGACATTCGCATCGGGCGCATCCACCGCCATGTCGAAACTGGCCGAATCCTGCGGCGGCAGGTCGGCGCCGCGATGTTCCACCGTATTGGTGACCGGCGAGCTGGCGGCCGTGGAATAGAGGTTGCCGGTGCCGTCGATGACGAAGGTGGTGAGCAGATCCTCGGCATCGATGACGTTGCTGATCACCGGCTTCTCGGCGAAGCGGTCCTTGACGAAATCCACCGTCAGGTCACCGTCGACCAGGAGCTGGCGCATCTGCACGCGCGAGGGATTGCCGCTGGCGTTGCCGGAGAAGGCCGGATCGGATGACAGGGGGTTTTCGGCATTGGTATTGGCGAAGCAACCGAGTACGGATTCACAACTCGGATCGATGGCGCCGCCGCTGGACGAGGATTGGCGCACCAGGGATGCCGAGCCGGCCTGCGGAAAGATGTTGGCGCCGCCTGCCTCGATGTAGACTTCCTGGGCAAAGCCGGACTCGGGATCGCCGACGATCATGTGATAGTAGTTCTGGCCGTTCTGCTGCACCACCTGGTACACGAAGGGCGTCTGGCCGGCGACGAGGTCACCGCCGACTTCGATGATCGTGCAGTCGGGTGAGAACTGCCAGCAACCGCCGGAATCGGGCGGGGGAGTGCCGTCCACCTGCCAGTTCAGCTCGAATTCCGCCCGTGCGCCCGCCGACAGCAGCACCATTGCCAGACCGGCTGAACATGCGTATCCCGTGAGCGTGCGCATGGGGCTCATTATAGCGTGCCGCCAGCGGCGGTAACAGTCATGGTGCTGGCACCCAAGTCCTTGTCCTCCGTACGCAAAAGTGCGGACCTCAGGGCCCATTCCGAACCTGGCGCCGGCGGCGTGGGGAAACGCACCTCGCCGGCGCTCAGAAAGGCTATCGGCACCCCGTCGGCGTACAGCACCCGATTGGCGATCTGGGCCGGAACGCGCTCGCCGGGCGTGATGATGCCGGTGAGATTCAGCGGGTCGGCGGCGCTGATGCTGATCAGTTCACCGCGGTTCGCATCCCGGCGCACCTCGCGCAGCGCCGCGACCGCCTCGGGCAGCGCATATTGCTCGCCGCTGAAACCATCCACGAAGCGTCCGCCGCGAATCTCGCCGCGGGCCTCGAGACGCCGGTAGCAGTGCACCAGCTCGCGCCATGGCGGCGCGCCGGGCTCTCGCGTCAGCAGGGTGCGGAACATCACGCCATAGCGGGCGAGCAGGGTGCGCGCGGCGTGTTCGATCGCCGCAGCTTCGTTCGTTCCCCCGCCTTCACTGGCAGCGCGGAGCGGCGAGGGACGCAGCCATACCCAGCGTCCGGCATCGGCCACGGCAGGCGCGCGCGCACGGCGCCGCCGCGAGCCGCTGTAGCCCGGGCGTCGGTGCTGGGGGGCGAGCAGGGCGCGCAGGCCGGCGAAACTGTCGGCGGTGACCAGCCCGCGGGCGACCAGTTCGGCGAGCGCAGTCTCGACACGCGTGTGCAGCAGTCCGCTCGCGTCCAGCAGTTCTTCGAAGAAGGCGGCGGGATGGGACGAGAACGCCTCGGCGAGTGCGCGGGCATCGGCGGACAGGCGCAAGGCATCCTCTGCCGGCGGTGGCAGGATGGTGCGCCAGTGGCGCAGCTCGCGCCGCGGCACGAAGGCGATCGGCGTGCTGCGCAAGGGAGCCGGGCGTCGGGCACCGTCGCCGCCTTCGGCCTGCCGGGCCGCGGCGAGGCGCAGCCAGGCGAAGCGCCCGCTGGCGCACAGCCGGTCCAGATCCTCGGGCGCGTATCCGCGCAGGCGCGCCGGCAGGATGTGCGCCTCCCAGGCGGCGGCCGGAGCGGCGTAGCCTTCGAGCCGAGTCAGCACACCGGCGGCGGCTTCCATGCCCTCGCCGCGGTCGTGCAGCCCGTGCCAGCGGAAAAGGAAGCGCATGAAATCGGCCGGCGCGACCGGTTCGATCTCGCTGCGCAGGCGCCTCAGCGTCAGTGTGTGGATGCGCGCCAGCAGGCGGCGTTCGCACCACTGGGTTTCATTCGCGGCATCGGGCGGATCGAAGCGGCCGCGCACGACGAAGCCTTCGCCTTCCAGGCGTAGCAGCGCTGCCTCGATCGCGCGCGGATCGCAGGCCAGCTGTGCCGACAGCGCGGTGGCAGTCACCGGTCCCAGGGCTTCGAGGCGGCTGCGCACCAGCTCGGTCACGGCATCCTCCACGGCCGGTGTCGTGGCCAGGGCCGGAGGCAGATGCAGCGCCGGGGTTTCGGGTGCGCCGGGATGCACGGCGCGCAGTCCCGCCAGGCGTTCGGCCGCCACCCGCAGGCTCGTGCCGTCGGTTGGCGTCAGGCGCGTGGCGCGGCCATCCGCCACCAGCCGGTCGAACAGCGGCTCCCATGAGAGATTGCGCGCCAGCTCGGGTTCGGTGAGAAAGCCGCTCAGGACCAGCGCGTCATGGAGTTCGTCGGCATTCGCCGCATCCGGCCAGGCTTCGGCCCGCACGCGGGCGATGGCGTCCGGGTCGAGGCGCCCGAGATCGGCGGCGCTCTGCGGGTCGATGATGCGGCGCTGCTGGATGGCCAGGGTGCGGCGTTCCTCGGCCGGCGCGTCGTCGAGGAAGGCGTAAGGCCGAGCGGACAGCACTTCGCAGGCGAGCGGCGAGGGCGCGGTCAGGTCGCGGGCGAGCACCTGAATGGCGCCGCTGGCGATGCCGTCGAGCACCCGCTCCAGACCCTCGATGTCCATCACCTCATGCAGGCAGTCGGCGATGGTCTGCTGCACCAGCGGATGATCGGGGATCTCCCGGTCGCCAGCGATGTTCTCCAGACAGGCGAGCTGATCGGGGAAGACCACCGCCACCAGATCCTCGGCATCCGAGCGCTGGAACTGCGGCGGCACCCGTCTGCCATTGCGGTTGCGCGGCACCGCCAGCGCGATATTGGTGACCCAGCGCCAGCGTGTGCCGAACATGGGCGCGGCGAGCAGCGCCTGGACCAGCAGATCGCGTACCGTCGCCGGGCGCAGATAGTCCGCCACCTCCGCCAGCGGGAAGCTGTGGGTGGGGCCGAGCGACAGCACGATGTTGTCCTCGGTGGCTGCCGCCTGCAGCTCGAAGTTGAACTTGCGGCAGAAACGCTTGCGCAGCGACAGTCCCCAGGCGCGATTGATGCGCGCGCCGAAGGGCGCGTGAATCACGAGGTGCATGTCGCCGACTTCGTCGAAGAAGCGTTCGAAGATGACGAGGCGCGCGTGCGGCAGGGCGCCGAGCGCGGCGTGGCCGGCGGCCAGGTAATCCGCCAGTTGTCGCGCCGCGGCGGGCGAGAGGGCGTGTTCCTGTGCCAGCCAGGCGGAGAGGGCAGCGGCATCGTCGCCTTCGCGCAGCCGCGCCATGGCCGTTTCCCGCAGCCGGGACACGGCCTGCGACAGCTCATCGCTGCGTCCGGGGGCCTCGCCGATCCAGAAAGGGATGTTCGGCGGCTGCCCGCGCGCGTCCTCGACCAGCACCTTCCCCTGCTCGATCTTGAGGATGCGGTACGAGGTGTTGCCGAGCTGGAAGATGTCGCCGGGCAGGCTTTCGAAGGCGAAGTCCTCGTTCAGATTGCCCACGAAATAGCCCTGGGGCTGCAGGATCACGTCGTAGTCGAACAGGTCGGGAATGGCGCCGGCATTGGTGAGCGCGGTGAGCCGGGCCCCGCGGCGCGCACGCAGCCTGCCGTTGATCACGTCCCGATGCAGCCATGCGCCGCGTCGTCCGCGTCGCGTGGTGTAGCCGTCGGCCAGCATGCGCAGCGTTGCATCCCAGGTTTCCGCGTCGAGCGCGGCATAGGAATGAGCGCGGCGAATGATGCCGAGCAGGGCTTCCTCCTCCCATTCGCGGCTCGCCACCTCGGCGACCAGGTGCTGGGCGAGCACATCGAGCGGCGCCGCGGGCATGCGGATGCGGTCCAGTTCGCCGCGATGCACTGCCTCGAGCAGCGCGGTGCACTCGAGCAGTTCGTCGCGTGACAGCGGAAACAGCCTGCCGCGCGGCAGCGCGCCCACGGCGTGTCCGGAGCGTCCGACGCGCTGGAGGAAGGCCGAGATCGCGCGCGGCGAGCCGATCTGGCAGACCAGGTCGATGTCGCCCACATCGATGCCGAGTTCAAGCGACGCGGTGGCGACCAATGCACCCAGGCGTCCGGCCTTCAGCCGCTGTTCGGCGTCCAGGCGCTGCTCGCGCGCCAGGCTGCCGTGATGCGCGGCGACCCGGTCCTCGCCGATACGCTCGGCGAGATGGCGGGCGATGCGTTCGGCGAGACGGCGCGTGTTGACGAAGATCAGCGTGGTGCGGTGCGCCTCGACCAGGGCGGCGAGCCGATCGTAGATCTCCGTCCACACCTCGGCCGCCATCACCGCTTCCAGCGGGGATGCAGGCACTTCGATTGCCAGATCCCGTTCGCGCCCATGCCCGGTGTCGACGATGGTGCAGTCTCCGCGCCCGTTGCCGACCAGGAAGCGCGCCACCTCCTCGATCGGCTTCTGCGTCGCCGACAGACCGATGCGCAGCGGGTCGCGGGCGCAAAGGGCGGAGAGCCGTTCCAGCGACAGGGCGAGATGGGCGCCGCGCTTGTTGCCGGCCAGGGCGTGAATCTCGTCGACGATGACCGTCCGCACCGTGGCGAGCATGGCGCGGCCGGAATCCGAGGTGAGCATGATGAACAGCGATTCGGGAGTGGTCACCAGGATGTGCGGCGGCTTGCGGCGCATGCGCTCGCGTTCGCCCGCCGGGGTGTCCCCGGTGCGGACCCAGCTGGTCAGGTTCGCCACGGGCAGGCCGTCTGCCTCCAGGCAGGCGGCTATGGCGGACAGTGGAACTTCGAGGTTTCTGTGAATATCGTTGGATAAGGCCTTGAGCGGCGTGATATACAGAATTCTTGTCTCGTCGGGTAGACCGCCCGCGGCGAGACTTTCGCGCAGCAACTCGTCGATTGCCGCGAGGAAGGCGGCCAGGGTCTTGCCCGAACCGGTCGGGGCCGCGATCAGGGCATGGCGCCCGGCGCGAACGGCCGGCCAGGCGCGTCGCTGCGCCTCGGTCGGCTCGCCGAATGCCGCGGCGAACCACCGCGTGACCGCCGGATGAAACTCCTGCAAGGGCATGGGTCCATAATAGCGCATCAGGGGGTCAGACCCTCATGCAAACCATTCTGTGGATTTGACAAGCAGGGCTTGAGGGTCTGACCCTTGGGGGATGGGTGAGCGTCTGCTGATCGGGGTGAGCGCCTGCCTGCTGGGCGAGCGGGTGCGCTATGACGGGCGCGACAAGCGCGACCCCTGGATCTGCGCCCGGTTGGCGGATCGGTTCGATCTGGAGCCGATCTGCCCCGAAGTGGCGATCGGGCTGGGGGTGCCGCGGCCGCCCATCCGGCTGGTGGCGGAGGCGCCGGGAACCCGCGCCCAGCGTGTGGATGAGCCGGCGGTGGATGTCACCGAGGCGCTTGCCGCATATGCCGGGGAAGTCGCGCAACGGCTGGGCGGCGTGCTTGCCGGCTATGTCTTCAAGAGCCGCTCGCCGAGCTGCGGTACCGGCGGGGTGCCGCGGTTTTCGCCCGCGGGTGAGCCCGCCGGCGACAGCGCGGGGATCTTCGCCGCCGCGCTCCGCGCCCGGCTGCCCGGGCTGCCGGTGGCCGAGGAAGCGGAACTCTCGACCCCCGGCGGTCGTCTGAATTTCGTCGCCCGGGTCGAGGCCTATGCCCGTGAACGAAAAACAGATGGCGCGGGCCCTACTCAAGGACGCGCGGGCGTTGCAGAATGAATGGGCCGGTTACGGCCGGAGCATTGTTTCATTGCGGGAGGCATTCAGCATGAGGGGAATGGTCAGGGCGGCGGTGCCGCTCGCGGTGCTGCTCGCTGCGGCACTGGCGACAACGGGCTGTGCGACACGGGTGGAGCGGATCGATGTCGAGGAAACGCGCGATCTCAGCGGAAACTGGAACGACAGCGATTCGCGTCTCGTATCGGAGGAAATGATCCGCGATGTGCTGTCGCGGCCGTGGATCGGCGATTTCCGCCAGGCGGAGGGCGCCAAGCCCACGGTGATCGTCGGCGAGGTGCGCAATCTCAGCCACGAGCACATCAACGTGAACACCTTCGTCAACGATCTCGCCCGTGAGCTGATCAATTCCGGCCAGGTGAACTTCGTTGCGTCGCGCATCGAGCGTGAGGAGATCCGCGAGGAGCGCCAGGACCAGGCCCGCCACGCCACCGAGGAATCGCGCAAGGCGATGGGGCGGGAACTTGGCGCCGACTTCATGCTGCAGGGCAGCATCAACACCATCCTCGACGTCGAGGGCCGGCGCCAGGTGCGTTACTATCAGGTCGATCTCGACCTGATCAGTCTCGCCGACAATCGCAAGGTCTGGATCGGGCAGAAAAAAATCAAGAAGTTCGTGGTCAGGGCCGGAGTGCGGCCCTGATCCGGCGCTGACCGCCGCCCCGCACGTCGGGGCGGCAGCGATCGCTGCGCACGGCGATGAAGCGCTTTCTCCAGAAATCTCCTTCCAGGATGCCGCCGGTCATGCCGCGGGCTTCGGGCGCCGGCTTCATCGTTCGTCTGCTGCTGCCGGCGCTGCTGGCGGCGCTTTCCGGCTGTGCCAGCTACGGAGACTGGGTTGGCCAGATGGAGCGGCAGATCGCCGCCGGCAATGCCGAGGGCGCCATGCAGGTGCTGGAACGGCATTCCGCGGAGCAGGGCAGGGATGCTGTCCTCTATCGTCTCAATCGCGGCATGTTGCTGCGTCTGCAGGACGATCCTGCCGCCAGTGTCGTCGCCTTCCAGGGTGCCAAGACGCTGATCGATGATTTGCTCGCGGTCAGCATCAGCGAGCAGGCTGGTGCGCTCGCCATCAACGACGCCCGGCGCAGCTACATCGGCGAACCCTATGAGCGCGCCTTTCTTCACTTCTATGCGGCGCTCGGTTTCCTCGAGCAGGGGGACCGCGCTTCCGCCCGCGTCGAAATGCTGCAGCTCGATGTGCTGCTGCGTGGGCTGGAGCGGGATGGCGTCATCGTCGGTACCGCCCTGCCTCGCTATCTGAGCGCTCTGGTCTTCGAAGCGAATGGGGAGTGGAGCGATGCGCTGATCGCCGCTCGCAAGGCCTACGAAGGCTACAGGGCCTATCCCGCCGGCTGGTCGCTGCAACCGCCGCGTGCTCTGGGCCGGGATCTCGTCCGGCTCTCCGCCCGGCTGGGGTTGGATGAGGAGGCGGCCCGGTACCGCGCCGAATTCGGTCTCGATGATGAGGCAGAGCATCGATCAGGAAGCAGCGCTTCGCTGGTCCTGCTGCTGCACAGTGGGCTGGCGCCGGTGAAGCAGGAAGGCGGCGTGACCGTGCCGACCGCCGCGGGACGCCTTGTATCGGTGTCGATGCCTCATTATCCGCCGCCGCGCCGGCCCCGCATCGCCGGGGCGCGCGTGGCGGTCGATGGCGCATCGGCACGGGTAGAGGCGGCGGAAAACATCGATACCGCGGCGCGTGCCGCGCTCGAGCTGCAGCGTGGCGCCGTTCTTGCGCGCACCGTGGCCCGCGCCGCGCTCAAGCATGAGGCTTCGCGCCAGGCGGGACAGGAAAACGAGCTTGCCGGGTTCATCATCAACATCGCGGGTCTGGTGAGTGAGCGTGCGGATACCCGCAGCTGGACCACGCTTCCGCACACCATCCATCTGGCGAAGCTCGCGGTTCCTTCCGGTCGGCACACTGCCCATATCGAACTCCTCGATGCATCGGGCGCGATCGTCGAAGTCATCGATCATCCGCTCGACCTAATGCCGGGGGAGCTGCGCGTGCTGTCCTTGCATCGGATCCATCCCGCGGATGTGGCTTCGAACTGAAGCTTCACTGTCATCATTTTTTCGCATGCGTAGTTGAGAATTCTCAATGACGCCCCCACTGTCGAAGCATAAAGTGCATTTCATGATGGCGATCGTTGGCAGCATTTCGTCCGACATGCTTTCTCCGTTCGGCGGATGCACGCTATGTCTCGGATACGCCTTGTTTTTGGGTGTCGCCGATTGCCGGCAGACGAAATTTTTTACATGTTGGGGAACTCTTTCCACCAGTCCCGCGTCTTAATGGGTACAGCGGCGGTGGTGATCGCCCCGACTGAATGACGCGGCCGGCAGCCGAGCAGGACCAAGAACTTCTACTAATAAACTGGAAGGACACACACCGAACCCCTTGTAATCCGTCCCGGCCCTCCCCCTCCCCCCCTCCCCCCTCCCGATGGTGGACCCGGGTACGGACTTTTGATCCGGTCTCTTTAGACCGGATTTTTTTTGCCCGAAATTCGGGGTGCTACAATTCGCCGGACTCGGGCAGCGGGTGAGGGCGATGGAAGCGGGGGGAGCGGCGCGCAAGGTGGTCTTTCGTGCCGAGGGTCTGACCAAGATCTATCGCATGGGCGAGATCGAGGTTTCGGCGCTCGCCGGGATCGACCTTCAGCTCTTCGAAGGGGAATTCGTGGTCATGCTCGGCCCCTCGGGCAGCGGCAAATCGACGCTGCTCAACATTCTCGGTGGCCTCGATCGTCCGAGCGGCGGCCGGATCCACTACTGCGAACGCGAGCTGACCGAATTCGACGATGCTGCCCTGACGCGCTATCGCCGTGAACACGTCGGCTTCGTCTTCCAGTTCTACAACCTCATTCCCAGCCTGACGGCGCGCGAAAATGTCGCCCTGGTGACCGAGATTGCGAGCCACCCGATGGCGCCGGAGGACGCGCTCGCGCTGGTGGGACTGGAAGACCGGCTCCACCATTTCCCGGCCCAGCTCTCGGGGGGCGAGCAACAGCGCGTCGCCATCGCCCGCGCGGTCGCCAAGCGCCCGGCGGTTCTGCTCTGCGACGAACCGACCGGGGCCCTCGACGTCGGCACCGGCATCCGGGTGCTCGAGGCGCTCGCACGCACCAACGAGGAACTGGGCACCACGGTGGTGATCATCACCCACAACGCGGTCATCGGCGGCATGGCGGATCGGGTGCTGCATCTCAGCGATGGCCGCATCCAGCGTGACGAACGCAACGCCCGGCGGGTGGCCGCCGCCGAACTCCGCTGGTAGGCACCGTGCGCGCGCTCGATCGCAAGCTGCTACGCGATCTGTGGCATATGCGTGGCCAGCTGACCGCGATCGCGCTCGTCATCCTGTGCGGTGTGGCGACCTATGTGATGTTCATCGCCATCCACCAAAGCCTGCGCGCCACCCAGGACGATTACTATCGCCAATACCGCTTCGCAGATGTGTTCGTCACCCTCAAGCGCGCGCCGGAAACCCTGCGCGAGCGTATCGCGGCGTTGCCCGGTGTCGCCGCGGTAGAGACCCGGGTCGTCGCCGGTGTCACGATAGATATCGATGGTTTTCCTGATCCAGTGACCGGAACGGTGGTGTCGCTTCCGGATGAAGGGGCCCCCGCGCTCAACGCCCTGTTCCTGCGCCAGGGAAGAATGGTTGATCCCTATGCCAGCGACGAGATCGTGGTCGGTGCAGCGTTCGCCGAAGCGCATGGTTTAGCGCCGGGCGATACCTTGCGCATGGTGATCAACGGCCGGCGCACCGTGCTGACCATCGTCGGCCTCGCGCTGTCTCCCGAATTCATTTACGAGATCCGCCCCGGCAGCATCTTCCCCGATTATCAGCGCTATGGCGTGATGTGGATGGGAAGGGAGGCGTTCGGGCGAGCGCTGGACATGGACGGCGCTTTCAATAGCGTGATGCTTCGCCTGGCCCCTGGCGCCGGGGAGCGCGAGCTGATCGACCGCATCGATCGCCTGCTCGAGCCCTATGGCGGCCAGGGCGCCTACGGCCGCGAGGACCAGCGTTCCCATCGCTTCCTGACCGAAGAGCTCGCCGGACTCGAGACGATGTCGCGCATCTTTCCCGCGATCTTCCTCGGCGTGGCGATGTTCCTGCTCAACGTGGTGGTGAACCGCCTGATCGGCACGCAGCGGATACAGGTCGCCACGCTGAAGGCGTTCGGCTACGGCGACGCGGCGGTGACCTGGCACTATCTCAAGCTGGTGTTCGTCATCGTGCTCCTTGGCGCCGCGGGAGGTCTCGCGCTCGGCGCCTGGTT
Organism: Gammaproteobacteria bacterium; assembly: GCA_034002745.1. Lineage (GTDB taxonomy): Bacteria > Pseudomonadota > Gammaproteobacteria > SZUA-140 > SZUA-140 > JAITWN01. The sequence continues at coordinate 71,915 of JAVEZY010000009.1, forward strand.
CGCTCGGTTCATGGCCGATATCTACCAGGGCTTCTTTCACTTCCCCTATCTGACATTCACCATGAGCCCGCGCCTGGGGGTAGAGGCCGTGGCCGCGAGCCTGGCCGCCGCCACGCTGGGCACCGTGGCCGCGCTGCGCAAGGTGGCGCGCCTGCAGCCTGCGGCCGCCTTACAGCCCGAGCCACCGCCGCGCTACCGGCGCAGCGCCGTCGAACGTTTCGGCATCATGGGCCGTCTGTCGCAGCCGAGCCGGATGATCCTGCGTCACCTTTCGCGTCATCCCGTGAAGTCCGCCATCACCGTGCTCGGCATCGCCGCGGCGGCCAGCATCACCATGAGTGCGCGCTTCCAGGGAGCGACCGTCGACCACATGATGAATGTGCAGTTCCAGCTCGCGCAGCGCGAGGATATCGCCGTCACCTTCGTCGAACCGACCTCGCTGCGTGCGCGCCATGAGCTGGCGGCGCTCGACGGCGTGCGCGCGGTGGAAGTGCAGCGCAGCGTCCCGGTACGGATTCGCGCCGGACACCGCAGCCATCGCACCGCGATTGTTGGCCTCGAGCCGGGTGGAGAGATCCAGCGCGTGCTGGATGCGGAGCTGCGCCCGATCACGCCGCCGGAGGAGGGTATCCTGCTTACCGATTATCTCGGTACCATCCTTGGTGTCGGTCCCGGTGATATGGTGCTGGTCGAGGTGCTGGAGGGCGCGCGTCCGGAGCGCGAACTCGTCGTCGCTGGTCTGGTGCGCGAGTATGCCGGACTGTCCGGGTACATGGAGCGAAACGCGCTCAATCGTTTCATGCGCGAGGGGCCGGCAATTTCCGGGGCCTGGCTCGCGGTCGACGATAGCGCCGGGCTTCCGCGTATCTACCGAAAGCTCAAGGACAGTCCGCGCATTGCCGGCGTGACGCTGCGCAAGGAGGGGATGCGCGGTTATGAGCAAATGATGCAGGAATCGATGCTCTTCTACACCTTCGTCGCCTCGCTGTTTTCGATCATCATAGCCTTCGGCGTGGTCTACAACAGCGCACGTATCGCGCTCACCGAGCGGAGCCGGGAGCTGGCGAGCCTGCGTGTGCTCGGCTTCACGCGCGGCGAGATTTCGTACATCCTGCTCGGCGAGCTCGCGGTGCTGACGCTGCTCGCGCTGCCCCTCGGGGCGGCCGCGGGCTGGCTGCTATGCTGGGCGATCGCGCGCGGGCTGCAGAGCGAGTTGTATCGCGTGCCGCTGATCCTGAACGCCGATGCCTATGCGTTCGCTGCTGCCACGATTCTGGTCGCCGCCGCCGCTTCGGGATTCATCCTGCGGCGCAGGCTGGATAGGCTCGATCTGATCGCGGTACTCAAGACGAGGGACTGAATCGACATGGCAGAAAAATGGCCGCGCGACGTCTGGCGCCGCGCGGCGTGGATTCTGGCCGCGATCGGGATTGCGGTGCTGCTGGCCTGGGCGTTCCGGGCGGCGCCGCTGCTGGTCGAGGCGGCAGAGGTCAGGCGCGGGCCGCTGCGTATCGCGGTGCAGGAGGAGGCGCGGACCCGAGTGATCGATCGTTACGTCATTTCCGCGCCGGTCGCCGGGTATCTGCAACGTATCCCGCTGAAGGCGGGAGCCGTTGTGCGTGCCGGCGAGCCGCTGTTCGTCATCGAGCCGATGGATTCGGAGCTGCTCGATCCGCGTTCACGCGCGGCCGCCGAGGGGCGCGTCAGCGCGGCGCAAGCCGCGCTGGATGCCGTGACCGCGCGCGCGGCCGCGGCGCGGGCTGCCGCGGTGTTCGCCACCGAGGAACACGAGCGCGCCGAACGCCTGCGCGGCGCGGGCCAGATCAGCGCCGAGGCCGCCGACCGGGCCCGCGCCGAGGCCCGGAGCAGCGTCGCGGTACAGCGCGCCGAGGAGCATGCGATCGAGGTTGCTCGCAACGAGCTGGAGATCGCGCGCGCTCAGCTGGCGCATTTCGATGCCCGCGATGGTGAGCCGGCCGCGCGCATCACGGTCGGCGCGCCGGTGACCGGCAGCATTCTGCGCGTGCTGCGCGACAGCGCCGGAGTGGTTGCGCGCGGTGAGGCGCTTCTGGAGATCGGCGATGCCGAGGCGCTCGAAGTCGTTGCCGAGGTGCTTTCGGACGAGGCAGTGCGCATCAGTCCGGGGAATCGGGTGGTGCTCGAGCGCTGGGGTGGCCCGGCGCTGGAAGCGGTGGTGCGCGTGGTCGAGCCGTCCGGCTTCACCAAGATTTCGGCGCTGGGCGTTGAGGAGCAGCGCGTGATGGTGGTTGCGGATCTGGTTTCCGCGGCCGCCGAATGGGCGTCGCTCGGCGATGGATATCGTCTCGAGGCGAGCTTCGTGCTGTCGGAGGAGGACGATGTGCTGCAGATTCCACAGAGCGCGTTGTTCCGCCGTGGCGACGTCTGGCACGTCTTCGTGCTGGATGGCGACCGCGTGCGTCTGCGCGAGGTCACGCCAGGCCGGCGCAGCGGCCTGCAGGCCGAGATCCTGCAGGGGGTGCGGGAAGGCGAGCGGCTGGTGGCCTATCCGGATGATGCGCTGGAGGATGGCGTGCGCATCACCACACCCTGATGCCGCCTCGCTTTGTTTTGCAGGCGTCCTGCGCTAATCTTTAGCCACTCGTGACCGCCGCATGGCGGCACGCCCCGAACGAGGAACCCGAAGTGACGGAAATTCGTACGGCCGTGATCGGTACCGGCTATCTGGGCCGATTTCATGCCGAGAAGTATGCAGCGATTCCTGGTTCGCGCCTGGTCGCGGTGGTGGACGCGGATGCCGCCCGCGCCGCGGAGATCGGCGGAAAGCTGGGAGTGGATTGGGCCGCCGACTATCGCGAGCTGGAGGGCAGGGTGGATGCGGTAAGCGTTGCCGTGCCCACGCCGCTCCATTACGAGATCGGAGAGTTTTTCCTGAGCCGGGGCGTGCACGTCCTGGTGGAGAAGCCGATGACCCGTACCGTCGCCGAGGCCGACGGCCTGATTCGGGCCGCTGCCGAACACGGCTGCGTGCTGCAGGTCGGACATCTGGAACGTTTCAATCCCGCCGTGATGTCGGTCCGTGACCGCGTGCGCGAACCCCTGTTCATCGAGGCGCACCGCATTTCGCCGTTTCAGGTGCGCGGCACCGATGTCAATGTCGTGCTCGATCTGATGATCCATGACATCGACCTGATTCTCAGTCTCGTCGATGCGCCCATCACGCGCGTCGATACGGTGGGGGTCCCGGTGCTGACCAGCGGAGTGGACATCGCCAACGCGCGGCTGCAGTTCGCGAACGGATGCGTCGCCAACGTCACCGCGAGCCGGGTGAGCAACAAGACCGAGCGCAAGATGCGCATCTTCGAGAGTGATACCTACGTGAGCATCGATTTTCAGCAGAAGGCGGTCGAGATACGCCAGCGCCGTGACGGCACGATCGATACCGAGACCCTGAGCCACCAGGACGCCGATGCGCTGCGCGCGCAGATCGAGTCGTTCCTGGCCGCGATCCGTGGCAACATCGCCCCGGTGGTGAGTGGCGCGGACGGGCGGCGCGCCCTCGAAACGGCGCTGGCCATCAGCGAACAGCTGCAGGCGCAGATGCGCCGGACGGTGTCGGCATGAGTTCGGGGACGGTGCATCGGCCGATTCCGATGGTCGACGTGGCGTTGCAGAACGGTCCGTTGCGCGACCAGATCCAGGCCGCGCTGATGGAGGTGGTCGACAGCGGGCGCTACATCCTTGGTCCGCATGTCCAGGCATTCGAGCGCGAGGCCGCAGAGTTCGTCGGTGTGCCATACGCGGTCGGAGTCGCCAATGGTACCGATGCGCTTCATCTGGCCCTGCTTGCGGCCGGCATCGGCCCGGGCGACGAGGTGATCACCACGCCGTTCTCCTTCATCGCGACCGCCAATGCGATCCGCTACGCGGGGGCACGTCCGGTGTTCGTGGACATCGATCCCGCTACGTTCAATATCACCGCGCAAGGGATCGAGGCCGCGATCACGCCGCGCACGCGAGCCGTCCTGCCGGTGCACCTCTACGGCCAGCCGGCGGAGATCGGCGAGATTGCCGACCTGTGCCAGCGCCGCGGACTGGTGCTGATCGAGGATTGCGCGCAGTCTCTGGGCGCGAAGCGCGATGGCCGCATGACCGGCAGCTTCGGGCTCGCTGGCTGTGTGAGTTTCTATCCCAGCAAGAATCTCGGCGCCATGGGCGACGCTGGTCTGGTGGTGACCACCTCCGCGGAATTTGCCGAGCACCTGGGGCGTCTGCGCAACCATGGAAGCGTCGAGTACGGCGTACACACCGAGACCGGATTCAACAGTCGTCTCGACGAGATGCAGGCTGCGATCCTGCGCATCAAGCTGCGTGAGCTGGTGGCCTACAATGAATCGCGTCGCACCGCGGCGCGGGAGTATGGTCGTCTGCTGGCCGGGCTGCCGCTGACGCTGCCGGCGGAAGATCCGCGTGGCGAGCACATCTACCATCAGTACACCATCCTCTGTGACGACCGGGAGGGCCTGCGCGAAAAGCTGTCCGCGGCCGGTGTTGCCTCGGCATTGCACTACAAGCTGCCGCTGCATCGACAGCGTGTGCTGGCCGAGTATGCGCAGGGCGCATCCTTCCCTGTGGCCGACAGCGTGGCGGCGCGCTGCCTGTCGCTACCCATGTTCCCCGGCATCACGAGCGAACAGATCGCGCGCGTTGCCGAAGTCATTCGCTCCGCTCTGACCTGAGCGGAGCGCTTCCTCAACCGGGAGGGGTTCCGTCGCGCCGCATTCGTGCGGATCTCAGTACGGCGTGCAGACGCTCGCCGAATTCGTAGAACACCAGACCCGACAGAATGAGGGCCGCGCCCAGAAGCTGTCCGGTCTGCGGCCGCTCGTCATTGAGCAGGTAGCCGAGCACCATGGCCAGCAGCGGCGTGATCAGCGGTATCAGGGCGAGCCGGCTCGCCTGCATGCGACGCAGCGCGTAGTAGTACAGCACGAAGCCCAGACCTGATCCGATCACGCCCAGATAGACGATGGACCCCGCCGCCCGGAGCGGAATCTCCTCCGGCCAGGACCCGTCGAGGATCGCCCAGGTGAGGAGGTACGCCGGCAGGGCGACAAGCAGTCCGCCACTGGTGAGCGCGAGCGCATGCAGGTCATGGTTTACACGCTTCACCCACACCGAGCTGATCGAATGCAGCAGCACGCTGAGCAGCAGGACGGCGATGCCGAGTGGCGCGTAAGCGCCGACCACCCGCATGTCGCCGAAGATGAGTATCAGCCCTGCGATGCCGATCAGGCTGCCCAATATCTTTGGCGCGGTGAACGACGGTTCGTCCAGCCACCAGGCGGCGAGTGCGCCCACGGTCAACGGCGCCAGGCCGAAGATCACGGCGACCACGCCAGACGGGACATACTGCGCCGCCCAGTAGGCGCACATCATCGAGCCATAGATCCCGAGCGCTGCGGCGCCGTAAGCCTCCAGTGCTCGGCGATGCAGGGGCAGGCGCACGCGCAGCAGCAGCGCCAGGGTCACACACAGCAGGGTGCCGAGCACCATGCGCCCGGTTACGCCGAACAGGAATCCGGGGCCTTCGCCGCTCCACTTGATCGCGAGCGGCGTGGTCGACCAGATCATGACCACGCCGGCGAATGCGGTCGCTGTCGACATCTTCGATTCACTCCTGCGGGGAAAATCACGAAAAAAAAGGCCGCTGTCCCTGGGGGGACCGCGGCCCTGTCGTCCGGATGATGCGTCTAACGTGGTGCTTCCGGAAGCATGCAGGGCGCGCAGCCGCTTCGTACGCGCGTCCAGGACTGGACGGCGATGAACGCGATGGCGATCTTGTGCATGGATCCGGACATGGATCGAGTGTCTCACCGCCGCGCTTCCACTGTCAATGTGCCGGCCCTGTCGCCATGGGGTCCTCCCGACTCGCGGGAGACCGGGTTTGCGAGCGCGGGCGTGACGCGGCGTTTGACGGTATGATAAGGACAATTCTCGTGCGACTCGCCCCGGTGTCAGAAACAGGATATTTGCGCCGACCGCTGCGCGGCCCTTTTTGTCTGCTCGTCGTGGCGGTGCTGAGTCATGGCGTCGGCTGCGCAGCGGTCCACGCACACGAATTCCTCGCGCAAGAGCAACCGTTGCCCGCCAGCAGTGATGCGGTCGTTTCCCCGCCTTCGCATGCTTCCGTGCCACCCGAGGCAGCGGACGGGCCCGTTGCCGCGGTTGCGACAAGTGGTGACGCGGATTCGTCCGCAGCGACAGGGGACGAAGAAGGGGATCCGGAAGCGCTTTCCGAGGCAGGGGATTCGCGCCCGGGAGAGCCGTCCGCGGCGCCCGATAGCCCCACACGGATCGAATCCGCGGTCGATGACGGCAACCGGGGTGATGGCCGTGAAGTGGTCGCGCCCGATGTCGAGCGCGCACACGATTCCGCCGTCGACTTCGGTCAGGAGGACCCCGCCGCGGATGCCGGGCAGGGCTCCGGAGCGGACCTCGAGCCTGGAGCGGAGACTGATCCGGAGGTTGATTCAGAGGCTGATCCAGCGGCCGACTCAGCGGCCGACGGTGGCGTCATCCAGGTGCTCGAGAGCGGGCAGGAAGCGGTGGCGCGCACGGTAGTCAACCTGTCGCGCGCCATGGATCGCATGCTGGGCGCGCGCGAAATCTATCCTGACGAGTTGTACGACTCGATCATGCGGGTGCGCTTCATCCAGCGCTTCGATGATGCCGGCGGCAGCAGGCTGGAACCACGCGTCAGCGGACGAGTCAGCCTCCCCGGTGCGGAGGAGCGCTGGAGCGTCATTTTTTTCAGCGATGATTATGAGGACCCGCTGGATCGCGAGCGTGGCACCGACCGCGAGCTCGACGAGCAGACTCGCGGCTCGATCGCGCTGCGCTATCTGAAGCCGTTGCGGGACAACGCCAAGACGTCGCTTTCGATCGGCTTGCGTACCGGGCCCATCGATACGATTCTGCGCGGTCGATTGTGGTACGAGTTCGATGTCGGCAAGCTTGCCATACGTCCCGAGCAGACATTGTTCTGGTACAACGAACGCGGCCTGGGCACCTCGACCTGGCTGCGCTTCGAGCATCCGCTTTCCGGCCTGAAACTCTTGCGCAGTGAAAGCGGTGCCACCTGGTTCCGGCGTGACGAGCGCTTCTACTACGACCAGATTTTTTCGCTGTTGCAGCCGCTCAGCAAGAGACGAGGTCTGCTCTGGCAGATCGGGATGCAGGCGGAAAGCGAACCCAACGCCAATGTCACCAATTACTATGCCCAGGTCCGGTGGCGTAGCCTGGTACACCGTGATTGGCTGATATTCGAGCTGCGGCCACAGCTGATCCGCGAACGCGCCAACGACTTCCATCTGGAGCGCCGCATCTTCGTCGGCTTCGAACTGCTGTTCGGCGATCCCTTCCGCATTCGCTGAGGCGGCGCCGCCCGCCGGTCCGGAAACATTCATGGCGCAGGCCGCTCCGCTGCGGGACGCCATGACAATTGTCAGGGCTGTTTGCCTGCGCGCATGCTAGCTTCGCGGAATGTCACGTCGACCGCCCGATGTCTGTCGCCGACGCTGGGTCTTGCTCAGAGTCTCGCTGCTCGTGGCTGTGCTGTCGGCTTCCATGGCGGCGGTTGCCTTCGAAGATTTCGGCGTGCGCGAACATCTGGCCGGAAGGATACCGGAGACTTCAGGCAGTGTGCGGACGCTGGCGCTGCAGCTCGATGGCAGTGCGTTGATCGGCACCAGCACCGGTGCACTGCTGCGCTATCTGAGCGATGGAACGCCGGATGGATCGCTCGCTGCGGTGTCCGCGGCGACGTCCGGCGGGGGCGCGGTAACTGGAGTGGCGGCGCTGCCCGATGGGAGGCTCATCGTTGCCGTAAGCGGAGCAGACTCCTACATCCTGTTGCGACTCCAGGGCGACGGTCGCGTCGATGCAGGATTCGCTGCCACGGGGGCGGTTACGGGTCATCCGCTTCGCATCGATGCGCTCGCGGTTCTTGGCGACGGCGCCATCGTCGTCAGTGGACAGGAGCGCGTGCCGCTCGACGATGGGGGGGAGAGATGGAATTACATCGCCATCCGGCACCATCCCGACGGGGCTGTCGATGGCTCCTTCGGTGAGGATGGCGTTTCACGCCTGGACCTGGATAATCGCGAACCGTCCGTTGTGTCAGCGGCGCCGCACCCCGGCGGTGGCATCGTCATCGCGTCGTCCCTGCGCGCCGACGATGGCGGATCCGACATCATCGTGACGCGCCTGGCCGCCGGCGGCGCTCCGGATCCGAATTTCGGCGACGGCGCGCGCGGCACGATGCGCTTCGGCGAAGACGAGATGGACGAGCGTGCCGCGGCGGTACTGATTCAGCCGGACGGCGCCATCATCGTCGCCGGCACCGGCGTCAGCACAGAATCCGGCGTCAGCTCCGCGATGTTGTTGCGCCTGCGCGCCGATGGCGCGCTCGATCCAGGGTTCGCTGATTCCGGCGCGCTGCGGCCGGGTGGTCCGGATGAGTCGGCGTGCAGCGCGGCTCATGCGCTCGCCCAGCTGCCGGACCAGACCCTGCTGGTGGCGGGAGCCTGGCGGCAGTCTTGCGGCATCGACGATGACTTTCTGCTGTTGGCCGTGACCCCCGAAGGCCGCGTTCAGGCGCAGCGCACGCTGGATCTCGGCGGAGATGAGGCGGCACGCGCCCTCGCCGTGCAACCCAATGGCCGTGTGCTGCTGGCCGGCGATCGGGCTGGCGCAGTTGAGCTGGTCCGCTATGCGCTGGGCGATCCGCCACCGCTGTGGGATCTGGAGCCGGATGCATTCCAGTTCGGGAATGCGAACGGAGCGCAGGGGTTGAGGATGCTGGTGTCTGAATTCCGCGCGGTGGAGGAGTTCGACGCTGGCATCTACGTGCCGCTGCGCGTGACCGGGGGAGAGTACGCGCTGAATGGCTCCAGCCAGTACACGAGCGCGCCTGGATGGGTGCAGCTCGGCGATGAAATCAGCGTCAGGCACGTGGCGAATGCGCGTCCCCAGGAGTCGGAGACGACCCGGCTGACGGTGGGCGGCATCCAGGCAGCCAACAATCTGTCTGCCTCGCTCGGGGCTGCCGCGGTGCTGGAGTTCACCAGCGTTACCGGCAGCATACCGGATGACGCCGGAGGCGGGGGGGCGCTGGATTCCCTCGCGCTGGGAATGCTCGGACTGCTCGCGTCCATGCTCTGCGCACGCCGGCGCCGGCGCGGTGCGGATGGCCGCGAGCCGGGATGAGAGTGGTCCGCCGCGCGTTCATCCGCGGTTGCGGCTGGGCACTTCGGGCTATGAATATCCGCACTGGCGCGGGTCCTTCTATCCCGAAGATCTTGCGCGCAAGCATTGGTTTTCCCATTATGCCCGCGTCTTCGACAGCCTCGAGATCAATAGCACCTTCTATCGTCTGCCGGCGCCCGAGGTATTCGCGGCGTGGAGGCGGCAGGCGCCGCGGAATTTCGAATACGCCGTGAAGTTCAGCCGGTACGGCAGCCACCTCAAGCGTCTGCTCGATCCCCGGGGAACCACGCGGCGCTACTATGCGGCCGCGCGCCGGCTCGGCAGGCGGCTCGGGCCCACGCTGCTGCAGCTTCCGCCACGCTGGCGCGCCGATCCGCCCCGGCTCGATGCCTTCCTCGCCGCTGCGCCCCCTAGTCTGCGCTGGGCCGTCGAATTCCGGGATCCGGACTGGTTGCGCGACGAGATCTTCGACATCCTGAGACGGCGCAGGGCGGCGCTGTGTATCCATGACCTGCTGCCCGAACATCCCCGCGAGTTGACGGCCGACTGGACCTATCTCCGCTACCATGGTCGACCTGACGCAGGTAGCTATGAACGCGGCTTCCTGCGCGCAGAGGCACGCCGCATCGCCGCTCTCCTCGATCGTGGCTGCGCCGTCCATGCCTATTTCAACAACGATGCCGAGGCCTGGGCGGTCCGCAATGCGCTCGACCTGCGACGCTTCATCGCCAGCGAACTGGCGTAAGCGTGGTCGGGCTACAGGCGCAGGAAAATGGAGATCAGATGTTGATTGAGCCCCGGGTTGGGATTCGCGAGTCGGGCGTTGGACATATGCTGGAAGCGATAGCCGATGCGGAAGTCTCCGAGCCGCAGCAATACGCCGGCGTGGCTGGTGAACTGCAGCGTGTGGCCAAGGTCACGCGAAAATTTATGTCGCGAAAGAATGGTCGGCGCAACGCCGAGCTCGATCGATAGCGGCAGATTGTTGCGGACCAGCATCATCACGGCGCCGATCCCGCCGATCGTCGCATGACTATCGTCTTCCTCGAGGCGGCCCAGCGACAGGTCAGCCGCCGCCTGAGCGCGCCATTCCTGCCCGAGATCCCAGTCCATGGCCAGGGGCAACCGGGCAACGAGTTCCGTCAGGCGGAACTCGTCCGTACCCGAACTGGCGCCGAAGCCGATGCGTGCGCCGGCGGCCGGTGCGTGGACGCCAGCTTCCGCAAAGCCGCAGAGCGTTGCCGCGGCGAGGACGGTTGCCTGCACGAATGAGAGGCGCGGATGCAAGGCCGACTGCTCCATCCAGGTGAACCCAGAGGTTAGCTGGCGCATGGGGTGCTCGCAAGCAGGAGGGATCGCAATGCCGGATCGGCCACCGGCCGGACTGCTGTGGTCGTTCTCGATGACGGAAAGTCGTTTACCCGCCGGCTTGAGGGCGTGAGCGCTCGACGCTTTCGGCCCGATTGTGCAAGTGACTGATTCCAAGGCTCGGAGCGGCGCCCGCAGCGCTCGCCTTCACGGTACGTGTTTCTTACTGCAAGCGCCTGCGCGATACTGTCGAATTCGCGCAGATGCGCCTGCAAGGGAGCTTTCCGTGACTGAACGCCCACGAGTCCTACCGGATCCGCTGCGATCCGATCAGCTCCGCTGCCATGTCGATCCGGACGATTTTTCGTTCGACACCACCGCGGAGCTGGAGGAGTCCGGCATGATCATTGGCCAGGCGCGCGCGCTCGAAGCACTGCACTTCGGCGTTGCCATCCGCCGCCACGGGTACAACATCTTTGCGCTGGGCCCCGCGGGCATCGGCAAGCACACGCTGGTGCGTCATGTGCTGGAGCAGGAGTCAGCGGACAGGCCCGCGCCCAGCGATTGGTGCTACGTATTCAATTTTCATGCTTCCGACAAGCCGCATGCCCTGCGCCTGCCAGCCGGGCGCGGGCTGCGCTTCCGGGACGATGTGGAGCGCCTGCTGTCCGATCTGAGATCTGTCCTCTTCGCGGCCTTCGCCAACGAGGAGTATCAGGCGCGGCTCGACAGCTTGCGGCGCGATCTGGAGAGCCGTCGTGAGGAAGCCTTCGACGCATTGCGCCGCGAAGCCGAGCAGGCGGGACTGGTCATGGTGCAGATGCCGGCGGGCATGATTTTCGCGCCGGCGAGTGACGGTGAAATCCTGGAGCCGGCGGCGTTCGAGCGGCTGTCCGCCGAGGAACGGGAGACGATCGAAAAGGCCGTCAGCGACATGCAGGAACGCCTGGCTGCGATTGCCAGGCAGATGCCGCAGTGGCAGCGCGATGCCGCCGAGCGACTGCAGGCACTCGATCGCGAGATCGCAGGGGTCGCCGTTGCCGGACCGATCGATGAGCTGCTGGCGCGCTACCGGGATGTCGAACGTGTGCCGGAGCATCTCGAGGATCTGCGCCGCGACCTGCTGGACAATGTGCAGCGAATCGTGGTGCGCGACGAGCACGGCAACGTATCGCTTGCGGATGAGGATGGTCTCGACCGGTACCGGGTCAACCTGTTCGTCGATCATTCCGACGCCCGCGGCCTGCCGATTGTCTATGAAGACGCGCCGACCTATCCCAATCTGATCGGACGCATCGAGCATCGCGTCCGCATGGGCGCCCTGATCACCGACTTCATGCTGATAAAGGCCGGTGCCCTGCAGCGCGCCAACGGCGGCTATCTGATCATCGATGCGCGCAAGCTGTTGTCCGAACCCTTCGTCTGGGATGCGCTGAAGCGTGCGCTCTATGCCGGAGAGGTGCGCATACAGGCTCTTGGCCAGATGTACGCCTACGCCAGCACGGTTTCGCTCGATCCCGAGCCGATTCCGCTCGACGTGAAGGTGGTTCTGCTGGGGAATCGCCTGCTCTACTACCTGCTGCACGAGTACGACCCCGACTTCGCCGAACTCTTCAAGGTGCAGGCCGAGTTCGACGAGGAGGTGGTCCATAACGCTGAGAACCGGAATCTCTATGCGCGCCTGATCGCCGGCATGGCGCGGCGGGAACAGCTGCTGCCGTTCGATCGTGGCGCCGTGGCGCGGATCATCGAACAGGCGGCACGCCAGGCGGCGGATTCCGAGCGGCTCGGCACCCATCTGCTCGGCCTGCGCAACCTGCTGTGCGAAGCCGATCACTGGGCGCGCGCCGACGGCTCCGAAGTGGTGGGCGCCCCGCATGTCGAGCAGGCGGTCCTGCGGCAGATTCGCCGTGCCGACCGGCTGCGGCAGCGAACCTACGAGGAAATCGCCCGCGATACCCTCATGGTGGACACCGAGGGCGCGGCAACGGGGCAGATCAATGGCATTTCGGTGATCGAACTCGGCGGCTTCGCTTTCGGTCAGCCTTCGCGAATCACGGCCACCGTGCGCGTTGGCGAGGGGGAACTGGTCGACATCGAGCGTGAGGTCGAAACCGGAGGCTCCCTGCATTCGAAGGGGGTGCTGATTCTGGGCGCCTGCCTTGGTTCGCGCTATCTTCCGGACCGGCCGCTGTCGATCAGCGCGAGCCTGGTGTTCGAACAGTCCTATGTGCCGATCGATGGAGACAGTGCTTCCATGGCCGAACTGCTCGCCTTGCTGTCGACCCTGGCCCGCATTCCGATGCGTCAGGACATCGGGGTGACCGGATCGGTAGACCAGTTCGGTCGGGTACAGGCCATTGGCGCGGTCAACGAGAAGATCGAAGGCTTCTTCGATGTCTGCAGCGCGCGCGGTCTGAGCGGGCGCCAGGGCGTGATCATCCCCGAGGCGAACGTCAAGCACCTCGTGCTGCGCTCGGATGTGGTCGAGGCGGTGGCGGCGGGGAAGTTTCAGGTCTGGGCGGTGACGCACGTGGACCAGGCGGTCGAACTGCTGACCGACATGCCGGCCGGTACCGCCGATGCCGTCGGTCGTTTCCCGCGCGGCAGCTTCAATTCCCGTGTGCGCGCCCGGCTCGAGGAGTTCGCCAACATCCGTCACGAATTCGAAAAGCCGGCCGGTCCGGAAGATGAGCGGGACTGAGGCGGAGCGGGGCAGGCGAAGCTATCGCTGCTGCAAACGTTCCAGCCTCAGTCTGTCTCGTCCATCGAAGAGGCGCTGCGCGCCGAGCCAGATCGCCGCGAAGGTGCCGAAGCCGGTGCCGGCCGTTATCAGGAACATGATCAGGATCTGGTATTTCACCGCCTCGAGCGGCGGCGCGCCGGCAAGGATCTGGCCGGTCATCATTCCCGGCAGGCTGACGATGCCGGCAACGGCCATGGCGTTGACGCTCGGCATCATGCCGCTGCGCATGGCCAGGCGGCGGATGTCGACGATGGCTTCCGCCGCGCTTGCGCCGAGCATCAGGCGCTGCTCGATGACGTGACGACGGTCCCAGGCGTTCTGCGTCAGCCGATCGAGGGCCAGCGCGATGCCGGTCAGTGTGTTGCCGAGGACCATTCCCAGCAGCGGGATCGCGTACTGTGGCGCGTACCAGGGCTCGGGTCCGATCACTGCCAGCAGGGCGTATATCGTCAGCGTGAATGACGACACGAACATGGATAGCGCGCCGAGTCCGAAGCCCCACCAGCCGATGAATCGCCGCTCCTGACGTGTCATCGCCTCGCGTCCCGCGGCGAGCAGCATGACGAGCGCGATCAGGCTGACCCAGCCGAAATGGGCGTGCTCGAAGATCGCGGTGAGCGCCAGCCCCACCAGCAGCAATTGGACCACGGTACGCGCGGCGGCGACGCCGAGTTCGCGGCCGATGCCGAGATGCAGACGCCAGGACAATACACCGAGCAGCACGACCAGCAGCGCGGCGACGGAGAGGTCGAGCGCGGACAGGGAAATCAGTGTCATGTGTCCTCCTGCTCGGGGACGAGGATTCGGTCCCGCAGCCGCAGCTTCCGTGTCGCGACGCGCGCTCTCTGTTCGGCATCGTGACTCACCCAGATCACTGCTGCGCCCTTGTCCTGGCGGTAGCGCGCAAGCAGCGCTTCAACCCGATGCCGCGAGGTCTCGTCCAGGTTGGCGGTGGGTTCGTCGAGAAGGAGCACGCGCGGTTCGCGATCCAGGGCGCGCAGCAGAGCCAGCCTCTGACGTTCACCGCTCGACAGGCGATCCACCGGCCAGGCTCCGGACTCCGGCGGTAAGCCCAGCGCCACGGCGGCGGCCGCATCGAAACGCGTGAAATGGGCACTTACCGTCGGCTCCCACCACAATGGATCGGCGGGCAGCAACTGCACCGCCCGTCGCCACTCGGGTCCCGTCATCCGCCCGGCGGGAGTGTCATCGAGGCGCATCTCGCCCTCGTGGGGATCGAGGTCCGCGATGGCCCGGAGCAGCCGCGTCTTGCCGCTTCCCGAAGGTCCGTGGATCGCCACGCATTCCCCGGCGGCGACGCGCAACGATATCGGCCCGACGAGGGCAGTGCGCAGGGAGATCAGTTCGAGCATGAGGCTTCCGGGGTCTGGCCGAGCGGTCCTGCCGCGGTTGGACTAATGGTCAGTGCGGGCTACCATCGCAATGTACATTGTACCCGGAAGGAGGCCGACTCCACATGAGCGGAATTCATCACTGCTGGAAATGCGGCGCTGCACTCGCCTCCGACCTGCCGCTTCCGCTTGCGCGGCTCGCCGAATGTCAGGCTTGCCGCGCCGAGCTTCATGTCTGCCGCATGTGTGAATTCTTCGATCCGGCCGTCGCCAGCCAGTGCCGCGAACCGGTGGCCGAGCCGGTTTCCGACAAGCAGCGCGCAAATTTCTGCGGGTGGTTCAGGATCCGTTCGCGTGCGGGCGTCGCATCGCGGGATCCGGATCCGGCCGGTGAGTCGCGCCGGCAGCTCGAATCCCTGTTTGGTATCGACGCCTGCGGCGGCGAGGGTGGGGAAGAGCGGAGCGCGGAGGATATCGCTCGCGAGCGGCTGGAAGACCTCTTCCGCAGATAAGCGGAGCGGGCTGGACCCTCGGGAGGGTCCAACCCGGATCCGCGCACGGTCAGTGGGCCAGCGACAGAATGAATTCCACCACTTTCCCGAGGTCTTCGTCCGTGAGCCTGGGGTGCGGCGGCATCGGCACGCCGCCGGTGACATCATTCCAGTTCCCGACCCCGCCATCCCTGATTTTCCCTTTCAGCATTTCCACGGCGCCCGGTTCGTCCTTGTAACGCTGCGCGACGTCGTTCCATGAGGGACCGATCAGCTTGCTGTCGATCGCATGACACGTGCGGCAGTCCCAGGTCGGTGGTGCGACCCAGTCGGGCATGGCAGCAGCTTGGGCTGACAGTGGCGCGATGAGCATCGCGCAGATCAGGAACGGCTTGCGATCAATGGGCATGGTTTTTCCTCCCGGATTTATTGTTGTTTGAACGCGCGTCGTTTCGGCGCGCGTGATTCAGTGTATGGCGCTGAATGCAGCGAAACACTGCGTCAAAGTGACGCGCGGCATTCCGCCGCTTTCATGTGGACTGGGCGAGCGCTAGCATGGGTCCGCCCGGGAGGGTGCTGTCGGCGCGCTGGATATGGCTCAGAACGTTGCCGACTGATGCAAGAGAGGATGAGAATTGTCGAGCAGCATCGTTGGGCGGGCGGCGGTCGCCGCCATCGCGATATTCCTGGGTACGCTCGGCGCGGCCGGCTATCGCATGTTCCTGCAGTCCCCGGCGCCATTGGCAGATGAGGCGCCGCTGCCCGGTGTCATGGTGCACTCATCCGCACAATCGGTCCCTGCCTTCGCTCTGCTCGACGGTCGCGGAGTGCCGTTTTCCGAAAACGACCTGCGTGGCCAGTGGACCATCGTGGCGTTTGGCTACACTCAGTGTCCCGATTTCTGTCCCACTACTCTCGCCGACATGGCGCGCTTCTTCGACCGTCTCGTCAATGTGGGCGGGACGCCGGACACGCGCTTCGCGTTCATCAGTACCGATCCGTTTCGCGACACGCCCCAGCATCTGTCGTCCTATGTCTCGTACTTCAGCAAGGATTTTCTTGCGCTCACGGGCGAGCCGCGCGAACTCCATCGTTTGCTTGACTGGCTTGGCATGCCGCATGGCTACGGCGATCCCCGGACCGGGCTGGCCGTGGGCGATCTTCTGCATTCGCCCGCTACCGACGATTACGTCGTCGATCACTATTCCGGCCTGCTGGTCATCGATCCGGCCGCGCGCCTGGTGGCATCCATCCTGCCGCCTTTCGACACGGAGCGGATGGACCAGGCCTATTCCGCAATCCGCAAACTGCATGAGGTGGGTGTGAAATGAAGAAGGTCTTCGCTGTCCTGCTGTTCCTCGTTTCCAGTATCTCGATGGCCGGCGACATCGCGGTCGAGGACGCGTGGATTCAGGACGCGCCACCGGCCGCGCGAGTGATGGCGGCTTACATGCGCATCGTCAACCGCTCGGACCATGCGGTAACGCTCGAGGCCGTGGAGAGCGACCGGTTCGGCGCGGTCGACATTCATGCAACGGAAGTCCATCACGGCATGGTCCATATGTCCGAAAGGCGCGCCGTGCCCATCGCTCCCGGAGAATCGCTCGCTCTCGAGCCCGGTGGGCATCATCTGATGCTTCGAAAGGCAAAGGGTTCCGTTCGCGCGGGAGACAGGGTGACCTTCATGCTGCATTTCGGCAATGGCGACATCCTGGAGACGGTCGCGGTGGTGCGGGGGAGCGATGCGGGCGCGGCCGGAGGCGCCGCGAGATAGCGCATCGACGCCCGTTTGCGCGCCGTGCCCGACTCTCCCCGGCTGCTCTTTCCGGATGCCATTCGCCCGTCCCCGGTACGGGGCAGGTGCGCGGGCCGGCGGGCGGTCGTGTTACTATCGGACGCTTCGATCACATGCAGGCGGTCACGCCGGGAGATGCGCGGACATGATCAGGGCGGCGATGTGGAAGCTCTTCGGTGGCATGTCGATTTTGATTTCGGCTGTTGCCGTGGCGGGAGTGCAGGAGGGTATGGATGCGCTGGGCCGGGGCGACTACGGGGCAGCGCTGAAGGAGTTTCGCGTCGCCGCGGAGGCGGGCGATGATGCGGCGGAATACAACCTCGGCCTGCTGCACGAGAAGGGCTTGGGCGTCGAACAGGATCATGCCGCTGCGCTGAACTGGTATCGACGCGGCGCGAAGAAGGATTATGCGCCCTCCTGGTATTCGCTTGGCCTGATGCACCTGAACGGGCAGGGCGTGAAGGCGGATCCGGAGGAGGGTAAGGATCTGCTGCGGAAAGCTGCTGGAAAGGGCTACGCGCCGGCGCAGTTCACCCTGGGTGTGATCCATGAGCGCGGTGAAGATCCTGCTGCGGCGAGAAAGTGGTACGAGGAGGCGGCCGATCTCAGATTCTCACCCGCCATGATGAGGATCGGCCTGATGGACCTGGCCGCTTTGCAGCATGACGCCAGCAACCGTGATCTGCTGCGCTCAGCCTACGCCTGGCTGACACTGGCACTGCTGCATGGGATGGACGCTCAGGGATTCGCGACGATCAACAGTGCCCGGGAACGGCTGGTGTTGACGATGGATGCGCGCGAGATCATGGCGGCGACCCAGTTGGCGCGCGACTGGCTGCTCGAGTCGCCCTCCGCGCGCGATATCGTTGCCTCCAATCCGCTCGCGCGCGGCTGGCTGAACGAGGATGAGGTCGCGGCGCTGGCCTCGTCGCCGGAAGTGGCCTTTCCGGACTACCTGTCTCTGGATGGTGCCGATTTCGTCTTCGGTTTCGAAGGCGCCGCGGCGCAGGGAACGTACGTCGTCACGCTCTCGCCTGGACGCAAGCTGCCCGATCAGGCTTTCGTCGAGATCGGCTTCGAGAATCCGGCCGACACGCGCGCGCCGCTCCGCGTGACCCGCGAGATCGGACGCGTGAAGGATCTCCGCATCGAATCCCCTCGCGCCGGTGGCTTCGTCTGCCGGCCTTACCGCCTGGCGATGGCTGTGTATGAGGATGAGTCCCGCGAGCGCATGCTCGGCGTGTTGCGCATCGTCGTGCTTTCCAGAGTCGATACCAGCAAGGTCGGTTCGGCCGAGGAACTGGTGCAGAAAATGAAAGCTCAGGGCCACGCCTGCGACTAGTGCAAGCAACAGCGAAGCAGGCAGCCGCCGAATTCCCCGGTACGAGCAGGCTGCCAGGGGACCTGCGCCGTTTGGCGGCTGTTCGCTTCCTGTCAATCCATATGAGACAGACCTGATCGGGCAGGCGGAGGATCCGGGATAGATTGTGTTCGCCGCAGACACCAGCGTGGCGACATTCTTCCCGCCTATTGTGCTGCTTGTGGCATCGTGCTGCTCGTATCCCTTCCGGCTCTATCCCATGCGGCGCCAGGATGTCGGGAGCAGGGACCGAATCGCCGCGGCATCTCAGGCGCGCGCCTGGGGAATGGATCGGGTCTCCGCACGCGTGCTGCGGTATCGACTGAAAAGTTTGCGCAACTCGCTGAGCCACAGCACGGTGCTTGCCACCGCTGCGCACATCAGCCAGTCCTCCGGTTCGAGCCCGGAAGTTGAGAAGGCCGCCTGCAGGAACGGCACATGAACTACCGCCACCTGCAGCGCCACCGACAGCGCGATCGCGGCCCACAGCCAGCGATTCGAGAACAGGCCGACGAAGGCGCTGCATTCGTCCGAGCGCGCGGTCAGGACAGTGAACAGCGAGAAGAACACCAGAGTGGTGAAGGCCATCGTCTGCGCATGACGCAGATCACCGTCTCCCGGAATGAATCCTCCTGGAAGAGCAAGATCCACGATCAGCAGGGTGCCGGTGGCCATTATGATGCCGACGAACAGGATGCTGCCCCACATGCGATGCGTGATCACGGCTTCGCCTCGTGGCCGGGGAGGGCGCGTCATGACATCGCGATCGGCGGGATCCGCGCCGAGAGCCAGCGCTGGAGCTCCGTCGGTGACCATGTTGATCCACAGCAGCTGGGTGGCGAGCAGAGGCAGCAGAAGCGCGCCATCCTCACCCGCCGCCGCGAGGCCGATCACGTCGGCCAGCAGCACACCGAAGAACATGGTCAGCACCTCGCCCATGTTGGATGACAACAGGTAGCGCAGGAATTTCCGGATATTGGCGAATATCGCCCGGCCTTCCTCGACGGCGGCGACGATGGTCGCGAAGTTGTCGTCGGCAAGGACGATATCCGCGGCTTGGCGCGACACATCGGTGCCGGTGATGCCCATGGCCACGCCGATGTCGGCGGAGCGTAGCGCCGGCGCATCGTTCACGCCGTCGCCGGTCATGGCGACGATCGCGCCATCCTGCTGGAGGGCACGCACGATGCGCAGCTTGTGCTCGGGGTCCACGCGAGCGAACACTGAAACCTCGCGTGCCACCTTCCGGAATTCTTCTTCGGACATCCGCTCGATCTCGACTCCGGTGACAGCGCGCCGGTCGCCGCTGATGCCGAGTTCCGCACCGATGACCGATGCGGTGATGGGATGGTCGCCGGTGATAATGATCGCGCGGACTCCGGCTTCCCTCGCGCGTGCCGCCGCCTCCTTCGCCTCCTCGCGCGGCGGATCGATCATGCCAATGAGGCCGGCGAAGGCGAGATCGCTCTCCACCGAGCCGCGGGTGCCGTGCGCGTTTTCCGGACTTGCATCGGCCTCATCGGCAATGGGGATCAGGCGTGCCGCGACTCCAAGAGTGCGCAGCGCTTCGCTGGCGAGCGTCTCGCTGCAGGCAATGATTTCCGCGCGACGCTCAGCACTGAGCGGGCGCACGCCGTCGCCGACCAGTTCGCTGGTACAGCGGGCGAGCAGCACATCGGGTGCGCCCTTGGTGAAGACGATACGGTGGCGGCTGCGATCGGTGTCGGTATGGATGGTCGACATCAGCTTGCGTTCGGACGAGAAGGGGATCTCTCCGACCCGCGCGAAGCGGCGGTCGAGATCCTCGGTGCCGAGTCCGATCTTGCGGGCGGCAACCAGCAGCGCGCCTTCCGTGGGATCGCCATGGACGATCCAGCGCCCCTCGTGTTGCAGCAGCCTGGCGTTGTTGGCCCGATCCCCGGCGGTCAGCGCGCGCTCGAGCTCTGTGCGCAGCGCCGCATCGATGGCGATTGCTTCGCCATCGATGCGGCGTGCGCGGACCTCGCCCTCGGGTTCATATCCCTTGCCCGTCAAGTCCACCCGGCCGCTCGCGGTCACCACGGAGCGCACCGACATTTCGTTTCTCGTCAGGGTGCCGGTCTTGTCGGATGCGATGACGTTGGCGGAGCCGAGCGTTTCCACCGCGGCCAGGTGACGTACGATGGCCTTGCGCCTGGCCATCCGCTGCACGCCGAGGGCAAGGACTGCGGTCACTACGGCGGGCAGGCCTTCCGGCACCGCGGCGACGGCAAGGGCGACGCCCAGGATCATGACGTCGAATATCGCGGACAAGCCGCGGATCTCGCGGAAAATCAGGATGACAGCGATGATCACGAGGGCGATGCCGATCACGAGCGCTCCGAGAAGTCTGCCGGTGCGCGCCAGTTCGACCTGCAGCGGGGTCTCCTCGAGGGGCGAATTGTCGAGCATGCCGGCGATCAGTCCCATCTGGGTGTTCATCCCGGTTGCAGTCACCAGCGCGCGACCATGTCCATAGGTGACCGAGGTGCCGCTGAAGATCATGTTCTGGCGGTCGCCTATCGCGACTTCTTCCATGACCGGTTCCGGATCCTTGGATTCCGGCTGGCTTTCGCCGGTGAGTGATGCCTCGGAAGTCTGCAGGGAGGCCGACTCCACCACGCGGGCATCGGCTGGCACAGTGTCGCCTTCCTCGACCAGTATGATGTCTCCGGGAACGAGCCTGGCGGTCGCGATCCGCTGTGCCCGGCCGTCACGAACGACCGTCGCCTGGGCCGCCGACATGCGGCGCAGCGCGGTGACCGCCTGCTCGGCGCGCTCCTGCTGAACGTGGCCGAGGACCGCGTTCAGGGTGACCACGGCGAGTATCGCCAGCGCTTCGTAGGGCAGGCCGGTCGCGCCCTCGATCAGCCAGATGCCGGCCGATACCGCGGTCGCGATCAGCAGCAGGACGACCAGGGGATCGCGGAACTGGAGAAGGAACCGTTTCCAGCGGGGAACCGGGGCGGCCGTTTCGAGCTCGTTGGGTCCGAAGCGTTCGAGGCGCGTGCGTGCCTCATCATCGCGCAGACCCTGCCGCAGGTCGGTCGCCAGCTCCGCAGCCAGCGCCTCGACGGGCAGACGGTAGGGCGGCAGATTCCTGGTCATCGAGGCCCCTTCGGCAAGTGACGGCGTCCACATCCTAACCGCGGCCAGACTATTTGTCTTGCGCATGCCTCGCCCTTGGTGTTGATATTTCTCGTGCGAGAAAATGCGGATTTGGGTTACGCTTCGGGAGATGGATATGGTGGAGCAGCACTTCGAGCGCAGGGAGGCGACCGAGGGTCAGGTTCTGGTGACCTGGCTGGTCTATGGTCTGCACGCGGTAAGCGCGCTGAGTGGCCTTCTGTCGCCCGCGCTGATCGTTACTGCCTTTCTCACCGGCTGGCCATCCATCGTTGCCGTCATCATCAATTACGTGCGCCGCTCGGACGTGCGCGGCACCTGGCTCGATTCACACTTCCGCTGGCAGATCCGGACCTTCTGGTTCGCGCTGCTGTGGGTGGGCGTGGCTGTGCTGCTCGCGGCAACCCTGATCGGCATTCCCGTCGCGCTCGTTCTAGCCTGGACGACCGGGCTGTGGGTGCTGTATCGCATCGTGCGGGGCATCATGCGGCTGATGGATGCGCGACCCATGCCCATCTGATCGCTGAAATGCAACCTTACCTTCTCTCCTGCCGTTGACTGATCGCCCTCATACTGACTGATCCTGCAACGGGCCCGGGTTCGAGCCTCACTGAAGATTTTCGCGCCGCTGCCGCTCACTAGTTCGGCAGACTGCCAACCGCGAAGGGTTCGCCCGTGAGCTTGTGTCATTCCCTCCGACTTCCCTACAATGGCTGTTCGCCATACACAATGTCGTCCGGTCCCAGCAGAGCTTATGCGAAATCATCCTCAGATCGCCTTCGTCAATATCGATTTGAATCCATGAGTTTTCGAATCGTGTGCCGTTGCCTGGGCATGGGCGCTGGTCCGTGCGTACGTCATCAGGGAGGGATTGGGTCGAGATGAGCTCGAGTTCGGATAGGAAGTCGCTGGCCCGTGTCAGGACCATTGTAGGCGCGTCGTGGCGACAGGGGCGGTATGCCGCCGTTGTTGCGCTGTGGCTTGTGCTCACCGCCTGTAGCGGAGGTGGCGGCGGCGGAGGCGGCGGCAATTCCAATCTGACTTCCGTTGGTGGTTCCATTACCGGGCTCAACGGCACGATCGCCCTGCGGAACGAGGTAGATGGCAATCCCGGCAGCACTCGGGAATTCAGCAGGATCGATCCTCTCCAGACGAGCGTTCCCTTCGTTCTGCCGCCCCGTCTGTCGTCGAACCAGAAATACAACATCGTCGTCGTCTCGCAACCCCAGGGGCAAGTGTGCACCGTGGTCAACGGCAGCGGAACCTATCGCGGCTCGGCGATCACCGACATCGTCGTCAACTGCGTGGACAAATATCCGCTTACTTTGACGCTGCGAAGCGCGAAGATCTTCCGCTTCAGCTGGGATCCGGTGCCGGGGGCGACCGCCTATCACCTCTACGAGAAACCGGATGCCGCGGGCGCGTTTGGCCGCGATCCCATCGCCAGCTTTGGCCCGGATGATCACGAGTATGAGATGGAAGTGTTCCTGCCGGCCAGGATCAGCGCCAGCTACATTCTCGAATACTGTGATGACGATGGCTGCGAGAATGCCTCGCCAGTATTTGTCAGCGGAACGCTTGATGAGGCCATTGGCTATGTGAAGGCATCAAATACCGGCGCCAACGACGAGTTCGGCTACAGCATCGCCCTGTCCCGGGACGGCGGCACGATGGCGGTGGGCGCGCCCTTCGAGGGCAGCGGCGCCGGCGGCGCCGGCAATGGACTGCTCAATAGCGGTGCGGTCTACGTCTACACCCGGACTGCGCCCGGTGAGTGGGCGCAGCAGGCGATGCTGAAGGCGTCGAATGCCGGTGCGGGGGACCAGTTCGGCGCCAGCCTCGCGCTTTCTCCCGACGGCTCCGTACTTGCCGTCGGTGCGCCACTCGAGGACAGTTCCGCATCGGGGGTTTATCCGGCGCCTCCTCATGGCGCCGAGGACAATGACGATGCGGATGATGCCGGCGCGGTGTATGTGTTCGCCCGCGATGGGGAGAATTGGGCGCAGGAAGCGTATCTCAAGGCTTCCAACGCCGAAGGGAGCGATGGATTCGGCTTCAGCGTGACGCTGGCGACTCGGGCGCCCGATCATCATGTGCTGGCGGTAGGCGCGCCGCAGGAAGACGGCGATGGCAGCGA
>JAVEZY010000010.1:0-10579 GCA_034002745.1 Gammaproteobacteria bacterium
CACCCTGCGCAACAATACCGAGCGCCCGATCACCGTGCAGGAAGGGACCAACCAGGTCGTAGGCCAAGATCCCGCCCTGATCCTCGCCGCCTTCCGCGACGTCATGACCACCGGCGGCAAACGCGGCCGGATTCCGGAACTGTGGGATGGTCAGGCGGCAAGACGTATCGTCTCGACACTGCGGGATTGGCTTTAACTGACTGGAAATAGCACTAAAGGTGCCTTATCCCTGAGCCGATAAAGACCCATCCCTAGATAAGGTGGGCGAATATCAACCATGGCGAAGCGTGCACACTACTACCGCGGACAACATCTGCGTCATACGAGCCTCTCTCCATGAAAAAACCCGCAGGTGATAATCTAGAAAGCGCAGGTGAATCAACCATGCCGCCATCTACGACATCCGGCTCACAAACCGCCCCGAATCATCGCCTCGCCTTGATCGGCGGATCATGGCTGGATCTGGTCATCATCGCCCTGGCAAGCGTGGCTCTATTCGCGACGCCTCTGCAGATGTTCCGCCTGGCCACACCCCTGGACGAATCCGTGCGAATATTGATATCCGGTGCCGTCTGGTTGTTTACAGCCCTGATCGTTTGGCATAAAGCCGGCCCAATATCCCACCTGACAGCATCTCTTACGCAACATTTCGCAAGAATCTCCATCATTTCCTGGATACTGATCGGCCTGGCCTTACGACTGACGTGGGTCATACTCTTTCAGGCGCAGCCGGGCTCCGATGGAGGCACCTATCTGGCGCTGGCCATAAAGCTGATTGAATCCGGCCAATACAAAGCGGGCGATACCTTTGCGTACTGGCCGGTAGGATATCCGGCGTTTCTGGCT
This sequence comes from Gammaproteobacteria bacterium, assembly GCA_034002745.1. Lineage (GTDB taxonomy): Bacteria > Pseudomonadota > Gammaproteobacteria > SZUA-140 > SZUA-140 > JAITWN01. The sequence goes on from JAVEZY010000010.1 coordinate 847, forward strand.
TTCTGGATCTCGATTCTTCCTTCTGCCAAAGCCGCCTTCCTGATATCTAACGCTTTCGTTTTCATTGTCGGTTCGATCGGCGTCGCCAAACTGGGCACGCACCTGGGCGGACCGACGGCAGGAAGGGCTGCAATCGCACTATTTGCCCTTTGGCCAAATCTCATCTTCAACTCCGCAACGCCGGAAAAGGAAATGTTGGTTCTGGCTCTCCTGCCGTGGGCAACACTATGGCTGTTCCGTGTCGTCGAGAACCCAGGCCGGCTGCTTTTCGCATTTGGCTGCGGAATACTGTTGGGCTCAGCAACCCTGGCGCAACCTTCTTTGCAGCTATTACCACTACTCGGCGCGATCGCCCTGGTCATATTCCTCCCAAGCACGCGCAACAGCATCAAGCCCGCGTTACTGGTAATACTTGGAGCGGCAATCATCGTCTCACCCTGGACGATACGCAATTACCAGACTTTCGACAAATTTGTTCTTGTATCGACGAACGGCGGGGACGTTCTCTACCGGGCTAACAACCCGATGGCGACGGGAGGATACATGAAAACCGGAGAGATCGACCTGTCGGACCTGAGCGAACTGGAAAAGGATGCGGTCGGTCGCCGGCTTGCTGTCGAATGGATACGCAACCATCCAACTCAATTCGGACGCCTGGCGGTAGAGAAACTGATTCTCTTCATGGGGGACGATGCCGTTGGCGTCTACAACACCCTGAAGGTCGGTCGTGCTTCCGACAATACCCTCGTATACGCACTGCTCAAAGCCACTGCCAACGGATGGTGGATGCTGGCGTGGTTATGCATGGCGGCTCAAGCACTGAACAACCGCCGCCATGCGATCAGGCTGCACTCGATGTTCTCCCGCACGCCGGTATGGATCTGGTTATATTTGATGTCCTTGCACGCCGTTTTTGAGAGCGCGGGAAAGTATCACGTCCCGATCACTTTCGCGCTCTGCGTTCTTCTGGCCGTACTAGCATGCGGTCGCAGAGAGGCACAGCATGAGCCATAACGGTTTACACAAAACCTGGCTGATACCGAGATACCTCACGGCGGGAGCCGTCGGCACACTAGTACACTATGCCGTACTGATTTTGGCGGTCTCCGGTCTGAAACTCTCTCCTGTACTCGGAACGAGCTTGGGCGCTTTGCTTGGCGCGATAGTCAATTACATTTCCAATTATCATTACACCTTCGCCAGCGGGGCAGAGCATACCAAAGCCCTACCACGCTTCCTGGCCATGGCAAGCTTCGGCCTGGCCATCAATGCAGGCATTGTAGGCGTAATCGTCAGACTTGGATTTCATTACCTCGTTGCACAGGTTGTCGCGACCTGTTTCGTGGCGATCCTTACCTTTATCGTGAGCAAAACATGGATCTTTCAGACATCCAAGGCGTAAAGACAACAATCCATCACGAACGCGCTCTTCCCTCCAGCATTTCCGTAGTGGTCCCGGCCCACAACGAGGAAGAAGTCCTGCGCGAATTCTACGAACGCACTGCCGGCGTTCTGAAACAAATCGGGATTCCCTATGAAATCGTTTTTGTAAATGACGGAAGCACCGATCACACGCTTCCGATAATGACGCAACTCAGGGAAATGGATCCTCAAATCACCGTAGTAAATCTGTCTCGGAATTTCGGCAAGGAGATTGCGCTGACAGCCGGGCTGGATATCTGTTGCGGCGAGGTAGCCGTCGTGATCGACGCCGACCTTCAGGATCCGCCCGAACTGATTTGCGAGCTGTTACAAGGATGGCGTGAAGGATGCGATATCGTTTATGCGGTCCGCACCGAGCGCGAAGGAGAAACGTGGCTAAAAAGGAAGACGGCAGCCGCCTTCTATCGCGTCATTCAATCGGTGAGCCGTATCAAGATCCCGAGGGACACCGGTGACTTCCGCCTGATCAGCAGACGAGCTCTCGATGCTCTCCTCAAACTGCGAGAACATCACCGATTCATGAAGGGTCTTTTCTGCTGGGTCGGCTTTCCTTCCAAACCGATATATTATAGACGCGCCCCGAGGGCTGCGGGTAAGACGAAATGGAATTACTGGAAGCTGTGGAACTTCGCCCTTGAAGGAATCACCTCATTTACCGTTGCCCCGCTGAAGATCGCAACATACATAGGCCTTGCAATCGCTTCCACTGCATTCATGTATGCGGCATACGTGGTGTACAAGACCTTGCGCTACGGAGATCCCGTGCAAGGTTACCCATCATTAATGGTCGTCATCCTTTTCCTGAGCGGAACCCAATTGGTCTTTACGGGCATTCTTGGTGAATATCTGGGTCGCGTATTCAATGAGGTGAAGCACAGACCGCTATATCTGGTAAGCGAACTATACCCCAGCAAGATCATGGAAGACTCTAGACAGGGAAAAGAGCATTTCCGGTTGTCGTGATTGAAGGTCATGATGCACCACAGTCCTTCTGCTTCATGGCAACTGAGGCAAGAAGCAGAAGGAAAAACAACATCATCAGTCGCGGCGACCAGAAGACGGTGCTGAACAGGCCGATCACCAGGACACCGGTCACCGCGGCCAGGCAGAAACCATCGAGCGTGTTGCCCTTCGCCGCGCGCGCCGCGAGGTGGCCGGCGGCGCTGGCGATCAGCAGCACGAATGCCGCCAGCCCGATCCAGCCGAGTTCGAACCAGATCTGCAGCCACTGATTTTCGATCCGCCAGGGCAGCAGATTGTCGGTGCTCGCGTACCAATGATCCATGCCCTGGGAGAAATCGCCATTGCGCAGGTGCTCGCTGCCGTCCTCACCGACCAGGCGCAGGCCGGTGATCTCGACCGGCCCGCTGCCTTTGTGATAGGCAAGCGCGAGCGTCATGCCCCGCTGCAACCCGGCGAAGCGATCCTCGCCACTCACCGAGAAGCGCCATTCGAGCCGGTTCCATGCGTGGGGCCCGGTGGATGCGGGCACCGTCATTCCCGTGGAAACGCATCCGTACGAATAGCGCAGGTGCTTCTCGCAGACGAACACGGCGATCGCCGCATCCTCGGCCGCACGCGCCTCGAGCTGCAGGCGATAGCCGGCATCGCGCGGCAGATCGATGCGCTGGTTGATGTAGAGTGAGTCGCCGCCGCCCAGCCGGAGCCGGGGCCCTTCGCCATCCGTCAGCGCGCCGAAATTCTCCGGGACGCGTCCCGCCGGATTTCCGAGCAGGTAGGCCCGGGGAAAGGAGCCCAGCCCCTGCCCCCACCAGTTGATGCCGCCATCGGCGCGCGCCAGATCGATCGCCAGCGACCAGTGATTGATCCGGGTGTCCAGGTCGCTGCGCACCTGGGTCAGGCGCTGTTCGATGAATCCGCCGGCGAGTTGCGCCATGACCGCGACCGATCCCGCCGCCAGCACGGCGGCGGCCACGCCCATCCGCAGCGGGTGCGATCTCCCGCTGCGCCGTGACGCGATCGCACTCGCGGCGACGAAGACCGCCACGCATGCCCAGGCCGCCATCCCCAGATATCCCGCGCGCGCATACGTAACCGCCAGCGCATACAGCGCCGCGATGAAGAGTGCGAGCGCCGGCAACAGTCTGCGCGCGCCGCCCCACCAGCCCCAGAGCAGCGCAAACCCTGCCGTCATCACCAGCCAGGTCTCGATGCTGGGGCCGCCGACATGCATATCGGCGAAGGCTCCGGAAATGCGGTAAATACTGTCGAAATCGAACAGCCCCGGATAGAGCAGACGCTCGCGAATGATCAGGAACACGCCGAGCGCGAGCCCCAGCGTCATGCCGGGCACGAACCACTGGCGCAGCTGGCGGGCCGGTGCCTGCGTCGACTGGGTCAGCAGCCCGAACAGCAGCACGGCCCACACGAATCCCTTGGCGGCACGAAGCGCGTTATACGGGCTGGTGTAGTGCGTCCAATCCCACGCATCGGGCAAGCGCCACGGATAAAGCGCTATCAGGACGCCGAGCGCCATCGCGGCCGCGAAGGCCGCAAGCCCCAGGGCCGGCAGGCGCGGCAGACGCGGCAATCCGGCCCCGGGATTCCAGCGCCAGGCGGCAACCGCCAGCGTGGCAAGCACGAACAGGTCCAGCTCGTCGAAGAAGAAGCGCCCGGAAAGATGCGACAGGTTCAGCGTCGGCACCAGTGCGGGAATCACCAGCAACCACGCCTCCGGGCGCCGCCACAGCAGCCAGGCATAGGCGAGAAGCCCAAGCACCAGCCCGAGCGGCAGGATCGGCCAACTCGCTGCCTTGATCAGCACCAACGCTCCCAGTACCACGCCAGTCACTCGCATGATCAATGGCGCACCGCTGGCAGCGTGCCCCTCGATCTGCACATCCGGCCTGCCGGGCGGGGGCATCGCATCGGCGGCATGAAACCGAGATACCGGCGCCACGCCCGCATCCGGCTCGGGCGCAAGCGTCAGCCGCCGCCAGACCCAGACGAGAAAAGCCCATGCCGCTCCCGCGGCCACCGCCGCGATCAGGACATCCGTGTAATCCGGATGGCGCCCGGGGACGAGCAGCTTGGCGGTCTCGATCAGGGCGGCGAGCAGCGCGGCACCCCCTGCCGCGTAACCAAGACCTGATCGGGGCGAACGTCCGCCCGCGAACCACAACCATACCGCCGCCCCGACGGGCGCGTACATCAGTGCATGCTGTGCAATGCTGGCGATCGCCGCCGCCTCGCTCACCAGATAGTGATAGTGGAAAGGCAGGAACTTGGTATCGGCCAGCACCCGTGCCGCGCGCGATGCATCCGGATCGATGCCCGAGAATCCGACATCGAGCGCAAAGACCAGCAGCAGATAAGGCGCGGCAACAAGCAGGACGATCGTGCGTCCATAGCGACGCATGGTGTCCACCACGGGCATCACGTCGATGCCCCTTGCCTGCCAGACGAGGCCGAGCAGAATCCCGAAGCCGCGCAGCACCGCGGCGGAACCCTCGCCGATGCCGGAAAGCGTGAGTGACTGCATCGCTTCGACGACGACAGCGCAGGCCAGACCAGCGGCGATCAGGCCCGCCAGGGACAGGCGCCCGGCGAAGCGGCGTCCCAGCCAGATGCCGACCGGAACCGCGATCAGCACCTCGAGCAGATCCCGCGCGAGACAGCGCAGTCCGCCATCGCATCCCGCCGCGGCCGACCACCAACCCAGATGTCCGGACGCCAGCTTGTTCCGCCACTCCGCCGCCGACATCACGAAATCGAACGGCACCAGCGCGGCCAGTACATAAACGACGACATACAGCGTCAGCCAGCGATCCAATGTGCCCCGACGCATCCTGGCGATCCATCCGGGCAGCCGCGGCGCAAACAGGGCCCAGGCCAGCACGCCCGCAAGCGCGCCGGTGAAGTTGCCGCTCATATCGATGAGCGACGGAGTGCGCAGCGGGATCCATGCCTGGATGAACTCGACGCTCGCCGTCACCGCAAGGCCGAACAGCGCTACCGCCGCACCGATCGCGACGCGCGACGTGGCGCTGCGCACGCCGGACGCCAGCCACGCCATCCAGCAGAATCCGAGCGGCATGAACAGCGCGACGTTGGCGACCCATTGCTGGCGGGCGCCGGGTCGCATCGCGCCGAACTCCATATCGCGATAGATATTCCAGGCTTCGGCCAGCGTCAGGTCTTCGAAGAAGCGGAATGGCAACAGGGTGATGTAGAGCACCGCGAACAGCGCGCCGAAGGCAAGCCATGCCGACGACCAGACGGTCGCTGCTTGCCGCGGCGACAGCGGCGCCGCCGCGCGCTCAGCAGGAACCGTCGCCATGCTTCCCGCATCCTGTGACGGCGCCCGCCGCGGCGCTCTCCGCATCCCGCATGATATCCGGCGCCTGCAGACAGGCCCCGCCGGAGGAACGGACCGGCGCCCGCGCACGCAGAACCGCCGCCACCCGCTGCGCATCATCCGCCCCGGCAATCAATGCGGCGACCTCCTCGAACGCGGATTGCACATTCCCGGTCTGGAGTTCCGCCGGAACCACATTCGGTTTCTCCGTATACATGACGTTGCCGCTGACCCGCTGACGATGCCCGGGATCCGCGCCGCTCAGTCTCAAGCCCGTCGACCGCGAGGCGATGACATTGTCGAACACATCGATTTCGCGCGGCACATCGTTGTGCGCCTGCAGACTGATCGCCTCTCCCCAGGCGTTGACGAATACATTGTCGCAGAGCGACACGTGGCCCTCGCCCTGAAACAGGCGCTCATGCGGGTTGTGCAGGAACACGTTGCGGTAGACCAGGTAACGGTCGTCACGCCCGGCGCCCTGCAGCGGCCAGTGACCGAGCAGCACATTGGGCCGCGCCCTCTCACCGGCACTGCCGCGTTCGCGCTTGCTGAACACGTTGTCCCGGATCACTGTAACCTTGGATGACTGCGGCATGCCGGCCAGCGCCGGACGCGGCAGCTGATGCTTGATCTGCAGGCTGTAGCCCAGCGTGCGCTCAATCACATTGCCTTCGATCAGCCCGGCGACGAAGGGCGCGCGCCCATCCGAATTCCCGAGATACATGCCGGTGCCCGCATCGCTGATATGGTTGTTGCGGATGACCCAGTTCCACGCTGGCGCCTTGGTGGAAATGCCGACATAGCCCTGCGCCGCGTCGTAACCGGAAATCCGCAGATCCTCGAGCGTCACGTCATGGGAGAAACGGGCGCGTCCTTCCGCCACCACCGCATGAGCCCTCGCCCCCCTGCCCTCCAGGCGCAGGCGACGAATGGTGACATGCGCGACGTCGATCAGGCTGATGGTGATGGTACCGTCCTGGGCGATGAACACGGCTTCGCCGCCCTCGGCCGGACCCTCGATGACGATCTCCCGCCCAGCCCCCCCCTGCAGGCCACGCAGCGGAAGCCCCTTGCGATAGGTTCCCGGCTCGAGCCGCAGGATGTCACCGGGTCTCAAATCCTTCAGATGAGACCGGTAGCTCTCTGGCCCGGCGATGAATATTTCCGCCCAAGCGCCGACGGAGAGCGACGCAAGCCAGATGCCGAACAGAACCCTCGCCATATCACCCCGCCGGAGTCGGTGCCACGCTTCTCAGGAGCCTGCTGCGAATGGCGCAAATGATATCATCTGCTGCACCCCGCCCAAGAACGCGACGCAACCAAAATCGTAGCCAAGGCTCAAGGGCTCGGGACAACAAATTATCCGACCATCTTACTCATAGGCAGCTTTGGCATGACAGATATCGTGCACGTGCTGTGGAGGCGGCTGGGACTCGACGTACCGGGTGCTGGATCTGATGGCGCATAGCAGCCCGGTAAAGGTTCAACCGCACTACATCATCAATCCCGAACGCCGATCGCATCATCTCGAGTTGGCGGCCATCGGACAGATACGAGAACGAGCAATCGAGCGCTGGGGCCATCGCCTCCTCGCGCCCAGCACGATCGAGGTTGATAGAATCCCCATTTCCGACTTGGCCCAACGACAGCACGACGCACTTGCCAAGCGCTTCAATATCGGCCCCCAGTATCTGTGGCTTGCCGAATACGCCCGCAGCGCGAATATCGGCCAGCTCGAATTATGCGTTCATGTGGACGACAAGGCATATAGCGTGGTTACCGCACAAGATGTGCATCCGCTGGATGACGATGCTGGCGCTGCCGCCTTTTTCCGCGAACACTTCAGCTTCCCGATCCTGAAGCTGACCAAGCTGCAAATGCGCGACAATGCACGGGCGAGCGGCTTTGAAGACCTGATGAATCAAACCTGGTTCTGCCAGATCCCCACCCATAACGACCTTCCATGCGGCTTCTGCAACCCGTGCCAATGGACCATTGACGAGGGACTCGCCTATCGCGTACCGCGCGGACACCGCGTACGCCTGGCTGCTTATCGCAGAATCGTGACCTGGCTGCCAAGCTATCGACTTCGACAAAACCTGCTGGGATTACTCCGCCGCTGACGCGGCTCTCATCCGCCAGATGTCGGCCGCCGCAGGCGCGCATGGATCGATTGCAGCAGGCCGGGCCCGCGGGATCGCTGCCACTGATAGCCGAGCAGGGCGAGCAGCGCCCGGGGCACGGAGGGTGGCTCTTCGGGGAAGTAGGCGCCATGGCGCGCGAGCTCGGCGCGCACTTCCGGGGTCAGATACCCCTTGGTGTGCACCTGCACCACCGGCAACCCCCAGGTGGCATTGCCCTCGATGATCACTGGACCGTCCGGGGTAAGCGCCACATCCCAGCCCACCGCGCGGATGCCCGAGAACGCGGCCGCGGCCCGGCGGCAGACCTCCAGCACCCGCGGCCATTCCGGCAGTTGCCGGCCCTCGAATCGCTCGCCGGTGTCGGGATGCACCGATGTCCACGCTCCGCCGTAACGCGGCTTGGCGAGACCCTGGCCCAGCGTGCCGGTGCCGACGTCGATGGCGACCGACAGACCGCCCCGATCCCAGTTGTCGGCGACACCACCCGCGCGCCCCAGACGCAAGGCGGCAAGATGCACGCCAATGGTGTCGTCCGCGGCGATGAAGGTGACGACACGCATGCTGTTGATCGTGTGAGGATTGATCCGGTCCAGAAACTCGTGCTGTCGCAGGCAGTCCTGCACCAGCCATCCATGATAGTTGCCGTCGTAGTCGCCAAACGCATCATCGGGCAGGGTCTCGAGGAAGGCGGCAAGCGAAAGCTCCGCGCCATCGACAGTCACGCCGATGCCGCCATCGGCGGCGGGATGCAGATCGGCGCGCAGGATGTTGCGTCCCTTGCGCCCCCCTCTCGGCTTCAATATGAGGCGCAAGGGCAGATGCGGACCGAGCACCGCGGCCACGTCCTCCGGCGTACGGAAGGCTGCGCCGTCGATGGTGGCGCCGAAGCCGGGATGGTACAGACCCCAGGTCCGCGCCACGGGAATCGACAGCCCGGACAGGAACAGCTGGGTCACCCATTTGTCCTCCAGGGTGTGCTGCTGCGCACCTCGATTGACCGCCGGGCGGTAGATCTGATGATTGCGACGGTGCGACAGGTATTGCATCGCGGCCTTGATGTCAGGCAGCCGGTCAAAATGGTACAGGCGGTATTCTTCCTCGGTGAAGCCGCTGCCGAGAAGCCGCAATTTATCCAGGTTCATGAATCGTTCCGTGCGTCGAAACAGGTTGCAAGATTCTGGGACCCAAACCCGGCGCAACGGCGTGGGTCCTGCCCGTCCACCCAAACTCATCGGCCTCCCGGGTAACAGCACAAGCATGCCAGCGCCACCAACCGGCCGTCCGACTTTCGCACATGCCGGATCTCCGCGCGGTCAGAATCCAGCGCGCAAGCATTCCGTCATGCATTCCTGGCGCCGCATCCCGCGAACTCAAGCAGCCATGCCCTGCAGAAATGCGCCAGTCGACGCCGATAAATCGCGGACCACCATCCACCCCGCGCCCCTCCGATCGATCTCAGCAGGGCGTTCAGCATGTAGCGAGTCTGGACCAGGCGAAACGCCGGATCCGAGGGCCGGACCAGGCCGTACGAGCGAATGAAGACATCCTGCATCGCGGTCAGCACGGAACCGGAGAGCATTGGATCCTGCTTGAGAAACTCCAACCCCAGCCAGAACTTGCAGGCGTCATAGGAGACGGCGCCATAATCGAACATGCCGAAGTCGAGGACGCGCACCTTCGCGCCGCTGCAGACGATGTGGCCTCTTCGATGATCGAATTTGCGTCAGGAGCGGCCATTTCGCCGCCAGCCCCTGGTACGCTTCGGCGCGGGATCATCCGGCCGACAGCCAAGCCCAGCACAGCTTCCGCTGATCATGAACCCCTC
>JAVEZY010000010.1:10679-82275 GCA_034002745.1 Gammaproteobacteria bacterium
GGCCTCTTCGATGATCGAATTTGCGTCAGGAGCGGCCATTTCGCCGCCAGCCCCTGGTACGCTTCGGCGCGGGATCATCCGGCCGACAGCCAAGCCCAGCACAGCTTCCGCTGATCATGAACCCCTCTCACTCGCCACTATCGGCTCTCACCGAAGTCGATCGCGCGCCATCATGGACGATGGTCTTCTTTCGCTCCGGCGCATTCATCGCCACGATGAACGCAGTTCAAAACCGGTGTCTCCACTGGCGGACGGATCATCTTACATGGATCCGCTGGCCCAACGGCCATCATCCGCAGCGGCCATGCCGCTCGCCATGCGCCGGAACTCCGGCTGCGTAGCCAGCAGTTCCTCGTAGCTCCCGCTCGCAACCAGCCGCCCCCGAGTCATGAGATGGAGGCAGTCACAATTGCGTACGGTGGCCAACCGGTGCGCGATCATGATGATCGTCTTCTGACCGGAGAGCCGATCGATCGCGTCCATCACCGCGGTCTCGGTGGAGCCATCCAGCGCGCTGGTGGCCTCGTCCAGGATCAGGAGGTCCGGATTCGAATAGAGCGCACGGGCGATGCCCACGCGCTGGCGCTGACCGCCGCTGAGGCGCACGCCGCGATCCCCGGTCACGGTATCGTAACCCTGAGGGAGTTCCGTGGTGATGAAATCATGGATCGCCGCGGCGCGCGCCGCCCGGATCACGGCCTCGTCGTCGATTTCCCGGTCGGGAATGCCGAGAGCGATATTGCGCCGCAGCGTGTCGTCCGCCAGATAGATCGACTGCGGGACGTAGCCGATGTGGCGGCGCCACTCCGGCATCAGCGCAGGTTCGAGCATGCGCCCGTCCACCTGCAGGGATCCACTATCGGGCTCGAGCAGCCCGAGAATGATATCCACGAGCGTACTCTTGCCGGCTCCCGATTCCCCCACCAGCGCCACCGTGGTCCGCGCCGGGATGACCAGGCTCACATCGTCAAGCACCGTCCTGGAACCGCCGGGATAGCGGTAGCCGAGATGCGATATCTCCAACTGCTTCGTCAGGCGCATCGGCGCGACCTCCGCCCCGTCCCCGGCGGTGGACGCCCGCACCGGCGCCGAGGACGACAGGCCGCGCATCTCCTCCCGCATCCGCTCCACGACGGGAGCCGCGAAGCGCAGCGTGGCAGCGCTATCGAACAGCTTTTGCAGGGCCGGCATCATGCGATATCCCGCCATCGCATAGAGCGCGATGATGGGCAGCGCGCCCTCGGCGCCCTGCTTGGTCAGGGTCAGATACAGCGCGATCACCAGCACCACGCCGAAGGCCATGGTCTCGAGCGCGTACCGGGGCAACTGGGCGATGGCCTGGTGCTTGACCTGATTGGACGCGAAGCCGTAGGAGGCATCGGCATAACGGGAAAGGTAGTAGTCCTCGCGGCCACTCACCTTCAGATCCTTGATGGCGTTGAAAGTCTCGTGCGTGATCTTGAAGCGGCGCGCATTCGCCTCCATGCGTCGCCGCCCGACGAGCCGCAACTGGCTGCGAAATATGGCATAGACCAGGCCATAGGCGCCGCCGAGCACCACGCCGACCGACAGGGCAAGGACCGGATCGACCAGCAACAGCATGGTGAGCAGCGCGACCACGACCGCGCCGGCGGCGGCGAGCTGCAGGGTCGGCATCAGATAGCCGCTCACGAGATGATTGATCTCGGTGATGATGTTCTTGGTCAGATCCGAAGGGTTGCGCTGCAGGAAGAACACGTATCCCTGACCCAGATAGTTCGCCAGCAGTTTCTGCGAGAGGCTTTGCGCACGCATGTGGCTGAAGCGCAGGATGAGCCAGGTAGTGAAAGCCGCCAGCGCATTGCTGAGCACCAGCAGCAGAAGCGCCGCGCCGGCAAGCATGCCGAGGAAATACTCGGGCGCGGGTGAACCCATATACCGGTGCAGGCCGGACAGCACCGAGTTCGTCTCCACCAGTTCGGGCTGCGCCAGCACCGCAATGAAAGGCATCACCGAAGCCACGCCGGCCACCTGGAGCATGGCATTGGGCAGCATGAACATGAGGATCACCACCATCTGCCAGCGCTCGCGGCGGCTCAGCAGACGCAGTACGGCAACGAGATGTTTCATGAATTTTTCTCTCTTGTCGGCGCTCAGCGCGCGTCCGCCGATCGCGGCGCCGGTTCGGACGGCCGCACTGCCGCCCTCGCCAGGCTCTTGAAGAGGTAGCGCCAGGAATTGGGATGCCAGGGCCTGTGGGCGATGGCTTCGCCGAAGGCACGCACCGCCAGGCGCGGCGAACCTTCCCAGTAATGGTGATAACCGAAGCTGAAGCAGGTCTCCGCCAGTCGCCGGCGCAATGCTGACGACGGCGTGCGTGCGCCATCCGGTCCTTCCAGGCCCCAGCGCTGCAGCGCCTTCTGCACCACCAGCTTCTCGTAGTTCACGTGCGGCCACTTCTTCACGCAGCCGTCGCCATGCACGCGGTACCGGGCGAGCACCCGGTCCAGCTGATGAATTTCGGTGAGGCGCGAGGCGCGGATCCAGAAGTCATAATCCTGGCCCCGCTTGAGCTCGGGATCGAAGCTACCGATACGGTCGATCAGTTCCCGCCGCGCCATCACGGTGATGGTATGGAGCAGGGAGGAGAACAGCAGACGGTTGTAGAGCCATCCCGAACGCTCGGGCACGAGACCGGGCGCCGGCGCATCCTCATTGCGCCCGCTGTCTTCACTCGGCAGCTGCGCGGCCGGGGGGAACGCGCCATTGGCTTCGGGTTTCCACACCGCCCAGCGGGTGTAGACCATGCCGATGTCCGGGTGCCGCCGCAAGTGATCGACCTGCAGGCGCAGCTTGCCGGGAAGCCAGATATCGTCGGAATCGAGAAAGGCGATGTATTCGCCCTGCGCCGCCGCGAGTCCGGCATTGCGCGCCACCGCCGAACCCTGGTTGCGCTGGGTGATCAGCCTGATCCGGTCACCATACGACGCCAGCAGCTCCAGCGTGCCATCGGTGGAACCGTCATCGATGACGATCAGCTCCTTGTTCGGATAGTCCTGATCGAGCACGCTGTCGATTGCCTCGCGGATATAGCGGGCGGTGTTGTATGCGGGCATGATCACCGACACCAGCGGCAGCGCCAGTCCCTGTTCTCCGTCGCTGTCATCCATTTTCGTCATCGTTCCTGTCGATCCAGTGTGTGACCGCTGCCGGCATCGGCATCCCGCCGCCTGCAAATCCAATTATGTAATTGATAACAAAGCCGTTAAATACAAATCAGATGGACAGGGATACGGGCGGACACGTATACTCGCGCTCATGCACCGTGGCCGTCCGCTCCGTCGGTCGTCTCAACCCCGAAACGTTATCGGCATGATGCCCGCGTACGTTTGCCCCATGACCATGATGAAGTCACGCCTGTACATCATAGCGCTGCTCGGACTCCTGCTCGTCGCAGGGATGCCGGGCCCGGCCACGGCGGCGACCTGTGGTCTGATCGTGAAGTCATCATTCGGACCACACGACTATCGCGATTATAACAAGCGCGGTGCGCTGGAGGTCGTCGAACGGCGACATTTCACGCCCGCCATCGAAGAACTCGCCGGCAACAGTCGCTATATCGCCGCGGATCTCTCCTATACGCTCAACAAGTTTCCCAACCACTACCGCGCCCTCGATGCCATCTCCCGCCTGGGCGCCAAGGTCGGCGCGGAGCAGCCGCAAGGCAGCGACCACAGCATCGATTGCTGGTTCCAGCGCGCGGTGGTGTTCCAGCCCAAGGACGGCATCGTACGCCTGACCTATGGCATCCACCTCGAACGCATGGGCAAGTTCCCCGAAGCGTTGAAGCACGTGGAAGCAGGACTGCGCCTGGAGCCGGGCAACGCCAAGATGCTCTACTACGTGGCACGACTCAAGCTGCGTCTGGGCAATCCAGATGAGGCCCGCCGCTACGCGCTCGAAGCACAGGCAGCGGGCTTCGCCATCGCCGATCTGCGCGAGGAACTGACCGCGCTCGGCCACTGGGAAGATTGAGCCGCGCCACATGCCGCACGCGAGCGATCCCCCCCTGCACACCGAACCGCCAGTCCCGCGCATCGACGCCCCGGAAGCAAGCCAGCCCGGCACCGCCGCCGCTAACGGAAGCGATGCGCCGGACATCGCCATCGTCATCCCCTTCTTCCAGCGCAAAGCCGGGCTGCTGACACAGTGCGTGCAATCCATCCTGGACCAGGCCGACGCACCCGCCTACCGCATCATCGTGGTCGACGACGGCTCTCCCATCGCCGCGGACACGGAACTCGCGGAGCTGATCCCCATCGCCGGTGACCGGTTGCAGATCATCCGCCAGCCGAACGCGGGGCCGGGCGCGGCCCGCAACCGCGGTCTCGACAGCGTGCCGCCCGGGACGCGATACGTCACCTTCCTCGATTCCGACGACGCCTGGTGCGGGCCGTTCCTGTCCGATGCGGTTCATGCCCTGGATCAGGGATACGATTTCTTTTTCGGCAACAGCACCCGCGTCGGCAAGCCGGACACTCGCTTCGAATGGGACCGCCAACCCGAACGGAACATCCGCGCCGAGGAGCACCAGCTGATCGATGCGGAGCGCGGCATTCACGAGTACGGCGGAGACTTCTTCGATCTGCTGGTGCGACGCAGCAGCATCGTCGGCCCCACCACGCTCGCCTATCGCTTCGAGCGCTTTCCCGAGGTGCGCTTCGACCCGCGGCTCTACAATGGCCAGGACCGCCTGTTCAAGCTCAGTCTGGGACAGCACCTGCAACGGGTGGCATTCTCGGCGCGTCCCTATGCGCATGAAGGCGAAGGCATCAACATCTTCGACAAGTCACAGTGGGGAAGCCCCGACTCGCTGCGCTTCCTCTCCAGCTATATTCGCCTCGCCAAGTACATTCTCGCCGACATCCGCCTGAACGATGAGCAGCGTCGTTTCGTGGCCGCACAACTCCTCGATTCGCGCCGCTCCTTCGTTGCCAGCATCGTGCACCTGCTCGGCAAGCGCGCGCCGATCGACTGGTCGCGCGTCTTCGCAACCTTCCGCGAGGATCCGGCAACGGCCGCAACGGTGGTGCCGGAACTCCTGTGCATCGTGTCCGGTCGCCTGCGGCGTCAATGAGCATGATCGTGCAGCCCGAACTCGGGGTGCTCTCCACCGGCGACAGACCGTGGTTCAGCGCATCGCTGAAACGGGGTGAGATCGTCACTGCGGGCCAGGCCCGCTGCCTGCTCGGACACCGGCTGGACAGCGGCAAATATGGCAATGATGGTCTGTGGACGGAATGGCAGTGGGACGGAACCCGCCTCACCGCGCGCAACGACCGTTACGGCATGCGCCCGCTCTACTACGCCTGCACCGCCGATGGAATCCACGTTTCATCTTCGATATCGCGCGTGGCCAACGCCGTCCCGAGCACGCTGGACCATGGCGCGCTTGCCGTTTTCTTCCGCCTGGGATTCTTCCTCGGGGAAGACACGCCCTTCGCGGAGGTTCGCGTCCTGCCGCCGGGCAGCACCCTGACATGGGAGCGCGGCCGACTGACGGTCGAACGGGGATCCATCGCCATACCGTCCGCGCCGCATCCAGTGCGCAGCTTCGATGAGGCGGTGGATCGCTATGGCGAGCTGTTCAGCCAGTCGATCGCCCGGCGGCCGCCGCCGGATGAAGATCTCACGGTGCCGATCAGCGGCGGCCGCGATTCACGGCATATTCTGCTGGAGCTGGTATCCCAGGGACATCGGCCGAGCCTGACGGTCACCGTCCGTTCGCGCCCGCCCTCACCGAACGAAGATGTGCGCATCGCCCATCTGTTGCGAGACGAGTTGTCGCTGGCGCATGCGGAGATCGACATGCCGCACTCCTTCGCCGCCGCCAACCTCAAGGACCTGGAGCTGACCGATTTCTGCAGTAGCGGCCATATCTGGCTGCTGCCCGTGTCCGCCTACCTGAAAGGCAGAACCGGCACCGTATACGACGGCTTGGCCGGCAGCGTGCTTTCAGGCGGCTTTCAGGTGAACGAGGACAAGCTCGCGCTCTACCGCTCGGGGAAACTCGAGCAGCTCGCGCGCATGCTGCTGGCGGAAAGCGGCGGCATGAACGATTTCCTGCGCACTTCATTGCAGCCGGAATTCGCCCGCGAGATCGACGGGAACACAGCCATCGAGCGGCTGGTGACGGAACTGGAGAAGCATAGCGATGCCAGCAACCCGCTGGTTTCCTACATCTTCTGGAACCGCACGCGACGCGGCATCAGCCTGATTCCCTGCGCCATCCTCGATCACATCGAACGGGTCTACTGCCCGTATCTCGATCATGATCTGTTCGACTTTCTGATCAATCTCGACGTTTCGTGGACTCTGGGCAATGCGCTCCATGACGAAACCATACGCCGTCGCTACCCGCGCTACGCGCACATCCCGTACGAGAACAAGGACGCGCCCAAGGTTCAGGGCCGCACGATGAGCGCCTATTATCGGCGCGCCGCCGGCGGCTTGCTGGCATACCTGGCTGCACACCCGCGCCATTTCCGTTCGCGGCTGCTGCGCAGCGAGCGGGTGGCACTGATGGCCGGTCGCGATCTGACGCGGCGGGCTTGCGCTGGCACCTGGTATCTGCGCCCCGCGCTCTACCTGCTGGAGCTGGAACGACTGCGCGACGGCCGGGGATCCTGAATCCAGGATAACGCCAGCTCGATCTCGAATTCGCCTTCGGGCAAGTCGGTCGGAGACAGGCACCAGCCGGCGGCATCACGGATGGAAGCCTGCAGGGCAACCTCCCTCAATTCATCCGCCCCACACATGGTCATCCCCTGCGCACCCCGGCGCAGACCGAGCGCACGCTCAGGCATCCGCGAGGCCACCAGGGCATGACCGCCGGGATTGAGATAGCGGATACGGGCATTTCCTTCCTTGCGCAGCAGCAATCGATATCGCAACACGGACCGCTCCCGTTCCACCATCAGCGTCAGACGGGCGCGCAGGCCGGTGAGCGGAGGCCGGTGCAGCGCTTCACGCCGTCCCAGCGCACCATCCAGCAGGCGCCAGTCGAGGCCCCGCCGGATACGCGAGCACAGGCTCCCGGATTCGGCGCGCAGCAGCCGCAGCGGCCGACCCTCGAGCGTGATACTGGTCCCGGTCTCGTCCTCCCTGACATCGCAGCGTTCGAAGTCGGTGAGCGCATACAGCACACCGCCGCAATCGAACAGCGGCGTCCAGCCCGCATGCGCCGGCTCGGCCCGCAGCGCTTCGCCATCGATCCGCACCGCCGGCGGACAGAGCACCGTCGTCCCGCACGCGGCATGGAAGGGCACGCCACCGGCGTAGCGCAATTCCGCTTCGCTGCTGCTGAAAGCCTGCGGCGGCTGGCCCCGCGTGCTCACCAGGACCAGCAGTCCGTCGCCGCCGCGCAGGCGATGTATCCCCGCCTCGGCATCGCTTTCCACGGGATCGAAGGACGCCGGAACCGGCGCGCTCTCCTCCTGCCCATGGGCCCAGGCCAGTATTGCCGCGGCCCAGGCGTTGTAGACCGACAATCGCATATAGCCGTCCCAGCCCTGGCGCCGATCATCCGCGGCCGCAGGATTGAGCGGCAACAGGCCATCGCTGCGGGCGCCTTCCATCCAGCGTTTCAGCATGGATCGCATCATCAGCGCCATCGGCTGATCGCGGCGATCCTCGCGAGCACCGGCAAGCAGAGTCAGGGCGGCGAGCAGACAGGAATCGCCATACAGCGCATGAGAACTCCTGCCTAGGCCACCGGCATGGCCGCCTTCATCCCAGAACATGGCGGACCAGGCCAGCATGCGGCGCAGATATGCCTCCAGACGAGCATCCCCGGTCCGCCTGGCGGCGACGGCGACCAGAAAAAGGGCCTTGTGGTGATAGGCGCTCGGAGTGGCGATCGGATTTCCGTGGAACGGGAAATCGACGAATCCGCCTGCCGCGGTGGTCCAGCGCTCCAGATCGACGAGCAGGCGATCCAAGGCGCGGCGGCGCGGCGCGGCGCCATCGGCTTCGAGCAGGCGGCAGACGTTCGCCAGCAGCGTCCAGTTGTTGGAGGGATAGCGGGAATGCAGTTCGCAGGCGCGGCGCTCGCCCGCGAGCCGGCGTCTCAGATCATCCGCACCGTCCGGCAGGGATTCTTCCAGCAGGTGCAGCAGAAAACGGTTGAAAGGTGCATGCCCACGCCGGCTGCGCGGGGTGCCAAGCCAGGCATCGAGCGGCTCGCGCCAGCACTCATCCTGCGCCCCCCGCAGGATGAGCAAGGCGAGCGCGGCGCCGAGCTGTCCGTAATGGTCCGGCGCGCTCGGCCGTCCTTCGACCGCATCCCACAGACCGGCACCCGGCCTTGTCGCGGCGGCGAGCGCCGCGGCAAGGCCGGCGAGACAGCGATCGAG
Source organism: Gammaproteobacteria bacterium (assembly GCA_034002745.1). Classification (GTDB taxonomy): domain Bacteria; phylum Pseudomonadota; class Gammaproteobacteria; order SZUA-140; family SZUA-140; genus JAITWN01. The sequence goes on from JAVEZY010000010.1 coordinate 19,073, forward strand.
CATGACATCCACGCCATCCGGATCGCTGGCGCCAGAGGTATCAGGCGCGATCACTGCCCCCGCTCATCCCGAACCACGAACTCCCGGAACCTGGGCTGCGGGACGCCGCGGGCACGGCGGTCATCGGGCGCGGTGGATCCGGCCTGTTCCGCACCCTGCGCGAGCTCCCGCTGCATCACCACCGCCAGGGCGATGAAGGCATACAGCAGGTTGAAATAAGCCACGTCGAGGAAGGCTCCTGCGGCGAGATAGCCCAGCAGGCCGATCTGCAGCGCCCAGGCATACTCGGACAGCCATATGCGTCCGGGTTGATCCCGGGCCTCTTTGCGGATACGGTTCAGGGCCAGCAGGGTGCCGATCATCAGCGCCAGATACAGCGCCAGACCGACGAACCCATGGTTACCCAGGACGCTGAAATAAATGCTGTGCGGGGACAGTACATGAGTCCAGTCGCCCTCGAACTCGGCGTACTGTATCCACCAGTCATAGCCCATGCCGGCATTGCGAAATCCCATCCCGACCAGGGGTCGGTCCAGCGCCATGTTCCAGTTGACGCCCCAGGCCTGGATGCGCTGCATGGCCGAGCGGTCCTCCTCGTAGCTTTCGATGGTGCTCCAGCGTTCCGTAAGACGCTCGGGGGCGGTTACGCCGATCACCCCGAAGGCGATCACCGCCAGAGTCACGAGGACGATCTTGCGCTGCATGCGCAGGAACATGAACGGGGCGATGGCCAGCAGACCCAACAGAGCGCCGCGGGAATAGGTCGCCAGGATCGCGACTGCAGTCAGCCAGAACACTGCGTAGCCGAAAAGGCCAAGAAGGCGCGAATAGCGCTGCAGAAACTTCGAGCCGAACTCGACCCAGCGACGATGGAAAAGCCGGGCGCTGACCAGAATGGCCGGCAGCACCATGATCATGGCAATACCGATATAGGTGTTGCCGGAAAGGTAGGAGCCATCGGGGCCGAGTACCATGTGCGCACCGCCGGTGCTGACTGCGAACAGGCCGCCCTTGAACCCGTAGAAGGCAAGCGACCCGGTAATGACCAGCAGCAAGGCGATGATGCGTCCGGGACCGAAGATCAGCAGCGGCGCGACGAAGGTGATGAGCATGATTTTCATGAAATGAACCCAGAAGCCCCAGGCATTCGGGTTCACCGCCACGGCGGTGGTCAGCGTGACCCATCCCACCCATACGAAAAGCAGTGTCATCAGCTGCGATTTCGGCATGGGGCGCTTGTCCCGGGCGGTCAGAAAGGCAAACAGTGTCACCGCCGCGATGATCATCGCCACCGGGAAGCTGCGCATGAAACCCCAGGTGAGGCTGTGTGGCGCCATCAATCCCACCCAGAACCAGGCAAGGATGCCGACCCAGGGCCGCATCAGGATTACCGGGACCAGGCCGATGATGATGGCAAAGAGGAGATAGTCGCGCATGTCCGTCCAGTCCAGTGAATCCCCGGCCTGCGGGAATCCAGGCTCGTCCCTACTTGTCGGCAGCTGCACGCTGCGGGTTGATCCGGCGAGCCGTCATGTTATCACCCTGCCCCGCGGCTGCGGTATGATTGGCGCTGCGCCGAATCCACGCCAGCCATGACCGCCATCACCCGACTTCACCAGATCGTCCTCCACAGGGCATCCCTTGCTCCCGCCGCGCCCGCTCTGCGCTACCGCGGAAACGACGAGAGCTATCAGGACCTCGCCGCGGCGATCGAGCGCGCCGCGGCCCGCCTGGGCGCGGCCGGAGTACGCCGCCTCGACCGGGTGGCGATCTGGCTCGACAAGCGCTTCGAAACGGTGCATGCGCTGTTCGGCACCTCCGCCGCCGGGGGCATCTCCGTCCCGGTCAACCCGCTGCTGCGGGCCGAGCAGGTTTCCCACATCCTGCGCGACTGCAATGTACGCGTGCTCATCACCTCTTCGGAACGACTGGCGACGCTGGCGCCCGTCCTTGCCTCCTGTCCGGACCTGGAGAGCGTGCTGCTGGTGGATCGTCCCGCACCCGCCGAAGGGCACTATCGCGTGGAGCTGTGGGCGGAAGATGCCGGGAGCGCCCCTCCGCCGGGAAGGGGCGGCATCGATGGCGACATGGCCGCGATCCTCTACACCTCGGGCAGCACCGGCCGACCCAAGGGCGTGGTGCTGTCGCACCGCAATCTGATCGCGGGTGCCGAAAGCGTAAGCACGTACCTGGAAAACACTGCGGAGGACCGCCTGCTGTCGGTGCTGCCGCTCAGCTTCGACTATGGACTCAGCCAGCTCACCACGGCCTTCCTCACCGGGGCCAGCGTCGTGCTGCTCAACTATCTGCTGCCGCGCGATGTCATCCGCGCGGTCGAGCGCGAAGGCATCACCGGTCTGGCGGCGGTCCCGCCGCTGTGGATACAGCTTTCCGCGCTCGAATGGCCGGAAGCGGCGACACGCAGCCTGCGCTATGTCACCAACTCCGGCGGCGCGATGCCGCGCAAGTCCCTGAACGCGCTGCGCGCGCGGCTTCCGGGCACCCGATTCTTCCTGATGTACGGACTGACCGAAGCTTTCCGCTCCACCTGGCTGCCACCGGAAGAGATCGATCGCCGACCGGATTCGATCGGCAAGGCCATCCCCAATGCCGAGATCATGGTGGTCCGCCCCGATGGCAGTCCCTGCGAACCCGGGGAACCGGGCGAACTGGTACACCGCGGCGCGCTGGTGGCGCTTGGCTACTGGAACGACGCGCAGCGCACGGCGGAGCGCTTCCGCCCGGCGCCCGCCCAGCCCGCGGAACTGCCGCTGCCCGAGATCGCAGTATGGTCCGGAGACACCGTGCGCGCGGACGAGGACGGCTTTCTCTATTTCGTCGGACGGCGCGACGAGATGATCAAGACCTCGGGCTACCGGGTCAGCCCCACCGAAATCGAGGAGATCGCCTATGCGACCGGTTTCGTGGCCGAAGCCGCCGCCTTCGGCCTGCCCCATCCCGAACTCGGCCAGGCGATCGTTCTGGTGGGCATGCCCCATGACCCGGAGCTGGACACCGCCAGACTGCTCGACGCAATGCGTCCGTCGCTACCCGCCTATATGGTCCCGGCCCACATCGAACTGAACCCGCGCCCGCTACCGCGCAACGCCAACGGCAAGATCGATCGCAAGGCCCTGGCCGCCGGTCTGGCGGGCCTTTTCGGGGAGCCGAACGAAGCATGAACGAAACGCGAGTGACACACGCGCCGATGGATCGCTTCGAGATCCGGGACGATTGCCTGATCATCGGCGGCCAGCCGCTGACCGGCCTCGCCGAGCGCCTGGGGCGGACCCCGTTTTACGCCTATGACCGGGCGGTGATGACCGCGACCATGCAGCGCCTGCGTGCGTGCCTGCCTGACGAAATCTCCATTCACTATGCGGTCAAGGCAAATCCGATGCCGGCGCTGGTACGGCACATGGCATCGCTGGCCGATGGCCTGGATGTCGCATCCGGCGGGGAACTGCGCGTCGCCCTCGACACCGGCACAGCGCCGGACCACATCAGTTTCGCCGGCCCCGGAAAATCGCTGGCCGAACTCGAGGCCGCGGTGCAGGCCGGCATCACGGTCAATCTGGAATCCTTCACCGAGCTGGAACGCATCGCCCTCATCGGCGAGAAACTCGGCATCCGGCCACGCGTCGCCGTCCGGGTGAACCCGGACTTCGAACTGAAATCCTCCGGCATGAAGATGAGCGGCGGACCCAAGGCCTTCGGGGTCGATGCCGAGCGCGTGCCCGGGATGCTGCGCCGCATCGGTGAACTGGGTCTACACTTCCGCGGCTTTCACATCTTCTCGGGCTCACAGAACCTGCGTGCCGAGGCGATCGTGGAAGCCCAGGGACTGAGCATCGCGCTGGCGCTGCGCCTCGCCGAAGCGGCGCCGGGCCCAGTGCAAACCCTCAACATCGGCGGCGGCTTCGGCATCCCCTACTTTCCCGGTGAACGTCCGCTCGAGCTGGAGCCGATCGCCGAGCACCTGCGGGAGCGTCTGCCGGAGATCCGGACGCGACTGCCCGAGGCCTCGGTGATCATCGAACTCGGCCGCTATCTGGTGGGCGAGGCCGGCATTTATGTCGCCGAGATCCTGGATCGCAAGGAGTCGCGCGGGCAGGTCTTCCTCGTCACCAACGGCGGACTGCACCACCACCTCGCCGCCTCCGGCAACTTCGGACAGGTGATCCGCAAGAATTATCCGGTCGTCATCGGCAACCGGGTGCATGGCAGCGAGCGCGAACGCGTCAATGTGGTGGGCCCGCTGTGCACGCCGCTCGACGTGCTTGCCCAGCAGATGGAAATGGCGCGTGCCGACATCGGCGATCTGGTAGTCGTCTACCAGTCGGGCGCCTATGGCTACACCGCCAGCCCGACCCGTTTCCTCAGCCACCCCGAGCCGGCGGAAATCCTTGTCTGAGCGGCACGCCGGAGGATCGATGCCGTCCGTGCCCACCCCCTTGTTTCCCGTTTCTGCCGTGGTCGTCGGGCTGTGCGTGCACGGGCTGGCGCTGGTGCGCTCGCTCGGCCATGCCGGCGTGCGGGTTCACGCACTCGAGGCCGACCACGATCTCCCCGGGTGCCGCACCCGGCTGGCGCAGATCCACTACGCCGCCGACATCAACGGGCCGGGCCTGATCGATGCGTTGCTCGAGCTGCGCAGGCGCCTGCCCGGCGATGAAGCCCCCATACTGTTCCTCACCAATGACAATATGGTGCGGACCATCGGACGGCACTGGGATCGACTCGAAGGGACTTACCGGCTGAGCTGGTCCGGATGCCGCGACAGGATACTCGCTCTGCTCGACAAGGCAGCGCTGGAAATGCACTGCCAGAGCCATGATCTGCCCTACCCGCACAGCCTCGTCCTGCATGGCATCGACGACGAACCGGCTGGCGATGGCGCCGAGATCACTTACCCCTGCATCGTCAAACCGACCCGCCCCCTGTCCGGATTCAAGGTCCGTGTGGCACACAGCCGGGCCGATCTTCAGCGGCTTGCCGCCGATCATCCGGGCGCGCTGCCGTTCCTGATGCAGCGCTGGATAGAGGGCGACGACCGCCGCACTCTGTTCGTGGCCTTCTATCTCGATCGCGGCAGGATCCTGGCCACCTACGCTGGCCGCAAGCTGGCGGCGAAACCGCCGGGGCTGGGCCAGACCACGATCGCCGAATCCTTCGCGCACGAAGCGACCCGCGCCCTGACGGAACGATTCTTCGCGCCGCTGCAACTGTCCGGCCCGGTATCGCTGGAAGTGAAGCTCGACGCCGAGGGGAAGCCCTGGATCATCGAGCCGACGCTGGGCCGCACGGATTACTGGCTGGATTGCTGTGTGGCCAACGGCATCAACCTGCCGATGCTCGAATACCTGCATCAGTGCGCCAGGCCGCTGCCCACGCCGGTACAGACGGCGACCCATGTATGGTTCGATACCGAGCGCAGCCCGCTGGCCTGGCTGAAGCTGCGCCTGCGCAACGTTGCCGCGACTCCCGCATGGAAGCCGCGCTTCGCCTATTGGGACCGGCAAGATCAGGCGCCATTTCGTCACGGCATGTGGCGCCTGCTGCGCAATACCGTTTCGCGCGTGACGACGAAGCTGCGCCGATTGTTCAGCACGCGTACGCGTGACAGCTTCAGCGCCACCATACGCAGCCTGGGCTGGATCAACGGTCCGCTTTATCTGCTGGCACAGGGAATGGACCAGCTGAGCCGCGGACGCATCCGCATCATCAAGTACGATCTGGTATCACAGCCGGTCAGCGCTGAACCGCTGATGCCCTCGCATCGCGGCGCCGCCGTCGAAGTGCGTGAAGTCCATGCCGGCGATCCGTTGCTCACGCGCATGGGACATCCACCCGCAAGCATCGAAAGCCGCTTTGCGCAGGGCGGACGCTGCCTCGCGGCGCTCTGCGACGGCGAACTGGCGGGCTTTCTGTGGTGGGTGGAAGGCGCCTACCGCGAGGACGAGGTGCGCTGCCTGTTCATACCGCACCCAGCCGGGGCTGCCGTATGGGATTTCGATGTCTTCGTCGCCGCGGGACGCCGCTACAGCCCGGTATTCGCCCGGCTGTGGGAAGCTGCCGACCGGGAACTCCATGGCCGCGGCTTCATCCGCAGTTGCAGCCGGATATCGGCCTTCAAGCCGGAATCGCTGTCGGCCCATCGCCGGCTCGGCGCGCGCGTCACCGGCAAGTGTCTCTTCATCCGCATCTGGCGCGCGCAGATCATGTTCGCCACGCAGTCGCCGTGGATACATGTGTCGCTCACCGAAGCCTCACGCCCTGCGCTGCGCGTGGGCGAGGCCAATTCCCCTCAGGACTGAGCCGGCGCACCCGTCCTGCGCGCCGAGATGAGCACGGCGTGCGCGAACGGCGATCCCAGCGGGCCGAGCGCATTCAACAGCCCGCGACATGCGCGGCTCTCCACCAGCGGCTGGAGGCGGGCCAGCGCCGGGGGAAGGATCGGTACTCTGCGGATGCGCACATCGACCGCGCCGTGACGGCGCATCAGCTCGGCCAGGTGAGCAGCGCGGTGATAGCGCAGCGCAAGCTGGCGCCCTTTCAGCCGTGCAAGCGCGCCCCTGGCCAGGGTAGGCAGACAGACCGCGTTCAGGGCATCGATCCAGACCTGTCCGCCGGGGCGGACGGTCGCCATCAGTTCGGCGATCGCCGCCTCCGGCTCATCCAGCGCCTGCAATACGCCGAAGCACATGACCCCGTCAGCGCTCCCTGGACGCAGCGGCAGGCGGCGGACATCGCTCACCGCCCAGACGATTTCGCGCGCACTGCGCTCGCGGGCTTTCTGCACCGAAGGCAGGGAATAGTCGAGACCGATGACGCGCAGGCCCGCGGCGGCGAGATGCCGCGTATAGCTGCCGGCGCCGCAGCCGGCATCCACCCACAGTGCGCCCGGCGCATCACCACGCCACGTGCGCTGGAAGTTGCGCATGCGCGCCGCCAGTCCGGCATCGGTCCAGCCGGCGATCGCGGCATCGTCGTCGAAGCGGCTACCGCGCTCGATGAAACGGCGACGCCAGTTTTCCTCGAATCCCGATCTCACTGCGCGCCGCTCCGCTCCTGGCGCAACCAGTTCAGCGTCCACTCGGTCACGCGCTCCCGCCAGTCCTCACGGGAGAAAGTGTGGTTGGCATCGGCAAGCTCGCACTTGCGCACCCTGGCTTGCTGCAGCAGGCCTGCCCAGGCCGGAGACTGGGCGGCCGTATCGGTGAACTCCCTGGCGGTGAGATCATCGCCGCTGAGGATCAGCAGCACAGACCCGGGGAACCGCTTCCATCCGGCAGCCATGCGTTCGGGCAAGGTGCCTGTCCGCGGCGAGTGCTCGCCGCTCGCGCCGGCGCCGCTCGAGCGTGCTCGCGAGATCGCGCCTCCGAGTCCGCGCAGGGACGCGAACAGGCGCAGCTGTCCCCGGAACAGCCCCGCCCAGAAATCGCGGCTGAAAAGGCGCTGCAGATAGTAATGACGCAGGCGGGCGCGCGCGAGACCTTCGACGGTCCGCACCCAGGGATTGAGCAGCACCAGGCCATCGACGCGGCGATCATCCCCGGCATACATCAAGGCTGCGGAAGCAGCGTCGCACAGCCCCCAGAGCACCACGCTCTTCAGCGCCGGCTGTTCGGCCATGAATACATCGATGGCGGCACGCAGATCCTCGCTGATGTCCTCGAATGTGCGCTGCCCGCCATCGGCGTCGCCCATGCCGCGATAATCGAACCTGAACACGGGAATGCCTGCGGCGGCGAGCCGGCGCGCCAGCAGCAGAAACTGCCGATGACTGCCGACGCGGTATTGGGGACCGCCGACAACGATCAGCACACCGCGCTGAGCACCCTGCGCGCCGGCGTGCACGATGCCGATCAGATCCTCGCCGCCGACGGAAAAGACGAGTGCGCGCTCGTTCATGGCGATCCCACCCCCACGACAGACGCGGAGCGCTCGATGAGTTCCGCAATCTCGCTGATTTCCTGGGTTCCCCAGAACGGCTCGCCGGAAACCGCCCGCGCTTCCACGATGCGGCCCTCGGCTGCCCAACTCTCGATCAGGCGGCGCGCGGCCGGAGAGATGTCCGGATTGGCGTCCGCGCTGACTTCGAGCCAGTGGACCGCCGCGCCAGTGTGCGCCGGCGGCGCGAGCCGCGCTCCGGCGAGCGCCGCCGCCATGCGCGGATGCAGCAGATATCCCGCCACTTCCAGCGCTTCGCCGCCGGCGAGCCGTTCACGCAATTCGCGGGTGGTTTCCTTGTTCCCGCCCATCATCGTCGCCGCCATGCGCAGACGCAGGAATTGCACCAGGTACTGCTCTCCGTCGATGACCGGTTGCCACCAGAGCATGCGCTCGATGTCGAGCGTCTGGCGCCGCGACAGCTCACTGAGCAGCAGGCATCCAGTACGCAGCCCCCACAGCGTGACACGCGCCTGATAGCGCTCCTGCAGCCATGCGGCCTGCCGGGAAAGATCGGCCAGCCAGAGTTCCCAGCGCGCATCACCGAAGTCGCCGGCACTGTCCCCGCAACCGAACTGATCGGGCACCAGCACGGCATAGCCGAGTTCGGCGAACCGGCGCGCCTGCAGCGCGACCATGCGCCGCGACTTGTTCAGCTCTTCGGCGAAAGGATGGGCATAGAGAATGGCGCCCCGCGCACTGCGTTCACGTGGCGGGTGCAACAGGTGGAAAAGCGGGCCCTGTTCCCCTTCCAGGTACCCCGCTTCCAGCATCAGGCATCCCTGAGCTTGGCATCGATGAAATCGGTGAGGCTGCCCACGGTTTCGAAGGTTTCCGCACTGACCTCATCGTCTTCGATCACAATGCCGAAGCGTTCCTCGATCCCGGTCAACACCATGACCACCGCCATCGAGTCGAGTTCCGGCAGGTCTCCCAGCAATGGCGTCTCGCGCGTGAATGCGAGTCCGCGGCCGCCGAGGTTGAGCGTGCTGTCAAGAATGGCCTTGAGGTGATCGAAATTCGACATTGTTTATCCCTGATGGCTCCGTCCGGCGCCTTGCAGAGCGCCGGGACAGGAAAAAAAATTCTGGAAATTATACCATTGTGGACCTGATCCACGCACAGGAAGGTCGCAGGATGGCAGGACTCCATGGCTGGTATTGCCCGCGGGACGAAAACGGCGCCGGTACCGTCGCCGATGCCGGGGACCAGCCCGCCCGGCTCCGCACACGTGGCGGATGCCTGGCGAGTGATGGCTGGACCGCGAGTGACGACGAAGGCCGCATCGCGGCGCTTGCCGGCCACCCGGTGTGGATCGATGCCGGCCTCGAAGCGCTGGCCCGCGAACGCGGCCATGGCCAGGCCCTGCTCACTGCCTGGAGCCGTCACGGCGATCGCCTGTTCGAGAAACTCGGCGGCGACTTCGTGCTCGCGGTCATCGATCCCGTCAAGCGACGCTGCATCACCGGCATCGATCGTATCGGTCAGCAGGCCTTGCATTTCGCCCGGCTTCCGGGCGGGGTGGTCTTCGGCAGTTCCGCTGCGGAAGTCCTGCGCCACCCGGCAATCGCGCGCCGCATAAATCCTGACGGCATCTATCACTACGTTTTCTATCACATGATACCGGCGCCGGTGAGCGCATGGGCGGGACTGGAAAAGCTGCAGGGCGCGCAGCGCCTGAGCATCGGCGACACCGTGACCGTCGATCGCTGGTGGCAGCCCCGTTTCGAGGAGCCCGCAGTCGCGGACGCGGATGAGCTCGGCGCGGAACTGCGCCAGCGACTGGGCGACGCGGTGCAGCGGCTGCAGAGGGAACCCGCGACCGGCGCATTCCTGAGCGGCGGACTCGACAGCTCCACCGTCGCCGGCATGCTAGCGCAAGCCCGCCCCGGGGCCGCGGACACTTTCAGCATCGGCTTTGCGGCGGAAGGCTACGACGAGATGGATTACGCCCGCATGGCGGTGCGCCATTTCGGGACGCGCGCGCACGAGTACTACGTCACCGCGGATGATGTGGTCGACGCCGTGCCGCGCCTCGCTGCGGCCTACGACGAGCCCTTCGGCAATTCCTCCGCCCTGCCGGCCTGGTTCTGCGCGCGCATGGCGGCGGATGCGGGCATCACGCGGCTGCTGGCCGGCGACGGCGGCGACGAACTCTTCGCCGGCAACGAGCGCTACCTGAAACAGCGCGTCTTTGAATTCTGGGGTCGCATACCCGGCCCGCTGCGTCGCTCCATCCTCGAACCGCTGTTCACCAGCCTGCCATCCGGCACGCCGCTCCTCGGCAAGGCGCGCAGCTATGTCGAACAGGCCCGCGTTCCCCTGCCCGAGCGCCTGCACAGCTACAACTTCCTGCGCCGCATCGCCGCCGAGGAGATGTTCGACCCGGACTTTCTCGCCGCGGTGGATGCGGATGCGCCCTTGCGGGTGATGAAGGAAATCTATCATCGCCCCGAGGACGCCTCCACGCTGAACCGCATGATGTATCTCGACTGGCAGCAGACGCTCGCCGACAACGATCTGCGCAAGGTCATCGGAACGTGCCAGCTGGCGGGCGTCGACGTCGTATTCCCGATGCTGGATGACGGTCTGATCGAATTCTCCTGCCGCGTCCCTTCACGTCTCAAGCTGACGAAGAACCGCCTGCGGCACTTCTACAAGGAATCAATGAACGGATTCCTGCCCCCGCAGATCATCGACAAGCGCAAGCATGGTTTCGGCCTGCCGTTCGGGCCATGGATGCGCGAGCACCGTCCCCTGCGGGAGCTCGCCTATGACAGTCTGTCGCGCCTGAAGACCCGCGGCCAGCTCAGACCCGAATTCATCGACCGCCTGATCGCGCTGCACCGCGACCAGCACGCCGCCTACTACGGCGAACTGATCTGGATCCTGATGGTGCTCGAGCTATGGCTGAGCGCGCATGCTCCCGCCCTCGCCGCGCCCGAACAGCCGTCGCGCCAGATGGCGTAATTCCGCGACGAAGGGCATGGGGTCGGTCCAGGAAAATACGTAATAGCGGCTGCGCGGATCGATCAGGAACACCACGAAACCCGCCAGCTCCGACAGCCGGTCAAAGCGCAGGCTGCGGTCCTGGATCAGCTCGGGATGGCGAAGCAGCCGCCACAGGCGTTTCAAATCCGGCAACAGGAACTTGCATCGCACTCCGGAACGATAGGAATCCGCATCGTTCACCTCGATACCCCGCCCCATCAGGTTATACAGCAACCAGGGGAAGCGGGCTCCGGCATGCCACGCGAGCGGCATGCTTCCCCAGAAGCGGCCATTGATCTCCATCAGCGTGGCGCGCCGGCTTTCACGATCGAAGCGGTACTCGACCATGGCCTGGCCTTCCCAGCCGATTTCCCGCAACAGCGCTTCCGAACGCGCCATCAGGCTGGCGTTCTCCTCCGGCGCCAGGCTCTCGCACAGCGTCGAGTAGCCTCCCTCGGGAGGCCACTCATGCAATCGCAGATGCTGGAACCGCAGCACCGCTGCCCCCCGATGCATGTAGAACATCTGACCGAGGCCGACGCCCGGACAGTATTCCTGCACCAGCGGGTAGCGACCGAGCGGGCGATAGCGGGCCAGAGCGGCTTCGAGGCTGGCAAGATCGTGACAGTATTCGGCCTTGAGAAAGGCGATCCCGTGCTGGCGGAGCAAAGGCGTCGCCTCGAGCGGAGCTGACCATTTCAGCACCACCGGGAAGCGGATCGCTTCATCACCGGCATCCGGCCGCCCCTCTGCATCCACCGCGATGGTGCGCGGCACGGCGATCCCCAGCCGCTCGGCGATGGCATAGATCCTCGCCTTGTCGAGCACCAGCGCCATGGTGTCCGGCGAGGGAATCAGCGGCACGAGGCCAGTCAGACGCGGGCGCACCTCATGCAGGAACGAAATATCGCGCTCGGACACGGTCATCAGGAATCGCGCATCCTGTTCAGAGGCAATCCGGTTGAGCAGGTCGATCAACGCCTGATCGCGTTCGCGATGAACGTGGGCAGTGCGAACGTAACGGGAATGCAGTCCCACGGCCGCGCTGGTGCGTCCGATGGCATGGACCGGCACACCACCCCTGCCCAGATCGCGGATGACCGCCAGGCCGATCTGGGAATCCGCCCCCAGCACGATGACGCCCGGCATCTCCGCGCGGACGACAGCGCTCATGCGCCCTCCATTCCCTTGCGCAGCAGCCTCCGGATGATGCCCGGCATGCGGAATCCCGCATCGGCCATCGCCTTGTTGACCCGATGGGCGACGTCCATGACATGAATGCGCAGGCGCAGCCAGCCACGCTCGACCGCGCCGATGTCGGCAAGCTTCCGCCCGCCCAGCCAGAGATCGAAGGCGCCGCTTCGTATGGCGCCGAGCACGGCGTCGCGCGTGAGGGGAACCTGATCATGCAGGGCGAGGTGCGCGCCCGAATACTGCTTCTGGGAATGGAAGTCCATGCCCGCTACGCCTACCGCATGAGGACGCTGCCTTCGGATCTGCGCCAGCAGGCGCTCGCTCTGAGGACGGAGATAATGCCGGCCGTCATGCTTGGTGTTCAGCACCTCCACGCCGTCGCACAGATCGATCAGCCACTGCGGATAGCAATAGCGGGCCTTGATGGGATGCGAGAATATGCACAGCTCGGCATGCGGATGCAGACTGTCGAACATGCTGCGATGACTGGAGAAATCGACCTGCGCCGGGCTGACGCCGAGAAAGTAGATCTTGAAGTAGTCCATCTCGATGCCCGGAACGAACAGGAACTCACTGTCGGAGTGCGCTTCGCAGGCGGCGAGGATGCCATCGATCTTCTCCTGATCGAGATACTCGATGTGCTCGGTCATGCAGGCGAACCTGAGCCCCTTGCCCAGAAAGTACTCCCGCAGCTGCGCGTACGACAGCCGGGCATCGAAGGAATGTTCGCTGTGACAATGCACGATTCCGCGAACGATGTCTTTCTGATCCATGTGTTCCGTCTCCGTGCCAGAATCCGCCGTCACCACCAGACGATCGCATCATTGATTCGATTGATCATCATCCGCCCGAGCGAATGCAGCGGAGATACGGACAATAGCGCGTTTTTATCCTCGACGCCTGCTTGGGCCGGTGCTTCGCCGATGCATGCAAACGAAAACCCCGGATCATTGGCGATGAAGTGACACAGACGCTCCAGCCGGTCACGGGTAATGCGGTTCGGATAGAGGCGCTGATAACTGATGTCCCGGTGCTTCACGAACTCGAACGGATGAGTCAGGATCACGATGTCGCGCATTCCGGTCGCGCGCGCCTGGCGCAAGAGGGAACGCACTTCCGGCCAGGAGCTTCCCGTCACCGTCAGCGACTTGTGACGTACCCTGCCGGGAATGCCACGATCCAGATAGCTGGTAACGGGGATCTCCACCACCTCACCGACGCGGTGCCGGCCGGCGTAAAGCCGCAGCTCCGGTTCGGATGGTCGATAGATGCCAACGCCCACATTCGAAGCGATGGTCATCCCGCATGCGCGCATCGCCTCATACACCCGCCGCGATACCCTCAGGCCACCGGTACGCAGCGCGTTCGGCGCAGGCAGGGCCCAGCGGCCGAACGTCTCGATGCCGCTGCGGATCAGACGCTCCATCTCCTGCTGAGCACGCAGGCAGATATCATCGTTCGGGGGTTCATGCCTGAGCCGGCCGGCCCAATCGGCAGATTCGAAATAGGCCCAGCACGGGTGCAGATGAAGCTGCACATCATGGCCGGCTCGATGCAACCCGCGCGCGATCTCTCCCATGGGTTCGTCGCCGAAATAGTGGGTGTTCAGCGTCTCGACAAAAAATGTTGCACGCGCTCCGTGCCGGCCCAGGGTCTCGAGCAGATGACCGAGCCCTGCCGAACGCCCTTCGATGTTGCAGTAAACCGCCTGCGGCCCGACCGGCCTGTTGGCCTGCGGATCATCGAAGGCACCGGCGATGCTGAATTCGGTATCGACGCTGATGTAAACACGCGTCACGCCATCCTGTTCCCGTTCGCTCGCGCCGTTCACGCCGGACTCCGCAGATTGCGCGCCAGCCGTAACCCGAACCGGAACTCGCCGCGGTCCCAGGGCGTGAAACGCGGCAGCTGGTACGGATCACTGATCCCGCTCGCGCTGCCCCAGGAGGTCGACACCGCGGCGGAGAAGCCGAGCTCGCGCGCCATCGCCGCATGCTCCGGCAGGTAATCCTTGCCGGGCCGGCCATTGGGATAGGCAAAAAGGCGCACCGGCCGGTTCAGCAGACGCTCGAGCGCCTCCTTCCCCTGGCGCATCTCGCGCCGGGCTTCCTCTGCTTGGCACCGCGCCAGGATGGGATGATTCACCGTATGACCGCCGATCTCCATGCCGCTTTGCGACAGCTCGCGCAGCTGCGTGGTGCTCATCATCAGATCGTTGGGAGGCGCGATGCCGAGCGTTCCGGCAAACCGTTCCGCCCACTCGTGCCGCTCTCGCGCATCGAAATACTTGCAGCGCGCCACCAGATCGCGGATCAGCGCCGCGCGGTCGTTCACGCTGCCGATGCGGCGCAGGCCGAGGCCTGCGAAGCGCAGGTCATGCTCGCCCTCGGGCAGCCTGCGCACGGTCTCGATCAGCGTGTCATTGAACATGCGCCCGCCATCGAGGTATCCGGTGGCAATGAAGAAGGTCGCCGGCACACCCTCTTCGCGCAGGATGGGCAGCGCCTGGGTGACATTGTCGGCGTAGCCGTCATCGAAGGTCACACAGGCCGCGCGCGCGGGCAGCGTTCCCGCGCGCAGCCGATCCACGGCCTCGGCAAGCGGCAGGGGATTGAAGCTGCGCGCAAGCAGGCGCATCTGCATGCGGAAGGAAGCCGCGTCCGGATCGCCGGAAAGGAGCGGATCCGGCTCGGGCAGCACCCGATGGTAGATGAGGATGCTGAGCCGGGCCTTGGTTCCGGCCGGCGAGAGCAGCGACAGGAGGGGAGCAAGCACCACGCGCGACATCATGCCTGCGCATCCTCCCGATCCGGCCAGGAGATGTCTTCCCGGATGCGGCAGACCACATGCCTGAACTTGCCATTCGCCTCGGGCGGAATGTGCGCCACCGGATGCAACTGGACACGCACGCCATCACCCAGATAGCGGCGCGCGATATCTTCCAGCGCCGGAGCGAATCCGGCCGGTGGATCGCCATCGAACACCACCGCGACGTCGAGCCGGTCCCGGGCCGATTGCTCGATCCGATACGCGCGCAACCCGGCGGTATCGCGCATCAGGTAATTGAAGACACTGCCATGCACCCGCATGCCGTCCCGTCCCAGCAGCGTATCATTGGCGCGGCCAGCCAGCGCGCGCAAACGGGGCAGCCCCCTGCCGCAGCCGCAGACTCCCGGTTCCAGCGCCCCCCTGTCTCCCGTCCGGTAGCGGATGAAGGGAAACTCGGGGCCGCACAGATTGGTCACCACGATGTCTCCGGTTTCTCCGGCCGGAACGGGCGCGCCATCATCGTCCAGGATTTCCACCATCAACTCCTCGGCCGTGATGTGCCAGCCGCCCTCCGGACATTCACGCGCGATGAAGCCGGCGTCGCGCGCGCCATATTCGTTGGCCACGCCGCAACCGAATGCCTCGGCGATGATCCGTCGCCATTGCGGCTGCAATACCTCGGCGGTGGTGAATGCCACCCTGACACCGAATGCCGCCGGGGGCAGACCACGCTCGCGCGCGCGCCAGGCGAGTCGCGCGAGCACCGAGGGATATCCGAACAGCATGCGCGGCCGGAAAGATCGCATCTGCTCGAGCACGCGATCCAGTCCGGCATCGTCCAGCGCGGCGCCGGGCACCAGGCGGCTGCGGAACAGGCGATCGCGCCAGACGCGCAAGCGGTCCTGGGCCGCATTTTCGATCGTCGAACCCCACACCACCAGTTCGCGATCGCCGATATCCACGTCCCACCAGCGCATGGCACGCCATTTCGCGGCCACATCCATGGCAATGCGCCCTCTTCCCAGGGCGAAGCGCAGCGGCTCCCCCGACGATCCGCTGGTGCTCTGCTCGACCAGCGTGCCTGCGGCTTCGCTGCGCCAGCGGTCTCCTGCGGAGCGGATGAGCGCCTTGTCGGTGACCGGCAGACGGGCGAGATCATCCTCGGTGCGGAAGTCCTCGGCCGCCAGTCCCTCGGCGCGGAACAGCTCGCGATACCAGGGAACCCGAGTCGAAACCTCGGCCAGCAGGCTGCGCAGGCGTTCGAGCTGCAGGGCGCGCAGCCCTTCGGGAGACCACCACTGGCTGCGCTCCAGTTCGCGCCGGATACGCACGGTGTCGTGGCCCTTGACGCGCTCGTGCAAGGGGAACAACGCATTCGCCGCCAGCCGCGTATAGAAGCTCATGGCTCTCCAGTCAGCTTCGCGGCGGTCCCGCTCTCAGCCATGCCCCCGGCGATACGCTGAAAAACCTCGATCAACTGGGGAATGCGGGTCTGCCAGGCATTGGCGGCGGCATGTTCGATGATTGCATGCCTATCCCATTCCTTCGCAAGCGCGGCATCGATCGCATCGTACAGGGCCGCGGCATCGCCGTAGGGAACCACTGCGCCGACCACATCCGAGGAAACGACCTCCGCGTTACCGCCGACATCCGTGGTGACGATCGGCAGGCCGCAGGCCGACGCTTCGAGAAACACATTGGCCCAGCCCTCGAAACGGGTGGCCAGTACGAAGAGATCACCCGCGGAATAGACATGGCGCAGTTCATCGGGCGATACGGGGCCAAGCAGGTGAACACGCTCCCCAAGACCCAGTCGCGCGATCTGCTCGCGCAGCTCGGCCTCATTGTCACCTTCCGGCGTGGCACCTCCAGCGATGACGAAATGAAGGTCCGGCCATCGCTCCAGCAGGCGCGGCAGGACGTCGATGACGCGGTGAAAACCCTTCCGTTCGGTCAGACCGCCGACGGAAACCAGGACACGCGCCTCATCCGGCAGCCCGAGGCGCCGGCGGCAGTCGCGGCGATCCTCGGGGAAGAACCGGTCCAGATCCACGCCATTCCCCACCACCTGGACGTGATCCGCATCGATGCCCCAGGAGATGGCATCACGGCGCAGCGAGTCGGCCACCGACAACACGCGCGCGGCCTCCTCGAGGGTACGCATGATCTGGCGCTGCTGCGTCTTGCTGGCCTCGAAACGCACCAGGCTACCGCGCAGGGTCACGGTATAGGGACGCTTCAACCAGCGCGCAAGCAGGCGGGCAGCCGCGCCATCGGGATACACGAAATGGGCGTCAATGATGTCGAAATCGAATTCATCACGCAGACGGCGCATCAGCCGCAGGCTGCCGAGCGCCTGAAACCAGGCGTCGGTCGATTTGAAGATACCCGGGAAGCAGAAGAATCGGGGATGATGCACCACGACACCATTCTGGACTTCCACTGCCGGAAGCTCGGGCCGGAATCCCTTGCGCCAGCGGCGCAGGAAGCGCTGAAACGGAAACCAGGGCGCCGGCGCCACCACCACCACATCCAGCTCGCGCGCGACGCGGCTCATGCGTTCACGCACGAACAGACCATAGTTGGGCTGCTCGACGTTGGGATAGACGCGCGTATAGACCAGCAGTCGTGGGCGCCGTTCAGCGGACATCGGCCATCCCCGTCGCGGCGCCAAGGCTTCCATAGACGTCGCGATAACGCGCCACGCTGACTTTCCAGTTGCGCTCTGCCTCCACGTAATTTCGCCCGGCGGCGCGCACGGAGTCCCAGCTATCGCGGCATTCCAGACTGCGCAGGATCACGCGCGCAAGGTCCTGCACATCCCCACTGCGGAATAGCCACCCCGTCTTCCCATCGCGGATCAGTTCGCGGTGCCCGCCCACGTCGGATGCGACCAGCAGGCGGCCCTGCGCCATGGCTTCGAGCGGCTTGAGCGGCGTGACCAGCTCGGTCAGACGCATCGGCAGCCGCGGGTACACGAGCAGGTCGACGATATCGTAATAGCGTTGCACCTCATCATGCGGCACCCGACCGGTGAACACCACGTAGCGATCGATGCCGAGCCTGGCCGCCTGCTCCTTGAGCCGTTCCTCCTGCGGACCGCCTCCAACCAGCAGGATGCGTACATCCGGCGCCGCGGCATGAATGGCCGGGAAGGCATCGAGCAGCAGATGGAGACCTTCGTACGCATAGAACGAACCGATGAAGCCCAGCACGCGAGTGCCGCCCAGTCCCAGGCGCGCCTTTAGCACCTCATCCGCAACGCCATTCCGGGTGAACTTCTCCGCATCGACCGCATTGGGAATCACCGTCACTCGCTCGGGCGGAATCCCGCGCGCCACGATGTCGCCACGCAATCCCTCGCATATCGTCGTGACGTGATCGGCGCGTCGCAAGGCATAAGTCTCCAACGCTCGCGTCAGTCGGTAACGCAGTCCGCCTTCCCTGCTCGTGCCATGATCAACCGCCGCGTCCTCCCAGAACGCGCGCACTTCGTATACCACCGGCAGCCCCAGACGCCGCCCGACCCGCAGCGCGGGCACGGCGTTCAGCACCGGCGAATGCGCATGCAGCACATCCGGGCGCACCGCGCGCGCCACCTCTTCCAGCCGCCGCTCGAGCGCCGACATCAGACGCCATTCACGCAGCACCGGAATCGTGCCGATGGCGGCATGGGTGCGGTAGAAATGGAGGCCATCCACCGTTTCCTCCGCCTCGCCCGGCGCCGTGTGCTTGGGGCTGGTGAGATGGAAGGTCTGCCAGCCATTGCGATGCTGCTCACGCAGGATGGCGGCGGTGCGGAAGGTATACCCGCTGTGCAGCGGAATGGAGTGATCGAGTATGTGCAGAATCCGGATCATGACTTTAGTTCATATTTTCGAGGACGGATCGCGGCCGCTCAGCGTCTCGACAGCATGCGCTCGTAGACTCCCATGTAGGCGTCCACCATGACGCCCAGACTGAAATGACGCTCGGCCCTTTCCCGCGCAGCGCGCCCCTCGCGTTTCATGCGCACCGGATCCTGCAGGTAGGTTTCCAGCGCTGTTGCCAGAGCCGCGGCATCAGCCGCGGGCACGAGAGAGCCGCTCACGCCCTCCGCCACCAGGTCCGGGTTGCCACCCACCGCGGTCGCAATCACCGGCAAGCCGCTCGCCATTCCCTCCAGCAGCGTGTTGCAGATGCCTTCCGCATGAGACGGCACGACCAGCAGATCCATGCCGCGCATCAGCGCCGCGACATCGCTGCGCCGGCCGGGCAGCCAGACTTCCGCATCGGCGCCGGCCGCCGTCACCCGCTCGCGCAGGGACTCCAGCAAGGGTCCATCCCCGATCATCATCAGACGCATGCGACGCTTCGCCTCCGGCGAACGCTCGCGCAGCTGAAGAAACGCTTCCAGCAGCACATCGGGGCCCTTCACCGCCTGCATGCGCATAACCGCACCGACGACCAGCGTATCGGCAGAGAATCCGCTCTCCATCGGCGTTTCCCGTCCCGCCGGCGCCGGGTGAAAGCGATCCGTATCCACGCCATTGCAGATGTGCGTCAATCGCGATTCGCCCACCGCGATGACGCGGCGCAGATAATCGACCTGATGCCTGGACAGCGCGATGTATTCCCCGACCAGCGGTCGGGCAAGGCGACGCAGGCGCTGGTTCTTTCGATTGGAGCCGTCGGTATCGCTGATCTCCCAGCCGTGCTCGCCGTGAACCCGGCGCCGCACGCCGGCAAGCATCGCAGTGAACTGTGTCTCCAGGGTGCCGAGATTGCGCGTGTGCACGATGTCCGGTCGCAGCGTCCGCAGCAGGCGCCACAGCCGCAGGTGGACGCCCAGATCCTTTCCCGGCTGCTTGTGCAAGGCGTACACCGCCACGTCATCGCGGCGGATATTGTCGCGGAAATCGGAGGAGTCGGTCATGCAGACGATGGCATGACGGTAACGAGAGGCCGGCATGTGGTTGATGAGGTTGACCAGCCCGTTTTCCATGCCGCCGACATCCAGACGATGAATGATGTGCGCGATCAGAGGCGCCGTTCGCGCACCATCCGTGCGGGTCACCGGCTCCGCTGCGGTCATCATCCGCGCGTCGACGTCATGCCGGCTCACAGGCCCTCCCCGGGCGCGAGTTCCACGCGCACGCCGGATGAAGCCAGGAACTCTGCCAGTTGCGCCCGAACCTCGGCAGCCGACAGTTGATAATCCGCGGTCATGGTGACGAGCAGGGATCCGCGCTCGTCCCCGCGCAGCTTCGCCCAGGCCTCCAGCAGCTTCACCAGAACCGGCTCGGCGGTCGGCATGCCGCCAACCTGATACCAGTACCAGACGATGCGTGAGCGGCCTTCGGCGCTGCGCATGGTCACTTCACGGACCATGGCATGGCTGCCATCCGGCAGGGTGACGCGACGACTGGCCTCTGCCGCGCGCCGCCAGACGATATCATCGGGAATGCGGTTGTCATAACGGATCACATCGCTGCCGCGACCACGCTGATGGTAATGAAACACATGCAAGGCGAGATTCGCGCCATCATCGCGACGGTATCCGGCATGCAGCGCCCTGTCGGGCGCGGCATAGCTCGGCTGCCATGCCTCGACGGCAGTCGTTGGCCCTTCCCAGCCCGATACCGAAGGCGCCACCGGGCGCACCGATTCCGGCATGCTCGCGCGATCCGATGACAGCCATGCATCGGCCGACGGACCGGCGCCAAGCACCAGCGCGGCGACCACGAGCGGCGCCGCGACCGCACGCAGGGCGAAAGCAGGCGCACGGGAATCCGGCGCCGGCGCCGATGACTGCGGCGACTCGCGGAACAGGCTGCCCAGCCCGAACAGCAGCAACAGCACGAACACGAAGAAGATCCAGCCATAGATCAGATGATCCACGCCAACCGCATACTCCATGTCGGTCCGGTGTGCGATGGTAATGATGCCCCAGGCGCGCACGCCATTGGCGAGCACAGGCAGAACGAGCGCCAGCACCATGAAGGCGAGACGCCGCCACGCGCTGCGGTACATGAGATAGGCATAGACGGAGCCGATGGCCACGGATGCAATGAGATAGCGTATGCCGCTGCACACATCCGCGACCACGAAGTTGCCGCCCGGGATGCTGATGTAGCGGCCCTCGAGATAGACCGGGATGCCTCCCAGCTTGAGCATCAGCACGGTAAACCAGGCGGTGTAATCCTGCAGCGCCGGCACCAGGAAGTTCCCCACGGGCCAGGCGAAGAACAGGAAGCACAGCGGGAACAGCAGGCGCCGTGCGACTGCGGTGCCGAGGAAGGCGACTGTCAGTGCCGGCAGGAGCGCCACCACGACGAAGGTCTGTACGCTGGTCACGTCGACGATCCGGCCGGCGAACCACAAACAGCCCAGCGCCGCGATCATCGCAATGCCCCATGAAGACGGCACCGGTCGCAGTGGAGCCAGCTGACCCCGCTTGAGCCAGATGAGCCACAACGCGAGCGGGACAATCATCATGCCGTGCGCATAGGTGACGGAATTCAGCCAGATGTGAACCAGCGCCGTGACGCCGGGCCAATAGAGCGCCAGCATCAGCGCGAAGGCGGCGCCGAGCATCGCCAACGCGACGGGCCAGTCATATCGTGCCGGGTGGCGATCCCCCCCCGGCGCAGCGTCGCTTCGCGCGCGGGGCAGTTCTTCCGGCGACGGTACCGCGCTCATGCCATTCTCCTTTGCTTGAGCGGTCCGCCATTGCCCCCATCCATCAGATCGGCGAAGCGCGCCATGTGGCTGTCCCAGGCGTACAGGGCGAGAACATTGCGTCGCCCCGCCTCGCCCAGACGCCGCGCCATGGCGCGATCGGTCAACACCTGGACCGCGAGCTCCGCCAGTGCCTCAGGATCCTCGCTCACCCGCCATTCCAGGTCGGCGCCGCCACGCAGACCGTCGATCGCCTGCGGCGTGGCAACGACCGCGAGCCCCATGGACATCGCCTCCAGAACCTTGTTCTGCACCCCGCGGGCAATGCGCAGCGGCGCCACAGCTGCAGCCGCGTGCGCCTGCCATGGACGTACGTCGGGTACGGTACCGGTCACGGTAATGGCAGGATGTCGCGCGAGGCGCTGTACGGCTGGCGCCGGCCTTGCGCCGACGATAGTGAATCTGGCCTCCGGTACCCGCGCGATGATGCGGGGAAACACTTCCTCCGCGAACCAGCGCACCGCGTCGACATTGGCCCGATAGTCCATGGCGCCGGTGAAGACCAGGTGCCGCTCTCCTTCAGCGTAAGGATTGGGATAAGAGCGTTCGGGCGAAAAATAGTCGGTATCGACGCCATTGTCGACGGCATGCACCCGCGCCGCGATCTCCGGCGCAAGTCCGCGGAAAAGCGCGGCTTCCTCCTCGCTGACGAACACCGCGGCGTCGGCTCGGGCGGCAAGATCGCGCTCGAAGGCGAGCAGGCGCTCCGCCTCCCTTCGATACAGGAGGTTCATCGGAAAGTGACAGTCGGGCGCGTACTGGCGCCACTTCTCGGAATCGACATCGACGAAATCGACGACCACGCGGCGATTCGCGTAATCCCCGGCGGAAAGATACTGCGCCATCGCCGCCGAGAAAATCACAACCCGGTCCATGCCCCCATTCAGGCGGGCACGCACCCACTCGATCATCTGCGGATCGCGATAGTACGGCAGCGTGAGCGGTTCACCGCTCAGCAGGCCGCGCAGGCTCGACAGCCGGGCGCGCAACGGTCGCAGGGGGCGGGCATACACCTCCGCGCACCACTCGCCCAGCGCCGGCACATGCGCGATGTCCTCGGCATCGTCGTAGAAACAACCCAGCGACACGCGGTGGGTGCGCGACAGATGGCGAAGGATATGGAAGGAGCGGATCTTGTCGCCCTTGTTCGGTGGATAGGGAATCCGGTGGGCAAGAAAAAGCAGGCTCCGCACGCTTCACCCCAGCGACCGTGACAGATGCGGTCCGATCAGGTTGGCAACACCGAGCGGCAGGCGTTTCCACGCCGAAACAAACATCCGGTACTTCGGATTGAGCGGATTGATATCCGGCATGCGTGACGAGCGCACCAGATGGTATTCATAGTGCAACGGCTCGGCCTCGAATCCCCAGTTCCGCTTGAAACTCCAGGAGCCGGTGCCAACCTTGCTGCGCCCGTAGTCGAAAATCCGGCAGTCCCGCTCGGCGGCCCGGCACATCAGGTCCCAGTAGAGAAAATCGTAGCCGGCGACTGCCCGCGCCTCCAGCGTCCCGCCACCGTAATAGGGCAGCACCTCATCACGGAACCAGAAGCTGAGCACGCTGGCCACCGGACGCGACTCATGGCTTACCGTCAGCACGTCGCAGTCCGCCCCGAAGACCTCCGTCAGAGCCTGGAAATAGCGCCGCGGGAAGACCGGCGTCCCGAGGCGGTGGACGCTGTCGGCATAGATGGCGAAAAATCGCTCGGTGTCGCCATCGATCGTTCCCTGCAGGCCATGCTTGATGCCCTTGCGCACCATGGCGCGCTGCTTGCGCGGGATGGCCAGCATGTTCTGCTCGTGATCGGGTTCTATGGCCTTGCGGAAGGTCACGTACAGGCTATCCTTGCACGGCCACTCGGGGCGGCGACGCGCCAGATGACGCAACTCGAGATGATCGACTTTCAGATCGTCGGCAAGGTCCCGCGCCGCATCGATCAGCGCGCTCGCGCTCGCCTCGTCATCGGCGGCGACACCCCCATAGACACAGAATGGCGTCGAGATCAGGGCGTTGCCGAAGAGCACGCTGCGCACATGACCGAGCGGCAACACGCCGCTGATTCGGCCATCGACTTCCGCATAGAGATAGTGGGCGCGGTGAGCGAATACATCCTCCAGCACGCGGCGCCAGCCGGCGCGATGAAAGAACGTCGCATCGGGACAACCTTCCACGAAGGCATCCCAGCGCGCCTCGTCGGCCGCAGCCAGCTGCCGGACGACAGGCCTGCCGACCCGTTCCCCGGCCGCCGCCACTTCGATCGCTGGCGATGATGCCGCGTTCATGCGCTGTACTCCGCGGACGACAGGAAAACCTCGTCCATGCGCCCCCAACGGAAGTCGCGCAGCAGATGATCCAGTCTCATTTCCATGCGTCCCAGATTGAGATAGTGCCGAAATCGCGTGCGCGATCCGATCCCTTGCTGTCGCGGCTGATCGGGATCGATCTCCCATGGATGGAAATAGAAGACCCCAGACTGACCGTCATGCAGATTCACCCGATTGAGCCCCCAGCGGAACAGCGGATAAGGCAACAGTCGGAAGTAACCACCACCGCCGCAAGGAAGCTTGCGCCCGGCGAGCTCCACTGTAGTCACCGGCACCTCGAGCAGTCCGTCGGGCCCGCCGTGACGAAAAGCGAACCGTGGAGCCTCCGGCATCCCGTAAAGATCATGTCTGATCGGATAGATGCTCGAACTGTACAGGTGACCAGTCTCCCCCAGCACGTCGAGTGCCCACAGATTGTCGCGTCCGATCGAATAGCTCGCCGCGCGGTAACCCGACACCCGCACGCTGCCGATGTCCTCGAGCAGGGATCGCGTACGTACGACATCCTGCCGGAATTCCTCCGGACTCTGCTGCACGACACGCACGTGCGACCAGCCATGACTCGCCAGTTCGTGTCCTTCGGCAACCACACGACGCACCAGTTCCGGATGACGCTCGGCTATCCAGCCGAGAAAGAAGAAGGTGGCGCGCACGCCATGGCGATCAAAGAGCGCCAGTATTCTCTCCATGCTGCCTTCGACACGCGAGGGCAGCTTGTCCCAGATTTCACGATCGATGTGACGCTCGAACGCCGAGACCTGGAAATACTCCTCGACATCGACACTCATCGCGTTCATCGGCCGCGCGATCCCTGTGCTCGGCATGCTCATGCTAGAACCTGGCACTCACGGACAGCGTGATACGATTCTCCCGCGAATCGTTCAGCGTTTCGGTGGAGTCGCGGCGCTGGTGCCGTACGCTGACCGAAGTGTCCACATGCCTCGAGAGCTGACGCGACAGCCCGAGATCCAGCGCCCACAGGCGGCTGACTTCGCCGTCACCAAGATAATAATTGCGCTGCCAACTCAAGCGCGTGGTTGCGCGCGTACGGGATGCGACGCGCCAGGCGCCGGTGAGCGCCGCGCCGGTCAGACGCTGGTCGAGGGCCGTCGTGCGCTGGTACTCTCGATCCTCATGATAGGCGCGCAGACTCCACTGGGTGCGCCCGGTCGATCCGGAAGCGCCTGCGTTCCAGCGCCGCGACACATAGACCTCAGTGATCAACTCGGGAATCTCGAGCTCGATCAGCAGCAGTTCGCCCGTCGGCAGCTCGATCAGCCCCAGCACCGGTACAAACTCCACTGCGCTGAGCGTCGTCGGCGATTCGGTGTATTCAACGGCCCAGGTCGCCCAT
Organism: Gammaproteobacteria bacterium; assembly: GCA_034002745.1. Taxonomy (GTDB): domain Bacteria; phylum Pseudomonadota; class Gammaproteobacteria; order SZUA-140; family SZUA-140; genus JAITWN01. Next base: position 44,378 of record JAVEZY010000010.1, read on the forward strand.
GGCGAGCGGTGAGTCAGACTCATGCCGTAGGTCGAACCGAAGAAGCGCTCGCCGTAATAGGCGGTCAAGGAAGTGCGAACACCGGTCCAGTTGATTCCCGCACGCCAGAAATCGTCATCCGGCCGCGGCCGTCGACCAGGATCGAACTCGAAGTCGTTGCGCTCGCGCCCTGCCGCGCCGAACACACTGAGCCGCCTTCCCAGGTTCCAGTTGAGCATCCCCTCGAGCGTCTCGAAGCTGATCTCCGCTCCGTCGTCGTAGTCGAACCTATCCTCCAGATACGATACCGACCAGCCGAACGTGGTGAACACGGGACCGCTATGCAACTCGGCCCTGAGGAGATCACGCTCGCTGTTGAATTCGTCGAGACCCGATTCCTGATAATCAACCCACTCACGCCGGAAGGACACCTCACTGGCGGCGAACCGTCCGTATGTTTCCTGGTAGCGCGCGCCACCGCCATAGCCGGCGACATCGGCCCGGTTGGTGGACGGCGTCAGAAGGTCGAGCGGCACGTCATCACGGCCAGAGATGATACGCTGGGTGTATTCGGCATCTGCGTCGACGAAGAGGTGGTTGCGCCAGACCTGCAGCGTGCCCTCGCCACGAAACTGCTGATAGACTTCGTCGCGCTCCTCGCTGTCCCAGTAATCGACGGCCACGACATCATAGACGAGGGAGACCTGGTTGGCGGTGCGCTGCCGCGTCAGCGAGAAGCCGGCCGATGCCGAGGTGACATGATCTCCCTGCTCGCTGCCGGACCGGTTGAGCCGAAGGTTATCGGAATAGGTGTGCGAGACGTTCGCCCGCGCACCCGCCTCCCAGGGACCGGCGGCGCAGACCGCTAAGGGCAGCAATATCAGCGATGAGGGGATCCAGGCGATCCATCGACGAAAACGCACTTCAACTCTTCCCTGACGCCCCGTAGCCATAGCCATAACCGTAGGAGTCGCCAGGTGTACGCCGGCACTTGTTCAGCACCAGGCCGATCGGCTTGTTGGCGTCGAGCAGTGATAGGGCATCGCGAACCGCGGCCCGGGGCGTCTTCTCGGCCAGCACCACGAACACGATCTGCCCCATCAGGCCGGCAAGCACCACCGCCTCGCTGGTGATCAGCAGTGGTGGCGCGTCGAAGATGACGACGCGATCGGGATAACGGCCTGCAAGTTCGCCGGTGAGACGCAGCATCTCCTGGCTGGCGAGGAGCTCGGTCGAATGATCATGGTAACGCCCCATTGGGATCAGGCTGAGCTTGGGCACGTTGGTCTTGAGCATGACATCGGCGACATCGAGAGAATCGTCCAGCAGCAGATCGATCAGGCCGGGACCGAGGGGCGTACCGAGAATCTGATGCACACGGGGACGGCCGACATCGGCATCGACCAGGAGCACCGTGCGATCCATTTCCATCGCGATGCTCATGGCGAGGTTCACCGAAGTGAAGGTCTTGCCTTCGCCAGCGCGCGCGCTGGTCACCATGATCAGATTACCGTGCTCGATCAGATCGGCATTCTTGCCAAAGGCGTTCGCCAGCAGCGGCCGCTTGATCAGCCGGTACTCCTCGGCGAGCAGCGTACGCTCCCCCTCATGGGTGATGTAGTTCATCTTCTCGAGCCGATCGAGATCGAGGTGAACGGTTCGGGCCGTGCTCGGCACCGTGCTGGCGGGAGTCGCTACCGTGCCGGACGCGGGAGCATCGCCGGCAATGGCGCGCGTCACCGATGTTTCCCCTGTCGGAGCTGCGGCCTCGGTTGCCGGATGATCGACTGGGGCAGATACGGCGACGGCGGGATCGACCGTGTCGCCGACCCGCTCCATTGCCTTTTCAATCGTGCTGATCTTGTCCATGCCGGCAGCCCCGATCAGGTGAAGCGTGTGAGCAGATTGTGCGCGGCAGCGCCGAGCATGACGACGCCGCCATAACACAGCAGCAACATCACACCGGCGAGGCCGAAGCCGGCCATCTCTATCCGCGCCCGTGCCTGCTGCGCCGAGTCACGCACCCAGGACACCGTACCGAGGACCGGGAAGCCGGTGACCTCGGAAAGGATGCGCCGGTTGTCGAATACCGGTCTGAGCTGCGCCAGCAGGAAAGCGAGACCCAACCCGCCGCCAAGCCCGGCGAACAGCGAAGCGCTGTACAGCGCCGGGCGGTCGGGACCATCCGGATCGCGCGGCAGACGCGCGGGATCAATGATGCGGAACTGGACCTGCTCACCCTGATCCTCTGCCACCTTCGAAAGCTGGGCAGATTCACGCCGGCGCAACAGCTCCTCGTACTGCGAGCGGTTGACGTTGTAGTCGCGATCGAGACGCTGCATTTCCGCCTCGATCTTCGGAATGGTGTCGACCATCTCCTTCAGGCGATCGCGCTGGCGCTCGAACTCCGCGACCCGCACCTTCAGCGAGGCGATCTCGGCATCGCTGCCTGACATGGACATCCTGATCTGCTGGGCGACGGGGCTGCTCTGCGGCCCCGATCCGAGATCGAAGTCGGCCATCGCTTCCGCCCTCAGCGCAAGCTCGCGCTCGCGCTCCAGTTCCAGATCGGCAATGGTCTTGCGCAGCGAAATGACGTCCGGATGATTCTCCGTGTAGCGCAACAGCAGATCATCCAGATTGACCTGCAATGCGCCGATGCGGGCATCGACGCGGGTCGGGCTGTCCCAGACGCTCGCGCCGGCGCTCGCCTGGCCTGAGGGGCGCTCCCGCTCCAGCTGCCGCGCAAGTTCCGCACGCCGGTTTTCCGTTTCGCGCAGCTGCAGCCTGGTTGCCTCCAGCTGGCCTTCCACACCCTGCAGGCGCTGGTAGTAGCCCCCGCGATCTCCGGGCAGCATGCCGACATTATCACGGCGGAATGCGGCGAGACGCGCCTCGGCTTCGGCCAGCCGCTGTTCATACTCGGCAATCTGCTCGTCGAGAAAGCGTCGCGCGGTATCGCCGTCCTGACGCGACTCGCCCAGCGTCGTTTCCATGAAGATGGTAAGCAGAGCTTGCACGACCCGATGCGCCTGCTGCGGGTCGGTATCGTTATAGGAGATGGTGAACAGATTGGGCTGCCGCACCTCGGACGATATCGAAATACGCCGGCGCATCTGCTCGGTCTGCCGCTCCAGGGCCTCAGGCGTCTTCGCGCGCAGGTGCACGTCGGTCATGCGCGCCAGCTTTTCCATGTTGGGTTGCGACAGCAGGGTGCGCGTCATCAGCTGGATGCGCTGACTGATGTTCGCCTCCACCGCCAGGCCGCGCAGCAGCGGCCGCAGCATCGAGTCGGTGTCGATGTGAACGCGCGCCGACGCACGGTACACGTCGGCGAGCTGAGCGGCATGAATCCAGCCAGCAATGGAGATCACCCAGGCCAGAGCCAGCGCAAGCCAGCGGTAACGCCACATGCCACGAGCATATGCGACAACCTGGTTCATCAGATCATGCATGGGATGTATGCTCCGGACTGTCCACCGATCGCCGTCAGAACCAGGCTTCAGGGATGATCAGGATGTCGCCCGGCATCACCGGAGCGTTCGCACCGATATCGCCCCGCCGGATCAGGTCATCGAGGCGCACGCCGAACTGGCGCGCCCCCTCTTCGGTACGGCGCACGATCACGGAGCGGTTGCCCGCGGCAAAATCGGTCAGGCCACCGACCGAAATCATCAGATCCAGCAGGGTCATGTTTTCGCTGTAGGCGATCGCCTGAGGATTCACCGCCTGACCGACGATGCGCACCTGCTGGTCGTGGGGACCGACGAAACGGGTCACGATGACGGTCACGATGGGGTCGCGAATATAGGTCGACAGCACCTTCTCCATCTCGCGCGCGACCTGGGTCGGGGTCTTGCCACTGACGGGGACGTCCTCCACCAGCGGCGTGGTGATCTTGCCGTCCGGCCGCACTGGGACGGTGGATGACAGCTCCGGCTGGCGCCAGACGAAGATATTCACACTGTCGCCCGGTCCGATCAGGTAATCCGGCGTCTGGTCCAGCGCCTGCGACGGCAGCGGCGGATGACTGGCGCAACCTCCCAACAGAAACGCCGCCAGAATGGCGAGTGCGAACGTCAGCTTTCCAAGCCGGATTGAATCCACGGATACCCCTCCCCAAACAATCTGAGCCGTCACTTACTTTTCTTGTGGAAACAGATGCCGTGCTCGCGAGCACGATCGCTGCTTATATCGGCGTCCGCGCGGCAAGCTATATGATGCAATCGCTTATTTTCGGATTCGGGCAATCTGGGCCCTCCGGAGATCCGAAAGAATCGGAAGCAGGCGAAGAAGCGGCATTATATCACCGAGAGGTGTGCCCTTATAGCAGCTTTGCATGAAGCGCACGGTCGCGAGGCAGGCAGCCAGCGCCAGGAGGCGCCGGCTGGTGCTCAGCTGGCGGAGGCGAGAACGGGGCGGACCGGAGGGCACCGGCCGGGTACCGGCGGCACGATCTCCGAGTAACGCTTCAGCGGTGGGCGGCGCCCCAGCCAGCCCGTCATGCGCGGATCGCTTTTCCACAGCGCGCCCCAGGCACTGGTCAGATCGACGAAATACGGATGTCGCTCACCCCGATGCTGACACGGCGCTCCGGCCGGCTGCAGCGGCACGCCATACTGCTCGATCATGCGGCAAAGCGCAGGCGTTGTCAGGAAAAACCAGTGCGCAAGATCGAATTCGCGACTGTACTCCGCCGCCGCCAGGAGCAGGCCCAGCATGATCTCGGGGCCATGCCTGCGCTGCGTCACTCGCTTTTCCTCATCCACCGGCAGCTCCTGCCAGCGCCGGCCGGCATCGTCGCCGACAAGCTCGTAGGGCAGCTCACGCTCACGCGGGCGGCGGCGGTACTGTTCGACGATGCACAGGCGGGATACCTCGGCGATCCGGTCCTGAGGAACGCCCCCGCATACGGCGCGATCCAGCTTGCATACCGACTGGATAGGCAGAAGAGGATAAGATCCCGGCAACACCAGGCGCATGGCGGCGATCCATTCACCATTATCACGCCGTCGCACCAGAAAATGGGCCGAATGATCGTCCCACGCATCCCGCTCCAGACCGTCCGGGTGGGCGGATGCGTTCTCGTAACCCATTTCCAGGCAGTAGACGAGAAACCGGATGCGATGGTGGATCTCGCGTGCGGCCGGGGTGTCGGCCAGGACGGTTTCGAAACGACTGTCGAACATAGCTAAATTTCTCTGAACCGTATGATCAATTCTGATCGCTGGGGACCTGCGGCACGTAACAGGAGCCATGGGATGCCCATCCGTCAGAGGATTTGATCCAAAGACGAAATCGGGCGGCATATGGTTCCGCGCACCGAAGTGCCGACCTCGTCACAGACCGGCCATAGCGTGCGGGACCCAGGTGCCGATAACTTGACTGACCATGGACTACGCGGCTATCACAAAGTTTTTTCAGCACTTTCGCTTGGTGCCGGCAAATAATGCGGCGCTGCTGCGGGAAGTATACCGCATGCGCTACGAAGTTTACTGCGAGGAGATGGGATTCGAGGAGCCCGAAAGCTTCCCGGAAGGGTTGGAGCACGACATGTACGACCGGCGCTCGCGGCATTGCCTGCTGCAGCATCGCTCCAGCTCTGTCTACGCCGGCTGTGTACGCCTGATCGTGCATGACCCGGACTCCCCCGGGGAACTGCTTCCTTTCGAGAAATATTGCGGCGCCAGTCTGCGCCGCGAGGTGCTCGATCCCGCCAGCCTGCCCACCGGCAGTTTCGGCGAAATCTCGCGGCTCACGGTGCGGGCCGCCTTCCGCCGTCGCAAATCCGACAAATCCGAACACCCAGCCTCCGCCATTGCGGGAGATCTGCCCGAAGATCGCCGCGGTTCAATGCCGATCGCGATCGGACTTTATGTGGCCGGCGCCGCGCTGGGCCTGCTCGAGGGGCTCTCCGGAGTCTTCGTCATGATGGAACCCCGGCTCGCCCGCCATCTATCGCTTTGCGATATCCGCTTCACTCCGGTCGGCAACGTGATCGAATACCACGGACGGCCGCGCGGCGCCTTCCACATCTCCCGCGACGATCTGCTGGCGAACCTTTCCCCGCCGCTGCGCCTCCTCCTCGACCGAATCCTTGCTGACCTGGAACCGGAAACCACCATCGAAACCGCCCCCGTGGCACGGATCAGCGCCGGCTGATCGACCCATCGGCCGCAGCCAGCACCCTCGCGCCCCTGGTTCAGCGCCTGCCCTTGCCCCCCCGCGCACCGAGTGCGACCAGCATTGCCGGCAACACAAGCAAATCGAATGCCAGCGCCACCGACAGACCGAGCGCCGTCAGGAAGCCGAATTCCATCGTGGGCACGAACTGGGAGGTTGCCAACAACAGGAACTGCGGGACCAGGATCAGGGTCGTGGCCGTGACCGCCCTGCCCGCATACTGATAGCTGCGCGCCAGGGCCCACACCGGGCTCGCCCCGGATGCGATGCGGTGGCGATAGCCGTGATACAGATGGATGGTATCGTCGACCGCGATCCCCACGGTGACGCTCGCGATCATGGCCGTGGCCATGTCCAGCCAGATCCCCAGCGCTCCCATCAACCCGAAGATCAGCAGTACCGGCGCCAGATTGGGCACCATGCACAGCGCCGAGGATCGAAACGAGCGCCATTGCAGCGCCATCAGGCCGAAAATGAGCAGCACGGCCGCGAACAGGCCCTTAATCTGCCCCTCGATGAGCAAGGCTTCCTGGTCCCCGAACAGGCGACCGAAGCCGGCCGCGGTGACGGTGAAATCTCCCGGAGGATCGACCCGCATCCGCCCTTCGATGGCATCGATGACCGCATTGATGGCGCGTGCGCCATGCACATTGAGATTCAGCAGAATGCGCGCGCGCTGAAAATCGCGATCGACGAGATCGTGCAGGTCGGCGCCATCGTAAATGAGAAAATACTGCGCGATCAGCTCCGCTGACGATGGCAGCGCGCGATGTCGCGCATCCTCGCCATGGAATCCCCAGTTCATCTCTTCGATGAGATCGACCATCGACATGGTGCGATCGACTTCCGGCAGCGCCGCCACCATGTCCTGCAGCGCCTTGACGGCGGCAAGACGCCGCGGATCCATGAAGGCATCGCGCTCATCGGCATCGAGAACCAGTTCCAGCGTGGTCACGCCGCTGATGTCTTCCTGGATGCGCTCGGTGGAAACGGTGATCGGATGCTCCGGCTGAAAGAAACGGAACAGATCGGTCTCGACCTCGACGCGCAGTGCCAGCAGGACCGCGGCCAGGACCAGCGCCAAGGCTGTGGCCAGCACAGGGAGCGGATGGCGCATCCCCAGTTTGCGCAGGCTGGATACCGCGCGATCGATGGCACGCAGGCCAGGCCTGCCTGTGCCCCAGGAATGTCGATCGCGCACGAACAGCGGCGGAAGCAGGACCAGCACCACGAAGCACAGGATGAGCATGCCCGCGGCCCCGGCCATGCCGAAGGCGGCAACGGGCTGCACCGGGCTGAAGGTGAGCGACAGCAATCCCGCCCCGGTCGTGATCGAGGTATAGATCGCCGGCGAAGAAATACCGGCGAGCGCATTCCTGATCCGCTCGCGACCGGCAAGGCCGCGCGCTGCCGCGTGGGCCAGCGCGTTGTACCAATGGATGAGCAAGGCAACCGTCAGCGCCAGCATCAGTGGCGGCAGGATCCCCGACACCATGGTATAGGGCCATCCGAACAGCACCAGCAGGGCAAGGGTCGAGTCGATGATCGCCGCGAAGGCCAGCGCCGCCACCGCCACCGCCAGCGGACGACGGAACAGCCAGGCAATGAGTCCAAGGCCGAGCGCCAGAGTGACAGGAATGAAGACCATGCTGTCACGCAGCATGGAACGCAGCTGCGCCACTTCCAGCGGAATGATGCCGCTGACCGCGGTGAGATAGCCAGCCATCCCGGCATCGCTCACCGCTTCGTGAAAAGCGTCCATCAATGTCTGGCGGTGAAAGCTGTCCTGCAACTCGCGGGGACGCACGATCATGGCGAGCGCATCGCCATCATCGGATACCAGCAGGCCGGGGGCGAAACGATCGGAGAGCACGCGCTGGCGCCGCTCGCGCGGATCGAGCATGGCCGCGATCTCGCTGGACAGCAGGGGCTCGACGATGAAACCGTCCTCGCTGCCGCTGATGCGGTCCATCGTCATCGGCGAGATGACGCGCTCCACCAGCGGGTGACGCTGCAGCGCGCTCGTCAGCGCCTCCATGCGCTCGATGAAAGCATCGGCATAGGGATCGGGCGGCTCGAACATCGCCACGATCACCTGATCCTCGGGGAAGCGCTCGCGCAGGCCGCGCTCGAACTCCACCGCCGCCGCGGAAGACGGGAAATAGATCTCGGGCGCGTTGTTGATTTCGAGCCGGGGCAGCAAGGCCAGCGGCGCCACTGCCATGAGCACGAGCAGCGCGAGCGCAACAGGCACAGGCGGAAGGGGGACCCTCAATAGCGGGCCCTCCAACCCAGCGCGATCAGATCATTGTCCTGGAAGTGACCGCCCGCGGTCATGTCGGCGCCATCGAGCCAGTGTCCTGCGAGGTAAAACTCATGGGGCTCGAAGGCGATGAACGCCAGCTCCGGATTGAGGTAGACATCGCGACGGTCCAGACCGAGCGAGAAGCGCATACGCCCGCGCCAGCGGTAGCCCGACAGGATCGTTTCCAGCTCCCCGCCGAGCGCCACGATCCGCTCGCGATCGAGGATTGGATCGGGCAAATCGAACAGCTCTCGCCCGGTGAGCTGCAGCGTCACGCGCGTTTCCGCATCGCCCGGGAAGAACTCCAGACCCGCGGTCCAGTCGACCGCGGAAACCGTATCCATGCGCAGATCGCCGGTGGTCACCGGCACATCGGACAGCCAGGCTGCCTCCAGGCGCCAGGTAACACCACCGGTGACGAAGCCGAGATCGGCACCGATCACCGTGCTATGCGGATGACGGGCGACGAAGGTCCGTGAAGCATCACCAGCGGCGATGGCGGCGGCGGGATCCAGAGGATTCAGCAATAGCGTGTCGCGGACCGCGGCATCGAGTTCGTAGTAGGGCAGCGAATGCCGCGCGCGCTGCACGCTGAAGGCATAGTCCATTCCCGCACCTGAACGGCTCCACCGCAGACCAATGCCACCATCGCCATCATCGTCCTCATCGAAACCGCCACCCTGCAACAGCGCGGCAAGCAGCGGGTCCGGGCGGATACCGAGCAGGGCGCCGCGGCGGCGATCCACCGGATGCCAGATGTCATCGTCATGAGGCAGTTCCGCGGCACGAAACCGCGGCATCCACAACAAATCGAACTTCGAGTCGCCGATGAAGCGCTCCAGCCGTAGCAGTGGCGCCGATCGACGGCGCTCCGACAGGTCATCGAGGGCGAAGCGGGTCACGTCCTGCACGCTGAGCCGGTCGGTCGGCGGCAACTCGTCCGCGCGCCCCCAGATCACCGTCTGCGCGCCGGCGGTGACGCGCCAATCCTCGCCGCGATAGCGCAGCCAGGAGTCGCCATAGTCGATCTCTCCGTGGGTGAACTCCGTCTCGCCGTGCTGGTGCCAGGCATAAAGGCGGGCAGCGATCCTTGCTTCCCAGGAGCCGGCACTCCGCCATCCGGCATAGGCATCGGCGCGCAGATAGGCACTGCCATCGACGTCGTCCCGCTCGGTCATCCAGCCGCTTTCCGCATGCATCCGCTCCAGCCCGCCGCTGAAGGAAGAACGGGCGAACGCGCGGGACAGTGATGCACTCGCGGCGGACGGGGTGAAGGAGCGCGATGCATCGGCGGCCGGCTTGTCACCCCCGGACTGTTCCTCTATCAGGCGCCAGGCGACGGCTCCGCTGCCGAGCCTCAACGTATAGACTTCGTGATGACCCAGCGAGAGCAGACGCAGGGCCATGCGTTCGGCGTTCTCCATGGTGGAGAATGCCCCAGCGCCCACGGCATAGCCCCGCCCGTCCGGCGGCGGAAAAACGAAGCTTTCGATGCCCTGCTGTCGCAGAGAGCGGGCGACACGCTGGGCATCGGCCCAGCGCTCGAAGCCGCGCAGCTGAACGCTGAACAGGGCGGCTCCGTCGTCCCTCGCCTCCTCGATCCTGACCGCAATGCCTGCGGCACGCAGTTCCGCGGCGGCCTGCTCGGCAGCCTGGCGGCTGGCATAGGGCATGGAGAACGGATCACCGGCTTCAGTTGCACCGGCCATCGGCACAGCGAGCAAGGCGAGCACGCATGCCGCCAGCTTACCGAAGCCGCGGACCCGGGCGGCCACGCACGACCGGCTTCTCATGGCCGGTAGCGCTCTTCGCGCGCCGCATCCTCGAGCACCTGCTCCGAGAATAGGTCCTGCGGCAGATCGCGATCGTAGATCGCGCGCTCGATCACCATGCGCGTACGGTGCCTGGTCTCCAGATCCTCCATGACGCTGTCGGTGACGGTCCAGTAATCCTGGATACGCTCCACCTTCTGCACCGTCAAACGCTTGAATGGTTCACCGCTGCCGCGACGGAAGTAGTCGACACGCAGCGGCAACAGCGTTGCCGGATCGATCCAGCTGATCCGCTTGCTGTAGACCGAATTGCCGGCATCGACGGGCACGCTCTCCAGCACCTCGACCGTGTTGCCGCCGACGGAATCCTCGCGCAACCAGCGATGGACGTCCTCGTCGGGAGCGCGATCCTGCATGTCTTCGTAGTAGAGATCGGATGCGACGAAACGGCCGCCCTTGCGCGCCGCCGGAATCCTGCGCGAGCGATCGAGCGCCGGCAGGTAGACCCATTGATCCGCATCGCGCCCGGTGCGGTCAATGGTCAGCAGGCCGGTGCCGCGGATATCCGCCGGCTCGATGAAGCGGATCAGGGAGCGCGTTTCGCCGCGGCCCCTGTCCAGGCGAAAGCTGACGAAGCGGCGTATGCGCGGTTCACGACCCGCTTCGGTCAGCTCCATCATGCCGGCGGCGGTCAGATCCGCGCCGTCCGGTCGATCGTAGACCTGGCGCGCGAGGGTCGCGCCGCGCTCGTCGGCCTGCGCCGCGACGCCGGCCACACCCACACCCAACAGCAGGCACAGGACGATTCTCTTGAACAACGGTCTCATGGCACCTCATCCCTGTTATCCATCCGCCCCATGCGCACGGCGGCTCATTTCATATCGGCCGCGGAGCCATGGCATCCAATGCCGGCGGCGAGCGCTCCCGCAAGCCCGTCGGTTGACATTCCCGGCATGCGACTTTACCGTCTGGCCCATCCGACCACAAACCCGTCATCCGCGCTTGTCCCAGACCGAGACCAACGAATCCGCCGCTTTCGACCCCGCCGAAGCGTTTTCGCGCACGCGTGGCTGGATCACGGCGACCGAGGAGCAACGGCTGCGCGGCGCCCGGATTGCCATAGCGGGCCTCGGCGGCGTGGGAGGCAGTCACCTGCTCACCCTGACCCGGCTGGGCATCGGCGGGTTCAACCTGGCGGAATTCGACCGCTTCGAGCTCGCCAACTTCAACCGCCAGGCCGGCGCCACGCGGTCGTCCCTGGGCAAGCCGAAACTCGACACGCTGATCGACATGGCCCGCGACATCAATCCGGATCTCGACATTCGTCGCTTTCCGGAAGGGGTTCATGCGGGGAATATGGACAGTTTCCTGGCCGACGTCGACGTCTATGTCGACGGTCTTGATTTCTTTGCTGTGTCAGCACGCCGCAGCGTCTTTGACGCATGCTGGCGCCGGGGCATTGCGGCGGTGACGGCGGCGCCGCTCGGCATGGGCGTGGCCCTGCTCAACTTTCTTCCCGGTCACATGAGCTTCGAGGATTATTTCGGCATGGAAGGCCGCGACGAGGCGGAACAACTGGCCCGCTTTCTGGTCGGGCTTTCTCCCGCCATGCTGCAACGCGCCTACCTTGCCGACCCTTCAGCCGTCGATTTCGCGCGCGGACGCGGCCCCTCTACGCCGATGGCGTGTGAGCTGTGCGCCGGCGTGGCCGCGACCGAAGCGCTCAAGATCCTGCTCGGGCGCGGTTCGCTCCTCGCCGCGCCCTGGGGATTGCATTTCGATGCCTATCGCCAGCGGATGAAACGGACCTGGCGACCGGGCGGACACCGCAACCCCATCCAGCGTATCGCGCTGGCCATCGCCCGGCATCAGCTGGCCCGGATGCATCGGGGTCAGACCCCAAAAGCCGAAGAAAACAGCTGAAAAATCAAAAGGCGAGAAAGATCGGGGTCTGACCCCGTTATTCCTTTTTCGCCTGCAGGCGCCAGTACGGAGCCAGGAAGTAGCGTTTCAGCTCCAGTCGCAAACCCTCGCGGCGCTCTGCGCCGCCGCGCAGCGCGTTCAGCAGTTGCCGCGGGTCGTGCGCACGCCGCAGGCTCTTGATGCCGTCGGCACTCAAGGCGGACGACACCCCGGTCACGCGGTTCCATATCCGCGCGAAGGGAATGGCGCCCGGCTTGTTCTCCAGATCGATGATCAGCACGCCGCGACGCGCCACACGCAGCATCTGCTCCACCGCCGACACCGCGGTGGCAAAAGGCTGGATGTGATGCAGCACATGCAGGGAGATCACATAGTCGAAGGCATCATCGGGATAAACGGCGAGATGCTCCGGGGTGGCGACATGGATCTGCGGCGGTGCGGCAGGATCGAACTTTTCCAGGCTCGCCCGCAGCACATCCTCCTGGGCATCGTATAGATGAAGATCGAGCGCAAGCTGGCGCCCGCGAGCCCAACGCGCGATTTCCCGCGACAGCCCGCCGGAGCCTGAACCCACTTCGAAGACCGACAGGGTCTGCTCATCGGGCCTTCCGACCAGCGCATCCCAGCTGTCGATGAACCTCCGATAGATGCCGAAGCGGCGGTTGGTGGAATCGATCTCGCTGACCAGCGCCCAGCGCAGATCGAAGGGCAGGCGTGGATCGTCCAGCATTTCCTGGTAGGGATCTTCTCCCGTCATGGTGCTTCCTCTGCTCGGCCCGCAGCGGCCAGAGTGCGATTCTACCGGCCGGCCGCCGGAACTGCGATCAGCGCAGAAACGCGCCCCCGTTCATCAGCTGTTCCGGCTGTATCGACGCAGGCAAGCGGTTTCTGGAGCGGGAAGGAAAAGGGGACGTCCCCTGTTTCGATTGAGAATCGGAACAGGGGAGCGTCCCCTTCTCCAAAAAAAAGCCCCGGCAGAGCCGGGGCTTTCAGGGTCGAAGAGTTACCCTCGATCGAGCTATGACTTCAGCTCATCATGCGGCGGCGGGCCGCGACGCCAAGACCCAGCAGGGCCAGACCCATCAGGGCCAGCGAGGACGGCTCCGGCACCGGCGTGAAGACGGCGCTGACGTCGCCCGTCAGGTCGAAAGTGCCAGGCGCAAAGGTATCCTGGTCGAAGTCACCCGTCGCCTCGGCGATCAGATGGAACGGACGCGGCGAAACGAAGTATTCCTCGCCCGCCAGGGTGAGGGCGAAGTCGTCCCAGATCGCCTGGAAGGCACCCGGCACGCCGGCGATACCCGAACCGACCGCCAGGTTGGTGGCAAATGCGATCAGGTAATCTTCCCCGTCGTTACCCAGGGCGACACCGTCAGCACCGGTCGTACCAAAGGGGAAGCTGGTGTTCTGGTCGGGATCGATGTACATGTTCAGCGTCGAATTGCCGATCGAGAAGCTCTGGCTGATCGGGTTGAAGTTGCCGGTTCCCTGGAAGATCGCGTACATATTGTAGCCGTTGATGGCAGCCAGCTGGCTCAGCTCGACATCGACGCCCTCGTTGGAGAAGATGCCGGTGAACTGCACCACACCGGTGAAGCTGATGCTCAGATCCGGGTTGATGGTCAGACGCTCGGTGTAACCACCGTTCAGCTTGTCAGCGACGATGATGTTGGCGGCGGCGCCAGGGACGCTGCCCTCGTCGACGGTGAAGTCAAGAAACTCGGCCTGGGCACTGGCGGCCATACCGACCAGCGCGACGGCCCCTGCCGTATTCAGAAAAATGCTCTTCAGGTTCATGGGTATCTCCTCGAAACTCAAAAAAAGCCGTTTTGCTCGCCGCCGGATATTTTCCACATCCGGTACCTCGCTGCCATGTAAATGCAGGTACCATGCCATACATTAAATAACCTTTAAAAACAAATACCTAATCACTCTCCCTCATCATCCCGGCCCAGCAAGTGTAAAATGCGCCGACAACCGAACACACCGAATACTCAAGGCGCAGGATCCTCGGTCGCTACGCTCCGGGAACCGGGGATAGCCCAGCGCCGATGCCAGAGGATTGCCAGTGACCACACGACACAGCAGCAAGACCAGGGACGAGATCGCGCAAGCTTACGCCTCGCCGCCCTGGTGGTACGACATCCGCGGCTTCCTCATTCTGACCTTCGCCTACAACAGCACGCTGGGCAATCAGTTGCGCTTCTTCGGCCCGAATTTCGGCGCCCGGCACCTGGAAGTGGCCTGCGGCACGGGGACGCTGCTCGGAATGATCCTGCGCTGGCGCCGCCGGCAGGGCATGCCGCAAAGCTCCGTGGTCGGCATCGACTACGCGGAATCGATGCTCGCCGGAGCCCGTCACCGCTTCGCCGGCAACCCCGACGTGGAAATTCAGCATGCCGACGCGACGAACCTGCCCTACGCCGACGCGAGCTTCGACAGCGCCAACATCGCCAATGCCGTGCATTGCCTGCCGGATGTCGATGGCGCCCTGCGCGAAACCTGCAGAGTCCTGCGCCCGGGCGGCACCCTGGCCGCGAACGTGCTGCTGTACCCGCGCGGACGATGGCCCTGGGGTGGCATTGCCCAGCGCATCAATCGCTGGGGCATCCAGAAGGGCATTCTTTACACCCCCTACGAACAGGAAGACATCCGGGCTCGCATCCTCAAGGCCGGCTTCGAGATCATGCGCGAGTCGGTTTCCGGCAATTGCTACAACGTGCTTGCGCGGCGGAAACTGTGAAAAGCGGGAAGTGACGAGATGAAAGGGGCGCCGTGATCCGGGACGAGCGGTCCGGTTTCACCCCTTTCTCTTCCTGTCTCCTCTCCCTCAGAGCGTGCTCAGCATCTCCCTGACGTCCGCCTTCGGCACATTGGCGTCATCCACCTCGAGCAGCCCTTCCAGCAGAGGCCTGGCCTCATCGCCATGACCGGTGCGCGCCAGTGCGCGAGCGTACTGGAATCGCACCCCGGCGTGCGAGGAATCAGCGGTCCACGCCTTGCGCAGTGTCTCCAGGGCCTCGTCGCCGCGCCCCAGATCGAGCTGGATGCTGCCCAGCGTATGCAGCGCACCGGCGGAATCCGGCAGCAAACGCACCGCGCGCTCTGCCAGCGCCAGCGCCTTGTCCGGATCGCGCGAGCGCTGCAGCCAGGCGAGATTGTTCAGCACCGCGCCGTTATCCGGCAGATGACGCGCCACCTGCTCCATGTGACGGATGGCGGCATCCTGTTCGCCGGCGGCCATGTGCAGCAGCGCGAGGTTGTAGCGCGCAACATGATCATCCGGCCGCGCTTCCGACCAGGCACGCGCGGTGGAGATGGCGCCGGCACGGTCGCCTCCTTCCCATAGCGCCTGGTAGAGCCCCATCGTCGCCAGCCCGTTTTCCGGCTCGGCGCGGATCACCCGCCTGAAGGCGGTCGCCGCATCCTGGAAGCGACGCTCTTCCATCGCAAGCTGGCCCTCGAGCATCGCCACCTCCGCCGACTCCGCATTGCGGCTCAAGGGCCGCAGAACTGCGGCCGCTTCGGCGGTGCGTCCCTCGGCCAGATGCAGACGGACCAGCATGACACTGGCATCGACATGCCCAGGCTCGAACTCAAGCACCTGCTCCAGCGCCTCTCGCACCCCCTTCCGGTCCGGCGTGAGGGCGAGAGCGCGGGCAAGGGCCAGATGCAGGTCCGCGGAAGCGGGCTCCTTCTCGATCAGTCTGCGCACCAGCGCCGCCGCCTCTTCACCGTTTCCGGCGGCACCCTGCGCCAGCGCCATCTGCCGCATCCACAGCGGTGATTCGCCGTGAAGCTCGCGGACCTGATTCAGCACGTCGATCGCCTCCCCGGCCTGCCCCGCCGCGAGCCGGTTGCCGGAAAGCGCCAGGCGCGGCTCGAGGGCTTCGGGATCCACCGCCACCGCGCGGCGCAAGGTGTCCTGAGCCTGGGGGATCTGGCCACTTCGCATCTGCAGTGCGCTGAGATACAGCATCAGATCGACGGCTTCGGGACTGTGACCCAGGCCCTGCTCCAGAATGGCGATGGCCCCGGGGACATCGCCCTGGCGAGCCGACATGGCCGCAAGATTACGGACCGCGGGAGCGTAACCCGGCATGTGCGAGATCGCTTCCTCGAACGCAGCCTTCGCCGCCGCGGCATCACGCTTGCCGAGCCAGACCGTGCCTTCCAGATTCGACAGCAGCGGATCACGCGGATTGCGCAGCTTCAGTTCCTCGAGCGCGGTCAGTGCCTCATCGAACTCGCCGCCGCGGATGCGCTCGATGATCAGCGCCACCTCGAGGCCGGCCATGTTTTCCGGATCGAGGGCGATTGCGGTCTCCAGCTCGCTCATGCCTTCCTGCCTTCCGCCCTGCTCGAGCAGCGCGAAGCCGAGCTGGACGCGCGCCCGCGCCGAATCGGGATCCAGGCTGACCAGCTGGCGCAACTGCGCCAGCGCCTCCTGGTCCCTGCCCTGACTCATCTGGATACTGCTGATCAGGCGCAGGGCCGCCACATCCTTCGGATCATTCTGGAGGACTGTGCGCAAAGTGCTTTCGGCTCGACCGAGATCACCCTCCTTCGCCCGCACCAGCGCCAGCAAGCGGGTAGCATCGCTGATGTGCGGATAGCGCGCGTTGAACCGGGCAAGATGGTTCTCCGCAATGCGCCAGTTGCCCTGCGCGAAGTGCGTGGCGCCGAGGTAATAGACCGCCAGCATGTGGTTCGGGGCGAGGGCGATCGTCTGCTCGAATTCGCGCTGGGCCTCGGGATATGCGCGCTCCTCGAATGCGATCAGCCCACGGGCGAACTGGATCGCGGGATGCTTCTGGTAGCGCCTTGAAAGTACATCCAGATCCTCTTTCGCGGCCGCATGGTCCTCGCGATAGATGCGGACCATGGCGCGCTTGATGCGTGGCGAGAAGGGTTGCTGGGAAACCTCCAGTGCCGCCGTGTAAGCGGCTTCGGCGGCCTCCAGGTTGCCGCTGTCCCGCTCCATGTCGCCGAGAAGCTCGTGGCCGCGGCCGTAGCCGGGATGCAGCTCGATGAGCCGCGCCAGGCCGGCGCGCGCCTGAACGAGGCGGCGCGACAGGATATCCGCCCAGGCGATCGCATAGAGCACGTCCCGATGCGTCGACTCCTTTGCAGCGGCTTCGGCCAGCACCGCACGCGCCGTCTCGATGTCTCCCCGCATCAGCAGGGCCTTCGCCCGCAGTGCCAGCGCCTCGGTCACCTGATCCTCCGGCAGTCCGGCGAGAGAAATGGTACCGTCCAGGACCTCCTGGGTATTGCCGACCAGGAGCGCGGCCCGCAGCAGCGGGACTCGTACCCGCTCCGGCCCGATGCCGAGACTGTCGGCCCGACGCAACTCGGCATACGCGGTCGCGCCGTCCATCACTTCCAGATGCAGCATCCCGAGCAGCCAGCGGGCCTCGCCATTCTCCGGTTCCTGCTGCAGCGCATTCTTGACTTCGATGATCGCCGCAACCGGATCGTCCTCGGCGCTGAAGCTGCGAGCCCGCTCAAGATGTTCGGCAGCGGTATAGCTGCTCTGCCCGCAGGCGGAGAGTACCGCCACCAGCGCCAGCAATGCGCCTGCCGCCAACAGCCCCGAGGCGGTCCGGCGCGCGCGCGCGAGGCGGGGCTGTACTCTTCGGTTCAGTGCCATGCCTGGATCCTCCGGATCATGCGAATGAATTGAGCTTCAGCGTTCGCGTGGACGGGAAACCGTCCCGAGCGGCCGACATCCCGCCGGCAATGCAGGCGTCCATGATACCGCAGCGGGGATGCCCGCGCAGAGCGGATGATGGGCTTGCACCTGACACCCCTGCGTCCGGGCGCGAGGGCGGCTGCCGTTACCACCGTCTCACCTGCCCGCGGAAACGGCGATATCGAGCTTGCGCATGAGATCGTACAGGGTGGGACGACTGATGCCGAGCAGTTCCGCAGCCTGGACGATGTTGCCACCGGTATGGGCCAGTGCGCGGCGGATGGCTTCGGACTCGGCATGGTCCCGCACCTGACGCAGATTGAAGGGCATCTCGCCGCCAACTGCAGCCGCGTCCTCCAGCTCGAGCTCTTCCGCCGTGATCTGCTGGCCCTCGGCCATGATGACCGCGCGCTTCACTCTGTTTTCCAGTTCGCGCACATTGCCGGGCCAGGAATGACGCTCGACCGCGAGCAGGGCGTCGCGGGAGAACCCCTTGACGCGGCTGCGCAACTGGCCGGCGAAGCGCTCCAGGAACACGCGCGCCATCAGCACCACGTCGCCCTGACGCTCGCGCAACGGGGGAATGAGGACGGAAATCTCGCTCAACCGGTAATAGAGGTCTTCGCGAAAGCGGCCATCGGCGATCATGGCCTTGAGATCCTGGTGCGTGGCGCATACCACCCGCACATCGACCGCGATCTCCTGGCGTCCGCCGACACGCTCCACCACCCGCTCCTGCAGGAAGCGCAGCAGTTTCGCCTGCAGCCCGAAGGGCAGATCGCCGATTTCGTCGAGGAACAGCGTGCCCTTGTCGGCATACTCGATCTTGCCCGGGGTCTGCCTGGCGGCGCCGGTGAAAGCGCCCTTTTCATAGCCGAACAGTTCGCTCTCCAGCAGGTTCTCCGGGATCGCCGCACAGTTGATGGCGACGAACCGCCCGGAGGATCGCGGACTGAGCTCATGAATCGCGCGCGCGAAGACTTCCTTGCCGGTCCCGCTCTCGCCGAGGAGCAGCACCGTGGCATCGGTTGGAGCCACCCGCTCGATCGTGCGGCACAGCTTGAGCATGCGCGGACTCTCGGCGATGATCCCGTCCAGCGGCGTGTTGGTGTGCATGCGCGCCAGATTGCGGTTCTCGCGCTCCAGTTCGTAAAGATGACGGGCCCGATCGACGATTACCCGCAGGACCTCGGCGTCGACCGGCTTCTGGTAGAAGTCATAGGCGCCCATGGCGATGGCCCTTAGCGCGTGTTCGCGCTCGTCGTTGCCGGTAACGACGATGATCTTGGTATCGGGAGCCAGCGCGAGCATCTCGCCAAGCGCGGCCATCCCCTCGCTGGCGTTGGCGGGATCGGGGGGCAGACCGAGATCCAGAGTGACCACGGCGGGGGAATGACGACGCAGTGCCGCCAGCGCGGAAGGACGGTCATGCACCACCTGCACCTCGTCGTCACCGAGCGCCCAGCGCAGCTGGCTTGCCAGTCCAGGGTCGTCCTCGACGATCAGCAGACCATTCGCGCTCTTCCCGTTCGCCATCAGTTCGCCGCCTCCGCGATTCCATCGTTGCCGGACCCAAGTATATCGGCAGAAGCCGCGGGCAGCAGAATCGTGAATGTGGAACCCTGGCCCGGCGCGCTGTGCACTTCCATGCGCCCGCCGAGACCATGGATGAATTCACGCGCTTCATACACACCGATGCCCATGCCGGCATTTCCCTTGGTGGTATCGAACGGCCGGAACAGCCGGGTGCGTATGAAATCCTCCGTCATGCCGACACCGTCATCGCGTATATGGATGTAGGCATGCGGTCCCTGGGCCTCCAGCAGAACTTCGACCGCCCCGTCGCGCGGCGTGGCCTCCTGGGCGTTCTGCACCAGATGTTCGAGTACCGAGGCCAGCCTTTCGGCGTCCGCCATGACGCGCAGCGGCGCCCCCGACGGGCAGCGCAGGACAGGAACCGGCTGTGTCGCGCTGCGACGAGCCACCACGTCCGCCAGGCACTGATCGAGCCGGACCGGCGCCGCCGCGGGCGAGTCGAAGCGTCCCTTGCGCAACTGGGCAAGCAGGCGGTTCATGCGTCCCACGGTGTTGTCCACGGTGCGTATCGCGTCCTCCATGAAAGCCGGGTTGTCGCGATGGCGCCCGGCATTGGAGACCACCAGCGCAAGTTGCGCCACCATGTTCTTCAGGTCGTGGACCACATAGGCGGAGAGCCGGTTGAAGGCCTCGAACTGCCGCGCGTGGGTCAGGGCCTCGGATGCATCGAGCAGCGCAAGGTAGCTCGCGGCCTGCTGTCCGGCGGTCTTGAGCAGATCGCGGTCCTCCCAGTTGGTTTCGCGCGGCGCCCGCGGCCGGCCAAGCAGGACGATACCGGTGAGCCGTTCGTGATGGCGCAGTGGAATGACCAGCCAGGCTCCGGCGTCTTCGGCGAGCCAGTCCGGAACCTCCAGACCGGGATAGCGATCGGGGGCCACCGAGAGTTCATGCAGATCGATGACCCAGTTGTGTGTTTCCAGAAAACACAGGAGCGCATCGTCGCGGGCAAGCACCGTGACCGGCGGCGCCCGGTTCCAGTCCGTGGCATAGACGAAGTCGCCACCGTCATCCGGCGCGCGCACCCACAGGCGGCCATTGGTGCTGTCGACGATCTGCGCCAGCGCCTGGATCACGCGCTGACGCAGCGCAACGCCAGGCTCGCCCTCGGCGAGGGTGCCAATGAAACGCAGCCATTCGTCGCGGTAATCGTACTTGTAGTTGTAGAAGTGCTTGCTGAGAAAAACCTTGATGCGGGCGCGCACCTGGCCGGAAAACAGGACTGCAAGCAGGGCCATCGCGCTCGCCGCGAGCAGCGCCACCTGCGCCACCACACCCCACTCGCCGCCGTACAGGCGGACATAGTAGCCACCGGCCGCGATTGCCAGCATCAGGAATCCCGTGCCGACCAGGGTCGTGCCGTAGAACATGAACCGCCGCGACACGAACACGTCCAGCGACCATTGCGGATTTCTCGCCGCCGATACCGCGATCAGCGGCGCAGCCATCGCATTGACCAGGCCGCGCGCCTGCCACAGGCCGGTATCCAGTTGCATGAACATCATGGCGTCGGCGTACAGAATGAGGTCGTAGACGAACACGCCGCCCACGCCGAGACAGAGATATTTCAGCGCCCAGCGCTGCGCGACATCGCCATTGCGATAGAGTTGCTCGATCAGGATCAGCCCCAGCAATGCCATCAGCAGCAGGCCCATCAGGCGCGCCTGGGCCACCAACGCCGCATCCGCCCACCCCATCGGCGCCAGCCCCAGCGCAAGCAGCACCAGCCAGAGGCCATGAATCAGGTAGCGCGAGCGCGAGGCGACGGCATCGCGAACGCCGAAGCTGAGCAGCTTGACCAGGAAGATCAGCCAGCACGCGCCGCGCAGGACCTCGGCGGCATAGGCGAGACGGTAGGGCAGTTCCTCGGCTGCCGCCGACCATGCGAGCAGGACACACCAGGCACAACTCGCCAGCACCGCGGAAACCAGCAGGCCGCCCTGCAGGCGCCCACGCCAACCGGTGAGCAGCAGCAACGCGAGGCCGAAGAAAAAGACGCCTCCGGTGAGATAGCTTGTGACGCCTATATCGAACATGGGCCTGATGCCCCGCGTGGCTCGAAGGCGGTCACAGCCGGGAATTCCGGCCGGCGCTCACCCTGGCCCGGCGGACTAGCGTCCTCCCCTTTTCCACAACACCGCCTGAGCGGTCTGCAGCAGGATGACCAGATCGAGGAACACGGTATAGTTCTTGACGTAATAGAGGTCGTAGGTGAGCTTCTCTTCGGCGTCCCGCTCCGACGCCCCATACGGATAGTTGATCTGGGCCCAGCCGGTGATGCCCGGCTTGACGCGATGTCTTTCCGCATAATAAAGGATCTTCCCGGAAAGCTCCCTGACGAATTCGGGACGCTCGGGACGCGGACCGACGAAGCTCATCTCCCCCTTCAGCACGTTGAACAGCTGGGGCAGTTCGTCGATACGGTACTTGCGCAGAAACCCGCCGCAGCGCGTGACCCGCGCATCGTTCTTCTGCGCCCACTGGGCGCCTTCCTTCTCGGCATCCACCGTCATGCTGCGGAACTTGAGCACGCGGAACTCGCGACCGTGCTCCCCCACCCGCACCTGACGGTACAGGATGGGACCACGGCTGTCGACGGCCACCGAGATGGCGGCCAGCAGCATCAATGGCCAGAAGACGGCGAGCATTGCCAGGCTGACGGAGACGTCGAAGATCCGCTTCCACACCGCCCGCATCCCGCTGTGATAGAAACCGTCCGCATAGATCAACCAGCCCGGGTACAGATGCTCGAGGAGAATGCGCCCGCACTGACGCTCGACGAAGCTGATGATGTCCAAGACATCGATACCCAGCAGACGGCATTCCACGATCTCGCGAATGGGAAAATTGCGGCGGCGGTCATCCACCGCAACCACGATCTCCTGGATCCTGTGCCGGCGCACCAGATCCGGCAGCGGCTCGTCGGAATGCAGGAACACCCTCCCCTTCACTTGTGGCGGATCGTCACCCAGCTGCACATAGCCGACGATACTCATGCCGCGCCGGTCCGCCTTTCTGCGCATCAGGCGGTCGATGACGCTCGCCCTCTGCCCGGTGCCGAGCACGAGGATCCGCTTCTTCAGCCCATCCACCGTGCCGATATGCTGGAACAGGAGGCGGGAGGCGATGAGCGCTGCGCCGGAAAACAGCAGCACCAGCGCGAATGCTCCGCGGCCGATGGCAAGCCCCGGAAAGATATAGAAGAGCACGACCATGACCGTCAGCCCGAGCACCAGGCTGACGCCAAGCCGCAGCACCAGTTGCGCGGTCCCGTCACGAGAATGGCGAGTGTAGAGCCCCATGGCTATCATGCAGGCCATGACCACGAGCGCATAGGTGATCGCCTTGCCCTGCAGCGGCTCGACTTCGGCCAGCCCTCCCGGATCCCCAATGAAACGCAGCCAGATGCCGAGATAGTAGGTGGCGGCGAGCAATGCCAGCTCGAGACCGACGAGCATCACCAGGGCCCGGGGAATGTAATGACCGAATACTCGAACCATATTTCCGATCTTTGCGCGCTTGGATACGCCGGGTCGCTGGCCAGCGCGGCGCCCAGCGAGGCGGTACAGGTGCGGGGACAGTCGCCTCCCGCTTTCGCGGGTGATCGTCAAATGCCCGTCAATTCTTTAGTTTTCAGGCAGCCGGCGGCTTTGCGCCCCTTGCGGTGCAAGGTATCATACACGGCGGCCTGATTCCGTAAAATCATGTGACAACAGGATAAAGCGAATGAAGATCACGATCTTTGGTTCCGGCTACGTCGGCCTGGTCACTGGGGCCTGCCTGGCCGAGGTGGGCAACGACGTACTCTGCGTGGATATCGACGAGCGCAAGGTCGGTATGCTTCGCGAAGGCCGCATCCCGATCTATGAGCCCGGACTGGAGAGCCTGGTCGAGAGCAACATGAAGGCGGGCCGCCTGGACTTCACCACCGACATGGCAGCAGGGGTCGCCCATGGCCTGTTCCAGTTCATCGCGGTCGGCACGCCCCCCGGGGAAGACGGTTCGGCGGATCTGCAGCACGTTCTCGCCGTCGCCCGCACTGTCGGCCAGCACATGGACGATTACCGGATCGTGGTCAACAAATCGACGGTACCGGTCGGCACCGCGGACAGGGTGAAGGCAGCGCTCGCAGAGACCCTGGCGGCGCGCGGTCGCAGGATCGAATTCGACGTGGTCTCCAACCCGGAGTTCCTCAAGGAAGGCGCGGCGATCGACGACTTCATGCGCCCCGACCGCATCGTCATCGGCACCGACAATCCCCGCACCGCCGAACTGCTGCGCGCCCTGTACGCGCCGTTCAATCGCAATCACGAACGCATCGTGCGCATGGATGTGCGTTCCGCCGAACTCACCAAGTACGCGGCCAACGCCATGCTCGCCACGAAGATCAGCTTCATGAACGAACTGGCCAATATGGCGGAACGGCTAGGCGCGGACATCGAGCATGTGCGCGTCGGCATCGGCTCGGATCCGCGCATCGGCTGGCACTTCATCTATCCGGGCATCGGCTTCGGCGGCTCGTGCTTTCCCAAGGACGTGAAGGCTCTGGAGCGCACCGCGCGCGAAATCGACTACCAGGCCGGGCTGCTGCAGGCGGTCGAGGCGGTGAACGAGCGCCAGAAGGAGGTTCTGTTCGGCAAGATGGAGCGCCATTTCGGCGGCGATCTGCGCGGCCGGACCCTTGCGCTGTGGGGACTGGCCTTCAAGCCCAATACCGACGACATGCGCGAAGCGCCCAGCCGCGTGCTGATGGAAGCCCTGTGGCGGGCGGGCGCGACGGTCCGCGCCTACGATCCGGTCGCGCGCGACGAGGCGCGCCACATCTATGGAGACCGGCCTGATCTGGTTCTGTGCGACAGTCCGGAGGAAGCGCTGCAGGGGGCCGACGCGCTGGCTCTGGTGACGGAGTGGAACGAGTTCCGCAGCCCGAACTTCGCCGCAGTGAAGCAGGCGCTCCGCAATCCGGTGATCTTCGATGGCCGCAATCTCTACGACCCGGAGACGCTGGCAGCCGAAGGATTCGTGCATTATTCCATCGGCCGCAGACCGCGCGGAGTCGATCAGCCCGCCTGAGACGCCGGAACCGCGGATCGGCGGCGGAATCCATCAATTCCCGCCCGTCCGAGCCGCGGTATCATGCCGCCCCATGCGCACGATACCGCGGCTCGTCCCGCCCCTCGTTCTGCTGATCACCCTGGCGCTCGCGCCCGCGATCCCGCTGTCCGCGCAAACGGTGGCGACGCTCAAATACCATCCCGGCCATTACGTCTCCCTCAACCGGCCCGACGATGCAGCGCGCGTCATGCCCGGGCTCGTCCTTCCGGGAGTGCGAGGCGTGCAGATCCGTTACACCTGGAAGAGCCTGGAACCCGAACGCGGGCGCTACGACTTTTCGCGCATTGCGGACGATCTGGAACGGGCGGCCCGGCTCGGGCTCCAGCTGGTCGCCTTCATCGAGGACAAATCCTTCTTCACCGAAGCGCATCATCTGCCGGCCTATCTGGATGCCTATGCCCTGCCCTTCACGCGCGGCGGCATGGTGGCGAAGCGCTGGGACCCGACCATCATCGAGCGGATGGGAGCCTTGCTCTCGGCGCTCGGCGAGCGCTTCGACGCGCATCCGCACTTCGAAGGCGTTGCCCTGCAGGAGAGCGCCATGGGCTTCACTCCCGAGATCGAAACCCTGCATGGCTACACGCCAGAGAAGTACCGTGACGCGCTCATCGCCCTCCTGCGCAGCGCCCGCCGAGGACTGCCACGATCGCAGGTCTTCTGGTACATGAACTTCCTGGAAGGCAAGCAGGCTTACCTGGCGGATGTGGCCGAGGTCGCCGTCGAGGAACGGATCGCAATGGGCGGGCCCGACGTTCTGCCCGAGCGCGCTTCCCTGGTGCGTCTCACCTACCCGCTCTATGCACGCTTCGCCGGACGCCTGACCCTGTTCTGCTCCATCCAGAACGACAGCTACGCTCATCACCGCGAGAACAGCGCAGGGCAAAACCGCTACTGGACGCTGGAAGAGCTGCTCATGTTCGCGCGGGACGAGTTGCATGTCAGCTACCTGTTCTGGAACCGCAAGGACTGGCGCAAGCCACCGGACTCGTGGACCTGGAACGATGCGATCGCGGTGATCCGCGCCCACCCCGAACTGCAGGGAGCACCTGCCGCGCGCCACTGATGCCCTGAACTCCCGTCATCCGCGAAACGGCGGCCGCCGTCAAAACCGGACCCGCGCCCAACGCGGCGCGAAAGCCATCGCGCGAAGAAATAGCCGAGGCGAAGCGGGAACATTCGCGCATGTCACGAACCGATTGCTCGCGCCCGCCGATGCGTCGCATCAGCATCAGCAGGCGAAAACACCCGTTCACCGCTGCGGTCGTGACCGGCATCGCAATTCATCGCATCCGCCACGAATCGGGTGATATCACGCTCGCGCCTTGCCGCCGCGGTTCGATACAGGAGGCATGCATACACATCGCCCCCCGTCATTCGGACGCATCGCCCTCCTGATCCTCTGCGCGCTCATCCAGTGGGGTTGTATCTCCGGCGAAAACTCCAGCTCCGCGGACAGCAGCGGAACGGCGGCTCCCGCCGTGACCTCACCACCGCCGATCACCGGCGTCATTGCGCCGCCAGCGGCATCCGTCCCCGATGCGCCGCTCGATGGAGAACCGACGGACGGAATCTCCACCGCCCCCGGCGGCACGGGAAACGAACCCGCCGAGGGACCGGATAGCGGCATCGATCCGGAAGAGCCAGCCAGGAAACGCAATCCGGGCCATTACATCGCGCTCAACGACTGGGATGGAGATACCCAGCTGATCCAGGCCGTCCGGCCGGGCGTGACCGGTATCCACAAACGCTATCCGTGGGCGGATCTGGAACCCGAGTTCGGCGTCTACGACTTCTCGCGCATCGAAGCGGATCTCGCCCTCGCGGGCGACCATGGCATGCGCTTCGTGATCATGATCGAGGACAAGAGCTTTACCATGGACGTCAAGCGCACGCCATCCTATCTTCATGACGGCTATACCCTGCCCTATACTCACGGCGGCTGGGTGGCCAAGCGCTGGGATCCCTGGGTGCTTGAACGACTCGCGCTGCTCACCCGCGCGCTGGGCGAGCGCTTCGACGATCATCCGTGGCTGGAAGGCGTGGCCTTCCAGGAAACCGCCATGGGCTTCACGCCGCAGATCCAGGCTGCCCACGGCTACACTCCGGAAAAATACCGGGACGCGATCATCCAGATGCTGATCGCCACCCGCTCGCACTTTCCGCGCTCGCAGGTGTTCTGGTACATGAACTATCTCGAAGGGCGTCAGGCGTACCTTGGCGATGTCGCCGAAGCGGTCGCGGATCACGATATCGCCATGGGCGGGCCGGACATCCTGCCCGACAGCTGGCCGCTCAACTTTCACACCTATCCGCTGTACGATCGCTTCAAGGGACGCATGACGCTGTTCAACTCGGTACAGTATGACAGCTACCAGCATGCGCACCTCGATCCCGATGCGGCGACGACCTACTGGACGCCAGAGGAACTCTTCATCTTTGCACGCGATCGCCTTCACCTGAATTACATGTTCTGGACGCGCAAGCCGCAGCGCGATCCGCCAGACTCGTACAACTGGCTGGATGCGCTGCCGGTGATCGCAGCGAATCCCTCGCTTCGCCCCAGTCCGTGAACCATCAGGGCGAATACGGATGCGCTTGACGCGAGCGAACGGCCGCGCTTCTAATGGCCTATCCATGCCTGCGGGCCTCCCCGGAAGATCGTTCGTGCCGAGCCGATGCGATGCAACACGGTCAGTGAAGGTTTTCGCCACGCTTTTGCGCTGATGCTCGCAGCGCTGATCTCGACGCCCGCAGGATGGGCTCAGGAATCCCGCGAATTCAGCCGCTGGGCCCAGGTCGACCTGGTTCATGACGACAACCTGTTCCGACTGTCCGGCGAGGACGAGGCACGACAGGTGCTGGGCGACGACGACATGGACGTCGTCATTCTGCGTTACGGCGCCGGGTTCGACCTCGAACTTCCGATAAGACGGCAGCTGCTGCGCGCCAGCCTGGGCATGACCCGCAACCAGTATGATTCGCATGACTTCCTCGATCACACCGAACTGCAAGGCCGGGGCGATTGGCACTGGATGCTGGGCAGACTGTGGAACGGTCGCGCCTTCGCGGGGTACAGACGCGACATTTCTCCGTTCGAGGATTTCGAGCGCCCGGTGCGCGACACTCGAACCACCCGCGAACTGGGAATCGAGGCCAGGCGTCGCCTGACACTGCAGCAGGAGTTGGCGCTGCACTGGACGCGAAGGGAAACCGAGCATGATTTCGCTCCGCGCCAGATCGTCGATCGGGATATCGATCTTTTCGCCGCTGAACTGCTGCATCGGGGACAGTCATCGGAACGTTCCTGGATCAGCATGCGCGCACAGATGCGCGACGTATCCTACCCGCGCACAGAAACCGTCGAGGACATCCAGATCGACAACTCGCACGATGAATACGAGTTGACGATCAACTTCAACTGGAACGCGACGGCGCGCTCATCCCTCGATGGGCGCGCGGGCTACGCCCGCGTGCGTCATGACGAACTCACGGAACGCGACTTCTCCGGCGGAGTGGCCGCCCTGCGCTTCCGCTACCGCATCGGCCCGCGGCTCGGCGTCGACACCTCGCTCTGGCGCGACCTTAACGCACGCACCAACACCTCCGCGTCCTATGTGATCAGCGACGGCATCATGCTCCGCCCCTACTGGGAGATCGGCTCCGCAATGACACTGGAAGGCTCGCTGAT
Organism: Gammaproteobacteria bacterium; assembly: GCA_034002745.1. Classification (GTDB taxonomy): domain Bacteria; phylum Pseudomonadota; class Gammaproteobacteria; order SZUA-140; family SZUA-140; genus JAITWN01. The sequence goes on from JAVEZY010000010.1 coordinate 72,631, forward strand.
GCGGGAGGACAGGCGCTTCGAGGGCGATGCCCAGATCGCCGCCAGTGCGGACGTCAGGGAGGACACCATCGACATGGCGGAACTGGCCCTGCTGTGGGATCCGCCCGGAATTCTCTCCGCTCACGCCTCGTGGCGTCTCGAACGCCTCGATTCCACGCGCAATGCACAGGATTATCGCTATCAGACCTTTTCGGCGGGAGTGCGTGTCACCTTCTGACGATACGTAATGCTCCCGATTTTCCGGAGCGGCCGCTTGCATCACTCTGTGAACAGACCGACGAGCGCCCGCGCAAACGGCGCGCCGTCAGCGTCGCGGTCCGAAACGACGAGGACGCCGCTTTGGACTGGATCGTCCTCCAATCTTCAGAACCTCGAGGACAGCTTGTATGCGGATTCGCCAACTGATCTTCGTCTTGCTCCTGCTCGCCTTCTCCGCCCTGCCGACGGCCCATGCGCAGGCCGACAGCTTCCTGCTCGGACCCGGCGATGTCGTCCGCTCCACCGTATTCGGCCACCCCGATCTGTCGGGCGAAATGCGGGTCGGCGAGGACGGCCGCGTCTCCTTCCCGCTGGTCGGGGACATTCTCATCGGCGGCCTGTCGACCAGCGATGCCGAAGCCAAGATCGCGGATCTGCTCATCGGCGGCGGATACGTGACCGACCCGCGGGTCAGCCTGTTCGTCGAGCAGCGCCGCCAGACGCTGGCGAACAGCGTGCTCATTCTCGGCAAGATCACCAAACCCGGGAAGTATGCGCTTCAGGGTCTCAACGGCGAGGGGGTTCAGACACTCGTCGATCTGCTCGCGGTCGCCGGCGGCACCGCGCAGGATTCCTCGGACCATCTGATGCTGCTGCGTCGCGATGGCGATAACGTCCACAAGATGAAAGTGGACCTGAAGACGCTCCTTGGCCAGGGCGAACTGCAACAGAACGTCGGTCTGATCGGCGGGGACATCGTCTTTGTGCCCGAAACGGACGTCTTCTACATTTTCGGCCAGGTACAGAATCCAGGCCGCTATCGACTTGAGCGCGGCATGTCGGTGATGCAGGCGATATCCGTCGGCGGTGGCATTGGCCCTCGGGGAACCGAGCGCGGCATCCAGGTGAAGCGCCGCAACGGGAGCGGAGCGATGGAGACCATGCAGGCGCGTCTGAGCGATGAGCTGCAGCCAGACGACGTCGTCTACGTCAAGGAAAGCCTTTTCTGACGCACGAGGAGACGGCCCATGCCCATGAGTCTGAGAACGCTGGCGACGATGCTGAGGGCCCGCGTCGGCGTGCTTCTTCTCACCCTGCTCATCACCATCGTCACGGCCGCGATCGTCACCGATCTCCTTCCCAGGCGCTACGTCGCCACCACTTCCCTCGTTCTCGACAGCACGGACATCAGCCCGTTCGAAGTCCAGAGCACGGGCGGCAAGGCTTCCACCACCTATCTCGCCACCCAGATCGACATCATCCGCAGCCACGGCGTAGCGCTCGATGTCGTCGATTCGCTCAAGCTCGCCGAGGACCCCGAGCAACAGCGCCGCTTCACCGAGGAATTCGGCAACGAAGGCCCCATCAGGGAGTGGCTCGCCGGCCGTCTTCTGGATGGCCTGTCCGTCGAGCCATCGCGCGACAGCCGCGTCATATCCCTGAGCTACGAGTCGTCCGACGCGGTGATGGCGGCAGCGACCGTCAACGCCTTCGCGAGGACGTACATCGACAAGACGCTGCAGTTCATGATCGACCCCGCGCGCCGCAATGCGCAGTGGTTCGACGAACAGCTGAAGCACCTGCGCCAGCGGCTCCTGGATTCCCAGGCCCGACTCACCAGCTTCCAGCAGGAGCATGGCATCATTTCCATCGACGAGCGACTGGACAGTGAAACCAACCGCCTCAATGAACTGGGTCGAAGCTATGTGCAGGTTCAGGCGGAGGCATCCGACGTCCGTTCGCGGCAACTGGGACGCAACCATCCAGAGTACAAGCGGGCCATTTCCCGCGAGCAGGCGGTCGGACGCTCCCTTGAAGAACAGAAGCAGCTGCTCCTCGAACTCAAGCAGCAACGCGACCAGCTCCACGTGCTTGCGCGCGAGGTCGAATCGAACCAGCGCGTCTATGACTCGACGCTGGAAATGTTCTATCGGACCAGCCTTGAAAGCCAGTTCAACCTGGCGAACGTATCCATTCTCCATGAAGCCATTCCGCCGCTGGAGCCATCGAGTCCGAACCCGATGCTGAACTACGCCAGCGCCGTGCTGCTCGGCCTGTTACTCGGAGGGTTTTTCGCAATCCTCGCCGAGATCAGCGATCGGCGCATTCGATCGGCGGAGGATGCCATCGACATGACGCGGACGCGCATCATTGCCGCCATTTGACAATCAACAGGGATGAACCATGCATACCATCGGCTTCGAGAATCAGGACGTGTTCCCGGCCGGCGCCACCGCCCCTGCGCAATCGGCGCAGGACAATACGCTGGGACAGATTCTGCTGCGCCGGCGCAAGCTCGATCCCAAGGACATAGACCGCATTCTCAAGTACGCCGAGAAGAAACGCCTGCGTTTCGGCAGCGCCGCGCTGCGCCTGGGCCTGGTGTCACGCCAGGAGCTCGATCATGCGGTGGCGGCGCAGTTCGACTACCCATTCCTGGAATCGGGCGCAGAGGGTTACTCGGCCAGACTGTGTACCGCCTTCGATCCCTTCGGCAGACAGGGAACGGCGTTTCGCATGCTGCAGCAACGTCTGATCCAGCACTGGTTCGACGAGGGCCATCGCACGCTGGCGGTCGCCGGGCCGAGCGGGCAGGACGGGTGCAGCCATGTGGCGGCGAATCTCGCCGTCGCGTTTTCCCAGCAGGGCCGGTCGACGATCCTGGTGGATGGCAATCTGCGGCGTCCCGGCCTGCACAAGTTCTTCAACCTCAATAACGATCTCGGCCTGTCCTCGGTGCTCGTCGGGCGCTTTCCGCTGACCGAGGTGACGCTTCGCCTGGCGGCGCTGCGCAGACTGTCTCTGGTCACGGCCGGCATCGTGCCACCGAACGTCGGCGATCTTCTGTGGCGTCCCGAGCTTGAACGGACGATCGCGGAACTCCGCGAGCGCTATCAGGTCGTCATCTTCGACACCCCTTCGTGGCGCTCGGACATCGGCGCGGAGAATATCGCGCGCCTGTGCCAGGGAGCCCTGCTCGTCGTACGCCGCGACCACACTCGCGCCAGCGATGCCATCGGACTCAGCGAAGCGCTCACCGCCGGCGGCACGCGAATCCTGGGCAGCACCCTCAACCGGGGCTGATCTCCCACCACTGTCACCCGTTCAACCAGAGCGGCCAGACGTCGCCCCCTTGCCGCGCCCTTCCGCTACCGTTCGCTCCTGAGTCACGAGCGTCCTTCGGCGCTTCGTCGCGCCGCCAGTGCAAGATAACCGAGCATCAGCAGCACCAGCGTCTGGTATGGCAGGTGCAGAACGAAGAAGTCCTTGTGGGCCAGGCTGAGTGCCACGATGGCTATTCCCGCCTTGAGGCCGTCGAAGATGCCTGCATGGAACGGATCCACCCCGGCATGCTCGAGAGCCAGCCTGCCCGCGGTGCGCCATGCACTGATCAGCCCCCCCACGATTGCGATCAGACCGAGGACGCCGGTATCCCAGAGAATCGAGGAAATCGCGGTATAGCCGATGCGCAGCCCTGCATGGTAGCGCTCTTCGGCGAGCGTTCGGGTTACCGACCACTCACCTTCCTCCGCCACCCGGGAAGCACCGATGCCATGACCGACGGCCACATGCAGCGGATGGGCGCGGGCATGCTCCTGTGCCCAGAAGGTCAGCGCGGTCCAGCGCGTCAGCTCGCTATGCTGTCCGCGCAGATCCTCGATGTCCGCGACCTGCTGCTCCCAGGTGACATTGATCAGATCCGACCAGGTGCGCAGATTTCCTCCCGGATGGAAAACGGTCATCGCCGTCATCAGCAGCCCGAACAGGATGGCGGCGGCACCCCCGACGGCAAGGAAGCGCAAGGGGCGCAGCGCAAGATCCTGCCAGAATACCAGCAGCACCACGACCGGCAGATAGAAAACCGCGATCTTGGCCTCATTGAAGAACACTGGAGCGATGATCGGCAGACCGAGCGAAAACGCGACCACGCCGGAAACCGCCCCATGGCGCCACAGCCCGAGCAGACATGCGAACACGACGAAGGAGAACAGGGCCAGCACCGCGTTGGCGCCGCCCCCCAACGCATTGCCGCCGAAGGTTCCGACCAGGATGTCCACCGGAATGACGCCCGGACCGAGTCCCTCCCTCAGCGGCACCAGCACCAGATATTGATGCATGACGAACGGAATCTGCAGCAGCGCGATCCCCAGCATCAGCTTCAGCAATCCGTCCAGATCGGCGACCCGCCAGCGCGACAGCAGCAGAGCGAACACCAGCGTCCATAAGGTGAAGTATCCCTTGAAGCCAAGCAGCGCCACTCCGGGATCCCAGTTGACCAGCGTCGTCACCGCGGCGATGCCGGTGAACACCAGCATCCATGTCACCATGCCTGGCATCGTCTTCGGCAGCACATCGGGCCGCCCGGCGAGCATGTCCATGAGCGCGTACACCAGCAACAGCAGCGATATCAGCGGGACCACGAACTTGACGATCCGCGCTTCGGGCAGATAGAGCTGCGTGAGCCCGGTGACGACGATTCCCCCGGCGACGACCGCCCACAGCAACGCTTTGCGCGAAGACGCCAGCACCAGGGCTGCGATGCCGGCGAAAAAAAGCGCAATCAGGCCAGGGCGGCCAGTGCCGCTGACCATGCCGGCCAGCAGCGCGCACGCGGCCGCCGCCGCGTAGACCGGCAGGAGGCCGTGGGACGAAAGCATCTCGCGATCCGCGAGGGAACGCGGAACGGCGCTCATCGCGGCAACCAGGCGTCGAGGGGACGGCCCAGCATGCGCGACAACTCGCGGACCTCCGGCTCGAACACTTCCCGCAGCCGGCCCAGAGTCACCGGATCCGGATCGGGTATCACTGCCGCGCTCGGCATCACATTGGCACGCCGATAGAGCGTCCTCAGCCCGAGCGCACTCGCAGAGCGCCACAACCAGCGCACGGGCGGAACGGAATCGACATGACGGTACATGCCATCCTTGAGGCTGGTGAGGACACGGTAGCGCGTTGCATACGCCGGATTGTCGTGCCGCCGAACCTGCGGAGGAACAAAGGCGGGGTCGACGCCGAGAAAGCGGTAAACCCGCTGGACGACCGCCAGCGGATCCGCGGTAATGTCCTCCATCAGGACGATCATGATCTGCTCGGACGGGAAATGCCGAAGCCAGCGACGCAGGTGGGTCGCATAGCGGCTCTGATCGATGTACATCGGATTGTTGTCCAGACCCGCGTTGAAGCTGAGGTCCCCGCGCACATGCCCGACACGGACCTCGTGCCGATGATTGGACAGCGCCCTCTCGACCGGATCTCGCAAGGAAACGATGATACGCATCGCCGGGGCATAGCGCCGCACCCGCACCGGAACCCGTGGATCACAGAAGTACGAAGGAGAGGTTTCGCCGACCGCCCTGCGATCGGCACAGTGGCGGAACCGGCTCTCGTACCACTGGTAACCGTGATCGAAGTGATAGGAGAAGAAGTCGACCTCCTTTTCCTTGCTGACACCTACGTCGGGATGGCAGCCGGCGATTCGATGCAGCCAGGATGACGCGCACTTCTGCGCGCCGATACCGATGAATGTCGGTCTGGAAGATGTTTCCACTATCCGATGCGCTTTTCCTTCCCTCCTGGAGGATTCTGCGACCGTCAACGGCCGTTCGCATTGCGATTTGTCATTGCCGTCGCCTGCCCCTCCTTCGATGATCGGCTGCTTCGAGGCACCGGGAGACACGGCGTGCGCCGACCAGCAGCGGACTCAGGGATGAACATTGCCTCCGTCGGAGAGCGGAACACCGCCGAATTCCTGGGGCTGAAGTTTCGCGATCTCACCCTGGCGGAAGCCGCCGACCTGCTGATCGGCGCCGCGGAAGACGGCGTCCGCTGTCGGACGTTCTTCGTCAACGCCCACTGCTTCAATCTGGCAAACCGTGATGCGGAATATGCTCGCGTTCTGTCCCAGGCAGACTTGCTCTTTGCCGACGGCATTGGCGTAGCGCTGGCAGCGCGATTGTGGAGCGTACGTCTGCGCGACAATGTCAACGGCACCGACCTGTTTCCGCTGTTATGTGAACGCGCGGCCCGGGATGGCGCTCCCATCGCCCTGCTGGGCGGCCGGCCGGGGATCGCCGAGCGATGCGCCGAGCGCATGCGGTCCGCTCACCCTGGACTAGACATCGTTCTGACACGCCACGGCTATCAGGATCCCGAGACGGAACCGCATCTCATAGCGGACATCAATCGCAGCGGAGCCCGTATCCTGCTGGTGGCTCAGGGCGTACCGATGCAGGAATGCTGGATCGCGCGTCACGCCGCAGCGCTCGAGGCGCCTGTAGTGCTCGGTGTGGGGGCACTCTTCGACTTCTATTCGGGCGCGATGCCGAGGGCGCCGTTATCACTGCGCCGTCTGCGCCTTGAATGGGCATTCCGCCTGCTGATGGAACCCCGGCGCATGTTCGACCGGTACGTGATCGGCAATCCGCTGTTCGTGATGCGAGCGCTTCGTTGCCGCCTGCGCGAGCGAAGGACGCCGATGAGGCGCCCTCCGCTCGACGAGGCATGATCTGGCTCAAGGCCTTCCGGCCGGAGGAGCCGCTGCGCCGGTCATACGGCGGCGCGCCGCAGCACCCGCGAGGAGAGCAAGCAACGCGGCAAGGTTCAACGTACCTCCACCACCACCGCTGTCACCGATAGCGCTGCCACCATCATCGCCGTTGCTATCACCATCACCATCGCCATCACCGCCGCCATCTCCATTCCCGCTTCCATCGCCCGGGTCGGCAGGCGGCGGCGGGGCATCCGGAACGCCTTCCGGACAGGATGCAACCGTGTCGAGATAGAACTCATTGATCGATATCGGCCTCTTCAGCGGGCCGTAGAAGATCTGGGCTCCCTCGGGGACGTCGACACTGATGCAGGTGTTCTGACCAAACTCCGGAGAAAAATCCACCCCGTCCTGACCGCCGCGCACCTCGAAGCGGAAGTCGATGGCGTTCTCGGAGACTTCCACGGTGTCATGGTCCTCGTTGAGATTGGCACGCTCCTGCGCCGAGATCGCAGCAGACGATTCGATGCGACCGGTGTATACCATGGTGTCACCCGCCCCCTTGGTTGCACGGATGTTCCACGCGCCAGGCTGCACGCCGAACCTGTCATCGAGCCCTTCGAGATCGATACGGCAATTGCGCGAGATATAGATTCCCGGCGCGAGCCTTTCGTTCAGCTCGGTCGCGCTCAGGCCCTCGCTGAACTCGGAGGGCAGACCACACGCGTACGGGGCGGCATCTCCGATCGCGACCGGCTGCATGTCCCCATTCTCCACCGCCAGATAGACGCGGTTGGGCTGCACATTCTCGTACCGATCGACCGTACCGCTCGGCCATTCCACTGTGATATCCACCGATTCAGCCTGACCCAGGCCGAAATGCAGGCGATTATGATCCTGGGACCAGCGATGGTAGCCGCCATTGCGGACCCGCTTCTGCGCGACGTCCGCGGTCGTTGCCGTGACCACGGTACCGGCGGCTTCACGATGCGTGGCGGTCCCCTGCAAGTCGATCTGTATCCAGCGATTTTCGTTGTCGGTCACATTGCGGAAGAGCATGTTCGGTCCGCCGCCCCCCTTGGGGAACATGTTGAATCCGTTGGTGACGAACATGTCGACACGCCCGTCGACATCATAGTCGGCCACCACGACCGAATCCGCGGTACCGGCACTGTCGCTGACCGCGAGCCCCAACGGACCGATGGCGCCCCCGGCATTGGCCACCGGAACGAAGTCGCCGTTCCCGGTGTTCTCGAACAGTATGTTCTCGATATTGCGTACGCCGGTGCGGCAGGCAAGATAGAGATCGACGCGGGTATCGTTGTTGAAATCGGCTGCCGCCGCGCTGACGCACTCGATATCGGCGAGAAGCGCATCCGGAGTGGCGTCGACGAAGCGTCCATTGTCCGGATCGAAGAGAAGGAGCGTCGGCCGCGCCGCGAAGTCGTCGGACCAGAATTCGACCAGCTCGACATCGGACAGACCGCTGCCGCTGACCTCGAAATAGGCATCCGTGAATACCGACTCTCCCGAGTCCGATTTCGAACTGAGCGCGATCACCCAGCGATTGTCCTCATATCCAATCCGGATCAGGGGCGGTTCGCGACTGTCCGCCGGAATGAGTCCCTGCACGGCCGGATCGGACGGGTCCAGGCGAATGCTCTTGACGATCGTATCCGGATCGCCGTTCGGCGTGTTTCCATCGGCACCGATACGAATCCAGTTGGAACCCAGCTCATTGTCGAAATCCTCGTGAAACACATTGGCATCGAAGTCGACATCGATGGGACCGGAACTGCGGAAGCTGACCGCCTTCCCGTCACCCATCAGCCGGGCTTCGAGCCGCGTTCCCTGGGGATTGATGTCCGCTCCTGAAGGCCGGATCTGCATGCCGCTGATGTGGAAGATATCCATATGGCCATCGTTGTTGAAATCGGCGATGACGGCATCCGGACCGGCGATAGTGGACGGGAACTTGTCGGCGATCGGAATTTCGGTCCATGGCTGGGCCAGGGTGTCGTAGATGTGCTGCGGATAGAACAATGTGTCAGCATCGTCAGGACAGATGAACTCGAGCCGGCCATCACCCGTGAGATCGATGAACTGCCCGTACTGCTGACGCGTGCATGATATGCCGACGGCGTCCGTAATCGCCTCGAATCCCCCGCGCACCTGACGCATGACCTGGACTGGTTGCCCGATCATCATCATCGCGAAATCCGGCAGACCATCGTCATCGAAGTCCATCCACACCGGCAAGCGGCCGCCCCAGGGATTGAAGGCCACGCCCAGTTCACGCGTCCGGTTGACCAGCGCGCCGTTTTCGTTGACCAGGAACTGGTCCGGATTGCCGATGCCCGTGGTCACGAACAGATCCTGATCGCCATCGTTGTCGAAGTCGAACCAGCTTGCGCCATGGGTATCCGCGTTGGGCGTCCACGTCCACTGGAAGGTCTGCCTGGTGACATCGAGGAAGCCGTCCTCCGCGCCCCTGTTCAGGAAGAGGCTGGGCTGATTCCAATGGTTGCTGACGAACAGATCGGGATAGCCATCTCCGTCCAGATCTCCCCAGGATGCTCCATAGGTTTCGCTGGAATGACCCACTCCGGCAGGAGAAGTCACATCCTCAAACCTGATTTCCGCCGACGCCGAGTACGCCGAAAGGGCAAGAACCGACGACAACAGAGATCCAGATAGCGTTCGCATTTCCTTCATGTTGTAACCTCCCTGGCGCCTTCGAGAAGGCTGATCATGATCTGGACTCACGGGCTTGCGCGCCGCGACGAGGACCTGCCCGGCGCCGGATCAACACCGGGCCGCATAGCGCGGCGAAGAGAAGCGCGCCGATGGAAATGGCGCCACTGCCGCCGTCACCGGACTGAGCGGAAGGGCTTTGCGGGTTGCCGTCATCATCGCCCGGGCCATTGCCGTCACCGGACCCGTCGTCGTCACCGGACCCG
>JAVEZY010000011.1:0-5846 GCA_034002745.1 Gammaproteobacteria bacterium
CATCGAAGCCCGGAACCTCCTCAAGAATGTTGAGGGGCGACTCCCACCGCTCTGCGCTGATGCGCTCCTGATCGATCGTGTTGATGGTGAACGAGCGGTCGGCCTCCCGCATGCCTTCGCCCTTGACGGTGATCTTGCCCAGATCGACACCGTCCTGCGCCCAGACGCTGGCACTGCAGGCCACAAGTACGGCTGCGGCTAGCGTATGATTCTTGCGATTCTGCGTCATTATCTCCATTTCTTATGGTCCCTTGCTGAAGTGATGAAGTAATTTGTCAATCGGTGGGCGGTATGACGTAAAGATAGTACGTAAGGGGTGATTATCCTTTGGTGGGACAAAAAGTCAACTTAGGTGCGCATACGCTCACGCAAGATGGCGAAGTTAATACGTGAATTGTTGTGGCAGCCCCAGTTTGAGCCCAGGCTGGCTGGGTGGCGGGCCGCCTGATCCGCCCGGGTGAGAAGGGGTTCGCGGGCTACTTCCGCCAGAATCCCGGCGTCAGCAATACCAGCAGGGTGAAGATTTCCAGGCGGCCGAGGAGCATGGCGAAGGCGCACAGCCATTTGGCGGTGTCGTTGATGTCGCGGAAGGTGAGGGCTGCTTCGCCGAGGCCGGGGCCGAAGTTGTTGATGGAGGTGGCGACGGCGCCGAAGGCGGTGACGTGGTCGATGCCGGTGGCCATCACCGCAATCATGAACACGGCGAAGGTCAGGACATATACCGAGAAGAAGCCCCAGATCGCATCCGGAACGCCGGGACCGACCGCGCGGTTGCCGAGTCGGATGGGCTGGACGAGCTGCGGATGAACGAGCCGCCGCATTTCGCGCAGTCCGACCTTGAACAGGACGATGATGCGGATGACCTTGAGGCCGCCGGAAGTCGAGCCGGCGCAGCCGCCGATGAAGCTGGCGAAGACGAGGATGAGGGGGAGTCCGAGCGGCCAGGCGGTGAAATCCTCGGTCACGAAGCCGGTGGTGGTGATGACGGAAACCACCTGGAAGGCAGCCGTTCTTGCGGCGCCCGAATCGCGCCCGTCGATCATGAGCAGGATCATGGTGACCGCGATCAGCACCGCGACGATGGTGAGGAAGACGCGTGTCTGCGTATCGCGCCAGTACGCGCTCGGGCCGAGCCGGTAGGCGGCCAGAAAATGGGTGTTGAAGCTGATGGCGCCGATGAGCATGAAGACAATGGCGATCATTTCGATGGTGGGATTGTCGAACCAGCCCAGGCTGGCATCATGGGTCGAGAAGCCGCCGGTCGAGACAGTGGAGAAGCTATGGGCCAGAGCGTCGAAGGCGCTCATGCCGGCGAGCCAGTACGCGCTTGCGCAGGCGATGGTCAGTCCGATGTAGATCAGCAGCATGAATCGGGCGGTCTGGACCACCCGCGGCGTGATTCTTTCATCCTTCAGGGGACCTGCCATTTCTGCGCGATAGAGCTGCATGCCGCCCACGCCGAGCATCGGCAGGATCGCTACCGCCAGTACCACGATGCCGAGACCGCCATACCACTGGAGTTGCTGGCGGTAGATGAGGATGGAAGCGGGGAGGGCGTCGATGCCGGTGATGGTGCTCGCGCCGGTGGCGGTGAATCCCGATACGGCTTCGAATACCGCGTCCGTCACGCTGAGCTGCGTGCCGAGCAGCAGCGGCAGGCTGCCGAGCGTGCCCAGCAGCAGCCAGAACAGCGCGACGACGAGGAAGGTTTCGCGATTGTGCAGATTGCCGCGAGACTTCCGGCTCGGGTACCACAGCAGCGCGCCGGCTGCCGCGAGCAGGAGGAAACTGTTCAGGAAGGTGTCGAGCTGGCCGTCCGCGGTGTGGAGCGCGATCACCGCCGGGGGCAGCATGGTCAGGCTGAACAGGATAAGGAACAGGCCGACGAGACGGATGACGTGGCGCGGCCGCATATGGATTGCGTCTCCCGGGCCGCTGGGCGGCGATTGCAGGCGAGCGGGGAACTCGAACGCGAGCATTAATAAGTGAGAAGCTCCCTGGTGTCAACGCGCAACGTGCGCGGATCCGGGGTTGGCTGGGAGTGCTGAAGGCCGCCACGTGCAACACTCAACGCGGCGGCGCTTCGATCTTCGCCATGCGCCAGGTCCGCGAAGGCCGGTGTGCGGAAGGCGGAGCGATCGGATGCAAGAGGCAGACACGGATCCGCCAGCGCCCCGAATCCCTGCCCGCTGCTTCCCGGATCCCGATCTCATCCCGGGTCTGCCGGAGTCACTTTTTATGGTAGTCTTGTCGGGCGGTTACATTTCGCATGTGGGGGTTTCGGCGCGATCGCGTCCGCGCAGCCGAATCCGCAGCGAATTGCCGGCCGGTTGCCGGCGTCCGAGCCGTTTCCGGAGCGCAGGGCCATCCATGCCGGTGACGCCGCAAGGTCAATGGCAGCCCGTGTCGGTCCCCGCGCGACGCCAGATTGTGAACCCCGTCAGGCCCGGAAGGGAGCAGCGGCAGCAATCGATGCGTGTGTGCGGTGTGGCGGGCACGGGTTGTCACCACTTTCAGTACGAAGTGCAAAGTGAAAAGTAAAGAATGGGTGAGTAGCATGGGTGGAAACGGAATTAGCATCTCGTTGTTTCCGCTGGTGCCCGTCACTTCCGGCTTGTCGGCTTTCTCCCGCTCATGAGCTATCAGGTACTCGCCAGGAAATGGCGGCCACGGCTGTTCACCGAGATGATCGGCCAGGAGCACGTGGTCCGGGCACTGGTCAACGCGCTCAGTGACGAACGGCTGCATCATGCCTACCTGTTCACCGGCACCCGCGGTGTCGGCAAGACCACGGTCGCCCGGATTTTCGCCAAGGCGCTGAACTGCGAGCGCGGGGTGAGCGCTACGCCCTGTGGCGAGTGTGCTTCCTGCCGCGAACTCGACGAGGGACGTTTCGTCGATCTGATCGAAGTCGACGCCGCCTCGCGCACCAAGGTCGAGGATACGCGCGACCTGCTCGAGTACGCGCAGTACGCCCCGACCCGGGGGCGCTACAAGGTGTACCTCATCGACGAGGTGCACATGCTCTCCAAGCACAGCTTCAACGCCTTGTTGAAGACGCTGGAGGAGCCGCCGCCGCATGTGAAGTTCCTGCTCGCCACCACCGATCCGCAGCGCCTGCCGGTCACCATCCTGTCGCGCTGCCTGCAGTTCAATCTGCGGCGCATGCCCGAGGACCTGCTGGCGCGCCATCTGGCCTGGGTGCTCGAGCAGGAGAACATCCCGGCCGAGAGCGGCGCGCTCGCGCGTATCGCGCGTGCCGGCGATGGCAGCGTTCGTGATGCCTTGAGCCTGCTCGACGAGGCGATCGCCTACGGTGGCGGCCGTCTGCTCGAGAGCGAAGTCTGCACCATGCTCGGCACCATCGATCGCGGCCATGTCTACGGCATGCTGGACGCGCTCGCCGCCGGCAACGGAGCGGCGCTCCTCGTCGCGGTACGGCAGGCGGCGGAATTCGGGGTCGAATACGATGCACTGCTGGCCGAACTGATCACCGTGCTGCAGCGCGTCGCGGTCGCGCAGGTGGTGCCGGAGGCGCTGGATGCCGGCGAGAGCGATGCCGGGCGCATCCGGGCGCTGGCCGCCACGCTCGGTCGTGAGGATGTGCAGCTTTATTATCAGATCGCGCTGATCGGACGGCGGGATCTTCCGTATTCTCCCGATCCTCGCACGGGCGTGGAAATGATTCTGCTGCGCATGCTGGCTTTCCGTCCGGACGATCCGGCGGGCGGCGCGTCCCCGGGCCAGATGCCGGCGCGGACGAATGCGCCTGCCGCGCGGGAGCGAAGCGCCGGACGCCAGGGCGCCGCGCCTGCGCAGTCGGCAGCGAAGGAGCGTGCGGCCGCCGCGGCGCCATCTCCATCCACGCCGTCTGCGCGTACTGCGCCGAAGCCCGTGCCGCACACGCCGGTGGAAGCGCCGACGACGGTTATCGCGGCATCGGGGCAGGATGAATGGGACGCCGTGCTCGGGCGGCTGGATCTGCAGGGCATGGCACGCGAACTGGCCGCCAACTGCACGCTGCTCGGGCGCGAAGGCGGACGGGTGCGCCTGATGCTGGATCGCGCCCATGCCTATCTGCGCGGCCCGGCGACGGAGGAGCGGGTGCAACGCGCCCTGCAGGCGCACTATGGCGAACCCGTAACCATCGACATTTCGATCGGCGAGCCGCCGGTGGCAACGCCGGCGGCGCGCAGGTCGCAGCAGGATCAGGAGCGGCGTGAACGGGCGATCGCCGATCTGGAGGCGGACGCTGAGGTCAGGGCGCTGCGGGACACATTCGATGCCCGCATCATTCCTGAAACCGTACAGCCGATCGAATAGCAGGCCAAACAGCAGGGAGGAAGGAATCCATGAAAGGTGGTCTGGGGAATCTGATGAAGCAGGCGCAGAAGATGCAGGAAGATCTGCAGCGCGCCCAGGAAGAAATCGCGGCGATGGAAGTGACCGGTCAGGCCGGTGGTGGGTTGGTGAGCGTGGTCATGACCGGCCGTCACGATGTGAAGCGGGTCAGCATCGACGACAGCCTGATGCAGGACGACAAGGAGATGCTGGAGGATCTGCTGGCCGCGGCGGTGAACGACGCGGTGCGCCGGGTCGAAAGCGAAAGCCGCGAGCGGATGGAAGGCGTGACCAAGGGCATGAGCCTTCCGCCGGGCATGAAGTTCCCCTTCTGACGGCATGACCGACAGTCCGCTCATAGGCCGCCTGATCGAGGCGCTGCGCTGTCTGCCGGGCGTGGGTCCGAAGTCCGCCCAGCGGATGGCGTTCCATTTGCTCGAGCGCAACCGCGAAGGCGCGCTGCGCCTGGCGAAGGCGCTGGAGGAGGCCGTCGAGCGAGTCGGGCACTGCGAACGCTGCCGGACGCTGAGCGAGACCGCGTTGTGCCGCCTGTGCGCCAGCGATCGCCGCGATCCGGCGCAGCTGTGCGTGGTGGAGAATCCCGCCGACGTACAGGCGATAGAGCAGACCACGTCCTTTCAGGGCCTGTACTTCGTCCTCATGGGCCATCTGTCACCGCTCGACGGCATCGGGCCCGAGGATATCGGCCTCGACCGTCTTGCGCAGCGTTTCGCATCGGGCGAGGTGCGCGAAGTGATTCTTGCCACCAACCCCACCGTCGAAGGCGAGGCGACCGCCCACTACATCGCCGACATGGCGCGCGAGCATGGCATCCGCGCCAGCCGCATTGCCTACGGCGTGCCGTTCGGCGGGGAGCTCGAGTACGTCGATGCCGGCACGCTGTCGCACGCGCTGGCGGGGCGGAGGGATATATAGAGGAAGAGGAAAGAGGAAAGTCAGAAGAGGAAGGTTGAAAGAACACGAGGGGGAATCACTGCCCTCACGCGCCTTTCACGTTCATCTTTTCGCTTTCCTCTTTTCTCTCTGGCGAATTTCTTCATGTTCACTCTATTTGGCTTCGTTGTTCCCGAAACAATCATCTATGCCGTCGTCACCTGGTTCCTGATGCTGGCGGCTTTCATGTCGGCGCGGCGGTATCGGCGTCTGCACGTGGTGACCATGGGCACCGTCATCACGCTCGACTTCCTGTTTCCGTTCTATCTCTATGCCACCCGCGACTGGGGCCGCCGGCTGTTCGATGAGGGCGAGATTCTGTCGTTCATGCTGTGGACGCACCTGCTGCTGGTGCTGACGCTGTACGTGCTCTATGTGGTGCAGATCCAGGCGGGTTCGCGCCTGCTCAAGGGTGTCGAGAGCGCCCGCGCGGATCATCGCGCTCAGGGCCTGGGCATTCTGGTGACGCGGGCCCTGGTGATCTTTACCGGTGCGCTGTTTATCGAAAGTCCTTGAGGTAAGAGAAAGAGAAAAGGGTCAGAGACGCATTT
>JAVEZY010000011.1:5946-75973 GCA_034002745.1 Gammaproteobacteria bacterium
CCCGCGCGGATCATCGCGCTCAGGGCCTGGGCATTCTGGTGACGCGGGCCCTGGTGATCTTTACCGGTGCGCTGTTTATCGAAAGTCCTTGAGGTAAGAGAAAGAGAAAAGGGTCAGAGACGCATTTCGTTGCCGCAAGGCGTGGAAAGCGTGTCTGACCCCTGTTTCTCTTCTCAGGCGATATTCCAGCTCCTGGAGGGCCGACGGAATCCCCAGGCCAGGGCCAGGCACAGCACCAGGAATCCGGCGATCTGGATCCAGCGGGTGGTGTTCTCGAATTCCACCATCTGCTGCTGGATGACTTCTTCCATGGCGTAGCCCTGGACCTGCTCGAGTTCCACGGTTTCCGTTGGCGCGGCGTCGGCGCTGGGGGAGGGGGCGTCGGGCGCCGGTGCGGCGGCGGGCGAGGGCGCCTGCACCATGGCGACTACCGGCGCCGGAACCAGATTCGCCTGCACCAGCTTGGTCAGGATCGGGTCGTGGCAGTCCTCGGCGCTGCACTGCAGCTGCAGTTCATCGATGAGTTCGCTCACGCGCTGGCCGAGATCGGCGACGACGTCGGCATCCGCTTCCCAGTATCCCTTGCGGACCGCCTCCAGCATGCGCGTCATCAGCGCCTGGTAGGCCCACAGATTGCCCGCCTCGCGGAAGAACTCCTCCATGCCGAGATCGTGGCGATCCTGCACATAGGTGGCGTACATCTCGTTCCACTTGGCGGCGTCGACAGCCTCGGGGACGGTGACCTGCCAGCCCCACATGTTGCCGACCACCTGATTGATCATCTTCGCGCCGGCATAACCCTCCTGCTGCATCGCCTCGATCCACTGCGGATTCAGATAGCGCGAGCGCATCTCCCTGCCCATGTAGCGCTCCAGCGTATCCTGGCTGGCGGTCGAGGGATCGGCGATGTTGCTGATCATCACTTCCGGGGTGTCGCCATTGACCGCGCGCACGGCGAGCGATACGCCGCCGAACGAGGCGAAGGGATCATCACCGTCCAGCACGCCGAAGACATGGCTGGAGCGGGCGTGCACGGTCACCTTGGTTCCGGCGAGCGCATTCTTCAGCAGGTCCCGACCCATGCCGCTGACGCCGCTCGCCTCGCCGGTGTCTCCCCAGAAGCCCTGGCCGTACATGTGGCTCATGCGCATGAAGTAGACGTCGGCGATCTTCTCTTCGTCCTCCCAGGTGTCCGAGCGATCGACGATGCTCTCGATGTTGGTGCCGTACGAACCCGGCGGCACCGAGAACATGCGGACCGCCGCCATGCGCGCGGCGAGATCGGCATCGACACCACGCTCTTCCAGCATTGCCTGGGTCTTGAGCGTGTTGTTGCGGACGATGTTGTCCTCTTCCTCCTGCGCCTGGGCGAGGGTGACGGCCTTGTCGAGCAGGGCGACGACGTTGGAGAACAGGTCGCGATAGAGCCCGGAAGGGATCACCGTGACATCGATGCGTGGCCGGCCGAGTTCCTCCCGCGGAATCACCTCCAGGTCGCGAATGACGCCGAGACCGTCGTAGACCGGGCGCACGCCGAGCAGGTACATGATCTGTGCTTCCTGCACGCCCTCGTGGCGCATGGTCTCGACGCCCCACAGGGTGAAGGTGAGCTTTTCCGGGTATTCGCCGTGGCGGAGGTGATAGTCATCGATCAATTCCATCGCCAGGCGCCTGCCGAGACGATAGCTGGCATCCCCCGGAATCTTGCGCGGATCGAAGGAGTAGAAGTTGCGTCCGGTTGGCAATGCCGAAGGCGTGCGCAGCGGATCGCCACCGACGCCGGCGGGGATATAGCGCCCGGCCATGCCGGCCATGCCGGCGTCGAGTTCGCGCTCGGCGCTGAGATGGATCAGGGCCTTGATTTCCTCGATACGGGCTTGACGCTCCTCGTCGGTGAGCGAGGTATCCACGGCGGCGATGGCCTCGGCCGTGGACTGCACGCGCTCGGGCGCCGGTGCGACGCCGTAGGTGTGCATGCCGAACGGCGTGATGCGGTCGGTCATTTCCTCGAGATAATGAAAGAGGGCGTCGGCGAGTCCTTCCGGATCGACATCGCCGGCGAAATGTATATGTCCCTGCTCATCCGGCTCGCTCGGCTCGCTGACTTTGTCCTCCTCATCCTCTTCCGGGAGCGGACGAGGCGGCTTGCCGTTCTCGTCATAGCCGAGATCGGTGAGCAGTCCCATTCCGAGGGCCATCTCGCGGATCTGTTCGAGCTGCTCGCGCGCCAGCATCGGACTCTGCTGTGCGGCGCGGCTGAAGTCCTGAATGAGGGCCTCCAGCTCCTTCAGCTCCGGATTGAGGCTCGCCTGGTCGAAAGGCGGCGTCATGTGCGTGATCATCACCGCCATGCCGCGGCGCATGGCGATCGTGCCTTCGCCGGTGTTGTCCATGATGAAGTTGTAGAGATTCGGCAGATCCTGCACGGTGTAATCCGGCGGATCGTCGGGGCCAAGGCCCGCTTCCCTGCCGGGCAGCCATTCATGCGTGCCGTGGGAGCCGAACTGGAACATCACGTCCGCGCCGAACTCCTTGTGCAGCCACAGGTAGAAAGCGATGTACTGGTGCGAAGGCGGGAAGCTGATGTCGTGGTACAGCTTGTCGGGCGCTTCGGTCTTGCCGCGTGAAGGCTGCGGGCCGAGCAGCACATTGCCGTAGCGGCGCACCGGGAAGACGAAGTAGCGCTTACCTTCGTCATCGATGTGCGCCATGATGGTGTTCACCTCCGGACGTCCCCAGGTGGCGACCACCTCGTCCTGCGCTTTCTGCGGCAGCTCGGCGAACCATTTTTTGTAGGTTTCCACGGGCAGCAGCACCGCTTCGCCGCTGCGCGCGAGCTGCTCGACCGCGTCGTGCTCCCAGCCGGGGAGATTGGCGCCGTACTGGATGATCTCGTCGCGCAACGCTTCCGCATCCGCGGGCATGCCGGTCAGGTCATAACCCTCGCTCTTCATGCGCTGCATCACGCTCCACAGACTGTCCGGCAGCACGTTGAGATAGGAGGCGCCGATGCTTTCCCTTCCCGGCGGGAAGTTGAAGTAGTGCAACAGGACGCGCTTTTCGGCATTCGGCTTGTGGCGCAGCTCGACCCAGCGGGCGACGCGTCGCACCAGCATCTCGACCCGCTCCGGGATGGCGCGTTCCTCGATGTACTCCGTGCCGGTTTCCGGGTCGACGATCCTTTCCTTGGCGGCGAAGACGGTGGGCTGGATCATGCCCGCCATCTCGGGCATGGCGAGCTGCCAGGAACGTTCCATCACATCCATGCCGACCGGCGACGCTTCCCATTCGGCGCGGGACAGGGAGTACAGCGACATGGCATTGATGACCGGTACATTCAGGCGCGTCAGGAGCGGCGTCAGGGTCTCGGGATTGATGCCGATCTTGATCGCGGCCGCGATCACCGCCTCGACGCGCGAGGCGCCGGATTCGTCGAAGAAATAGCGTTCGATCGGTGCTTCCGGCGGATAGCCGAACACGGTGAGGACGTTGAAGCCGCGCTTCTCGAGCGCTGCGATGACATCGTCGATGTGCGAGGTGGTGCCGGCGATGACATTGCTCTGGTAGACGACGAAGCCGACCCAGGGCTTTCCGGGGCGGTGATTGCGATAGGCGCGGACGAAGGCATCGAAGTCGGTGAACCAGGAGCCGCTCGTTGCTTCATAGAGCCCGGTCTCGGGCACCTCCTGCGGCGGCGCGTACGTCGTGTCGATGCCGTGCTTCGACAGGGCATAAAGCACGCCATTGCGGATATTCTCGCTGCCGCCGGTGCCGAAATAGCTCTGGATGCCGGCGTCGAGCACGATGCCGGTGGCCTCGTCGTCCTCGTTGGCGCTGCCGCCGTAGGCGTAGACGGTGCCGCCGCTGGCCATGGCCCGCGTCAGCTCATCCTTGACGTTATTGATCAGCACGCGTCCCACCGTCTGGACGACGACGATGTCCGAGTTCGCCAGATGCTCGAGATCCCGCTCGCGGATGCGCGTGCTCGCATAGATGCGGATGTCGACATCCGAGAGTTCCGGCCGGTCCTCGGCGAGGGCGTTGACGACCTCGATGGCCTGGCGGGTGGCCATGTCGCCGAGCAGCAGGCTGACCTTCGTCTCCGCGGACACGGCGAAGACGGGCAGACACAGCGCCAGGGCGAAAAGCGCCCCCAGCAGCTTACTCTGGAACATAGACGACACGCCCGTCTTCGAGCTGGAACGCGGTGCCGAGGCGGACGCCGGCGCCACTCAGCTGCTGGTCGGTGGATTTCTGGACCTTGATCTCGGTACCTTCCTTGGTGACGATCTCGATCTCGCCGTCGGCGCCCTGCTTGGTGATCGTGACCTTGCTGCTCTCGTCGAACATTTCCAGCATGTTGAAGGTCATGAACAGCGCAATCATCATGCTGACGATGAGCACGATGCTGGCATCGAACAGATTGGCGATGCCGGCGAGCGGATCCATGTCGCTGTGATGGCCCGCGGGCGCTTCGCGGCGCATGAATTTCGTGCTCATGCAGTCTCTCCGGCCGGATGCCCGATAGCCGCCGATGCCGTTGCCGAGGCGGGCAGCTTGCCGTCGATGACCGCGCGCTCCGTGAAGTGGCGGATCTCGATCACGTCCTGGCGTACCCACTGTTCACGCACCAGCGCGATGGCGAAGGAAATGACGCCCGCGCCGAGTCCGACCACTGCGGAGTTGAAGGCATGGACCATGTGCTGGGCCATGTCGGGCATACTGCCCTGGGCCAGCGCCGCCAGCGACACGCCCATCGGAATCAGGGTGCCCATCAGGCCGATGCCCGGACCCGCGCGGACGATGAAGCGGGCGCGTTCGATCGGCTTGCTGATGCGACGCTCGGTCTCCTGCAGCAGAGCCTCGATCTCGAGCTCGAGGTGCGCCTTGTCGGTGTTGGCGAAGAGCTCGCCGAGTTCGTGGCGATAGCGCGCCAGGGCCGGGCGCTGGCCGCGCTGGCGGTCGAGATGATCCCGGGCGAGACTGCCGATCAGGATCAGGATGTAGAACACCAGGGCGACCAGTCCCAGGATCACCGGATAATAGAGCACCGAGCTCACGACGTAGAGAAAGCCTTCTGCGGTCTGCATGATGTTCATCGAATCAACCTCGTCGTATCTTCAGGAAACCAAGAACGAATGCCGCTCCCAGCGCAGACAGCGTGACCAGCTCTGCGATAGGGAACTGCGGTCCGGTGCCATCGGCCGGCTGCTCCATGCCGACGGCGATCTGATCGGGGAAAACGGTCAGGTAAACCAGGAAGCCCGCTGCCCACAGCGAGCAGGCGGCTGCGGTGAGGCCGGTTGCGCGAAGCGCTGCGGGCGGCATCCGTCCGGAGATTCCGCCCAGGACCAATGCAGCCATTACGGCCACGGCGACGCCGGTGGCAGTTTCGGGCATCACGAACAGGATGGTGGCGCCGGCAGCCACGAGGACCGCCGCGAAAGCTGCCGGCAGTCCGGCGACCCCTCCGCGCTCGGGCCGGTAGATGTACCAGCGGCAGGCGAGATACGCGGTGACCACCAGGCCGGCGAGCGGCAGGCACGATTGCAGCAGGTACATGCCGTAGGGGGATCGATTGAACAGAGCCTGCGGATCGGCGCCGAAGATCACCGCGAGCAGGACGCAGGCGGCGGCGCCCAGCGGCAGCCAGGGAGCGCTGCTTCTCGACTCATCCATGCGGGCAGCCATCACCAGGCCGGCGCTGGCCGTGGCTCCGAGTGTCAACAGTGTCCACAGCGCAAAATTGAGTGTGATCGTCATGTTCGGTCCAGTTTTGCCGAAGATCGCCATGCGAGCGGGGTATGGCGGGTGCGTCGGCCACCTCAACGTGTCAGGGGTGCATTTCTGGTCAGGAAATGGGGTCTCGAATCGGCCAGCGTGCTTTAGGGTAAAGACGTTTCAGATGGCAGGCGGTGGTCAGGGGGGCAGGAAAAAAGGAGAAAAGGGGACAGATGAAGGGGTTCGATCACCCCCGGATGGTCGGGCCGGTCAGATGTTGGCGATCGGACGGACGGGCGACGCGTCTTTTGCCAAAGGCAGCAGACCCCAAAGGCAGAATTCCCTTCAAACCATATGTGAATGTCCCGTCGCCACCGGCTTTCCTTCTTGTCACTTGCCAGAGTGGGGGCGGTTGCCCGCCCCCAGCTGAATTGCTTCCCTCAATACCGCGAACGCAGTTCCACGAACCAGAAGCGGCCCGGGCTGAGATAGAACTGGCGGTACTCCTCGTCGAACACGTTGTTGATGCCGAGCGAGGCGCTGTGGTTCTCCGAGAACGCGTAGGTCGCCTTCAGGTCCGTGAGGGAGAAGGCGTCGGTCGATCCGGGCACCTTGGTGACGGTGTCGAGATTGTCCGCGCGGGTGAAGCGCTTGCTCTGACGGTAGTGGTTCATCGAAACCGTCCAGGCATCGTTGCGCCAGTCGAGGCCGAGGTTGTACATGTGTTCCGGCGTGTGGGTGAGCTGCTTTCCGACCAGTTCCGGATTCAGTTCGTTCTTCGTCACCTCGGCGTCGGTCCAGGTGTAGTTTGCCGACCAGGAGAAGCCCAGCGGCAGAGGTCCGCGCAACTCGAGTTCAACACCCTTGATTTCCGCTTCGCCGATGTTGCGCGGCGAGATTTCGGTCGGCGTCGTGTTCGGGATGTTTACCGTCTCGATCAGATCCTTGGCCTTGCTCTGGTAATAGGTGGCGATCGCGTCGATGCCGTTGGCGAAGCTGTGATCGATGCCGAGCTCCCAGGAGGTCAGGGTCTCCGGTTCGAGGTCCGGGTTGCCGACGAAAGTCTGCCCGGCGATACCGCTGGTCTGGATCAGTTCGAACAGCATCGGTGCACGGAAGGCGCGGCCGATCGAGGTGCGGTAGGTCGTCGCCGGCGTCGGGCGATAGACCAGCGAGGCTTTGGGGCTGAAGTCGGACGAATCCGTCTCGCCATAGCTGTCGGTGCGGGTCAGGCCCGAGGCATTGTAGAAGTTGGCCTCGCCGCCCTTCATCTTCCACCAGGTCTGGCGGCCGCCGAAGTAGGCGGTCAGGGCATCGTTGATGAACCAGGCATCCTGCACGAACAGGGCGTAGGTCTGGTCCTTGCCGTGGGCGTCCGAGACCTTCAGTACCCTGGAGGAGGGATCGGTCCAGTTGCTCAGGTTCCAGCGTTCGTTGCTGAGTTCGCCCCAGGTGCCGGCCCCGCCGAAGGTGAGCACATGACGGTCGAGCAGCGGCAGATCGAACTGCGCGTCGGCATGGGTCCGGTTCGAATCGGTGGCCGGCGCGATGCGGCCGTCGCCGCCGACCAGGGTCGCCGGGCTGATCGCCGGAGTGGCGCCGCCCACGATGTAGGTTTCGGTCTGCTTGTCGATGTGACCGACGGTGAGCTTGATGCCCAGATTCCGCCATGCCGTGGTCAGCGCCAGGCCGATGTTGTCCTGCTCGGCCATGCCGCCGCGGGCGAAGACCGCGCCATTGAGCCAGGAGTTCATCGGTACGGTGCTCAGCGTGGAGATGTCATCGATCGTGCCCAGATCGGGATGAACCACCGTCTGACGCAGATTGCTGTGCGGCTGGTCGTAGCCGTATTCGGATTCAGAGCGGACCATGGTCAGGTCGAGGCGGGTGCGCTCGGTCGGAGCGTACTTGATCGAGAACCCGACGGTATCGTCCTCGAACCAGTTGTTGCCGGTGTCGCCGACCAGGTTGGAGGCGCCGCCGATATTGGTGGTGTAGGGCGTCGCCCCGCTGACGTCGGCCGGCAGGTTGGCGGCGACGGCATTCGACACGTTGGCGTGGGTGGTAGGGTAGCCGGCGGTGCTGCGCT
This sequence comes from Gammaproteobacteria bacterium, assembly GCA_034002745.1. Classification (GTDB taxonomy): domain Bacteria; phylum Pseudomonadota; class Gammaproteobacteria; order SZUA-140; family SZUA-140; genus JAITWN01. Next base: position 13,757 of record JAVEZY010000011.1, read on the forward strand.
GGCGATAGTTGAGACCCAGGGCGAGTGAGGGTGTCGCCTTGATGGCGCCGGAGAAGGCAAGGTCACGGAAGTCCTCGGGCGCCGTGCTTTCCAGTGAGCCGCCGACACCGATCTTCAGCGTCGCTCCCGAGCGCTCCGGCATGCGGGTGAAGATGCTGACCACGCCGCCCATGGCATTGCCGCCGTACAGGCTGGAGTAGGGCCCGCGCAGCACCTCGATGCGCTCGACGTTCTCGGTGTCGATCATGGTCCAGTTGACCTGGCCGTTGTTGGCGTCGTTCTGTGGAATGCCGTCGACGAGGATCAGGTTGTCCTTGGCCTGCGACATGCCGCGGATGGTGATCGCGGGCGTCGTCTCCATGAAGCCCTTGGTGCGGCGGTTCATCACGCCGACCGTGCGGCCGAGCGCCTCGTCGGCGGTGAAGATGGTCATCTGACGGATCTTCTCCGCATCGATGACGCTGACCGAGGCGGGCGAATCCTTGAGGTCGATCTCTCCGCGTGTGGCCGAGACCACCATGGTTTCAAAATCCTCACGCGCCATGGCCTCGCCGCTGCCGATGATGGCAGCGAGTACGGCCAGACAAAGCTTGCGATTCTTCATTCTGTTATCTCCGATCATCTTGCTGCGCCGACTCTCCCGGCGACTCTTCGTCCGGGTTCCCGGCCCCTGTTGTCCGCCTGCCGGCGGTCCCTCCACTTGCACTGCTGCCGGCCTGCCCTCGCGAGGATGGCCGGTATTTTTCACACCCAGGCGCCGCCAGCGATGACAGCTAGCGTTCCAGTGTCATCCGCAGCAGCCAGGTCCGCCCCGGCGCGCGATAGAAGTCGTACCACTCTCGATCGAGCAGATTCTCCACGGCCAGCGATAGCCGCAGCGCTTGCGTCGCTTGCCAGCCGAGATCCATATCGACCAGGGTCGGCGAGTCATAGCTGCCGAATACCCCGCTCACCACATCGGTGTTGGCGTCGGTGTTGTAGCGCTCGTCCGCATAGCGGATCTCGCCGCCGGCGGTGAAGCGCTGGTGCGTCCAGCGGACACCGAGATTGGCGAGGCGCTTTGGAAACTGCACGATCTGCTTGCCCTCGATCAGCGAGGAATCGGGTGCGAGTCGGAATTCGTCGATCACCGCATCCGTCCATGTGTAGTTCGCGTGCCACTCGATGCTCTCGCCGAAACGGCCATGCAGGCCGAGTTCGACGCCACGACTGCTGGCGCGGGCCGCGTTGTGGAAGCTCGATACCGGGGAAACATCGACTACCGTAAGGCGATAGATGAAATCCTTCATCTCGTTGTGGAACCAGGTCGCTGAAAAACCGATGCCGCCCGGCAGCTGGTGATCCACGCCGATTTCCCAGGAGCGTGAGGTTTCCGGCGCGAGCAGCGGATTGGAGCGGAACTCGGTTCCACTGAAGGGCGAGAACCAGCTGCGGTAAAGCTCGAAGACCGTGGGGCCACGGAAGGCATGGCCGACGGCGGCACGATAGCTGGTCTGCTCGCCGGCCCGGTAGATCGCGGACAGGCGCGGACTCAGGCGGCCGATGGCGCGACTGGGATAGGACAGCTCGAGATCGTTGAATCCGCCCTCGGCGTCGGCAACGGTGGCATAGGAGTAGGCGCTGCCATCCCGCGTCCGCCACCAGTCGTGACGCAGACCGGCGTAGACCGTGAAGCGCGCCGACGCATCCCAGCGATCCTGCACGAAGAGCGCGGTGCTGGTGATGCGCCCGTCGGCGCGGCTTCTGATCTCGCCCTGGCTGCCGGTGTCGCGCCAGTCGCGCAGCGCCGTTTCCTGATTGTTGGCCCTCCCGTCCTGCCAGGTAGCGCCGACGGTGAGGGTATGGTGGGCGCCGAGCGCGACGGCGAACTGGTAATCGACATGCATGTGACTGGCCTCGGCCTCGCTCAACAGGCCGCGCCCGCCCGCGCGCGTGGCGGCCGGATACAGCGCTTCCGTGCCGGGCCGCGGCCGCAGGTCGGGGCTGACGAACCAGTTGCGTCCGCCATCCACATGACCGAGGAGCAGCCGGCCGTGCATGCCGCCGAGCTGATGGCGCCAGCCGAAGCGCCAGATGTCCTGGCTCGTGCCGCCCGGGCCGCCGGCGAGGAAGGTGGACTCGGCGAGTGCGGCGCTGATGGCGCCCGACGGCGTTTCACCCGGCGCGAAGGCGAATACCGGCCCACCGGCGGCGTCCCGCAGGCGGCTATGCGGATCCCCATAGGTGTATCGATTGCGCGTGCGGGTGTGGTGCAGATCAAACCCGTGCCGGGGCGAGGCCACGAAGCTGACTTTGAGCGACAGGGTGTCGTCGCTGTAGCCGTTGTCGCCGGCGTCGCCGATGATGCTCACCGGCGCTCCGCTGTTGCTGCGGCTGTCGACCGCGCCGGTGATGCCGGCGGGGATGTCCACCTCGGTTGGCTCGCCACCTTCCTGGCGCCAGGGACGGACGATGTACCAGCTGGGATAGCCGCCGGTAGAGCGGTGGCGATAGCCGGCGCTCAGTCCCCAAGCGGGCGCGGGCTTCAGCCGCGCATGGAAGGACAGATCCGTGTAATCGGCAGGCGCTTCTCCCCGGTTCCAGGCGTCTCCGTAGCCCGCGTGCAGCGTCGCGCCGGAGGATTCGACCGGGGCGGTGATCACATTGACCACGCCCGACATGGCGTTGCCGCCGTAGAGGCTGGAAAACGGTCCGCGTACGATCTCCACGCGCTCCACCGTGTCCATGTCGAGGGCGGGGAAGTTGACTTCGGCGGTGTAGGGGTCGTTGAGCGGGAGGCCGTCGATCATGATCAGGGTGCGGCGCTGTCCCGGAAAGCCGCGGAAGGACAGTGCCGAATTGGTGTCCATCAGGCCGCGGCTGCGCCGGGCGAAAGCGCCTGGTGTCGATCGCACCGCCTGGTCGAGCGTGGTCGCATGACCGTTCCGCAGCGCCTGCCGGTCGATCACGCTCACCGCGGCGGGAGCGTCGCGCAGGCTGATGGACTCCCGCGTGGCGGTGACGAGCAGGCCGGGAAGGCGGAAGCTGCCGGGCTCCTGCTCCTGCTTCGGCATCGCGGATGCGCGAACGGCGAAGGCATCCGGTCCGACCGCGATGCCTTCGAGCCCGGTTCCACTGAGCAGCAGCTCGAGCGCGTCCCCGGGAAGGTGGCGCCCGCTGACGCCTCCCGTGGTCCGTTCCCCGATTGAGGTACTGTCATACAACAAGTCCACTCCCGCCTGGACGATGAAACGTTCGAGCGCCGCGGCGAGTGCCTGCGGCGGTATATCGAAGTCCCTTTCTCGTTCCGCAGCCTGGACATCCGCCAGCGTGGCGACGAGCAGCAGCGCCGTTAGTCCCCGAAAACGCATTCCTGTTCTCACAATCACGGCATCTTCGCCGCTCAGAGTATGACGTTCTAGCGTTTGGTAAGAGGACAGGTCGGTGGGAATTTTTTTTGTCCCACTTTGCGGCTCCCGAACGTCTTACCTGGTAACAGCCATCCTCGACGCGGCGGAGAGAGACATTTCCACCACCTGCGGTGACAGGCAGCAGCCCCGGGCAGGAACTGTGTCCGTGACCTCCATTAAGAAAAAATGGTTCCAATAAACAAAAGCTTGAGAACGGTTTGCAATGCGTCGTCGCGCACCGGTCGGCGGCTCGCCGCCGTGCTGGCTGCCGCGCTGCTGCTTGCGGTCTGGGCAGAAGCCGGGCACATGGCCGACGTGGCCGCGCACGAGGGCGGCTCGGTCTGCGAGGTGTGTCTTTTCGCGAGCGCCTCCGGCCATGGTGTGGCGCCGACCCTGGCTTCCGTGCCGGCCTTCGGCTTGCCCGTCTCGCTGGCGGTCGAGGATGCCGCGCTCGCTCCTTCCTTTCTGCTGCGCCGGGTCCAGAGTCCGCGCGCCCCGCCTTACTTCTCCTGAAGCACCACGCTAGCTAGCGCAGCGGCCGCCGGCCGCCTGCGTACGACTGATTTTCAGGAGATGAACCATGAATCGCATTGCGCTGATGGGCGCCTGCGTCTGCCTGGCGTCGACCGCCGTGGCCGCAGGTAATGAATTCAACCCCGATATCTCGCTGATCCTGCAGGGCCGCTATGTGCATGCGGACGCCGAGGCGGGCGGTTTTCCCGTCGGCTTCTTTCCCGCCTCCGGCGGTCACGAGGAGGACGACGGCCACGAGCACGGCGCGGCCGGACGCGGCTTTTCGCTCGATCACAGCGAGCTGATCCTGTCGGCGAACATCGATCACAGCCTCTTCGGCCTCGCCACGCTGGCGATCGAGGACGATGCGGTGGAGGTCGAAGAGGCCTGGTTCCAGACCACCGGTCTCGGCTACGGCCTGAGCCTCAAGGGGGGCCGGTTCCTGTCGCAGATCGGCTATATCAATGAGCAGCACGCCCATGCCTGGGATTTCGCCGACCAGAGCTTCGTCTATCGCGCCATGTTCGGCGGGCGGCTGCTGCACGACGGCGTGCAGGCGCGCTGGCTGGCGCCGACGCCGATGTTCCTCGAACTCGGGTTCGAGGCCGCGCGCGGGCAGTTCTTCCCCGGATCCGATGAAGACGGGGACCGCAGCGGCGCGGGAACGCGGGCGGCCTTCGTGCATCTCGGTGATGATCTGGGCAGCTCGAACAGCTGGCGCGCCGGGCTTTCCTGGATCGAATCTTCCCCGCGCGATCGTCATGCGCATGTCCACGATGCCGCGGATGTGGAAACCGAAGTCGCTTTCAGCGGTGAATCACGCATCTGGGTGGCGGACCTGGTGTGGAAGTGGGCGCCCGGCGGAAACATGCGCCACCGCTACCTGAAGCTGCAGGCCGAGTACATGCATCGCCGGGAGCGTGGCGAACTCGCCTGCGAGGATAATCTCGCTGACGGCGGTCTCTGCGACGAGGCCAGCGAGGACTGGCGCTCATCGCAGTCCGGTTTCTATGCCCAGGCGGTCTACCAGTTCATGCCGCGCTGGCGCGTCGGCTATCGCTATGACCGGATGAATCCGGGCTCGCTGTCCGCGGATGCGGTCATCGCGGCCTGGCTGCATGCGGATCACGATCCGGAGCGGCACACGCTCATGCTTGATTTCTCGCCCAGCGAATTCTCGCGCCTGCGCTTCCAGCTTGCGCGCGATGCCGCCACCGAGGAGCGGGAAACGATCGCGACGCTGCAGTACATCATGAGCCTCGGCGCGCATGGCGCCCACAAGTTCTAGGAGGCATCCCATGTGGAAGAAATGGTCCATCGATCGTCTCGCCGCCCTGATGTGGGTCGTTGCGGCGCTCGGCATGACGGCATCGCCTGCCCAGGCCGACATCCGGGTCCTTGCCTGTGAACCGGAGTGGGGCGCGCTGGCGCGTGAGATTGCCGGAGATCTGGCGACGGTCACCGTCGCCACCACGGCGCATCAGGATCCACACCGCGTCGAAGCCCGTCCGTCGCTGATCGCGGCGGCGCGCCAGGCGGATCTGCTGGTATGCACCGGTGCCGAACTCGAGATCGGCTGGCTCCCGTTGCTGCAGCGCGAGTCGGGCAATCCGCGGATCAGGCCTGGGCAAGCCGGCCATTTCGAGGCCGCGGCTCAGGTGGGTCTGCTCGAGGTGCCGGTGACGCTCGACCGCTCGCAGGGAGATATCCATGCGGCCGGCAATCCGCACCTGCACCTCGATCCCAGGCGTCTGCTGCCGGTCGCAGCGGCGCTGGCGGGCCGTTTCGCCGGGCTCGATCCGGCGAATGCCGGGCGCTACCGCGACAACGAGCGCCGGTTCGCACGCGACTGGGAGGCGCGCATCGCCGACTGGGAGCAGCGCGCGGCGCCGCTGCGTGGAATGCCCGTGGCGGTGCATCATCGTCATTGGGCATATCTGATCGACTGGCTGGGCATGGAAGATGTGGTGGATCTGGAGCCGAAGCCCGGGGTCGACCCTTCGGCCGCGCATCTCGCCCAGGTGCTCGACCGGCTGAAGCATCGTCCGGTGCGCGCGGTGCTCTATGCCAGCCATCAGTCGGCGCGGCCGGCACGCTGGATTTCGCAGCGTGCGGACATCCCGGCGATCGAGCTGCCGTTCACCGTTGGCGGACCGCGCGCCGATTCACTGCCCATGCTCTACGACACCCTGATCGAGCGTCTGCTCGCGGCATCCCGGCCATGACCGAATACGGACTGGATGTCATCGCAACCGCCCTCGCGGCGGGTCTGCTGGTGCTGAGTACCCATGTTCCGCTCGGCCGGCGCGTGCTGGCACGCGGCATCATTTTCATTGATATCGCGGTGGCCCAGTTTGCATCGCTCGGGGTGGTGGTGGCGCATCTCGCGCATTGGGAGGAGATGTGGCAGGTGCAGATCGTGGCGTTCACCGCGGCAATCGGGGGCGCGGCCCTGCTCAATCTCAGCGAGCGGCTGTGGCCGCAGGTGCAGGAAGCGGTGATCGGCAGCAGCTTCGTGGTGGTCGCCTCGTTGTCGATGGTGCTGCTGGCGCAGGATCCTCATGGCGGCGAGTACCTGCGGGAGCTGCTGATCGGGCAGATCCTGTGGTCGAGCTGGTCCGGGCTGATGCCTCTGGCACTGATGAGCATCCTGGTGCTCGCCGCCTGGTATGGCGGAGCGTGTCGCTCGGCCAGTGGTTTCTATCTGCTGTTTGCCGTGGCGGTCACGGTTTCCGTGCAGATCGTCGGCGTCTATCTGGTGTTCGCCAGCCTGATCCTGCCGGCCCTCGCTGCGAACCGGCTGGGTGCACGCAGTGGTCTGGCGACTGCCTATGCAGTCGGCGCAACGGGCTATGGCGCGGGGCTGCTGCTGTCACTGCGCTACGATCTGCCTGCGGGCGCCATCATCGTCTGTACGCTGTGCCTCGCATGCTTCGCGAGCCTGCTGCTGACGACGGTCCTGCGGCGAGCGGGGGAGGTGCAGCCGGCGGCGGCCGAAGCCGAGCGCTGATCAGGATGGGCGGGGTTCGATCTGTACCAGTGTGCCCTGGATGCTGGTGCGCACCGGCAGCGCGGCTTCCAGCACGGCAAAGAGTCGTGGCAGGTCATCGGTGCGGAAACTGCCGCTGACCTGCAGCAGAGCGAGCGATGGCTCCGCGAAGCGATAGGAGATGGTGTGGTAGCGCGCCACCTCGGCCATCACCTCGGCCAGCGGGGTGCGGTCGAAATGCAGGCGCCCTTTCTGCCAGGCGAGCACTGCCGCGGGATCGATCGGATGGTGACCGAGGAAGTCGCCCCGGGGCGACCAGGATATGCCCTCGCCGGCGGCGACATGGACCGGGCCGGTGCGGGCAGTGGTTACGCGGACCATGCCGTCGACCACGGCTACCACGGTTCTGTCGTCCTGCAGATGCACATCGAAGCGGGTGCCAAGAGCCACGGCGCGACCGCTGCGGGTGATGACCTCGAACGGTCGATCAACGTCCTTCTTGACCGAGAACAGCGCCTGGCCGCGCTCCAGATGAATGCTGCGCGCCCCCCGGGCATAGACGACGCGCAGTTCGGTATCGGTGTTCAGTTGCGCCACCGAGCCGTCGGGGAGCGTGACGCGCTGCTGCTCTCCCTTGGCCGTGCGGTAGACGTTGATCTCACCATGCCAGTCGCGCAGTGAGAGAACACCGAGGGTGATGGCGGCGAACAGCAGGACGGTTACCGTCGAAGCGAGCCAGGGCTGGGCGGGTGAGCGCCGGAAGCTGCGGGCCGCGGCCCGGGCGGGAAACTGCCGGGCGCCGATCCCTTTCATGGAATCCCACAGCGCCGAGATCCGCTCATAGGCATCGCGGTGGCTTGGGTCGGCGTCCAGCCATGCCTCGAGGGCGCGGCTCTCCGCGGCGCTCATGTCACCGGATTGCTGCCGAACCAGCCAGTAGCGCGCCTGTTTTAGTACCGGATCTTCTGGGGGCATGCTCCGGTCCGTTATCCCGTCTCCGTCTCATCCATTATGACGGATGAGCGGCCCGGGATGAGACAGTGGACTCAGAACTCCATGCGCTGCTGGCAGTGCTCCAGCGCCTTGAGCACGTACCGCTGGACAGTTTTCCGTGAAATGCCGAGACGCTCCGCCACTTCTGCGTGGCCCAGCCCATCCAGGCGGTGCAGGATGAAGGCATGTCTGCACATCTCGGGAAGCTCGTCGAGAACGTCCATTAATTGACGGAGTCGCAGCTCGCCGTCGACGATGGCTTCCAGCCCCGGCTGACCTCCGGTGACTTCATCGGTATCGACGTCCTGCTCGGTGTGTCTGCTGCGGGTTCCGTCCCGTCGCAGCGAATCCACCGCCAGGTTGGATGCGGTACGGAACAGGTAAGCCTGGAGATTGTGGATGTTCCCGGGGCTGGGGTGCTGGAGGAGTTGCAGATAGGTCTTCTGGGCGACGTCCTCGACGTCCTGAGGCTTCAGCCGCAAATGAAGAAAGCTCTGTAACTGTCTGCCATATTTGATGAATAGCTGACTGACCAGTTCGACGTTTGGCGCGACCATGATCCGAGCAGTACCTTGTATGTGACGCATGAGGATCTTATCATACTTGCGCAGCGACTTGCACGGGCCCGAATCCATCGTCCCGGGACCCGGGCAGCGATGCCCTTCCGATGCTATCGGCAACCCCCTGTCCTCCTGCAGGATCAGCGCTCTTGCGGGTCCAGCAGTGCGCGATAGCTGGCAAGGCGGTTCGCGTCCAGGCGCTTGTCCGCGACGGCCTGCTCCAGAGCGCAGTCGCGTTCATTCACATGACGGCAATCGCGGTAGCGACACTCGCCGAGAAACGGCCGGAAGTCGCGAAAGGCACCGGCGAGTTCGGCCGGCGGGATCTTGCCGAGCCGGAATTCGCGAACGCCCGGCGAGTCGATGATGTCGCCGCCGTCCGGTAAGTGGAAGAGCATGGTGACCGTGGTCGTATGCCGGCCGCGTCCGATCCCGGAGGAGATTTCCCCGATGCGGATTTCGCGTTCCGGCAGGAGCTCCCCGGCAAGCGACGATTTGCCGGCGCCCGATTCCCCGACCAGCACGCTGCGACGACCATGCAGGCGCGCACGCAGCGCGTCGATGCCCGCTCCGGTCCTGGTGCTGCTGTACAGCACATCGTATCCGGCATCGCGCCAGGGGGCGGTGGTGGCGTCGAGCGCGGCGCGCGCTGCTTCGCTGGCATAGAGGTCGGCCTTGTTGATGAGCACCAGCGCTTCGATGTGCAACAGCTCGGCTGCCGCGAGATAGGCATCGATGCGGATGCGGTCGCTCGCCGCCATGGTGCCCGTTTCGGGAGTGGCGAGGCCGACGATCACGATCTGATCGAGATTGACGCACAGCGGTTTCGGATTTCCCCGGGTATCGGGGCGAGCGAGCACGGCGTTGCGCGGCTCCACGCCGACGATGACTCCGCTGTTGCCATCCGCCTGCTTCCAGCGCACGCGATCGCCGCAGTAGATACCGCCCAGCGTACGACGTCCCACGCAGGGAATCATGACGCCGCCCGCGGTTTCCACCAGCAGCGCGTAGCCATGATTTGCGATCACCAGCCCATACTGCGCGCCGTCGTCACTGGCTGTGATCATGAAGTATCGTCCGAAAATTCAGGAACTGGTCGACGGGTGCCGCGGATACGGCGGAGTATGACGGGGTGTCATGACCGGCGCTGTCGAGTATGATGGGGGCCCGGCGCGATAGCGCATCCATCGATCGAGACTTCAAGGCAGGGCATGACACAGGATCCCAACAATCTGATCTGGATAGATCTGGAGATGACCGGACTCGACACTGGTCGGGATTATATCATCGAGATCGCCACCGTCGTGACCGATGCCAATCTGAATGTGCTGGCCGAGGGTCCGAGCATGGCCATTCATCAGGCGGACGATGTACTCAATGGCATGGACGAATGGAATACGCGCCAGCACGGCCGTTCGGGGCTGACCGAGCGCGTGCGCCAGAGTACCGTGACCGAGCGCGAAGCGGAGTTGGCGACGCTCGCCTTCCTGCATGAACATGTGCCGCCAGGCAAGTCACCGATGTGCGGCAACAGCATCTGCCAGGACCGGCGTTTCCTTGCCCGTTGCATGCCCGAACTCGAGCGCTACTTCCATTACCGCAACCTGGACGTCAGCACCCTCAAGGAACTGGCCAGGCGCTGGGCGCCGCAGATCGTCAGCGGCTTCACCAAGGAGCCGGCGCACCTCGCGCTCGCCGACGTGCACGATTCGATCCGTGAGCTGCGCTACTATCGCGAACACCTGATATCAATAAAGTGAAAGAGGAAAGCCGCAGCGGCGAAGGGGTCAGACCCTGCGCACCATGAAACAGCAGCGGCCCGAACGGCGGGATATGAATACCAATCCCTGCGTATCCCCAACCCAGGGTCTGACCCCGGTTTCATTCCGGCCGGGGATGAATGGAATGGAGTGGATGAACCGATCCGCCATCCTTCGTGAGGATCGACTCATCCGGAGCATCGGCTAAGATGAAACCGCTTCCTCCGGAATTCTGACTGCTCATTCAGGTCCGGCCGTCCCGCGTGTCGCAAGCTTCTCCTTCCCTCTTCTGATTCGTCCTTCCGTCACCCGGCGCTCTCCGGCACCGGCTCCAGCACAATCACCACCAGCGTCCGGGCGATTTGTCGTGCGGCACGCTGTGGCAGCGTTCGCAGGTCCACAGCGAGAAGGCGACCTTGTCGTGGCAGCGGCCGCAGAATTCGCCGCGCAGGACCCGGGTCATGTTGATGGGATTGGCGCCGCGCTGCGGCGTGAAAATGGCCGGATGGCAGTTGCTGCAGGTCAGCCATTCGGTGTGCTGGTAGTGCGGGAACAGCACGTGCGGCATCTCGGCGGTTTTGGTCATCAGGATGTCGAGATCCATGGGCTGCATCAGGTACTCTTCCCACGCATCGCCGGTGACGCTCTTGCGCGGGGTGATGAGCTTGCGCTCCAGCGTCTGCACCCAGTTGACCTCGCCGCGCCGGTCCTTCGGCAGCGCCTGCATCGATGTGCGCGGATCCTGCAGGGAACGGATGCTCTCGACTTCGGGGTCGTGGATGCCGTCTTCCGCGAGCGGGCTCAGGGGCGGGGCCTTGAGATCGAGCGCCGGAGCCTGCGTGGCGAGCAGACAGAGCGCGGCGCCCGCGGCCAGCATGATGCCCCGGATATGGCTTGAAAGCATTCCCCAGTTCCCCCGCCTCAGCACTTTTCCGCCATCTTACCAGAAGCGCTCTGGGCGAGGGCCCAGCGCACGTGTTCCCGCACCACGGGTGAGGGATGATCAAGCCGCGCCTCGAGCGCGGCGATGATCGCCGTGCCTTGCGCGGGGGGGATATGGCGCAAACTGTTGCCCAGCGCAACCGCGATATTGCGCAGCCAGCCTTCATGGCCGGTACGGCGGATCGCCGAGCCTTCGGTGCGCTGCAGGAAGTCCTCTTCGTTCCATGCGAACAGTGCGATCAGCGTCGCGGCATCCAGATCGTGACGCGGAGCGAAATCGGCTTCCTCCGTGTGGCGCGCGAACCGGTTCCAGGGACAGACGAGCTGACAATCGTCGCAACCGAAGATGCGGTTGCCGATGCCCGGGCGCAACTCCTCCGGGATGGCGCCGCGCAGTTCGATGGTGAGATAGGAGATGCAGCGGCGCGCGTCGAGACGATAGGGGCCGACGATGGCCTGCGTCGGACAGATGTCGATGCAGGCGCGACATGAGCCGCAGTGGTTGCTCGCCGGCTTGCCTGTCGGCAGCGGGAGATCGGTGAGGATCTCGCCGAGGAAGAACCAGGAGCCGGCTTCGGTCGAGACGAGATTGGTGTGCTTGCCGATCCAGCCCAGGCCCGCCTTTTCGGCCAGCGCTTTTTCGAGCACCGGTGCGCTGTCGGCGAAGACGCGGTATCCGAACGGTCCGGCCTGATGTTCGATGCGGACGGCAAGCGCCTGCAGGCGCTTTCGCAGCACCCGGTGATAGTCGCGGCCGAGCGCATAGCGGGAGATGAAGGCGGCGGAGGGATCGGCGAGGATGTCCGCCGTCGGCCGCGCGTCGCGGGGAAGATAGTTCATGCGCACCGAGATGACGCGCACGGTGCCCGGATGAAGCGCGGCGGGATCGCGGCGCAGGTGTTCGTGCCGCGCCATGTATTCCATTTCCCCGTGCATGCCCGCGGCCAGCCATTCGCGCAACCGGGCGGCATGAGAATCGAGTTCGATATCGGCGATGCCGACCTCATCGAAGCCGAGTTCGCGCGCCCAGCGGGCGATGTCCGCGCACAGCCGCGCTGCATCGAAGCCGGCCGGCGGCTGTCGGGTTGTCGTCATAGCCGATATGATAGCGTCTATGCATCCGATGCCCCATCGCCTCTATCGCACCGCGCAGGTGCGCGAACTCGACCGTATCGCCATCGAGGAACGCGGTATTCCCGCCGACGAACTGATGGGCCGCGCGGGCCGGGCGGCGTACGCCGAACTGCGGCGGCGCTGGCCGCGGGCGAAGCGCCTGGCGGTTTTCTGCGGTCGGGGCAACAACGGCGGCGATGGCTACGTGCTTGCCAGGCTGGCGCGCGAAGCCGGGCTCGAGGTTTCGGTCTATGTCCCTGCGGGAATCGCCGCGCCGCAGGGCGCGGCCGCCCGGGCCGCTGAACGCTGGCGCCTTGGTGGTGGCGCGATCGACGCCTGGAGCGGGGGTGTCGATCTGCAGACGCACGATGTGATCGTCGACGCCCTGTTCGGGACCGGACTCGATCGCGCGCCCGAGGGCGCGTGGCGTGAGGCGATAGAGGCGATCGTGGCGAGCGGGCGTCCCGTCCTCGCCATCGACGTGCCCTCGGGACTGGATGCCGATCGCGGCAGCGCGCCGGGAGTCGCGGTGCGCGCCGATCTCACCGTGACCTTCATCGCGCTGAAGATCGGCCTGTTCACCGGCCGCGGACGGGAACTGGCCGGCGAACTGCGGTTTTCCGCGCTCGGTCTGGCGGAGGACGTCCTGGCGCGCGTCGAACCCGCGGCGGGGCGGCTGTCGCCCGGGGTGTTCGGCGCGCTGCTCGCGCCGCGCCGGCGCGGTGCGCACAAGGGCGATTTCGGCCATGTACTGGTGATCGGTGGTGACTGTGGCATGTCGGGAGCCGTGCGTCTGGCGGCCGAAGCCGCTGCGCGCAGCGGGGCCGGTCTGGTAAGCGTCGCGACCCGTGCCGTCCATGCGCCACTCCTGAGCGTGGCGCGGCCCGAACTGATGGCCCATGCGGTGGAAGATGCGCAAGCGCTGGCGCCCCTGGTGGCGCGGGCGGATGTGATCGCGCTCGGTCCGGGGCTGGGGCGCGGCGACTGGTCGCGTGCGGTCTTCGCGGCCGCGCTCGCCAGCGGGTTGCCGCTGGTGCTCGATGCCGACGGGCTGAATCTGCTCGCCGAAGCGCCGCGCTGCCGCGAGGACTGGGTGCTCACGCCGCATCCGGGAGAAGCGGCGCGCCTGCTGGCGATCAGCATTGCCATGATCGAGGCGGATCGCCCTGCCGCGGTCGAGGCGCTACAGCAACGTTTCGGCGGCACCGTGGTGCTGAAGGGCGCCGGGACGCTGGTGCGCGGGTCCGCGGGCGAAACCGCCGCATGCGATGCCGGCAATCCCGGCATGGCGACTGGCGGCATGGGCGATGTGCTCACCGGGCTCATCGCCGGGCTGCTGGCCCAGGGGATCGCTGCTGCCGATGCTGCCGGCCTTGGCGTCCTGCTGCATGCCATGGCCGGGGATCGTGCCGCGGCCGACGGCGGTGAGCGCGGTCTGCTGGCGGGGGAGCTGTTGCAGCATTTGCGTCCACTGCTCAATCCCCGAATCAACCCGGGCGACGACTGATGCTGCGCGTTCGCAGCGCCGCGGAGATGGAAGCGCTGGGAGGACGGCTGGCGCGCGTCCTGAAGCAGGGCGGCGTGATCCATCTGCATGGCGATCTCGGCGCCGGAAAGACGACACTGGTGCGTGGATTGCTGCGGGCGCTCGGCCATGAGGGCAGTGTCCGCAGCCCGACCTATACGCTGCTCGAAACCTATACACCGCATGGCCTGAAGGTCCACCACCTCGATCTGTATCGCCTGACCGATGCGGAAGAGCTGGAGTACATCGGTTTGCGCGATCTGCTCGAACCGGACGCGATCTGCCTGATCGAATGGCCCGGCAAGGGGGCCGGATACCTGCCTGAGCCCGATATGGAACTGCACATCGCGATCGCTGCCAGCGATGCGCGCGATGTCCGCGCCCGTGCCCGCGGGGAGCGCGGCGCTGCCATGCTCGCGGATCCGGACCTGTCGGGTCTGGCTGGCGCCTGAATCGACGCGCAGTGATGCGGGGCGCGCGCAGATTATCCATCGCCCGCGCGAGTTGTGACAGCGATGGTTTGGACGCCATGGCCTGTCCCCAGAATCACGGAATTGTCTGCGCGCGCGAGCGCTTGAATCGCATAGGTGAGAAGTGCCGCCAGATGCGGATCGTATCCTTCTATCCTTCTTGCAATCCCGGCGGCTTTGTATTAAACATTCGACCCATAGCCGGCCGCCCGTGAACCATAATATGTTCAGACTGATCCTTTGCATGCTGATGAACGTCGCGCTCGCGGCGAGCGCGCATGCGGCGGGTCAGGAGCTGCTTGGCATGCGCCTGTCGAGCGCGCCCGACAATACCCGCCTGGTGTTCGAGGTCAGCGGACCGGTGCAGTACCGGCTGTTCCGCCTGACCGGTCCCGATCGTGTGGTCATCGATTTCAGCAAGACGCGCCTGCGCGGAAAGTTGGCTCCGGCCAGTGATGGCATCGTGCGCGCAGTGCGTCATGCCGTGCGCCCCGGCGGCGAGCTGCGGGTGGTGGTGGACGTGCAAAGCCGGATTCAGGTGAAGCATCTCATGGTCGGGCCCCAAGGCGCTCTGGGGCATCGCGTGGTGGTAGATCTCAGCGAAGAATCGGGAAGCGCGCGGCCGGTGCCCGTGACTGCGCCCCCGCCCGCGCCGGTCAGCGAGGTGAAGCGCAGCGTCGCGGACATCGTCAGGCCGCGCCCGGTGGTGATCGCCATCGACGCCGGTCACGGCGGCGCGGATCCCGGCGCCCTCGGTGCGAACGGCCTGCGCGAAAAGGACGTGGTGCTGGCGATCGCGCGGCGGCTGGAGAAGCTGGTCGCGGCAGAGAGCGGGATGCGTCCAGTCATGATCCGCGACGGCGATTACTTCGTCAGTCTGCGCCAGCGCACGCGCAAGGCGCGTGAGCACAAGGCCGACCTGTTCGTCTCAATCCACGCCGATGCCTTCCACGACCGCCGGGTGCGCGGCGGTTCGCTGTTCGTGCTGTCTCAGAACGGGGCCAGCAGCGAGGCGGCGCGCTGGCTGGCGGAACGCGAGAACGCGGCGGATCTGGTCGGAGGCGTGACGCTGGATGACAAGGACGACGATGTCGCTTCCGTCCTGCTCGACCTGTCGCGGGAGTCGACGCTGCGGGACAGTCACAAGGTGGGCAAAGCGATCCTGCAGCGCATGGGTCCGGTGGGCAGGCTGCACCGCTCCTCGGTGCAGCAGGCCGGCTTCGCGGTCCTCAAATCGCTCGATGTGCCTTCGGTGCTGATCGAGACCGCGTTCATCTCCAATCCCGATGATGCGGCGCGGCTGCGCGATGCCCGTCACCAGCAGCGGATTGCGCAGGCGGTTTTCGACGGCATTCGTGATTACTTCACCCGATATCCTCCGGACGGCACCATCTACGCCATGCGCCGCGAGCACACCATTGCCCGCGGAGATACGCTGTCCCAGATCGCGCAGCAGTACCGGATCAGCGTGGAGAGGCTGCGCGCCGCCAATGGCCTGAAGAACGACAGGCTGCAGATTGGCCAGGTACTGCAGATTCCCGGCAGTTGAGCCTCGGCCCGGCGGCGCGGGCATGAACTCGGCCGCCGCGCGCCATTTTGGTTGATTGCACCCCTTTGGTGATGGTTGTCCCGCACGGAGCATGGGCTTGCGCGGGCGCGCCGTTTCCCTCCGGCGCGTCGGCTTGCGATAATGGCGCTTTCCCCTCGTTTCGGTACCGACCGGGAGCCGCTTCATGCGCATCAGGCACCTTTCATCCCAGCTTGCCAACCAGATCGCCGCCGGCGAGGTGGTCGAGCGTCCGGCGTCCATCGTCAAGGAACTGCTGGAGAACAGCCTGGATGCCGGCGCGGGCCGGATCGAGGTGGAAGTCGAGCAGGGCGGCAGCGCGCTCATCCGGGTGCGCGATGACGGCTGCGGCATCCATCGCGATGATCTGGTGCTGGCGCTCGATCGCCATGCCACCAGCAAGCTCGAGACCGTGGACGATCTCGCCGCCATCCGCACCCTCGGGTTCCGCGGCGAAGCGTTGCCGAGCATCGCTTCCGTCGCCAGGCTTACGCTCAGCTCGCGCCAGGCCGACGATGCACATGCCTGGCGGATCGATGCCGATGCAGCCGGCAGCGGCGAACCCGTGCCGGCGGCCCATCCGCCCGGCACCGTGGTCGAGGTGCGTGATCTGTTCTTCAACATTCCCGCACGGCGCAAGTTCCTGCGTGCCGAGCGCACCGAGTTCGCTTACCTCGAAGAGACTTTTCGACGCATTGCGCTGAGTCGCTTCGATGTCGCTTTCCGCCTCAGCCATAATCGGCGCGTGATCTACGATCTGCCGGCGCTCGCCGACAGCGCCGCCGGCATCGAGCGCATCGCCGCGCTGTGCGGAGAGACGATCGCGGAGTATGGCCTGGCGCTGGAGCGTGACGCCGGCGGCCTGAGTCTGCGCGGCTGGATCGGCACGCCGGCGAGTGCCCGTTCGCAGGCCGATACCCAGTACTTCTTCGTCAATGGCCGCGTGGTGCGCGACAAGGTGGTCAGCCACGCGCTGCGCCTGGCCTACCAGGACGTGCTGCATCACGGTCGTCATCCGGCCTATGTGTTGTATCTGGACATTCCGCCCGCGGAAGTCGACGTCAATGTTCATCCCGGCAAGCATGAAGTGCGTTTCCGCGAGAGCCGGCTGGTGCACGACTTCCTGGCGCGCACGGTGAAGGCAGCGCTGGCGCACAGCGCGCCCGAGGCGCCGGCGGTACGGCCGGGGTTCGCGCCGTCTCCCGGCGCACCGGACAGGCCCGGTGGCGGCGGCGCGCCGTCGCGCGACTCCTCCTATCCTGCATGGCAGCCGCGGATGCAGCAGTCGATGCCGCTGCGCGCCGCTGAAGCTGCGGCCGCGCTCTACGCCCGCACGCCCCTAGTGGATCCGGTCGATGGCAGGCAGGCGTTCGCAGGCGAGGCGCCTGCGCCGCAGTCCGCGGATGACGAACTGCCGCTGGGCCGCGCCGTCGCGCAGTTGCATGGCGTGTACATTCTGGCTGAGAACCGGCATGGCCTGATCATCGTCGACATGCATGCCGCGCACGAGCGCATCGTCTACGAGCGGCTGAAGCTCGGGCGTGAGGGAGAGGGCATTCGGGTGCAGCCGCTGCTGGTGCCGGTGACGCTGCGGCTCAGCGTGGCCGAGGCGGAGCTGGTGGAAGACAGCCGCGAGTTGCTGGCTGCTCTCGGGCTGGAGGTGGAGCGGCTGGGGGTGGACGGCGCCGTGGTGCGCGCTGTGCCCGCGCTGTTGTGCGAGGCGGATGCCGAGCGCCTGGTGCGGGACGTCATCGCCGACATCCGCACCTGGGGCGACAGCGACAGGGTGCGCGAACGCATCGACGAGACGCTGGCCACCATGGCCTGCCACGGCGCGGTGCGCGCGAATCGCCGGTTGACCCTGGCGGAGATGGATGGCCTGCTGCGCGATATGGAGCGCACCGAACGCAGCGGCCAGTGCAATCACGGCCGTCCGACCTGGACCCAGCTCGACATGAAGGCGCTGGATACGCTGTTCATGCGGGGGAAGTGAAGGGGAGAGGAAAGAGTAAAGATGGCGCTGCAGGCGCACCTTCACTTTCCACTTTTCTCTGTTCTTATATCTGCCGCATCAGGTTCAACCCCAGCCAGGCAAACGCCAGGCAGAGCGCGACGTTGAGGAAGATGTTGAGCGCCGCCCGGAACGTCTCGCCCTGGTCGTGCAGCAGCAGGGTTTCCAGAGAAAAGGCGGAGAAGGTGGTGAAGCCGCCGAGCAGGCCGGTCAGGAAGAGCGCGCGCCACAGCGGCGCCGCCGCGTTGCGCTCGATCAGCAGGGCGTAGAGGAGGCCAACCGCGAAGGCGCCGATCGCATTGACCAGCAGCGTTCCCCAGGGAAATCCGCGCCCGAGCATACTGTGGGCGCCGATTCCGAGCAGATAGCGGAGCACCGAGCCGGCGGCGCCGCCTGCGGCAACGGCTGCCAGCAGCGAGATTTTCATTTCCCTTTCTGTTTCCCTTTGTCTGCCTGTGCGGCATCGAGTTCGCGCAGACGCGCGAGCTTCTCGCCGATCTTCAGCTCCAGGCCACGCGGCACCGGCCGGTAGTATTCGCGTTTGCCGAGTTCGGGAGGAAAATAATTCTCACCGGCCGCGTAGCCCTCGGGTTCATCATGCGCGTAGCGATAACCCTTGCCATAGCCGAGGCCGCGCATCAGACGGGTCGGCGCGTTGCGCAGGTGCATGGGCACTTCGAGCGAGCCGCCGGCGCGGGCATCCTGCATCGCGGCGCCAAACGCCGCATACACCGCGTTGCTCTTTGCGGCGCAGCTCAGGTAGACCACCGCCTGCGCCAGTGCGAGCTCGCCCTCGGGACTGCCCAGTCGCTCCAGAACCTCCCAGGCATCGCGTGCGATGGTGAGCGCGCGCGGATCGGCATTGCCGATATCCTCGGAAGCCATGCGCAGCACGCGCCGGGCAATGTAGAAGGGATCGCAGCCGCCATCGAGCATGCGCGCGAGCCAGTACAGCGCCGCATCCGGCGATGAGCCGCGCACCGCCTTGTGGAGCGCGGAAATCTGGTCATGAAAGATCTCGCCGCCCTTGTCGAAGCGCCGCGTGCCGCCAGCGAGCACTTCATCGAGCAGTTCCTCGCTCACCTCGCGCCGACCGTCCGCCTCGGGGGCCAGCTCGGCCACGATTTCCAGCAGGTTGAGCGCGCGTCGCGCGTCGCCGTCGGCGACGCGGGCCAGCATGTCGCGCAGATCCCCGGGCATGTCCAGATTCAGCGCTCCCAGGCCACGCTCGCGATCTTCCAGCGCGCGATCGATCACCTGCCGCAGTGCATGCTGGTCCAGCGACTTCAGTACGTACACGCGGGCGCGTGACAGCAGTGCATTGTTGAGTTCGAACGACGGGTTCTCGGTGGTGGCGCCGATGAAGGTGAACGCGCCTTCTTCGATGTGGTGGAGGAAGGCGTCCTGCTGGGCCTTGTTGAAGCGGTGGACTTCATCGATGAAAAGCACGGTGGCACGGCCCCCGCTATCGCGCTCGCGACGGGCGGCATCGATGGCGGCGCGAATGTCCTTCACGCCGGAGAATACCGCCGACAGCGCGATGAACTGCGCATCGACGCCACGCGCCATCAGGCGTGCAAGGGTGGTCTTGCCGGTGCCGGGCGGACCCCACAGGACGAGCGAATGCAGCCGTCCGGCCTCGATGGCGCGTCGCAGCGGCTTGCCCGCTCCGAGGATGTGGTCCTGGCCGATATATTCGCCGATATGCGTCGGACGCATGCGGTCGGCGAGCGGGCGCAGATCCTCGTTCATGTCCGGGATCTGCTCAGTCCTCGCCGATCACGTCCACGCCGGGCGGCGGCGTGAAACGGAACAGGCCGGGATCGAGGGCGAGGTTGCGTTCCAGCTCGTGAAAGCGGATGCGGACCGAATGTTCCAGGGAATCGACGATCTCCATCGCCGCCAGATCCCCGGCCTCGAAGCCGAGGAACACGCGGCTGAAGGTGGTCTGCTCGCCGAGGGGCTCGAGCATCACCCAGTCGAGACCATCCTTGGGGCCGGCGTCGAGGATCGAGAAAAGATTGCCCAGCGGTTCCAGCGTACTGAGCAGGACGGCGGGGGTATTGCCCACGGTAGCGTCGAGACGGGAGCGCGTGACCTGCTCCAGGTCGGGTTCGTAGACCCACAGCGTCTCGCCGTCGGTGACGATGAGCTGCTCGAAAGGGGCTTCGTAGCTCCAACGGAACTTGCCGGGGCGATGGATGTGGAGGCGGCCGCGGGTTTCCTGCAACACCTGTCCATCACGCACGATGCGCTGCTCGAAGTCTGTCTGCAGCGAGTGCAGTCCCGCGAAGAAGTTGTCGAGCGCCTGCGTCGCGGACGCCGCTGCCGCCTGTCCGCTCCACAGCAGGAGGGCGAACAGGGCCATACCGCATTTGATTCGCGCCATGTCAGTCCGAGGGGGGCGGTGGCGCCAGCACTTCGCGGCTGCCGTTGGATTCCAGCGGGCCGACGATGCCGGCCCGCTCCATTTCCTCAACCATGCGCGCGGCGCGGTTGTAGCCGATCTTGAGGCGGCGCTGGATGCCCGACACAGAGGCGCGGCGCGATTCGGTCACGATGCGCACCGCCTGGTCGTAGAGCGGATCCATTTCGTCGCCCCCGGGGCTGCCGGCGCCACTGTCGCCGCCGCCCTCGCCGTCGCTGTCGGCATGGTGGAGCACTTCTTCGATGTATTGCGGCGCGCCTGACTTCTTCAGGAACTCGACCACCTTGTGCACTTCGTGGTCGTCGACGAAGGCGCCATGGACACGCACCGGGACGCTGGTGCCGGGCGGCAGATAGAGCATGTCACCGTGGCCGAGCAGCTGCTCGGCGCCCATCTGGTCGAGAATGGTCCGCGAATCGATCTTGGACGAAACCTGGAAGGCGATACGGGTCGGGATGTTCGCCTTGATCAGACCAGTGATGACATCCACCGAGGGGCGCTGCGTGGCGAGCACCAGATGGACGCCGGAGGCGCGCGCCTTCTGCGCCAGGCGGGCGATCAGCGTTTCCACCTTCTTGCCGACGATCATCATCATGTCGGCGAGCTCGTCGATGATGACCACGATGTAGGGCAGGGGAGTGAGGGTGGCCGGTGCGCCTTCCTCGTCGACCTTGCCGAAGGGATCGGGCAGCGGCTCGCCAGCATCGATCGCCGCCTGCACCTTGCGGTTGTAGTTGACCACGTTGCGCACGCCGAGGTTCGCCATGTACGCATAACGCCGGTCCATCTCGGCGACGCACCAGCGCAGCGCGCTCGCCGCTTCCTTCATGTCGGTCACTACCGGCGCCAGCAGATGCGGGATACCCTCGTACACCGAGAGTTCGAGCATCTTCGGATCGATCATGATCAGCCGCAGGTCCTGCGGGCCGGCGTTGTAGAGCATGCTCAGGATCATGGCGTTGACCGCCACCGATTTTCCCGAGCCGGTGGTGCCGGCGACCAGCAGGTGCGGCATGCGCGCCAGGTCCACGACCACCGGATGACCGCTGATGTCCTTGCCGAGGCCAAGCGGCAGCGCGGTCTGGGATTCGTCGTACTGACGCGACTGCAGGATCTCGCTGAGACGCACCACTTCCCGGTGCTCGTTGGGGATCTCCAGGCCGATGACCGACTTGCCCGGAATGACGTCGACGATGCGCACGCTCACCGCCGACAGCGAACGGGCGAGATCCTTGGACAGATTGCTGATCTGGCTGACCTTCACGCCGGGCGCGGGCTGCAGTTCGAAACGGGTGATCACCGGTCCCGGATGAACGGCGACGACCTGCACCTCGACGCCGAAGTCCTGCAGCTTGAGCTCCACCTGTCGCGACATGGCTTCCAGGGTCGCGGCCGAGACCGAATGGCCCGAGGGGGTGGCGCGATCGAGCAGCGACAGGGGCGGCAGCGAGCCGTCGGCGGGCGCGGCGCTCGGCGTGAACAGCGGTACCTGCTTTTCCTTCTCCGCACGCTCGCTGGTCTCGACGCGGGCGACCACCGGCTCGATGCGCGGCGGCTTGCGCGTCTCCTTGCGCTTGCGCTCCACCTTGACCGCCTCCGAGCGCTCCCGGCGCATGCGCGCCGCTTCACGGCGCTCGCCGAGGGACGCGTACCATTCGCGCAGGCTCATGGCGCCGTCGCAGACCGCGCGGCCGACGCGCTCCATCAGCAGCAGCCAGGACAGTCCGGTGAACAGCGAGACGCCGGTCAGGAACAGCGCCAGCAGGAAGAGCGTGGCGCCGACCGGATTGAAGGAGCCGACGAGCGCCGAAGAGATGACATCGCCGAGCACGCCGCCGCTGCCGGCCGGAAGCGTGCCGCCGCCGGTGAGATGCAGGTCGGCGAGGGCGCAACCGGCGGCGACCGTCAGCACGAAACCGGCGGTCACCGCCAGTCCCAGCTTCGGATCCATGCCGGCGCCGCTCCGGCCACGGAAGAGCAGCCAGCCGCCGTATGCCACCAGCACCGGAAAGAGGTAGGCGAAGTAGCCGAAATAGAACAGGAACAGGGACGAGAACCAGGCGCCGACGCTGCCGCCTGCGTTGCCGATGCGCTGGTGATCGCCGCTGAACGACCAGCCCGGATCGAGGGGGTCGAAGGTTGCCAGCGACAGCAGCATGTAGATCGCCACCGCGCTCAGCACGAACAGCGCGCTCTCGCGCAGGCCGCGGCGCACATGGGTGGCGGGCAGCGGCTGCTTGATGCTCTTTCGGGTGGCCTGCGTCAAGATGCGAATCTCCATTTCCGCCACGGCTGTCCGCCGGACTGCCGCATTATGCCATATCCGCCGTCGTGTTACGTGCCGCTTTAGACAAGGACTAAACAGCCTGGGGAATACCGTACTATAATGCGCGATCATCGGTTCATTGCGCGGAGCGTCCTTTCTCATGAGCGAAGAGATCCACAGCCGGGTGCTGATCCTCGGTTCGGGGCCGGCCGGCTACACGGCGGCAGTCTATGCAGCCCGGGCCAATCTGCGGCCGACGCTGGTCACCGGCCTGCAACAGGGCGGGCAGCTGACGACCACCACCGAGGTGGACAACTGGCCGGGTGATCCGGATGGGGTGCAGGGACCCGAACTCATGGATCGCATGCGCCGTCATGCGGAGCGTTTCGAGACCCGGCTGATCTTCGATCACATTCATACCGCCGAACTGGGACAGCGGCCGTTCCGCCTGATCGGCGACCAGGGCGCCTACACCTGCGACGCGCTCATCATCGCCACCGGTGCTTCCGCCAAGTACCTGGGGCTGCCTTCCGAGGAAGCCTTCATGGGCAAGGGCGTGTCGGCCTGCGCCACCTGCGACGGCTTCTTCTACCGCAACCGCAAGGTGGCGGTGATCGGCGGCGGCAATACTGCGGTCGAGGAGGCCCTCTATCTGTCGAACATCGCGTCCGAGGTCCACGTGGTGCATCGCCGCGACCGCTTCCGCTCCGAGAAGATCCTGTCCGACAAGCTGATGGAGAAGGCCGAACACGGCAACGTTCGCCTGCACTGGAACTCGGTCCTCGAGGAGGTGCTCGGTGACGATGCCGGCGTGACTGGCATGCGCATCCGCAGCGTGCAGGACGACAGCAGCAACGAAGTGGATGTGCACGGGGTGTTCATCGCCATCGGTCATCAGCCCAATACCGGGCTGTTCGAAGGCCAGCTCGAAATGCGCAACGGTTACGTCATGGTACAGAGCGGCATCAGCGGAAACGCAACCGCCACCAGTATTCCCGGTGTTTTCGCCGCCGGCGACGTCGCCGACCAGGTGTATCGCCAGGCGGTCACCTCCGCCGGCAGCGGCTGCATGGCGGCGCTGGATGCCGAGCGCTATCTCGAAGGTCTTGAACAGGGCTGAACCAGAGGTGTCCCGTGGTCCGGCGCCGGGCAGCGGGACAGCGGTTGCGGTCGGCGGTGCGGAGGCGGGAGCGGAGCGGTGCGCGACTGATATGCGGATCGAATGCCATGCCGATATCGATGCGCTCGATCCCGCGCAGTGGGATGCGCTTGCCGGTCCGCAGCCTTTCCTCAGTCACGCGTTCTTCTCCGCACTGGCGCGCCATGGCGCCATCGGCGGAGACAGCGGCTGGCAGCCTCGCTTTCTCGTCCTTGTCGGCGAGGACGGGCGCTGGCGAGGCGCGCTGCCTGCATTCCTCAAGCATCATTCCTTCGGCGAGTTCGTCTTCGACTGGGATTGGGCCGAAGCCTACCGGCGCCATGGTCTGCGCTACTATCCCAAGCTGGTGGTCGGTGTTCCCTATACGCCGGTGACCGGGCCTCGTCTGCTGCTGGCTCCGGGCGCCGGGGATGCCGGGCGCGCCGCCCTGGTCGATGCGGCGCTCGAGCTGGCGCAGGACTGCGAGGCTTCCTCGCTGCACTGGCTGTTCACCGACGAGACCGATACTGCGCTGCTTCGCCAGCGGGGCATGATGGTTCGTGACGGCTGCCAGTTTCACTGGCGCAACCGCGGCTACCGCGATTTCGACGATTTCCTGGATACGCTTTCTTCCCGCTACCGCAAGCAGGTACGGGCGGAGCGCCGCTCGGTGCGCGAGCAGGGGCTTGCGGTCGAACTCATGTCCGGTGCTTCCGCGGCGCCCGCTCTCTGGGACGAGTTTCATCGCTTCTATCTCTCCACCTTCGAGCGCAAGGGCAACTTCGCGCCGCTGCCCGCGGCGTTCTTCCGCGATGTCGGCGAGGCGCTCGGCGAGCGGATCGTGCTGATTCTCGCCCGCCGCGGCGGCCGCTGCATCGGCGGCGCCTTCTTCTGGCTCGCCGCCGGCACGCTCTATGGCCGGCACTGGGGCGCCATCGAGGAGTGCCCGAACCTGCATTTCGAACTGTGCTATTACCGCGCGATCGAATACTGCATAGCGCACGGCGTGCAGTGCTTCGAGGGCGGCGCGCAGGGTGAATACAAGCTGCGGCGGGGATTCGAGCCGGTGGTGACCCGCTCGGCGCACTGGATCGCTCATGACGAGTTCGCGCGCGCCATCTCCCGTTATGTCGACGAGGAGCGCGATGCCGTCGGCCGCTATGTGGCGCAGGCGCGCGAGCACCTGCCGTTCAGGAGGGCGCATGCCGGCGGCTGAACGACGCTTTCCGGTGCTGCTCGATCCGCATGCCGAAACCTGCGAGTTCCCGGATGTTTCGCTGGCGCTGACCGAACCGGCCGGCCTGCTCGCCGTGGGCGGTTCGCTCGCGCCCGATTGTCTGCTGCGCGCCTATCGCAGCGGGATCTTCCCCTGGTACGAGGAAGGTCAACCGATTCTGTGGTGGTCCCCCGATCCACGCCTGGTGCTGTTTCCCGAGCGCCTGCGAGTGTCCCGCAGCCTGCGCAAGACGCTGCGCAACGGCGGCTTCGAGGTCGGCTTCGACCGTGATTTCCCCGCCGTCATCCGTGCCTGCGGCGAGCCGCGGGCGCCGGGGACGGGTACCTGGATCACCAGGGAGATGATCGCTGCCTACGAGCGGCTGCACCGCCTCGGACACGCTCATTCGGTGGAAGTGTGGCACGAGGGGCGTCTGGTGGGTGGCCTGTATGGCGTGGCGCTGGGTCGTGTATTCTTCGGGGAGTCGATGTTTCATCGCCGCACCGACGCCTCCAAGGTGGCTTTTGTCGCGCTCGTCAGCCGGCTGAGCGCAGCGGGGTTCGAGATGATCGATTGTCAGATGGAAACGGCTCACCTGCGCAGTCTTGGCGCCGAAACCCTGCCGCGCGCGGTGTTCATCGAAAAGCTCATCGCCTGTGATCTCGATGCGCGCGCGCTCGCCCCGCAGGATCCGCGGCCGGCGGCGGAGGTGGTCGCCTGATGTCGAACAACCAGCGCCAGGTCGTATTCTTTCGCAGTCTGCCCCAGGAGTGCGGATATCTGCCGCGCCGGGAAACGGTCAATGCCGTGCTGGATCCCGAGATCATGCCGGACCCGGCGCTGTACAGTCGTCTGGTCGGGCTCGGCTTTCGTCGCAGCGGTTCGCGGATCTACCGCCCGAACTGTCCCGGCTGCAGCGCCTGCAGGGCGCTTCGCGTTCCCGTGTCCGCCTTTCGGGCCGATCGCAGTCAGCGGCGCACCTGGCGCCGTCACCAGCACTGGACCGTCGAGGAAAGAGCGCCCGAGTTCCACGACGAACACTACCAGCTCTATCGCCGCTACCTTGGGAGCCGCCATCCCGAGGGCGGCATGGATGATCCCGGTCCCGAGGACTATCTTTCCTTCCTGGTCTGTGAAGGCATCGATACGCGGTTCGTCGAGTTCAGGGAAGGGGGAAGGTGCGTTGCGGTCGCGGTGACCGATGTGCTCGTCAATGGTCTGTCCGCGGTGTATACCTTCTACGATCCCGAAATCGAGGGCGGCCCCGGCGTCTTTGCCGTTCTGTCGCAGATCGAGATGGCGCGACGCCTGAACCTGGAATGGCTTTATCTCGGTTACTGGATCGAAGAGTGCCGCAAGATGAGCTACAAGATCCGCTACCGGCCGTGCGAACTGTTTGTCGACGGATCATGGGTCGGGGCGGATCGGGTGATATGACATTTGCGGTATGCGTGCAGGGCGCGAGAGAGTATAATCCCCGGGTTCCGTTCGGCGCACGTTCCGGCGCGTTGGCGGACGTGATGATGAACCGTGTCTGTGAGTGGAGGAGTATGGCGAGAGAAGACCACATCGAAATGGAGGGAGTCGTGATCGAGACCCTTCCGAACACCATGTTTCGCGTCGAGCTCGAGAATGGTCACAAGGTGACCGCGCATATCTCGGGCAAGATGCGCAAGCACTACATCCGCATTCTCACCGGTGATCGCGTGACGGTACAGCTGACACCGTACGACCTCTCCAAGGGCAGGATCGTCTTTCGTTCCAAGTGACGCGGACGGCGGACGGACTTCCCGTCAGCCCTCCACGGTCTCTTCGATCCCCTCGATATCGAAGCTCAGGCTGTCTCCCCGGAGCGCGACCCGCACCACGCCGCCCTTCACCAGGCGACCGAAGAGCAGTTCTTCCGCCAGCGGCTTCTTGATGTAGTCCTGGATGGTCCGCGCCATGGGGCGCGCGCCCATGCGGGCATCGAAGCCGCGCTCCGCCAGCCAGGCGCGGGCTGCTTCATCGACCTGCAGTGATACCTTGCGTTCCTCGAGCTGGGCTTCCAGTTCGATGAGGAACTTGTCCACGACCTTGCTGACCACCTCCGGCGACAGCGCGCGGAACTGCACGATCGCGTCCAGTCGATTGCGGAATTCCGGCGAGAACATCCGCTTGATCGTTTCCATGGCGTCGGTGGAGTGATCCTGCTGCGAAAAACCGATCGAGGAACGGCTCAGCTGCTCGGCGCCGGCGTTGGTGGACATCACCAGGATGACATTGCGGAAATCCGCCTTGCGCCCGTTGTTGTCGGTGAGGGTGCCGTGATCCATTACCTGCAGCAGCAGGTTGTAGACGTCGGGATGCGCCTTCTCGATCTCGTCGAGCAGCAGGACCGCGTGCGGATGACGGTTCACCGCCTCGGTGAGCAGCCCGCCCTGGTCGAAGCCGACGTAGCCGGGCGGGGCGCCGATCAGGCGCGATACCGTATGGCGCTCCATGTATTCGGACATGTCGAAGCGGATCAGCTCGATGCCGAGAATATTGGCCAGCTGGCGGCTGACTTCGGTCTTGCCCACGCCGGTGGGGCCGGCGAGCAGGAAGGAGCCGATCGGACGCTCGGTATTGCCGAGTCCCGAGCGCGCCATCTTGATCGCGCCGGCAAGCGCCTCGATGGCCTCGTTCTGGCCATAGATGACCATCTGCAGGTCGCGTTCCAGCGTGCGCAGCTTGTCCTTGTCGGAATGGCTGACGGTCTTCGAGGGAATGCGCGCGATCTTGGCGACGATCGCTTCCACGTCCTTCACGCCGATGGTCTTCTTGCGCTTGGAAGGCGCCAGCAGGTGCTGGTAGGCGCCGGCTTCGTCGATGACGTCGATCGCCTTGTCCGGCAGGAAGCGGTCGTTGATGTAGCGCGCCGACAGGTTGACGGCGGCGCGCAGCGCCTCGCGCGAATACTTGACGCGGTGATGCTCCTCGAAGCGCGACTTCAGTCCCTGCAGGATCTTCACCGCTTCCTCGATGCTCGGCTCGGTGACGTCGATCTTCTGGAAGCGCCGGGCGAGGGCGCGGTCCTTTTCGAAAATGCCGCGATACTCGTTGTACGTCGTCGAACCGATGCAGCGCAGTTCGCCCGAGGACAGCATGGGCTTGATCAGGTTGGATGCGTCCATCACGCCGCCGGAGGTGGAGCCGGCGCCGATGATGGTGTGGATCTCGTCGATGAACAGGATGGCTCCCGGCTCCTTGCGCAGCTGGGCCAGGATCCCCTTGAGGCGTTTCTCGAAGTCGCCGCGATACTTGGTGCCGGCGAGCAGGGCGCCCATGTCCAGCGAATAGATGGTGCTGCCGCTGAGAACGTCGGGCACCTCGCCGTCGAGAATGCGTCGCGCCAGTCCTTCGGCGATCGCTGTCTTGCCGACACCGGCCTCGCCGATCAGCAGCGGATTGTTCTTGCGCCTGCGGCACAGCACCTGGATGACGCGCTCGATCTCGTGCTCGCGGCCGATGAGCGGATCGATCAGGCCCATGCGGGCGCGATGATTGAGATTGGTCGCAAACTGTTCGAGCGGGCTGCGCGACTGGGCATCGCCTTCGCTTTCCTGGTCGGTGGGCAGCAGGCTTTCGCCGTCGTCATCGCCGCTGATCTTGGCGATGCCGTGGGAAATGTAATTGACCACGTCGAGCCGGGTAACGTTCTGGGTGTTCAGGCAGTAGACCGCCTGGGAATCCTGTTCGCCGAAGATGGCGACCAGCAGATTCGCCGCGCCGACCTCGCGCTTGCCGGAGGACTGGACGTGGAACACGGCACGCTGCAGTACGCGCTGAAAGCCCAGGGTGGGCTGTGTGTCGCGGCTTTCGTCCTGCAGGCGCGGGGTGGTTTCATCCAGGAAAGTGGTGAGTTCCTGGCGCAGGGTGTCGATGTCGACGCCGCAGGCCCGGAGCACGGACGTGGCGGCGGAGTTGTCCAGCAGAGCCAGCAGCAGATGCTCCACGGTAATGAATTCGTGGTTCTTGTTGCGGGCTTCCTGGAATGCCGCATTCAGGGTGTACTCGACGTCCTTGCTCAGCATTGTGCCACCTTAGGATATTTGCGACGGATCAGACCTTCTCCATGGTGCATTTGAGCGGGTGCTGATGCTCGCGCGCGAACTGGTTGACCAGCGCCACCTTGGTTTCGGCGATGTCGCGATTGAAGATCCCGCACACGCCCATTCCCCGGGTGTGAACCTGCATCATCACCTGGGTTGCCTTCTCAAGGTCCATGCCGAAGAACTTCTGCAGGATGTACACGACAAAGTCCATGGGCGTGTAGTCGTCATTCAGCAGCAGCACCTTGTACAGGGGCGGCCGCCGCAGCTTGGGCTTCGCTTCCTGCAGCGCCAATCCATCGTCACCGGCGGGGCGTTGTCTGATCGGCTTCATGGGGCAATTATAGCCGAAAAGTCAGAACGTTTCCCCGCGGAGCGCGGCGTTCTCCGCGACGGTTTGCCGACAAGGACGTCTGTCGCGCACACCTTTTCCTCCTCACGCAATAGTAGCGTCACGGCCGTGAAAAGCATGAGCGCTGCCGTGCGGCGGACGTCTGCGCGCCGCCGCAGTCTACACGCAGCAAGATGCCTGCCAGCGTGCGAGCGAGCGCCCGACGGCGTCACCTCTTGACGACGGGCGGCGCTTGCGCAAAGCTGGAGCGGTACGAAGGGGGAGCATCCTCGTTTGCGGGATGCTCGGGGGAAACATCGGGCTAGTGACTGCGATGGCCGGCAACCGGCTTCTCTCCTCTTTTACTCGGCGGCGATTCTTCGCTGCACGCCCGCCTTTTACCGGTTCATCCGATCATCATCCTTCCCGGCGTTCGTTGCCGCGACCCGCGTCGCGGAATCTGGAGGTGCCGCAGGAAAATGGCCACGGGTATCGTGAAATGGTTCAACAATGCCAAGGGGTTTGGATTCGTATCTCCTGACGGGGGAGGCGATGACATCTTCGCGCACTTTTCCGTCATCGAGATGGAAGGCTACAAGAGCCTGAAGCAGGGTCAGAAGGTGGAGTTCGATATCGCCGAAGGCCCGAAAGGATTGTTTGCCGAGAAGATTCGGCTGTCTTCGGGGCGCGGATGAGACGCTGCCGCCCTGACGGGCGGCAGCGTTTCGTGTTCACATCCTGGAGATGATCGCCTGCCCGAAACCGGAGCAGCTGGTCAGGGTCGCGCCCGTCATCAGCCGTTCCAGATCGTAAGTGACGGTGCCGGCCGCGATCGCGCCGGTCACGCCCTTGATCACCAGATCCGCCGCCTCGGTCCAGCCCATGTGACGGAGCATCATTTCCCCGGAAAGAATCAGGGAGGCAGGATTGACGCGATCCTGTCCGGCGTACTTCGGTGCGGTGCCATGTGTCGCCTCGAAGAGCGCGATGGTGTCCGACAGATTGGCGCCGGGCGCCATGCCGATGCCGCCCACCTGGGCGGCGAGCGCATCGGAGATATAGTCCCCGTTCAGGTTCAGGGTGGCGATCACGCTGTACTCGCGCGGACGCAGCAGGATCTGCTGCAGGAAGGCGTCGGCGATGACATCCTTGATCACGATCTCTGCGCCGGTGCGCGGATTCTTCAGTCGGCACCAGGGGCCGCCATCGATCGGTTCGGCGCCGAACTCGCGGCGGGCGAGGTCATAGCCCCAGCTCTTGAACGCGCCTTCGGTGAACTTCATGATGTTGCCCTTGTGCACCAGGGTCACCGAATCGCGATCATTGTCGATCGCGTACTGGATGGCGCGGCGGACCAGGCGCTCGCTACCGTCGCGGGATACCGGCTTGATGCCGATGCCCGAGCTTTCCGGGAAGCGGATCTTGCGCACGTCCATCTCGCCGAGCAGGAAGTCGATGACCTTGCGCGCCTCGGCGGACCCGGCCTCCCACTCGATGCCGGCATAGATGTCCTCTGAGTTCTCGCGGAAGATGACCATGTCGGTATCCTCCGGGCTCTTCAGCGGGCTCGGCGTGCCGTCGAAATAGCGCACCGGCCGCAGGCAGACATACAGATCGAGCTCCTGGCGCAGCGCCACGTTGATCGAACGGATGCCGCCGCCGACCGGAGTGGTGAGGGGACCCTTGATCGACACCAGAAACTCGCGGATCGCCTGCAGCGTTTCTTCGGGCAGCCAGGTGTTCTCACCATAGACCCGGTTCGCTTTCTCGCCGGCATAGATTTCCATCCAGGCGATCGAGCGCTTGCCGCCATAGGCCTTATCCACCGCCGCATCGACCACTGCCCGCATTGCCGGGGTGATGTCCACGCCGATGCCGTCTCCCTCGATGAATGGGATGATCGGGCGATCGGGGATGACCAGGGCTCCGTTGCGAGCCTCGATGCGGTGTCCATCCCGGGGAATGTCGATGTGCTGGTAAGCCATGGGCGGTACCTTCTCTGTCTGCGGTTGCGGGAAAGAGTCCGAAGATACCGGTGCGGCTGCGGCTGCACAAGGTCCGGCGTCGTTCCGCCGGACCTCTGTGGCGGCGCCGCGCGGCCCGCCCGGATACGCCGCGGCGAGCGCGCCAGCGCTGCCCGCCGCTTTTCTCCGCGCCTGTCCGGTCTGTTACAATGACGCGGCAACAGCTTGAGAGTGCGAGTGAATTCCATGGATTTTCCGATGCGCGGCGAACGCGTGGTGGTGGGCATGTCGGGCGGCGTCGACTCGTCGGTCGCCGCGCTCCTGCTCGTTCGCCAGGGGTGCGAAGTCACCGGCGTCTTCATGAAGAACTGGGACGAGGATCCGGCGGACGGAGCGCCATGCCCGGCCGAGCGCGATGCGCTCGATGCGCTGGAAGCGTGCGATCGCATCGGTATCGCGCTGGATGCGGTCAGCTTCGTCGACGAGTACCGGGAGCGGGTGTTCGCGCGCTTTCTCGAGGAATACAACGCCGGGCGCACGCCCAATCCGGACATCCTGTGCAACAGCGAGATCAAGTTCCGCGCCTTTCTGGATCACGCGCTGGCGCGGGGGGCCGCCTGGCTCGCGACCGGCCATTACGCCACTGTGCGGCGTGATGACGGACACTGTCGCCTGTTCAAGGGCGCAGACCCGGGCAAGGACCAGACCTACTTTCTTCACGCCCTGTCCCAGGAGCAGTTGGCGCGCGCGGTGTTTCCCGTCGGCGGCATGCACAAGCAGCGGGTACGCGAAATGGCGCGGGAGGCCGGGCTGGTGAATCACGACCGGAAAGACAGTACCGGTATCTGTTTCATCGGCGAGCGTCGCTTCACCGAATTCCTCAAGCGCTACCTTCCGGTGCGCGCCGGCGAGATCCGCAGCGTCGGCGGCGAGATGCTCGGCTGGCACGAGGGGCTGATGTTCTACACCCTGGGCCAGCGCAAGGGCCTGGGGATCGGCGGGCGCGCCGGGAGCAGCGGCGAGCCCTGGTACGTGGCCGCCAAGGACATGGCGACCAACACCCTGGTGGTCGTCCAGGGTGAACATCCCTTGCTCTACAGTGATGAGCTGTCGGCGGCGGCACTGAACTGGATCGCGCCGGCGCCCATGCCGGGAGAGGTGCTGCGCTGTCGCGCCAAGACGCGTTACCGCCAGCCGGACCAGGACTGCACCGTCGAGGTCGGCGACGGCGGCCGCTGCCGCGTGGTGTTCGATCGACCGCAGCGCGCGGTGACGCCGGGGCAGTCGGTGGTGTTCTACCGGGGCGATGAATGTCTGGGCGGTGGCATCATCGAGCATGCCGCCCGGAGTTCGCGCGCCGCCGGCGCCGCGATCCTCGCGGCGCGGAGTGCCTGATCATGGCCCGTACGCTGGATGATGCCGCCATCGCCCTCGCCGGAGCCTTTCAGTCCGCCTGGCTGGTCAATGAAGCGGCGGTGCGGGGCAGGGTGCCGCCGGCGCCTTTCGCCTGCGTCATCGAAGCCATTTTCATGGTCGATCCGCCGGACACCCCTTCGGTCTACGGCGGTGTGGCGAATCTCGATATCGGCCTCGGCCTGCTCGAGCGTCACCTGAGCGGCAAGCCGCCCGCCGAGGAAATGCAGATCGTCCGTTATGTGCTCGGCGTGCTGCACCTGGAGCGTAAGCTGGTCAGGAACCGGGAGCTGATGGATAAACTCGGCGCCGGCATCAAGCGCATACGGGGACAGGCGGAGCATTTCTCGACCACACACGAGAACGTGATCGCGGCACTCGCCGACCTTTACATCAACACCGTCAGCACGCTCACACCGCGCATCATCGTTGGCGGCGAGCACGGCCACCTCACTCAGCCCGCCAACGCCAACCGCGTGCGCGCGTTGCTGCTGGCGGCGATGCGCTCGGCGGTGCTGTGGCGGCAGAACGGCGGGACGCGCATGCAGCTCCTGTTCCGTCGGCGGCAGATCGCCACCGCGGCGCAGCGCCTGCGCGAGGCCGCGCAGACTTCCTGAACAAGAGGGAATCATGGAACTTTCTTCACTCACCGCGGTGTCTCCGCTCGATGGCCGGTACGGCGACAAACTCGTCGCCTTGCGCTCCCTGTTCAGCGAATACGGCCTGATCGAACGCCGGATGCGCGTCGAAATCGGCTGGCTGCGCGCGCTCGCAGCCAATCCCGCCATCACCGAGGTTCCGCCGCTCGGCCGCGACTCGGAGGCGCTGCTCGACGCCATCATCGCCGGCTTCGATGAGCAGGAAGCGGCACGCGTCAAGGAGATCGAGCGCGGCACCAATCACGACGTCAAGGCGCTGGAGTATTACCTCAAGGAGAGGATCGCGGGCGATGCGGCGCTGACGCGCAGCGGCGAGTTCATACACTTCGCCTGTACTTCCGAGGATATCAACAATCTGGCCTACGCCCTCATGCTGCGCGAGGCGCGCGAGCGGGTGCTGCTGCCGGCGGTCGATGGCCTGATCGCCGCGCTCGCGTCCCTTGCGCACGAGCACGCCGGGCGGGCGATGATGTCTCGCACCCACGGCCAGCCGGCGACACCCACGACGCTGGGCAAGGAAATGGCGAACGTCGCGGCGCGTCTGCGTCGCCAGCGAGACGCTTTCGCCGCCGTGGAACTGCTCGGCAAGATGAATGGCGCCACGGGCAACTACAATGCCCATCTCTCCGCCTATCCCGAGATCGACTGGCCGGCGCTGGCGCAGGAATTCGTCACCACGGAACTCGGGCTGACCTGGAACGCGCATACCACCCAGATCGAACCCCATGACTACATGGCGGAGTATTTCGATGCGCTGGCGCGCATCGATACCGTGCTGCTCGACTTCTGCCGCGATGTCTGGGGCTACATATCGCTGGGGTATTTCCGCCAGCGCGCGGTGGCCGGCGAGGTCGGCTCATCCACCATGCCGCACAAGGTCAATCCCATCGACTTCGAGAATGCCGAGGGCAATCTGGGGCTCGCCAATGCCGTGCTGCGCCACCTGTCGGAAAAGCTGCCGGTATCGCGCTGGCAGCGGGATCTGTCCGATTCCACAGTGCTGCGCAATATCGGCGTCGGCGCCGGCTATGCCGTGCTGGCGTTCGAATCCTGCCGCCGCGGGCTGGGCAAGCTGTCGGTCGACGATGCGCGCATCGATGCCGATCTCGCCGATGCCTGGGAACTGCTCGCCGAGCCGGTGCAGACGGTGATGCGCCGCTATGGCATCGAGTCGCCTTACGAGAAGCTCAAGGAAATGACGCGGGGCCGGCGCATCGATCGCGACACGCTGCACGCCTTCATCCGTACCCTGGAGATTCCGGAGGATGCCCGCGAACGTCTGCTCG
Source organism: Gammaproteobacteria bacterium (assembly GCA_034002745.1). Taxonomy (GTDB): domain Bacteria; phylum Pseudomonadota; class Gammaproteobacteria; order SZUA-140; family SZUA-140; genus JAITWN01. Next base: position 48,363 of record JAVEZY010000011.1, read on the forward strand.
CGCTGACGCCTGCGACGTACACGGGGCTCGCCGCCGGGCTCGCGCGGCAGATCTGACGGGGAGGGACGGCGGGAGCGACCCCGAAAGCCGATCTGTGATCGGGGTCACGGCGGCGCGTTCGGGGGAGCGGGATAATGCTACCCAAGCGTACGGCTGACGGTGCTCCCGCCTTCTTCTCCTCCAAGTCTGCCGCCAGTCCGCACGTGTCCCCGGCCGCGCCTCCCCTCGGTCGGGTTTTTTTTTGCCCGGCGGGTTGTATACTTGCAACCTTATCCGCTGCCCGGCAGGGGCAGCCGATTCCCTGACAGGCCGTTTGCCAGAAACTCCCCCGGGATGAGACGCGCGCGCTCGAATGCCGCGAGTGCTCCTCGGGCCGTTTTCCAGCAGCCTGCCCAACACTCCAGCCATCCGGGGTTCGTCCATGCTAGATCCACAGCTCCTGCGCAATGAACTCGATAGCGTTGCGGCGCGCCTCGCCCGCCGTGGCATGCAGCTCGATAGCGGCCGCTTCACGGCGCTCGAGCAGCAGCGCAAAGCGGTGCAGGTGCGCGTGCAGGAGCTGCAGCACGAGCGCAACGCCCGCTCGCGCGATATCGGTCGAGCCAAGGCACAGGGCGAGGACGTCGACAGCCTCATGGCCGGCATCGCTCGGCTCGGCGACGAGCTGCGCGCGGCGGAGGCCGAACTGGCGCGGATCCAGGAGGAGCTTTCGGCCCTGCTGCTCGGTATGCCCAATCTGCCTGACGATTCGGTGCCGGATGGCCGCGACGAAAATGACAACGTGGAACTGCGCCGCTGGAGCGAGCCGCCACGCTTCGACTTCGAGCCGCGGGATCACGTCGCGCTGGGCGAAGGCCTCGGCATGCTCGACTTCGGCGCCGCCGCCGCGGTGGCCGGCGCGCGCTTCGTCACGCTGAATGGTCCGCTGGCGCGGCTGCAGCGCGCGCTGATCCAGTTCATGCTCGACCTCCACACCGGCGAGCACGGCTATCGCGAGGTCTACGTGCCGTATGTGGTCAACGCGGAGGCGCTCACCGGCACCGGACAGTTGCCCAAGTTCGAGGAAGACCTGTTCGCCCTGCGCGATACGCCGTACTACCTGATTCCCACCGCCGAGGTTCCGGTCACCAACCTGGTGCGTGAAAGCATCATCGAAGCGGCCGCGCTGCCCCTGAAGTTCGTCGCCCATACACCCTGCTTCCGCAGTGAGGCGGGTTCGTATGGCAAGGACACGCGCGGCATGATCCGCCAGCACCAGTTCGAGAAGGTCGAACTGGTTCAGATCGTCGCGCCGGACGCGTCGACGGTTGCGCACGAGGAGCTTACCGCGCATGCGGAAGAAGTGCTGAAGCGTCTCGGACTGCCGTTCCGTACCATGGCCCTGTGCGCGGGCGACCTCGGCTTCTCCGCGCGCAGGACCTACGACATCGAGGTATGGTTGCCGGCGCAGCAGTGCTACCGGGAAATTTCGTCCTGCAGCAACTTCGGCGACTTCCAGGCGCGCCGCATGCAGGCGCGCTGGCGCCCGGGCGATGGCCGCAAGCCCGAGCCGGTCCACACGCTGAACGGCTCCGGGCTGGCTGTCGGACGCACGCTGCTCGCCATCATGGAGAACTTCCAGGACGAACGCGGCCGGATCCACGTGCCCGCGGCGCTGCATCCGTACATGGGTGGTATCCAGGTCATCGGCTAGAATAGCGGCGTGGACCATCTCCCGATCTTTTTCCATGTGCGCGGGCGCGACTGTCTCCTCGTCGGGGGGGGAGAGATCGCGGCGCGCAAGGCCGAGCTGCTGCTGCGTGCGGGAAGCCGGCTGATGGTGGTCGCTCCGGAGTTGGGGGCGACGCTTTCCCGGCTGGCTGCCGCGGGCTCGTTGCGTCATCGCGCCGCGAGCTTCAGTGATGCCGACATCGCGGGTCATGCCCTCGTCATCGCCGCCACTGACGATCCGGCCGTCAATGCCGCCGTGGCCGCTGCCGCCAGGGCTCGCGGCATTCCGGTCAATGTCGTCGATGATCCCGCCCATTGCGATTTCATTCTGCCCTCGGTGCTCGACCGTTCGCCGCTGCTGGTTGCGGTATCGACCGGCGGCGCCGCTCCGATGCTGGCACGCGCGCTGCGCGCCCGCCTCGAGACCTTGATACCTCCCGGCTACGGACGCTTGGCCGCGCTGCTTGAGCGCTTTCGCGGACGTTTGAAGGAGCGCCTGCCGATCGCTTCGCGTCGCCGGTTCGTCGAGGAATTGCTCGATGGTCCGGTGCCGGAACTGGTTCTTGCCGGAAGGGAGGCCGAGGCGGCCGACATGCTGGCGCAGGCGATCGAAGGCGCCGATCCCCGGGCGCCGCGGGGCGAGGTCAGCCTGATCGGCGCCGGCCCCGGGGATCCGGATCTGCTCACCTTCCGCGCGCTGCGCCTGATGCAGCGCGCCGACGTGGTGCTCTACGATCGCCTGGTCGCCGACGGCATCCTCGATCTGGTGCGCCGCGATGCCGAGCGCATCTATGTGGGCAAGCGGCGCGATTATCATGCGCTGCGTCAGGAGGAGATCAACCAGCTGCTCGTGTCCCATGCCCGCGCCGGCCGGCATGTGGTGCGCCTGAAGGGCGGCGATCCCTTCGTCTTCGGTCGCGGCGGAGAGGAGATCGCGACCCTCGCCGCCGAGGGGGTTCCGTTCCAGGTGGTGCCGGGCATCACCGCCGCCAACGGCTGCGCCGCCTACGCGGGCATTCCGCTCACGCATCGTGACCATGCCCATTCGGTGCTTTTCGTTACCGGTCACCGGCGCGATGGCGGCATCGATCTCGACTGGGATGCCCTGGCTCGTCCGGCGCAGACAGTGGTGATCTACATGGGGCTGGGCGCGATCGACGTCATCTGCCGCGAGTTGCAGCGTCACGGCGTATCGGCGCAGATGCCGGCGGCGCTGATCGAGCGCGGCACCACCCATGCGCAACGCGTGCTCACCGGCACGCTGCAGACCCTGCCGGGACTGGTGGCAGGGCAGGAGATTCATGCCCCGACGCTGTTGATCGTCGGCGAGGTGGTCAGCCTGCGCGAGCGGCTGGCCTGGTTCCATCCGGAGCGTTCGGAGCAGGAGCGGAATTGATCCGGCACAGTTTCACCACCGGTCCGGTTCCGCGCCAGTTGCGGCGCGCTCCATTCCCCTTCTTCGGGTACCCATGTTCGCCACCGCAATCGTAGAGTCGCTGCGCCGGTATTCCGCGTCGCAGTTGCGCAGTGATGTGTCCGCGGGCATCACCGTGGGCGTGGTCGCCATTCCACTGTCGATGGCGCTCGCCATCGCCAGCGGGGTGCCGCCCCAGCACGGCCTCTATACGGCGATCATCGCCGGCGCGATCGTCGCGCTGTGCGGCGGTTCGCGCGTCAACATTTCGGGGCCCACGGCGGCTTTCGTCGTGGTCCTGCTGCCGGTGGTCCATCAGTTCGGACTGGGAGGACTGGTGCTCGCCGGGCTGATGTCCGGGCTGATTCTCATCGCACTCGGTGTCGCGCGCATGGGGCGCCTCATCGAGTTCGTACCCTATCCGGTGACGGTCGGATTCACCGCCGGCATCGCCGTGGTCATCGCCGTGCTGCAGATCAAGGACTTTGCCGGTCTGACCATTGCCGAGCCGGGCGACAACTTCGTCGCGCGGGTATGGGCCATCGGCGCCGCGCTGCCCACGCTGCGCTGGCAGGATACCCTCGTCGGCGTGATGACGCTGACGCTGCTCATCGCCTGGCCGCGGTTGCAGGAGCGGATGCCGGTACGGGTGCCGGGACCGCTCGCGGTGCTGGCCCTGGTCACCCTGGTCGCCTGGCTGGCGACGCTCATCATGCCCGGCTTCAGCCTCGCCACCATCGGCAGCACCTTCTCCTACAGCCTGGATGGCATTCTGCACGACGGGATCCCGGCGCTGCCGCCCATGTTGATAGCGCCCTGGGAGCTGCCCGGACCGGATGGTGCGCCGATCGGCCTGTCCTTCGGCCTGATCCACGATCTGCTCGGTCCGGCGATTACCATCGCGGCGCTGGCGGCGATCGAATCACTGCTCTGCGCGGTGATCGCCGATGGCATGGCGGGGACGCGGCACAATCCCAATGCGGAGCTGATCGGTCTCGGCATCGGCAATGTGGTGGTGCCGTTCTTCGCCGGCATCCCGGCGACCGCCGCCATCTCGCGTACCGCGACCAGCATTCGCGCCGGCGCACGAAGCCCCATCGCCGCCATCGTGCACGCCGGCGTGGTGTTGCTCGCGGTGCTGGCGATCGCGAGCCTGCTGAACCAGGTGCCGATGGCGGCGCTGGCGGCGCTGCTGCTCACCGTCGCCTGGAACATGAGCGAGATGCGGCATGTGTTGCGCATCGTGCGCACCGCGCCCGGCAGCGATATCGCCGTGCTGATGTGCTGCTTCAGCCTGACCGTGCTGTTCGACATGACCGTGGCGGTCGCGGTCGGCATCGGTCTTGCCGCCATGCTGTTCATTCGCCAGGTGATCGAGCAGACGGGCGTCCGCGCCCTGACCAGCGGTGGTCGGACCAGGCGTCGTCGGCAACGCGAGCAGTTGCCGGAAGGGGTGGTGGTCTATGACATCGATGGGGCGCTGTTCTTCGGCGCGGCGCACAGGGCGCTGCGTGCGCTCGAGGTGCTGCCCCCGAACGCCCGGGTCGTGGTGCTGGACATGGATGATGTCTCCATGCTCGACATGACGGCCATGATGCTGCTGCAGGAACTGCTCTCGCATCTCGGCTCGCGCGGGGCCGTGGTGATCATCGCCGGACTTCACCCGAGACTGATCCTGCAGCTGCGCCGCAGCGGCATCCGCCGGCGCCGGGGCGCGGTGGAATTCCGCAGCGATCTGTCCCGCGGTCTGGCTCGCGCGGCGGCGATGGTTGCGGGATCGCCGGAACCATCGGAGGAGGCGCCAGGGACAGAAGAAAGAGAAGGGATGAAAGAGGAAGGCGGGGACTTGACGGATCGTTGACAAGTCTCCCGGCGCCCTTCCTCCGCGATGGCTCGCCCCGCTGCCGCTTGCGCTCATGCGCCAGGTCCCGCTCGCCGCTGCGCCCACCCTTCGGGCTCCGGGGGGGCTGCGCTGACCTCGCTGCGTAAAGGCATCGGGGGATTTTTTTCAGCAGCCGGTCAACCCTTTTTCCGTCAGCTTTCCTCTGGCCCGGACATCAGGATGGATCGTGCGGGGAGGCAGGGGGTGGCGGCTGTCGCTCCAGTTCCGCCTCCAACTGGCGCGACACCCGTTGCGGCGAACCGGTGCGCCGGGCGATCAGCGCATAGGCGACTGGCACCATGTACAGGGTGAAGAAGGTCGCGGCCAGCGTGCCACAGATGATCACCACGCCGACCACCAGGCGTGTTTCGGCGCCGGCGCCGGAGGACAGGATCAGCGGCAGCGCGCCGGCCGCCGTGGTCAGGCCGGTCATGACGATGGGTCTGAGCCGCAGTTCCGCCGCCTCGAGCAGCGCCTCGCGGAAGGGGCGACCCGCATCACGGAGCTGATTGGTGAATTCGACGATCAGGATGCCGTTCTTGGCCGAGAGCCCCACCAGCATGATCAGCGCGATCTGGCTGAAGATGTTCAGCGTCAGCCCGAAGGCATACAGACCCGCCAGCGCGCCGGCCATGGCGAAGGGCACGGTCAGAATGATCACCAGCGGATGAATCCAGCTTTCGAACAGCGCCGCCAGCACCAGAAACACGACGACGAATCCGAGCAGGAAGACGAACAGCATGGATTCGCTGCTGCTGCGGAAATCGCGCGACTGGCCCTTGTACGAGATGACGACGGATTCTGGCAGGTGCTCGCGGGCGAGCGCGTCGAGGTAGTCGAGCGCATCACCGAGGGACAGTCCCGACGCCAGGTTGGCATCGATGGTGATGGCACGCACGCGATCGAAGCGATTCAGCCGCTGCGCGTCGGCGAACTCATCGAGCTGCACCAGGCTTGCCAGCGGCACCAGGGCGCCGCTCTGGCGTGAGCGCACGTAGATGTTCTCCAGGTCGGTGCGGGTGCGCTGCAGCTCGCGTTCGCCCTCGAGAATGACATCGTATTCCTCACCCTGATCGATATAGGTGGTGACGCGACGCGAAGCCAGCATGGTTTCCAGGGTGCGCCCGATGCTGTCCACCGTTACACCGAGATCCGCCGCGCGATCGTAGTCGATGGTGATGCCGATCTGAGGCTTGGTCTCGTTGTAATCCCAGCCGATGGCCTGCAGGCCAGGATTGTTCTCGGCGATGCGGTCGAGAAGGATGTCGCGCCATTCGGCCAGTTGTTCGTAGCTGCCCCCGCCGAGCACGAACTGTACAGGCTTGCGGGTGCGGGGCTGAAATCCCTGACGCATGATCACCGACACCCGAACGCCGGGCAGCTGGGCGAGCTCGCGGTCGATCTCGTCCATGATCTGCCTGGCGGGCCGGCGCTTGTCCCACTCGTCCAACACCACGGTGGCGTTGCCGACGTTGAAGATCTCTGCGTTGCCGAACGCCGCGGGCGCGCGCACCAGCAGCTGCGTCGCCTCGCCGGATTCCACATAGGGCAGGAGCCGGCGCTCGATCTCGTCCATGTGGGTGCGCAGGTATTCGTACGACGACCCCTCCGGCGCCTCGACGCGCACGAAGAAGGCACCGCGATCCTCGCTGGGCAGATATTCCTGCGGGATTTCACGCAGGAGCCAGAGCGCGCTCGCGATCACCAGTCCCAGGACGATGAGCGGAAGCCAGGCATGGCGCAGCGAGCCAAGCAGCGTGTAACGGTAGCCGCGGCGCGCAAACGCGAACAGCACATCGACCCAGTGCGCCGGACCGCTGCGCTCGGGTGGCTGCAGGATGCGCGACGCGATCATCGGTGACAGGCTCAGCGCCACTACCGCCGACACGGCGACCGCTGCGGCAAGCGTGATCGCGAATTCCTGGAACAGCCTGCCGACGTCGCCCTGCAGGAAACCGATGGGCACGAAGACGGCAATCAGCACCACGGTCGTGGCGATGACCGCGAAGCCAACCTGGCGGGTGCCGCGAAATGCCGCCACCAGGCGTGTCTCGCGGTACTGCTCCATACGGCGGTGGATGTTTTCCAGCACGACGATGGCGTCATCCACCACCAGACCGATCGCCAGGATGAGGGCGAGAAGGGTGAGGATGTTGACCGAAAAGCCGAGCGCGTAGAGTACCGTGAAGGTGGCGATCAGCGACACCGGTACGGTCACCGCCGGCACCAGCGTAGCGCGGGCGCTGCCGAGGAACAGGTAGATCACCAGGATGACCATGGCGATGGCCACGGCCATCGTCCAGTACACCTCGTGGACGGCGCCTTCGATGAATACCGAGGAATCGTAGCTCGAGGTGATCGACATGCCTTCGGGCAGCGTGGCGTTGATCCGCTCCGCTTCCGCGCGCACTGCGCGCGCCACCTCCAGCGTGTTGGCGGTCGATTGCTTCACGATGCCGATGCCGATCCGTGGCAGACCATTGCCGCGGAATGAGATGCGATCCTCGGCGGTGCCGCGCTCGACGCGCGCCACGTCGCCGATGCGCACCAGATAGCCGTCCGCGCCGCGACCGATGACGATGCGCGCGAAATCCTCCGCTGTCTGGAAGCTGCGCTGCAGGCGGAGGGTGAACTGGCGGCTGCTCGAGTCGATGCTGCCGGCTGGCAGCTCGACGTTCTCGGCGCGCAGGGCGTCCTCGACTTCGGTGATGGTGAGTCCGCGCGCCGCCAGCGCGTGCCGGTCCAGCCAGACGCGCATGGCATAGATCTGTTCGCCGCCGATGCGCGCCCGGGCGACGCCGCGCTGTGTCGAGAAACGATCGACGAGGTAGCGCCGGGCATAATCGGACAGCTCCGGTACGGTCATCCGGTCGCTCGACAGACTGAGCCACATGATGACGTCCTCGTTGCTGTCGACCTTGCGGATCTCGGGCGCGTCGGCCTCGTCGGGAAGATCGCCGAGGATGCCCGATACGCGGTCGCGCACATCATTGGCGGCGGCGTCGATGTCGCGATCGACCTCGAACTCGATGGTCACCACCGAGCGCCCGTCCTCGCTCACCGACTCGACGAAGCGCATGCCCTCGATGCCGGCGATGCGATCCTCGATGAGTTGCGTGATGGTGTTCTCGACCACCACGGCCGCGGCGCCCGGATAACTGACATCGATCGAGACCACCGGAGAATCGACGTCCGGATATTCGCGCAGCGCCAGCCGGTCGAACGCCATCAGGCCGAAGACGATCAGAAGCAGCGACAGTACGGTGGCGAACACCGGCCGCCGGATGGAGACATCCGACAGGATCACTGCCCGAGGCTCCGCAGCAACTCCGCCAGCGGGATGGTGCCGTCGTCGACGGCGACGACCCGCACGGGATCCCCGTCGCGCGCGCGCGTGGTGCCGTGGACGATGATCTGGTCGCCGGCCTCGACGCCCTCGCGGATCTCCACTTCACCCGGACGACGGGCGCCGATGCGGATCTCCCGCCGTTCGGCGCGGTTCCCCGTGACCACCAGGACATAGTGACGCTCGCCGAGCTGCAGCAGGGTCTCCTCGGGCAGTCTGACGCTGCGGCGCGGATTCTTCGACAGCGCGACTTCCATCAGCAGGCCGGGGCGGAGCACGCGGTCCGGATTGGGAAGATGCGCGCGGATGCGTATCGAACGGGTGACCGGATCGACGCGGCTGTCGATCACGGCGACCTCGCCCTCGAAGGTCCGGCCCGAAAGCGCGGGGGCCCTGGCCACGATGCGCAATCCTGGGCGCAGCGCTTCGAGGAAGGTGGCCGGGACCGTGAATTCAAGTTTCATCACCCGGTCGTCGTCGAGCGTGGTGATGATGTCGCCCGGTTCGACCAGCGCCCCAACGCTGATGTTGCGCAGGCCAAGGACGCCGGCAAAGGGAGCGCGCAGCGTGCGATCGGAGAGGCGGGCTTCCAGGGACCGTACGCGGGCCTGTCCGGCTTCCCACTCGCGCTGTCGTTCGTCCACCAGGGAGAGTGCCGCCTGGCCCTGGGCCTGCAGCGTCTTGAGTCGCTCGTACTGGCGCTGCGCCTCGGCGGACAGCACCCGTGCCTCTTCCAGCAATGCGCGCTCTTCGCGGTCGTTCAGTTCGACCAGCACCTGTCCGGCCGGGACCCGATCGCCATCATCGAAGTGAATGGCGGCGACCGTCTCGGTGACGGTGGAGGACACGGTGACCGATTCGAAGGCGAGCAGGGTGCCCAGCGCCTCCACGCGATCCTCGAATGGAGCGAGTCGCGCCTCGGTCACGATGACGGGAATGGCATCCTCACCCGCGGCGGCAGGCAAGCGGATAAGCAGGATCAGCATTGCTGCTGCGATCAGCATGAAGCGGCTGCCCACGACGCTCTCCTGGAGATTGATGATTTGGCCTGTTATCGACCGTGCGGACACGTTCTTGCTATGCAGGATCCCGCGACACTAGCAGAGGTGGCGGAGGTGGACAACCGCTTGGGGGTCGCGCGGCGTCAGGTGGCGGCGCGTCGGCACCGCCGCCACCCGCGAAGCGTCGTTCGCGGATGGTGCGGGCCGGAACATCAGTGGGAGTGGTCGTGCGGTTCCTGCTCGTGACCCGGATGAGCGTGCTGGTGTTCGTTCAACTCACTCTTGTCATGGGAATGGCCATGGCCGGCATCGTCGTCATGGCTATGCGAATGGCTGTGCGCGTGCGCATGATCGTGCGCATGCACATGCTGGTGCGGGTGCGCGTGACGGGTGCCATCGGCATGGGCATGGTCGTGCTCGTGATCGTGCTTGTGCTCGTGGCCATGTTCATGCTCGTGATCGTGATCGCCTTTCATGCGTCTTCTCCTCGGGTTGGTTGATGATTGCCGGTGATGTCGCGCTGTTCAACGCTTGCGCAGGAACTTCGCCTTCCGTAGAGGAATGACGCGCCCGTCGCAGGAGGGCAGGAACGGCCCCTGTCCGGTGGCGGACCGGAAGGATTCGTGCTCTGCCGAACGAACCCGCCCCTTTGATCGGCCAGCCGGGTCGGCATCTGAAGTCGGGGGCGGAAAAAAGCGCTGGAGAAAGCGCCCGAACGGAGACTGTCTCATAGGTATCCCTCCCTTGAGGTGGCTCGTGGAGCATAACGCCATCGGTGGGAGGAATCAACAAGAATACCTACCGTTGCTCGGTCGCGGAAACGCGGACTGCACGGGGGAGAGTCCACAAGGGCTACAACAGGGGACCGGAAGGGACTGTCCCCTGTGGGACTGTCCCTTCCAGTCCCTCCCGCGGAAAAAAGAAAGGCCCCGGTGAGGGGCCTTTCGGAGGCGTGCGCCGTGCGTGCTCAGTCTTCGCCGTTGAAGGCGCCAAGCAGGTGCAGCAGGCTGGTGAACAGATTGTAGATGCTGACGTAGAGCGACACGGTGGCCAGGATGTAGTTGGATTCGCCACCATGGACCAGCTGGCTGGTCTGCCACAGGATGTAACCCGACATCAGCAGCACGAACATCGCCGACATCGCCAGGCTCACGGCGGGCAGGGAGAAGATCACTGCCGCCAGCGCGCCGAGGAAGGCCACCAGGATGCCGACGAAAAGGAAGCCGCCGAGGAAGCTGAAATCCTTGCGCGTGGTCAGCGCGTAGGCCGACAGCCCGAGGAAGATGATCCCGGTGCCGCCGAGGGCGGTCATCACCAGCTGGCTGCCATTGGGCAGGGCCAGATAGGCGCTCAGGATGGGGCCGAGGGTGAACCCCATGAAGCCGGTCAGGGCGAACACGGCCGCCAGACCCCAGGCGCTGTTCTGCAGCTTGTGGGTGAGGAACAGCAGTCCGAAATACCCTACCAGGGTAATGATCAGACCCGGATGCGGCAGCTTGAGCGCCATCGAGAGGCCCGCGGTCAGGGCGCTGAATATCAGTGTCATCGACAGCAGGGCGTAGGTGTTGCGGATCAGCCGGTTCTCACTCAGGACCGAAGCTGGTGCGCGCGCGATCGAGCTCTGCGGCAAATTCATGGGTCGTCAGACTCCTTGTTGAAAAAATACTGGAGTGAATATATAGGTCATATCGCGAGGATACAAGCCAGGCAGGCGGCGGATGCCGCGAGGCGGCGCATGCGGTAGAATGCCGCGCGGGGACAATTTCCTGTCTCAGGAAGAGTGGCCGAGCGGTTGAAGGCACCGGTCTTGAAAACCGGCAATGGGCAACCATTCGTGGGTTCGAATCCCACCTCTTCCGCCAGATTGGCTGCTGGCAGACGTCGATGCAATGGAGTCCGGCGACACCCCAAGGTACCCCGGCGCGCGCCGCCGACTTCAGATGCTCCGGTCTCCCCGACCGCCTCAGGCGGCCAGGAAGATTCCCATGATCACCCAGCCCGTAAACAGGGCGATCAGTCCAAACACCACGTAGTACAGCGGGTTGTATCTCATCATGACCTCCATGCCAGTCCCTGGCCACGCTGTTTCCACCTGGATCTGAAATGGGGGCGGAAGGTATGGATCAAAAGCAAGCGGCCGTGATGTTTCTGATGGGGCCGACGGCCTGCGGCAAGACCGATCTCGCCGTCGAACTGGTGCGCCGGTTTCCTTTCGAGATCGTGAGCGTCGACTCGGCGATGGTCTATCGTGGAATGGACATCGGTACCGCCAAGCCCGACGCCGAGACGCTGCGGCTGGCGCCTCATCGTCTGATCGACGTCTGCGATCCTGCCGAAGCCTATTCGGCCGCCCGCTTCCGCGAGGATGCCTTGCGGGAAATCGCGGCGGTGCATGCCGCCGGGCGGATCCCGCTGCTGGTCGGCGGCACCATGCTCTATTTCCGGGCGCTGGAGCAGGGGCTGTCCGTGCTGCCGGCGGCCGACCCGGCGCTGCGCGTGCGTCTGGAGGAGGAGGCGCGGCTGCATGGCTGGGCGTTCCTTCATGCCCGTCTGGCTGCCGTCGATCCGGTCGCGGCGGCGCGCATCCATCCCAATGATCCGCAGCGCATCCAGCGCGCGCTCGAAGTCTGGGAATTGACCAGGCGTCCGCTCAGTGAATTGCAGCGCGCGGGTCGGGATGAACCCTTGCCGTTCAGTGTGGTCAAAGCGCAGGTCTTTCCCGAGGATCGTGACCGGCTGCACGCGCGCATCGAGGAACGCTTCCGGCTCATGCTGGAACTGGGGCTGTGGGAGGAGGTCGAGAGACTGTATGCCCGTGGGGACCTGGATCCATCGATGCCTTCGGTCAGGGCGGTCGGTTATCGCCAGTTGTGGCGGCATCTCGCCGGCGAGATCGGGCGCGAAGAGGCTGTCCGCGCCGGAATCATCGCCACGCGCCAGCTTGCAAAGCGCCAGATGACCTGGCTGCGCGGAGATACGGGCGGTCACGTATTCACGGCTTCGGGCGAGCGAACCATGCGAAATGTAGTGGAATTGGTCGATAACACCCTTCGCGTTACGGGGTGTGTGCGGAAGTGATAGAATCATTCCACGAGAAGGAAGCCGGACACGGACCAGCTCAGGATGAATCCCATCGAACAGGCGGGCGACAATAAGGAGAATCACAAAATGGCCAAAGGGCAGACGTTGCAGGACCCCTTCTTGAACGCACTGCGCAAGGAACACGTGCCCGTTTCCATCTATCTCGTCAACGGAATCAAGCTGCAGGGACAGATCGAGTCCTTCGATCAGTTCGTGGTGCTGCTGAAGAACTCCGTCAGCCAGATGGTGTACAAGCATGCGATCTCGACCATCGTGCCTGCACGCAACATCAAGACGCCGCTTGCGGACGACGGCCATGGCGACTGACGCCCCCAGAGGGGAACACCTAGCCATTGTTTGAAAGACCTCAAACCGGCACGCGGGCCGTGCTGGTCCAGCTGGATCTGCGTTCCGACCGCGAGTCGGGCAGCCGGGAAGAATTCGAGCAGCTCGCCGTTTCCGCCGGGGTCATTCCCGTGGCCATGGTGGGCGGCTCGCGTGACCGGCCCGATCCGAAATTCTTCATCGGCAGCGGCAAGGTCCAGGAACTGCAGCAGCAGGTGGAGGATGCGGGAGCCGATCTGGTGCTCATCGATCATCCCCTGAGCCCGATCCAGGAGCGCAACCTGGAACGGGAGCTGAAGTGCCGGGTGGTCGATCGCACCGGACTCATCCTCGACATCTTCGCCCAGCGCGCGCGCACCTCCGAGGGCAAGCTGCAGGTCGAACTGGCCCAGCTCAAGCACCTCGCCACGCGCCTGGTGCGGGGATGGTCGCATCTGGAACGGCAGAAGGGCGGTATCGGGCTGCGCGGCCCCGGTGAAACCCAGCTCGAAACCGATCGTCGCCTGATCGGCAAGCGCATTCGCCAGCTGAACAAGCGCATCGAGGGCGTGCGCCGCCACCGCGAACTCGGGCGCAGCGCTCGCCGCAAGGCCACGGTGCGCGGCGTTTCGCTGGTCGGCTATACCAACGCCGGCAAGTCGACCCTGTTCAACCGCCTGACCGGAGCGCGGGTGTACGAGGCGGATCAGCTGTTCGCGACGCTGGATCCCACGCTGCGCCGCATCTCCGTGCCCGGCGTGGAAAGCGTGGTGCTCGCCGACACGGTGGGATTCATCAGCGATCTTCCGCCGGATCTGGTCGCGGCTTTTCGCGCCACGCTGGAAGAGACGCTCGAAGCCGATCTGCTGCTGCATGTGATCGACGCTCACGACGAGGACCGTGCGCGTCAGATCGATGAAGTGAACGGTATCCTGGAGGATATCGGCGCCGGCGAAGTGCCGCAGATCCAGGTCTACAACAAGATCGATCTGCGCGAGGACGCCGAGCCGCGCATCGATCGTGACGAGGAAGGGCGTCCGCATCGCGTGTGGCTCTCGGCCCGCGACGGAACGGGCATCGATCTGCTGCGCACGGCGATCGCCGAGCGCCTCGGCAGCAGCGAAACCTCTTCGATGGGGCGCTGCTATCGCGTACGTCTGGCTTCTGATGCCGGACGCGTCCACGCGCTGCTTTTCGAATGGAAGGCGGTGCGCGGCGAAAGCGTGAACGAGCAGGGCGAATGGCTCATGAATACCGAACTGACGCCGGCGATGGCGGAATATCTGCGTCGCCAGCCGGGGTGCGAAGTGGAGGCTGTCGAGCGCTTCGCTTGCGACCTGACGGCAGGCACCCTAAAATCTGCGACCGGATGATGCGAGACCGATCAAGCACATGAAACCTCAGGAAGAAGCAAAAGGAACGGCACAGCCGATGGCCTGGAACGAACCCGGTGGTTCGCGCGGCGGCAAGGATCCGTGGGGCGGCCAGGGTAACGGCCAGCAGCAGGGACCACCCGACCTCGACGAAGTCGTGCGCAAACTGCAGGACAAGATCGGCGGAATCTTCGGCGGCCGTGGCCGCGGTGGTTCCGGCGGCGCCGGCGGGGGCGGGGGCGGCAAGGGAAGTGGCCGCGCGGCCTCGTTCAGCATCGGCACCATCGTGCTGGTGGTGCTCGGCCTGTGGGGCATATCGGGGTTCTATATCGTCAACGAAGGCAGCCAGGGCGTGGTGCTGCGCTTCGGCCAGTTCCAGCAGAGCGTCGGTGCCGGTCTGCACTGGCGCATCCCGTATCCGGTGGAGTCGGTCGAGGTCGTCAACGTCGACCAGATCCGCACCGCGGAGATCGGCTACCGCTCCACGACCCAGGGTGGTCGCGCGCTGCCTGGCGAGTCACTGATGCTTACCCAGGACGAGAACATCGTCGACATCAAGCTCGCCATCCAGTACCGCATCAAGGACGCCAAGGATTATCTGTTCAATGTCGCCGAGCCCGATCTGACGCTGGCCCAGGCCGCGGAAAGCGCGCTGCGCGAGGTGATCGGCAAGAGCACCATGGATTTCGTGCTCACCGAAGGCCGTGCCGAGATCGTGGCGCGGGTCAACGGGCTGATCCAGGACATTCTCGACAACTACCAGGCCGGTCTGCATCTCACCAGCGTGAACATGCAGGACGCACAGCCGCCGGAAGAAGTGCAGCACGCCTTCGACGATGCCGTGAAGGCGCGCGAGGACGAGGAACGCCTGCGCAACGAGGCCGAAACCTACTCCAACGACATTTTGCCGCGCGCCCGCGGTCAGGCCGCGCGCCTGATCGAGGAAGCCAACGCCTACCAGGCGCAGGTGATCGCGCAGGCCGAAGGTGACGCGAGCCGCTTCAGCCAGGTGCTCGAGGAATATCGTCGTGCGCCGGGCATCCTGCGCGAGCGCATGTACATCGAAACGATCGAGTCCGTCATGCAGAATGTGAGCAAGGTCATCGTGGACGTCGAAGGCGGCAACAACATGCTGTTCCTGCCCATCGACCGTCTGATCAGCGGCGAGCTTTCCGGCCAGACCGGGGGCGGGGCGGGCAGCCCGTCCCGCAGCGCGGGCACGGGCAGTTCGGGAGCGCCGATGCCGCTCGACACGGGTGGAGATCGCGCCCGATCCAGCCTGCGTGACAGGGGAGTACGCTGATGAAACGCGCCGGATCGATCACATTGATACTGGTGGTGGCCCTGCTGGTGCTGGCCGCGTTCTCCCTGTTCACGGTCAAGGAGTGGGAGCGGGCGATCCTGTTCCAGTTCGGAGAGATCGTGCGCTCCGACTATGAGCCCGGGCTGCATTTCAAGATTCCGCTGATCCAGAACGTGCGCAAGTACAATGGCCGCATCATGACCATGGAATCCGCGGCCGAGCGCTACCTGACCGCGGAGAAGAAGAATCTGCGCGTCGACGCCTTCGTGAAGTGGCGCATCGCCGACGTGCGCCGTTACTACACCGCCATGGGTGGCGACGAGACGCGCGCGCGCGACCGTCTGTCACAGATCATCAAGGATGGTCTGCGTGCCGAGTTCGGCAAGCGCACCGTGCAGGAAGTGGTTTCCGGCGAGCGCGCGGCGGTGATGGCCGTGCTGCAGGTCAACGCCGGTGTCCAGGCCGAGGCTTTCGGCATCGAGATCATCGACGTGCGCCTCAAGCGCGTCGATCTGCCGGAAGACGTCAGCGCCTCGGTCTATCGACGCATGGAAGCCGAGCGTGTCCGCGTCGCCACCGACCTGCGCTCGCGCGGCGCGGAGGCGGCCGAGCGGATCCGCGCCGATGCCGATCGCCAGCGCACCATCATTCTCGCCGAGGCCTATCGGGAGTCCGAGGAGCTGCGTGGTGGCGGCGATGCGCGGGCGTCGGAGATCTACCGTACCGCTTTCTCCGCGGATGCGGAGTTCTTCTCCTTCTACCGCAGCATCAATGCCTATCGGACCTCGTTCGGCGACAAATCCGACGTCATGCTGCTCGATCCGGACAGCTCCTTCTTCAAGTACTTCCGCGACCCTGCACGCCAGGGGGCGGGTCGATGAGAGAACCCGCAGGCCACCGCGCCTGCGGGTATCATTACGTCCGCGCATGAAAAGATATTTCGAAGCCACGGGTGAGCGCTGGCTGCTGCCTGATGCCGTAGACGAGTTTCTGCCGCCACAGGCCGAAGCGCTGGAGCACCTGCGCCGGGAACTACTCGACACCTTCCTGAGCTGGGGCTATCAGCTCGTCATCCCGCCGCTGGTCGAGTATCTGGACTCGCTGCTGGTGGGCGCGGGCAACGACCTCGATCTGGAAACCTTCAAGCTGATCGACCAGAGCACCGGCCGGCTGCTCGGCGTGCGCGCGGATATCACGCCGCAGGCCGCGCGCATCGATGCGCATCGTCTCCCGGTGAACGGACCGCAGCGCCTGTGTTATCTGGATTCGGTGCTGCGCAGTCGTCGCCACGGCTTCGCCGCCTCACGCAATCCGCTGCAGGTCGGTGCCGAGCTGTACGGCCATGGCGGCATCGAGAGCGACATCGAGATCCTGCGGCTCATGGTCCGTACGCTGCGCGTGGCCGGGATCGAACGCTTTCACATCGACCTGGGCCATGTAGGCATTTTCCGCGCGCTGGCGCGTGATGCCGGCCTCGACAAGGCGCAGGAGGCAGTCCTATTCA
The DNA here is from genome assembly GCA_034002745.1 of Gammaproteobacteria bacterium. Lineage (GTDB taxonomy): Bacteria > Pseudomonadota > Gammaproteobacteria > SZUA-140 > SZUA-140 > JAITWN01. The sequence goes on from JAVEZY010000011.1 coordinate 65,301, forward strand.
ATGCACTGCAGCGCAAGGCGCGGCCCGAGATCGAATCCTTCCTTGGCGGGCTCTCCATCGATGCCGCCTGCCGGCGGCGCCTGGTGTCGCTGGTCGAGCTGAACGGCGGAAGCGGCATGCTCGATGAGGCGCGCAGTCAGCTGCGCGGCGCCGGACTGGAAGTGGAGCAGGCGCTCGATTCACTGCGTCAGATGGCCGACGCGGTGCAATGCCAGATGGCCGAGATCGGCCTGCACCATGACCTCGCCGAACTGCGTGGCTACCGCTATCAGACGGGGCTGGTGTTCGCGGCGTTCGTCCCCGGGCATGGCATGGAAGTCGCCCGCGGCGGCCGCTATGACGATATCGGACGGCTATTCGGCCGCGCGCGTCCCGCCACCGGATTCAGCACCGATCTCAAGACGCTCTTTGCCCTCGGACCGCGCACGGAAACCTCGCCCAGGAGAGGCATCCTGGCGCCGCCATGGAGCGATGACGACAGCCTGCGCAAGCTCATCCGGCGCCTGCGCTCGCAGGGGGAGCGCGTCATCTATACGCTGCCGGGCCAGGAAGGCGGCGCCGCCGAGCTCGATTGCAACCGCCGCATCGAGCGCATCGACGGCGAATGGGCCGTCATCGACGCCATCTGATCCCGCCGTACCAGTCCCAGGTCTTTCCCGAACCTGCTTCCTGCGTTCATGCCAGGGCTCCCGGTGCCACGTTCCTGCCGGTGGGGCGCGGCTCTCTCGTCACCGCCGTCATGTGGCCGGTGCTGCGGTCTTTCACGGGACTGCCGATGATGGTTGTCGAGGAGCTCGCGGGCGCTGCCGCGATTCATCCGGCAGGGCGTGAGAATGCGGATCGTCGAACGCCGATCTCGCGCCCGCGGGGTTTCCTTACTGTCGCTTGCGGAAGGTGGCGTGGCAATCCAGGCGGTTTCTGCACAATCCGTTTCCCCGGAAATTGCCGCCTTGCGGCTGTTCGCGGGAGATTTTACCGCGCCGCCAGTGCATAATACGCCGCAGAGAGATCACGCCTTTTTTCGGGGGGGAGATGGGCAAGAAGGTCATAATTGTCGGAACGCAGTGGGGAGACGAGGGCAAGGGAAAGATCGTCGATCTCCTTACCGAGCGTACCGAGGCGGTGGTGCGTTTTCAGGGCGGCCACAACGCCGGTCACACGCTGGTCATCAATGGCCACAAGACAGTCCTGCATCTGATTCCTTCCGGCATCCTGCGTGATGGCGTGCAGTGCATCATCGGCAATGGCGTGGTGCTGTCGCCATCCGCGCTGGTCGAGGAACTCGACATGCTCGAGAGCCAGGGCATCGCCGTGGGCGACCGCCTGAAGATCAGCGGCGCCTGCCCGCTCATCCTGCCGTGCCACGTCGCGCTCGACCGTGCGCGCGAGAGAGCGCGCGGCGCCGCGGCCATCGGTACGACGGGGCGCGGCATCGGGCCGGCGTACGAGGACAAGGTGGCGCGGCGCGGCCTGCGCGTCGGCGATCTGTTCCATCGCGAACTGTTCGCGGCCAAGCTCGGCGAAGTGCTCGATTACCACAATTTCATGCTGCAGAACTATTACCAGGTGGAGCCCACCGATTTCCAGAAGGTGCTCGACGAGGCGCTGCAGCTGCGCGAGAGGATCGAACCGCTGGTGGCCGATGTGACGGCGCTGATGCAGGACTACGTCAAGCGCAATGCCAGCGTCCTGTTCGAAGGCGCCCAGGGCACGCTGCTCGACATCGATCACGGCACCTATCCCTACGTCACGTCCTCGAACACCGTCGCCGGCGGCGCCGCCACCGGCGCGGGCATCGGTCCGCTGGCGTTCGATAGCGTGCTCGGCATCACCAAGGCATACACCACCCGCGTCGGCTCGGGGCCGTTCCCGACCGAATTGGACGATGACGTCGGCATGCATCTGGCGACCCGCGGCCATGAGTTCGGATCGACCACCGGACGCCCGCGCCGCTGCGGCTGGTTCGATGCCGTGGCGCTGCGCCGCGCGGTGCACCTGAACAGCATCGACAGCCTGTGCGTGACCAAGCTCGACGTGCTCGATGGACTCGACACCATCCGCATCTGCATCGACTACCGGATGAAGGATGAGGACGTTCCCTTTGCCCATGTCGATCCGGGCAGCGCGGTCGTGCTGGAAGCGCTCGAACCGGTTTATGTCGATATGCCCGGCTGGAAGGAGCCGACCACCGGCGCACGCAGTTCGGAAGACCTGCCGGCCGCGGCCCGCGCCTATCTGGCGCGCATCGAGGAACTGGTCGAGACGCGGATCGACATCATTTCCACCGGTCCGGACCGCGCGGAAACGATCGTGCTCAGGCATCCCTTCGCGGACTGACGGTGAGCGGCGGCGGAGGGGACCGCCTCGACGGCATCGGCTGCGCTGCCGCGCTCCTGGCGCGCATAGAAAGGGCGGGCAACGCGCTTCCGCATCCGGTCACCCTGTTCGCCGCCGCCCTGCTGCTGATCATGCTGCTGTCGCAGCTGGCGGTGTGGGCGGGATGGAGTGCAATCCCGCCTGGCGCCGAAGGCAACGCCGCGCCGCTTGCCGCGCGCAGCCTGTTCGACGCCGACGGGCTGTGGTGGCTGCTCTCCGGTCTCGTCCGCAATTTCACCGCATTTCCTCCGCTCGGTATCGTGCTGGTCGCGATGCTCGGCATCGGTGTCGCTGAACGCAGCGGGCTGCTGGCGGCGATCATCGCCCGGGTGCTGCTCGTCGCCGGCGCGCGTGCGCTCACCCCGGCGGTGGTCCTGCTCGGCATCCTGTCCTCGATCGCCGTCGATGCCGGTTATGTGGTGATCCCGCCGCTCGCCGCTGCGCTCTTTCATGCCGCGGGGCGACCACCGCTCGCGGGCATCGCTGCCGCGTTCGCCGGTGTGGCCGCGGGGTTCAGCGCCAATCTGGTCATCACCGGTATCGATCCGCTGCTGGCCGGCTTCACCGAAAGCGCGGCGCGCATCGTGGATCCGGACTACCGCGTGGCAGTCACCGCGAATTGGGGGCTGATGGCGGTCTCGACGCTGGTGCTCACCGGCGCGGGCTGGTGGGTGACGTCGCGCTGGGTCGAACCGCGTCTGCGCGATGCGCCGATCACGGTGCCGCAAGGCGTCGCTGATTCCGGCGATCCGGTGCAGGAGCGCCGCGGACTGCGCGCCGCCACGCTGGCGCTCGTGCTGATGCTGGTCGGGGTGTCCGCGCTGGTATTCATTCCGGGCGCGCCCCTGCACGGCATGGGCGAGCGCTTTCCGCGCTGGGTCGAGGCGATGATCCCCGTGCTGATGCTGTGCTTCCTGGTTCCGGGCCTGGCCTATGGCATCGTCTCCGGCACCATCCGCAGCGATCGCGACGCGATGCGCATGCTCACCGCCACCATCGCCGATCTGGCGCCATATATCGTGCTCGCCTTCGTCGCGGCGCAGTTCATCGCTGCTTTCGATTACAGTCGCCTCGGCATCCTGCTCGCCATCCACGCCGGGGAGCGCCTGGCCGCGCTGCAGCCGGAGCCGGCGCTGCTGGTGCTGGTCTTCGTGCTCATGGCCATGATGGTCAACCTGTTCATGGCATCGGCATCGGCGAAATACGCGTTCTTCGCACCGGTGTTCGTGCCCATGCTGATGCTCGCCGGGATCGCGCCTGAACTTACCCAGGCCGCCTACCGCATCGGCGATTCGGTCACCAACATCATCACGCCGCTCAATCCCTACTGGGTGATCCTGCTCGCGGTGGTGCAGCGCTGGATGCCCGCGGCCGGCGCCGGCACGCTGATGGCGCTGATGCTTCCCTATGCGCTGGTGTTCGCGCTGCTATGGCCAATACTGCTCTCCCTGTGGGTCGCGGCGGGAATTCCGCTGGGACCCGGCGGCCACCTGTCCTGGCCCTGAGAGGAATTCTGCCGCTGGCGGGAGCGCATTCCCGCTTTGCGACACGTTGTGCCTTTCGCGCCGCTCTGTCATCGATCCGTAACGGTTCCGTCATCGCGCCGTCATTTTCGGCGGCCAGACTGCGTGCTGGTGGGAGGGGTGGTCCTCCACATCAACACGGAGATAACGGAGAGATCGATGAAAACAAAATCCTTAACGGATACGGTTTCGGGTAACCGGCTGCGGCTCGCCGTCGCAGCGGCGGTGCTGGCGCTGGCCGCCGTGCCGGCACAGGCAGAGAAAGTGGAAACCAAGGGCGGGCTGACGGTCACATCGGATGACGGCCAGTTCAGCATGAAGCTCGGCGGGCGCATTCACTTCGACGGCTATTTCTTCGACGAAGACCTGCGCGAAACCACCAGCACCACCGAATTCCGCCGCACGCGCCTCACGCTGTCGGGCAAGGCCTATGGCTGGGATTACAAGGTGGAGCAGGATTTCGCTGCCGGCGACAACCATGATGGTTATCGCGACGTCTACATCGGCACGAGCATGGGTCCCGGCTATCTGACCATCGGCCAGTTCAAGCCCTACCGCTCGATGGAGGAGCTGACCAGCTCCAACGAAATCACCATGATGGAGCGTCCCTTCTCTTCGGCGAGTGGACTGTACAACGGTCGTCAGTTCCAGCAGGGTATCGGCTACAAGCTGAAGGGTGACATGCATACCCTGGGCCTGTCGGCATTCAATATGCGCAACGCTGCCAGCGATCGCAACGAAGGCGTCGGTGCTGCGCTGCGCGCCACCTATACGCCGGTCCGCACCGATTCGAGCACGCTGCACCTCGGCGCTTCGTACAGCTTCGAGAACGCGAACCGCGCGACGCCGACGTCGAGCGCTTCGGCCTCCTATGCCGGACGCCGCGGCCCCAGCCGCACCATCGCGACGATGGCGGCGGGAGAGCAGGTCGATGTCATCGGGCTCGAAGTCGCCGGCACCTCCGGTCCGTTCTACGCCCAGGCCGAGTATGCCATGGCGAGCTTCGGCGGCGGCGATGCCGGTCCGGATCAGGACGTGACGAGCTGGTACCTGATGGGAAGCTGGATGCTGACCGGCGAGACCAAGCCGTATAACGGCAGCAACGGCGTCTTCCGCTCAGTCAAGCCGAAGAAGGAGAGCGGCGCCTGGGAGCTGACGGCGCGCTATGACTTCATCGAGAACGACGACGTCAATGGCGTCGAAGCCAGCGCGACCACGGTCGGTATCAACTATTACATCAACCCCGCCATGCGCTTCATGATGAACTACACCATGGGCGAAGACGAAGTTACCGGCGACGAGACCAGGCAGCTCGCGCTGCGCGGCCAGATCGCCTTCTGAAGTCCCCCTCTCTCTTGCAGGGAAAACTTGCCCCGGCCTCGTGCCGGGTTCTTTTTTCAGGTTTTCTCTCCTTCTGTATCTCCCTTCCGTTGGTGGTTCGCCAGGATGGCGGCAGTGCGAAAACTGCGTGATCGAGTTCCGATTCGCCTATCATCATTCAATGGCGCAGCACGCGCAGGGGCGAGTGCGATGAGGAGGTTGGCGTGAGGAATATCAAAGTAACCTTTGGGCTGCTGTTTCTCGCGCTGAGCGCGGCGTGGCTGCTGGCGGATACCATCAGGCCGGATCCGTTCACTTATTTCTCGTTCCGCAGCGTGTTCGTTCAGTACACGGGCATAATCGGCCTGGGAATGATGAGCGTCGCCATGGTGCTCGCAACCCGGCCGGCGTTGATCGAGCGCCGCTTGCACGGCCTCGACAAGATGTACCGTCTGCACAAATGGCTGGGGATAGCCGGGCTGATCTTCGCTGTTTTGCACTGGTGGTGGGCGCAGGGTACCAAGTGGATGGTGGGGTGGGGCTGGCTGGAGCGTCCGCAGCGCAGGTCATCCCCGGCCGAAGCGTTGTCCGGGTTCGAGCAGTGGCTGCGCAGCCAGCGCGAGATCGCTGAGTCGCTTGGCGAATGGGCGTTTTATGCCGCTGTCATATTGATCGTTCTGGCGCTGGTCAAGTCGTTTCCATATCACCTGTTCAAGAAAACGCACAAATGGCTGGCGCTGGCCTATCTGGTCCTTGCCTATCATGGGCTCGTGCTGATGAAGCCCGAGTACTGGACCCAGCCCGTCGGCTGGATCACCGTGATTCTGGTGGTGAGTGGTTCGGTGTCCGCGCTGCTGGTGTTGGCAGGAAGGGTAGGGAGCAAGCGCAAGGTCCCGGGCGTCATTCAGGGGATCACTTCCTATCCTGGCGTGCACGCCATCGAGATCCACGTTCAGTTGGACCAGGGATGGAAGGGGCATCTTCCCGGGCAGTTCGCCTTCGTCACCAGCAAGCGCACCGAAGGCGCTCATCCCTATACGATCGCTTCGGCCTGGAATCCTGAAGAACGCGACCTGACGTTCGTCGTCAAGGAACTGGGTGACTGGACCGGGCATCTGAGCGAGTGGCTGAAGGTGGATATGCCCGTCGTGGTCGAAGGTCCCTATGGCTGCTTCGACTTCGAAGATTCATGCCCGCGACAGATATGGATAGGGGCGGGGATAGGCATCACGCCTTTCATCGCGAAGATGAAGGAGCTCGCGCACATCCCGGGACAGCGGCAGATCGATCTGTTCCACGTAACCTCGGACTACGAGCAGGCGGCCATCGACAAGCTCACCGCGGACGCCAGGGCGGCCAATATCAACCTGCATATCACCCTGACCCCGAGAGATGGTTTCCTTACCCCGGAGCACATCCGCGCCGCGGTACCGGAATGGCGGTCGGCAAGCTTATGGTTCTGCGGACCCACGGCATTCGGAAAATCCCTGCGCAAGGATTTCCTGCGTCACGGAATGCCGGCGGCCAGGTATCATCAGGAGCTGTTCGCGATGCGGTAATCGGACTCGGCGATGATCGCGGTGCATCGTGTCTCCGGTCGGACTTCTGCCGCCGAGCCGCAGGCGGTCAGCAGCACGAGCGATCTTACTGAAAGGTCACGTCCGAAGCGCAGGCGAACATCTGCCGGTACTGGCCCGGACTCAGGCCGGTCCGCCGCTTGAATACGCGCCGGAAGAACGACGGGTCCTCGTAGCCGACGCTGGCGCTGATCTCATCGATGGCCGTGCCCCTGGTCTCGAGCTGCCGCTTGGCCTCCTCGACTCTGAGATTCTGCAGGTAATCGATGAGCGTCGATCCCGTCGCGGTCTTGAAGCGGCGCTTGAGCGTTCGCTCGGGGATGCAGGCACATCACGCCAGGTACGAGAGCGTGGTTGGGCCGAGAAAAGTCATGCATTTGAACGTCTTGAGGGTGCCGAAGCAGGATGCAAATCTGTGGAAGAGTGATTTGGAAGCAAGCGGACAAATGCGGGCGAAAATCGATGCGAAGGCCGCCTGAAAATGCTGCAGGATCGGTTGCTCGCATGGGTGCGTGGCAAGGACGGGGGAGGGGTGTAACTTAACGTGGTGCCGAGGAGAGGAATAAAATAAATCCAAGAATCAGTAAGTTACGGTTCCAAGTTGAAAATCAGTTGAACGTCCGAGCCCGCGCAATGCGCCATACCTGTCCAGACTAATCCTCCCATATTCAGGCCCTGCTGTTCAATCAGATTCAGGCGAAGCGAAGTTATGTCGTTAGAGTGATACGCGGCGAAATGAGTTCGACGATTGCGCCGGCCTCCAGAGGTCGTAGTAGTAGTTGAGCTCTGAAGGCGTGCCGCCCGCGTCCTACCTCACGGCTTCCATCTTCGGGATGAGCCGCGTGGTGGCGGAGCTGAACGACAATCTGAGCCTGAAGGCCACGTATGTGTACGGCGGGTAGCAGCTGCTGAAGGAAGAGCCGAGTTCGGGCAACCGAAGTCATGATGTCTACCTGCTCTCGGACGGTGTTGTCGGCAGCATCACGCACGCCACGGACAGCAGCGGGCAGGCGAAGGACGAGTACCGCTACGACGCCTTCGGCATTCGCAGCACGACGAGCCAGACCTCGAACTCGCATGGGCACTACGGGTACACGGGCCAGGAGTACGACGAGGAGGCGGGGCTGCTGTATCTGAGAGCCCGGTACTACGATCCTAAAATAGGGCGCTTCATCAGTGCGGATCCGTTCTGGGGAAGGCTGGAAGAGCCGGCTTCACAGAATCGGTACACCTACGTGCACAATAATCCGCTGATTTATGCAGATCCGAGTGGGTTAGCTGGTGCTCCGCCTGGCCCGTTGCTAGTGCCGAGAGTTCCTGGTGGTGCCTTGGGTTATAACCGAGAATTGCACGAAGCATTTGGAAATCTCAACGACCCAAGATTATCTTGGATGCCTAACGGGCAGAGAAGAGCATATACATGCTTTTGCCCAGCATTGGAAATTCAAGATATCACTCAGGGTTATCAGGATAGAGGAGGATCTTGTGGTTCACCGCTTCCATATAATCCTGGGCCAAGTATGTGCCCGTGTAATTGATGGAAAAAAGTAACGTGGATATAGATAGCGTAAGTAAAAAAATGGTTATTAAGTTTTTGGTGGTTATTTCAGTTCTATTCTACTTTGCGTGGGTTTTTAATAGGATTTTTTTGTGGGAGTATCTGGATGAAGATCTTCAGAAGATTTTAGTGGTTGATGGTTACGGAACAAGGTTCTCTGAGCATGCTTACATCCTGTGGGTTGTCTTAACTTTATTAAGTTATTCGGGTATTTTTTTTCTGCGGAGATGGGCTCGTGATTTATTGATGGCTGTATATCTCTTTCACTTGGTTCTTGCTCCGTTTTCTGGGGTAAGAATATTTGCGCCTTATGAGGGAATTTTCTCGATAGTCATGATAACTGACGGAATGATATTAGGATTGCTCTACTTCGCGTGGAGCGCCGAATTATACGATAAACGGAATGATCCTGCTCGCCAGACATGACGCGAAACTTACTCATCAGTTTATGATTTTTCCCTGTGTGACACGATTGTAGATTTCTCTAATCCCACTGCAAAATAATACAACAATCATTGGCACGAAATTGCCTTCCTCCATGAGGCTGACGCCAGATTCTGGCAACCAAATGTTTGGTCGAGGAGGATTCCTGATTCATGGTGATAACGCAGCAGGAAATCAGACGGCTTCTGCAGGATGTCCGATTTTCAATCTGGGCGTTAGAAATGAAATAGGCAATAGCGGAGACAATATTTTCAGGGTTATACCGTGACATCCATAGCTGGCTTGGTTAGATACTTTGGCGCTGCACTAACTTTAACTCTAACAATAACTATCGGCGGTGCACATGCGTCTCCGTCGAAAGTGACGATTAAGTCGCAAGATAAGGTAGTGATTTCTAGCACTATTATCAGCATGACCGTGGAAGTTACAATTAATACGCACGAGTTGCAGATTGGCAATGCGAGCGATAAAGGACCATCTGCAATCCAATCTAGCTGTACCTATAGCCGGTATCCGTGCCGTCTCGTCGACAGCATTGATATTGCCATAAATGGAAGCGCGCTCTTTATTCCACGCTCAGTCTTCTGTGATTTGGCCGACTTGAGTAACGCCGAAATAAAAGAGGGGAGGGATGGAATTATTTTGGCGCTGTATGGCGGTGACGCCTCTGAGAGCTACGTTGTAGAAATTGAGTTTGATGAGAACAGCGTAAAGCGTAGAACTTTGTCGAGCTCATTGCTCCCGGACCAACCGCTGCAAGAAACTACTTACCATGTGCGAACCTTGGGAGTAGGCGGAACAATTGAACAACCTCGATAATTGATTCAAGCAGAAATCCTATTAATAACTACCCTTGGCTAAGTGTCGCGCCAATGGTAAGTGAGGGGAAGAAGACTACGATCTGGAAAGCTCTCTCATTTTCATGCCTATCAATCATCCAATACGGGGGTGATTTCAGGTTTTTTATGCCTATGATTTCGCAGCGCAATTGGCGTGCGGAGCAAGATGCTACGATCCCAGCATTGGCCGATTCATCAGCGCGTGGATCCGCTTTGGGAGGGAATTGAAGAGCTGGCATCCCATAACCGGTACACGTATGTGCACAACAATCCGCTGACTTATGCAGCTCCGAGTGAATTGTCAGCTTTTGATTTTGTGGCAGGGTGAATGCGGCAGGGACGGAATTCGGTCGCTATGTGGGATATACAGCGGACTTGGCTGGATTTAATGGCGAGATTCGCCCGAGAAAATGATTAGTTATGCGAGGCGCAACAAGGAGGCAACCGAAAATCTTTCCATCGAAGCCGTTGTATCCAGAAGGATATTAAATTTTATGCCAGGTGAGCAAAAGCAGTATATGAAAGCTCTGCTTTATTTGGGTCCAATTATCCTGACCGTTGTAATGATTTTGTGGATGATTGTCGTTTATCCGCATACTCCAGGACAAGATAAATGGGCTACGTATCCAGTGTTTTTTCTCATATTTGTGTTGATTGGTTATCACGGCTTTTTGATGGTGGTTGATAGGAAGCGTCGATACCTCTTGATGGGGTATGGAATATTGCATATGTTGTTTTTTTTCTATTTTTGGATTCTTGCGCTAACGGTTATTTCTAAAGATTCCTTATGATCGGCACCGAGCGCTCGAGCAAGCTTCAACCCCGGGTTCGCCACGCTGTTACCTTTGCTGCGTGCGCCGCGCTGCTATTGCCCCTGTCGTCCGAATCGGCGGTTTACAACACGAGCTACAGCTACGACGTCCCGAACGGCATCGTCACGCGCACCGATCCCAACGGCACAGCGATCGCCTATCACTACAACGCGGTCGACAAGCTGTCGACGCTGGTGCTCGACGCCGGCGGCACGCCGTCCGAA
>JAVEZY010000012.1:0-2861 GCA_034002745.1 Gammaproteobacteria bacterium
TCCACCCTGCCCGCAGCGGCGCTTCGAATCGCTCCGCGTACGCCCGGTGCGCCGCCAGCACCTCCTCCGCGCTCACCTCACGGTACATCAGCGACAGCAGCAACGTGCTCCATACCACCGGGGAATCTCCGCGCAGGCGCAGCGCGGCGCTGAAATGCGCTTCCGCGCCCTGCGGGTCTCCGCCGCCCTGGAGCAGCACGGCAAGATTGAAATGGGCGTCACCGTAGTCCGGCCTCAGCGCCAGCGCCTGCCGGTAGCAGGCCGCCGCGGCATCGTCCTCGTGCAATTCGGCATATACGCAGCCCAGGTTGTAGTGGGCTTCGGCGAAATCGGGACGCTGTGCCAGCGCGCGGCGATAACAGGCTATCGCTTCATCCGCCTTGCCCAGGCGCTGCAAGGCCAGTCCCAGATTGAGCTCGGCGACGGGAAATTGCGGCCGTGCCCGCAGAGCGCGGCGATAGCAGGCCACGGCTTCCTCGATCTCGCCGCGCCGCAAGCGCAGGCGACCCACGTTGAGCTGCGCTTCGGGCGATGCGGGATGCAGCTCGAGCGCGCGAACGAAACTGGCGAGCGCATCATCCTCACGCCCCAGCGCTTCCTGCATCACGCCGAGATCGACCTGGCGCGCAGGGTTGGCGGGATCGGCGCGCACCGCGGCCTCGAGCAGGGTGCAGGCCTCTTCACGCCGGCCGGATCGATGGCAGAGAATGCCCAGCCGATGCAGCGCTTCCGGATCGCGGGGACGGGATTCGAGCAGCCGGCGCAGCAGGGCTTCGGCTTCGGACAGACGACCGCTGCGCTGGAGAATGTTAGCCTGCTGGAGCAGCGCCGGGACAGGCGTGCTCTGCTCGCGCCCCGGCAGACAGCACCGCTTGAACTTGCGTCCGCTGCCGCAGGGACAGGGATCGTTGCGTGCAGGCTCAGTCATGAATCATGTCCTGTGCGCGGACAGGTGCGCGGTAACTGAAATCGAGCCATGGCAGCGATGCCTAGCGATTCAGCTACTGTAGCGGCGCCAGGGCGGGCGTCTTGTAGTGGCCGGACAGACGGCATCGTTCGAATTTGCGCCCTCTGTACAAGGGACAGGATCGCGGCGTGCGGGCACACTCATGAGCCAATCGTCCTAACACGCGGACGAAGGGCGGCGTGCGGAACTTGGCGCTATAATTGCTGCTCCAACGGTACAGGGAGAATTGCCGCAAGGCAAACCGGTGATCTGCTCCGGCGTTTCGACGCAAACCGCAGCCGGGCACGGCTCCCTTGTCATTCATCCGCGAGGAACACAGATGTCGGTGTCGTACCGGGAAACCCTGATTCCCTTCCTGCTGGCGCTCGCCTGCCTGGGACTGGTCGCCTGCGATGGCGGCGAGGTGCCGCTTGGCGGCGTGATACCCGGAGAGGACGACGAAACCGAGGAGCCGGCCGAGCCTCCTCTGCCGGGGCAACTCCGCCTGCTCCCGAATGCTCCCTATGACCTGAGCCAGATCCGCCTCAACTGGGGCGTGGTTCCGGACGCCACCGTCTACCGGCTCTATCGCAACCCCGGCAACGTTCCGCCGCCGGAGGACGAGGACGATCCCCGTGCCGGCTACGAGCAGATCGGCGACGATTTCGCCGCGCCGCCGGCAGGGGTTCCGGGCATCACCTTCGTCGATGTGCTGCCGGTGCATCTCACCGACTGGCAAAATCTGTCCTATATCCTCGAGACCTGCAACGAGGCCGGCTGCCAGGACAGCCGCGCGTTCTTCCTGCCGGCGTCCGCCAACTGCGATGGCGTGTGCGCGCTCACCAGCCGCCACAACCTGAAGACCAGCGTGGTGGGGCGGGGCGAACCGCGCACGCCACTGAACCGCAACCTGCTCGGCTCGTCCATCGCCGTGGCCCGCGATGGCGAAACCATCGTGCTGGGAACCAGCGTGGACGCGGGGAATCTGGGCGACGCGCCCGACAAGACCGGCTCGGCCTATGTGTTCACCCGCGACGGCTTCGACTGGGAAGAGCGCGCGCGGCTGCGCGCCGCCGATGCCAACCTGGTGGTCGCAAATGACTTCGGCCGGGCAGTGGCCGCCTCGGCCAATGGCGGCACCATCGCCGTCGGCGCGCCGAGCGCGCAGGTCGCGGGCATCGGCGCGGCGGGCAAGGTGTATGTCTTCACCGGCGACGGGGAGGACTGGACCGAGCAGGCAATGCTGCAGGCGCCGAATGCCGCGGCGCAATCGCTGTACGGCCGCGCGCTCGCCCTGTCGGACGATGGCAGCACGCTGGTCGTCGGCGCCCCGCAAGAAGACGGCGGCACCAGCGGAACAGCGCCGGCACCGCCGGCTGACGGCGGCACCCTGAGCAACAGCGGCGCAGTGTATGTCTACCGGCGCAGCGGATCGGCATGGAATCTCGAAGCATACATCAAGCCGCCCGCGACACGGCCCGAAGCCCAGTTCGGCGGGAGCGTGGCGCTGTCCGCCGACGGTGCCACGCTCGCCGTCGGCGCACCCCAGGAGCGCAGCGCTGCGAGGGGCGTGAACGGCGACATGATCGACGATTGCGGCACGGCCGAGCCGGTCAACTGCACGCGCGGCGCCGGCGCCGCTCATGTCTACGTCCGCGATGGCGACAGCTGGTCGCACCAGACCTATCTCAAGGCGTCGAATACCGAAATCTGTCCACCTCCACCAGACGACGATAACTGTTCAGGCGACGAATTCGGTTCCGCGCTGGCGATATCCGCCAGCGGCAATGATCTGCTGGTCGGCGCTCCGCGCGAGGACAGTGTCGCGCGCTACGGCAGCGACGATCTGGCTGCACAGGAAAACAATTCCGCATCCGAAGCCGGCGCGGCCTATCTGTTCCGGCGCGATAGCGGC
>JAVEZY010000012.1:2961-65592 GCA_034002745.1 Gammaproteobacteria bacterium
CGATGCAGCAAAGCGCGCGCGCAAATCACGGCGGATGCCGGCGAGGCGCTGCGGATCACCGGCCAGCGATACTGCCAGTGCCACATATCCCACTTCATCGCCGGCCACCAGCTGTTCCATGCCGAGCTGACGGAGCAGCGCGAAGCCGGCGCGGGCAACCGAAGTCGATCCCTTCAGTGCGATCAGCGGAATCCCTGCTGACAGCAGATCGCAGCTGGTGGTGGTGCCATTGTAGGGGTAGCAGTCGAGCGCGATATCGATGCGCGAAAACAACTCGCGCAGTTCGCTTTCCGGCAGGCGATCGTGCAATGAAACGCGCCGGGGCGCGATGCCGGCGCGCGCGAACAGTTCGCGCAGTCGGGTCCGCGCGGAGCCCTGGGGCACGCCGGTGATCTCCAGCCGCGCGTCGGGCAGGCGCCGCAGAATGTCGCACCACGCCGCCAGCGTCGCCGGCGACAGCTTGGACAGGCGGTTGAGCGAGCCGAAGGTGACATGGCCGCGGGCAAGCAGCGGCGGCTCGACCGGCACAGCCGCCATGTCTGCGGGCGGACGATAGCACCACAGACTACCCGGCAGCCGCCACAGCTGCTCGCTGTGCCACTCCTCCGCCCCCGGCGAATCGGTGTCGGAAGTACACAGGCGGTAATCGATGGCGGCAAGGCCGGTACTGCCCGGATAGCCGAGCCAGGTCACCTGCACCGGCGCCGGCCGGCGCGCGAACACCGGCAGGCGATTGTCGCGCGTGTGGCCGGAAAGATCGACGAGGATGTCGATGCCGTCGCCTTCTATCCTGCCGGCAAGTTCCTCGTCCGACAGCTGGTGACAGGGAATCCAGCGATCGGCGGTGGCCGCGATCCGCCCGCTCACCTCATCGCTCAGTTCGTGGTTGTAATAGCAGAACACCTCGAACGCTTGGCGATCGTGCGCGGCGAGCACCGGCTCGATGAAGCGCGCCACCGAATGACGCCGGAAGTCGGCGGACACATAGCCGATCCGCAAACGCCGCGAAGGAATGCGCGGATTGTCATGCGGGCGCCAGGCCCCTCGCTGTGGCGCTTCAACCAGATCCGCATAGCCACGCAGGGCGTCGGCCATCGCCTGCGGGTCATTTCCATGCAGATAGAGCCGGGCGAGCAGCAGACTGCTCCAGTTGACGGGATCGGGTCGCAATTCGAGCGCGCGCGCCAGGCAGGATATCGCCGCCTCCGGGCGGCCAGCGGCATGCCAGGTCTTGCCCAGATTGCTCCACGCCACCGCGAGGCGCGGCTGGGCCGCCGTCACCCGCTCCAGGCAAGCGAGCGCGGCATCGATGTCGCCGAGGCGCAAGTGGGCAATGCCGAGATTGAGGCGCGCGGCGACATCCTCGGGAGCGCCCGCCAGCACCCGCCGATACTGCTCGCGCGCTTCGGCGAAACGACCCGTGGCAAGGAGCGCGTTGCCCAGGTTGTAGCGGGCAAGCGCGTAGTCCGGTCTCAGCTTCAGCGCCTGATGGTAGCAATCAAGCGCTTCATCGATGCGCGAACGCGCGGCCAGGACGTTGCCGAGATTCAGCCAGGCCCCGGAAAAGGCCGGCGCCGCATCGATCGCCTGCCGGTAATGGACTTCCGCGCCCGTGAGGTCGCCGGCGCGGGCGGCATCCACCCCCAGGCGGTATGCGGCAAGCGCCGCGGCGGGAACGTTCCCGGTCATCGAAAGGCCGATTCACCACCGGGGCCGCGCCGGGACACATCCGGCGCGCGGGTGCGGTCAGCTTCTTCCGCCATCCGTCCTCCGGTCCTCCGGCGCCGGCTCACGAACCGGATCGCACCGCTCCCGGCGGCGAGCAGAAGCAGCACCGGGTCGAACGCACCGCCGCCGCCTCCGCCAGCCCCGCCGCTGGTGGAGGCCGCATCCCCGGCCTCGCCACCATAGAGAAATGCGAGACCCTCCAGATCATCCTGCTGCGGCTCTTCGATCCCGCTGACGCGGGAGTTCATGATCGCCACGACGCCCTCCTGGCCCGCCTCGTCCGGATGTTCGAGACCCAGCGCATGCCCCAGTTCGTGGATGAGCACGCGGCGAAAATCCGGACTGCCGGACTGCGGAGGGCCACTCGCCTGCGGCAGCCAGCCGCGCGCGGCGTCGAGGATGATGTCGGCATCGGAGAGCTCGAAGCGCTGGCGAGTGTTATTGAAGCGGTAAGTGACGGCAGTCAGGGCGAGGGCATCGCCAAAGGCTTCCTGCTCGTTACCGCAACGCGCCAGGGTCCAGGCGACGGTATTGATCCGGTCGCGCGAATTGCAGGCGATTCCCGGCGTGCTTTCGTCATGGCGGAACTGGAACCGTGTTCCCGCCGCGCTCCAGGCCTGCATTGCCTCGCGCGCACTGTCGATGAAGGCTTCATCGTCGAAATCGAGAACGATGTCCAGCTCCGCGCGGCTGTCGGGCCAGACCACCGGCGCCAGACCGGAGCCGGGTACCGCCAGCGGAATCGGTTCGCCGTTCTGCTCCAGACGCTGCCCGACATAGGAGAAGCCATGTGCGGCGAACGGTACGGCCATTAGCATGGCCAGCGAAAGCGGCAGGAATCTCATGAACGCGCATCGCCATCCGTTGCCGGATCGCCACCGGACAGGCGGTCGCGGATGGCGCCGAGGAACTCATCCAGGCGCTGCGCATGCCCCGGCGCGAGGACCACACCGGCCGCGGTCGCCGGCGGCATGCTGCGCTCCGGCACCACGCGCGGATCACCGGCGGAATCGCGCAGCACGCGATACAGGCCCTGGTGGACGCCGACCAGCGGCAGGAAGGCGGCGAATTCGCGATCATAGAGGAACAGCACGTAGCGCTCGCCCGGTTGCAGCCGGGGAACGCCGGGATAGAACTGGGCTTCTTCACCGACGATGCCGCCGGGCAGAGGCAGCTCGAAGGGCGCCGAGGGGACTTCCCCCTTGATCAGCTCGATATCCTTCAGCGTGTAGTGGGTGAGGATGGCGCGGCCATCGGCGGACCACGCGCTCCGCGCCGGCCCCGCGGTGGCGATGACGATGGTGTCCGCCAGCGTTACCAGCTGGTCGAAGTCGCGTGGCACGACGGTCAGTGCCCGCGCGGGGAAAGCGGCCATCGAAATCAGGAAAAATACGAGGCCGCACAGGAGGCGGCCATTCGCGGGAATCCGGCTCATGAGCGCGATTCTAGCGCAATCCGTGGTGTTGACACCGACAATCTCCGGAAACGAAAAGAGGGGGCAAGCCCCCTCTTCCAGCCATTGAACGTCCTACACCACTATCAGGGCGGCGCGACCCCGAACAGATCCGCATCCCAGTCCCAAGGGCCGTTACCGACGAAGGACCAGGGGGCGTCTCCGAGTTCATTGGACCCCAGGGTCGATGTCGCCACCGGCTCCACGCTGGCCGCCAGCACGGTACCGCCAGTTGCCGTACCGTAGTTGCGGTACTCCTGGAAGCCGAACTGCTGGCCCACTGCCGAGGATCCGACCCAAACGACACTGAGCGCATCACCCGCGGCATAGGCGAGAGCGGGCATGTCCGTACCGCCCAGCTGGCCCGCGGCCGTCGGTTCGAACGCTCCTTGGCCATTGCCGGCAACCACCGCGTAGGTGAAGTTGCCCGCGGCGCCGCCGCCCGGCGACTGGTCGATGCGCTGGCGGACGTTGCTGTTCACGCCCTCCTGCTGGAAGGTCTGGCCAACCGAGGTGATGCTCTGCACGATCGACATCTCGGCGCCGCCGCCACCCGAAGCGGAATCAGTCAGCGTGCCGTCGCTGCGGAACGCCCCTTCGTACAGCTCGACGTTCATGACCATACCGGTGTCATTGATCGTCTGCTTCAGCGCAAGATTGTTGCGGTTGATGCCGTTGGCATAGACCTGCTGCTCGACCGAGAAACCCAGCGCACCAGGTGCGCCGTTGGCATCCTCTTCGACGATGATGCCGCGCAGATACGAGATACCGGTGTTCGGATCCATGACCTGCTGCGTCAGCATGCCGGCGGCGGTGGCATCCAGCGTGACGCAGGTCCATCCGCCGACCGAACACTCGACGGAAGTATCGGTCACGACTCCGGTGGCCACCGTGAACTGGTCGAATCCGATCGGCGCTCCGGCCAGCGCGACGCCCGAAGCGAGCAGTCCGCTTGCGGCAGCAAGCGCCAGCTTCAGCTTCCCGTTCGAAGTATTCATCTTTGCTGTCTCCTCGATCCGCGTCATCACGGGAACGTCACCGCTGGCGCCGTCGCGCCGTTATTGTCGGCATTGGTCACATACGGATTGGGTTCGGTGCCGAACAGGCTCGCATCCCAGTTCCACGGACCGATGCCGCCGATGTCATTCCCAACACCGTTGTTGGTGGCGATGAAGTTGCCCGCGCCGTCGCCGTTGTTGTACTGAATCGACTCACTGGTGGTGAGATTGGTGTAGCTCTGCTGACCGAGGATGCGGTTGAACGCGTCACCCGTGCCGGAAGCGGCCTGCTCCAGCCACACCAGCTGCAGGCGATTTCCCGCCGCGTACGCGAGCGGCGCGATGCCGGGATCGGCGTCCGTCAGCGACAGGTTGCCCGCGGCCGCCGCCGTTGCCTTGCGAATCGTCATCTGGCCCTCGTTGTTGGGCTGGAGGACGTTGAGCTGCATGTTGAGGTTGTTGCTGCCACCAACGCCCACGAATGTATTGCTACGGTTTGCCGCGCCCAACTGATTGAACTGTTCCAGCCGCACGGCGCCACCGACGCTCAGGGAACCATCCGTGATCTCGGCCATGACGTACATGTCATCGACGCCGGCGCCAAGCAGGTTGCCCTGGATGATGCCGCGAGCCGACATGTCCGCTTCGCCATCGGCGGCATTGATGTAGGACTCATCGCGGAATGCGAGAGCTTCCACCGAAGCCAGGTCGGTGGCAGTGACGCCTTCGTTGACCACGATGGTGCGGAAGAACGAGTCGGCGCCGTCGGTGACCCGCTGCTGCAGGATGCCGTTACCGGTGGCATCCAGCGTGGTACAGGTATAGCCGACCGGACAGCCCGCGGTGATGGTGCCGGTGTCCACCGTGTAGTCGTCGTAGGAAAAACCGGTCGGAGGCACCGCGAAGGCCGCGCCTCCCGACAGCGCCAGCAGCGCCGGCGTCATGACTGCGAATCTCAGCTTCATTTCTTTGTCCTCATTATTGTGCGTCAAGGCTACCCGAGGGCAGCGACCGTTCGCGGCAATTGGTTTGTGGTCAGCCGCGGAACGAATCCCGGCAACACCTATGCGCGAGGCTCGTGGCCTCGGTTGCGTGTCCGTGGAGACAGAAGGCGTGCCGGCGGATGGGTTCATGCTTTACGGTCCGGGCGGCGTGGGCGGATTGCCGACCTGGAAGATGTCGCTGTCCCAGTCCCAGGCGCCGTTGTCTACGAAATGCCACGGGGCGTCGCCAAGTTCATTGGAGAGCAGCCTTGAAGTGCCGACCGGAGTCGCGGAACCCGCGAGGACGGTCCCACCGGTGGCCGTACCGTAATTGCGGTACTCCTGGAAGCCGAACTGGCGCGTACTTTCGTCGCCCGTCCCCGGTGAATCAACGCCCAGCCACACGACGCTCAGGGCATCTCCAGCTGCATAGGCAAGGACCGGCATGTCACCGCCCCCCAACTGACCGGCCTCGGTCGGCTCAAAGAGACCCTGGCCGTTGCCAGCAACGGTCTGATACACGAAGCGACCCGGATTGACGCCCTGGCTCTGGCTGATCCGCTGCGCGACGTTGCTGTTCACTCCCCACTGGACGAAGGTCTGACCAGCGGAAAGCACCTGCTGGGACAGAAGCATTTCGCCACCGCCACCACCGGATTCCGGATCGGTCAGCGAGCCATCGCTGCGGAACGCGCCTTCGAAAAGGCGAACGTTCATCGTCATGCCGTTATCGTTGAGCAGCTGCTTCAGCGCGACGTTGTTGCGGTTGATGCCGTTGGCATAGACCTGCTGCTCGAGCGAGAAGCCGAGGTCGCCCGGCGCGCCGGTGGCGTCGTCCTCGACGATGATGCCGCGCAGATACGAAATACCGGTGTTGGGGTCTGTCACCTGCTGGGTGAGCATGCCGGCGCCGGTAGCATCCAGGGTGACGCAACTCCAGCCGTCTACATTGCACGCGGTGGACGTGTCGGTGACCACGCCGGCGGTCACCGTGTACTGATCGAAAGCGATGGGTGGAACGGGCGTGACAGGCGCGGCGCCCAGGGCGATGCCCGAGAAGAGCAGTCCGCCGCTCGCGGTCAGTGCCATCTTCAGCTTGTTGTTCGTTATCTTCATTGCTTTTCTCTCCTCGATCCGGCTCAGGGGAACGTCGTCGCAGGTAGCGCGATGCCCGTACCGCCGGTATTGACCACATAGGGGTTGGGCTCGGTGCCGAACAGGGTGGCGTTCCAGTTCCACGGACCGATACCGCCCACCGGATTGTTGGCCCCCGTGTTGGTAGCCACGAAATTGCCGGCGCCGTCGGCGTTGCTGTACGAGATCTCGCCCAACAGCGTGTTGTCGGTGCCGCTCTGGTACACGCGGTAGCTCTGCTGGGCGAGTGCGCGATTGAACGCATCGCCGGTGCCCGAAGCTGCCTGCTCCAGCCATACCACCTGCAGGCGGTTGCCCGCCGCGTAGGCGAGCGGTGCGATGCCCGCATCGGCATCGGTCAGTTCCAGGTTGCCCGGCGCCGTCGCGGTCACCTTGCGGATCGTCATGTTGCCTTCGTTGGTGGGCTGGATGATGTTCAGCGCCATGGCCAGATTGTTGCTTGAGCCGGCGCCGACGAATTCGGCCGAGCGAGTCACCGCACCGGCGGCGTTGGCGCCAAGGACGTTGCGCTGCTCGATCACGATTTCGTCGCCGGTGTTCAAAGCGCCGCCGGTGATCTCGGTCAGCGCGTACATCGAATCCGTAACTGTCGGATTGGTGCCGCCGCCACCCAGAACCAGATTGCCCTGGTCCAGAACCACGCCGCGCGCCGCGTAATCTCCCGAGCCGCTGACCGCGCTGACATAGCTTTCGTTGCGGAAGGCCAGGCTTTCTACTGCCGCCAAATCCGCTGCGGTGACTCCATCGGGCACGACGATGGTGCGAAAGTAAGTATCCGAGCCGTCCGTGACTCGCTGCTGCAGTATTCCGTTACCGCTGGCATCCAGCGTCGTACAGGTGAATCCAACCGGGCAGCCCGCAGTGATGGCGCCGGCGTCCACCGTGTAGTCGTCGTAGGAAAATCCGGTTGGCGGCGCGCCAAACGCCACTCCTCCGGATAGCGCCAGCGATGCCGACGCCACAGCAAGTCTCAGTTTCATCTGTTTCTCCACTCCCCTCATGCATGCAATACGGTCGCAGTTGCATTACAGATAGCGGCAATGAGACATCCGACTTGAGACCGCGCAGGAGCGTAGGACGTAATCAATCAGAGACTTACAAGCTACCGTTCGGGGTCTGACCCCCATGTTCGGGGTGTGCGGTATGGCGGGCGTTGATATTCAGGGAGTTAGGCGTTGCGCCGGCCCTGGAGGAAGAGTGTGTTCGGGGTCTGACCCCGAAGGGGGCGAAAAAAAGGGGGCTTGCGCCCCCTTTTGAATGGTACTGAATATATTGTTATGTAGCTTCGGACTACGGCCCAGACGGGGCGCCACCCAGATCGAAGATGTTCGCATCCCAATCCCAGGAACCGTTGCCGGCGAACGCCCAAGGCGCCGTGGAGCCAGGCAGTTCGTTCGACACCAGGGTAGAGGTTCCAGTCGGAACCGCCGTACCGGCCAGCACGGTGGCACCAGTGGCAGTACCGTAGTTGCGGTACTCCTGGAAGCCGAACGCGCGGGTCGTGGCGGCATCGCCGGTACCCGGCTGGTCCGCACCGATCCACACCACCGCGAGGGCATCACCCGCCGCGTAGGCCAGAGCCGGCATGTCCGTGCCGCCCAGCTGACCGGCAGCCGTGGGCTCGAACGCGCCCTGGCCGTTGCCAGCCACGACCGCGTAGGTGAAGCGGCCCGGGTTGGTGCCCTGGTTCTGGTCGATACGCTGACGAACGTTGCTGTTCACGCCTTCCTGCTGGAAGGTCTGACCGGCAGAGGTGATGGTCTGAACGATCGACATCTCCGCACCGCCGCCACCGGTGGTGGCATCGGTCAGCGTGCCGTCGCTGCGGAACGCGCCTTCGTAAATCTCGACATCCATGACCATGCCGCCGTCATTGATGCCCTGCTTCAGCGCGATGTTGTTGCGGTTGATGCCGTTGGCATAGACCTGAGACTCGACGTAGAAGTCGAGGCTGATGCCAGGATCGCCGTTGCCGTCGCTTTCCACCGTGATGGCGCGCAGGAACGAGATACCGCTGTTCGGATCCGTGACCTGCTGCATCAGCATGCCGTTGCCGGTGGCATCCAGCGAGGTACAGGTCCAGCCCAGGCTGGTGCACTCGGTGGACGTATCGGTGACGACACCCGCCGCGACGCTGAACTGCCCAAAGCCCACAGGCGCGCCGGCGAAGGCCGCACCCGAAGCCAGCAGTCCCCCGACCGAGGCGATTGCCATCTTCAGCTTGAGATTGCTCTTCATAAATATGCTCTCCTATAACTTTATAGCAACGTCAGCCAACGATCAGGGGAAAGTCGCTGGATTGCCCGTTATGCCCGTACCCTCGCCATTGACCAGGTAGGGGTTGGGCTCGGTGCCGAACAGTCCCGCATCCCAGTTCCACGGACCGATGCCACCAACTTCGTTGTTGGCGCCCGTGTTGACGGCTACAAAGTTACCCGCACCGTCGGCGTTGTTGTAGCTGATTTCGGTACCGGCGGTCAGGTTGCTGTAGGTCTGCTGACCCAGAGCGCGGTTGAACGCGTCACCCGTGCCCGAGGCAGCCTGCTCCAGCCACACCACCTGCAGACGGTTGCCCGCTGCATAGGCCAGGTCAGCGATACCCGGATCGGCATCCGTCAGCGACAGGTTGCCGGCACCCGTGGCGGTCGCCTTGCGGATCGTCATGTTGCCCTCGTTGTTGGGCTGGAGGACGTTGATCTGCATGTTCAGGTTGTTGTTGTTGCCGTTACCCACGAACTCTACGGTGCGGTTGGTTCCACCGAGCATGTTGCGCTGCACGAAGTTATTGCCGTTGACGTTCAGCGCACCATCGACGATCTCGGCCATGACGTACATGTCGTCGATGCCCGCGCCGAGCTGGTTGCCCTGCACGATACCCCGGGTCGACATGGTGCCGGCGCCATCCTCGGCGGCGACAAAGGACTCGTCACGGAAACCCAGCGCCTCGACCGAAGCCAGGTCGGTGGCGCTGATGTTCTCGTCGACGATGATGGTACGGAAGTAGGAATCCGTGCCGTCGGTGACGCGCTGCTGCAGGATTCCATTACCGGTGGCGTCGAGGTTGGTACAGGTGTATCCAACCGGGCAGCCCGCGGTGATGGCACCGCTGTTGACGGTGTAATCGTCATACGAGAAACCCGTCGGCGGCACTGCAAGGACCGAGCCGCTGGCCAGCGCGAGCGCGGCCGGCACGACAGTCAGTACAGTTAGTTTCTTCATAATCATCTCCTATTTACTGCACTCTGGTATGTTTTCAGAAGAGCCACCGTACCGGGGGAGAAATACCCGGGCCTTCCTGGAGAGTCCCGTTCCTAAAGTTCGCGCCGCGAGTGGCGATATAACTCTCGCCTGTCCATGTCGCACTGCGCGCGGGCCGTGATGCGTAGAGGGACGATGCTGGAACCATCGCTCCCTCGGGCGGCTCTCTCTACGTTGTTCAGCTTCCCTACTGCCGTTTGTTATACGCCGCGACCGGGCGAATTGCAATAGCGCTTTTCATTGGAAATCAACACCGTATATCCTACGTGTACGAGTAAAGTATGACGAGCTGCGGCGCCAGCCGGACGGCCGTCCGCATCCCTCCGCTTTTCAGCCACTTGCCCGTCCGGCGCGAAGCCGACCCTGGGGCCCCAGGGGCACCCGACCGGGCGCACCAGCCGCAGCAGATCGCCGCGAAACTGCCCCCCCACCGCGCCGCCGCCTCACTCCCTTTCGGCGCCGGACCGATGCAGAGGACTCGGGGGACAGATTAAGTCACCCGAAGGGATGAGCGAAGTCATCGCAGATCACCGTGCGCGCCTTCCCGGCAGCCATGGAGCCGTCCGCCGCGCGCGCATGGTCGAATGCTCCACGCATGGATGTCTCGCCGTGCTCGGTTCTCTCTATAAGAACGATTTGCTACAATTCGCGGGCCGGAACCGGACGACAATATTCATCAGTCGGCAAGCGTGGACGCTGGATGCGACTCTAAAGACGCGCCGGCTTTTTCTCAGAGCCAGAAGGGGACATTCATGCGGGGCACACGCGTTATTCTGCTGCTGGCCGCGACCGCGGGGCTTGCACTGCAGCCCGTTGCGCAAGCGAACGAACAGCCCTCGGGACGTGACATCGTCGAGCGCTGCGATTTCAAATATCCGGGCGACGATCAGAAGACACGCCTGACCATCGTGCTGCGCGACAAGGACGGCAACGAGAAGCGCAATGTCTACAGCCGGTTCTGGAAGGACTACGAAGGCGCGGACGACATCGCCGACAAGATGGTGCTGTTCACCGAGTTTCCGCCGGACGCCAAGGGCGCGGGCTTCATGCGCTGGGGCTATACTGCCGAGACCGGCAAGAACGCCGAACAGTGGATCTATCTGCCGAACCTGAAGCGGATGCGCCGGGTGTCGGTGCGCGATCCCGGAGAGAGCTTCCTCGGCTCCGACCTCACCCACTTCGACATCGGCGATCGCGACATCGATGCCGATGAGCATACGGTGCAGCAGGCCGGCGAGCGCGACGGCGCCATGCTGTTCGTGGTGGAAAGCGTGCCACGCGATTCGTCGAAGTCGCTCTATTCGAAGGTCGTCTCCCTCTACGCGCAGCCGGTGGGCGCAGAAGAGCA
Source organism: Gammaproteobacteria bacterium (assembly GCA_034002745.1). Taxonomy (GTDB): domain Bacteria; phylum Pseudomonadota; class Gammaproteobacteria; order SZUA-140; family SZUA-140; genus JAITWN01. The sequence goes on from JAVEZY010000012.1 coordinate 13,885, forward strand.
GAGCTGCGTGAAGCGCGCCGTCGACTATTACGATCAGCGCGGCAATCTCCTGAAGAAGCAGACCATCACCTGGCAGCAGGTGGATGGCGCCTGGGTGTGGGACGAGGTCCAGGTCCAGAACACGCAGAACGGACATTCGTCGGTCTTCACCGTCACCGATGTGGAAATCAATACCGGGGTCGCGGACAACGTCTTCACCGAGCGCAATCTGACCCGGGGCCCCTGACGGCCCCGGACCGCCCGCCACCGGCGAGCGGCGACAGGTTCACGCGCCGACGCGGCAGTCGGTCGGCCGTGGCGGCGTCGCCGGTATTCCACAGCGGGGGATGATCGACACGCATGTCATGCGGCGTTAGACATTTGTCGGGCGAGGACGGCGCGAAACGCGCCGTCCCATGCAAAGGGACGCGCGCCGGTGGCATCTCCCGCCGCCCCGATACTCCGAGCGCTGCTGACGATAAGAGGCTCACCCGCCCCGCCTTTCCCCCGATGAATGATCGCCGGACGGGGCTGGAACATCCCGATCCGCCCTGTCCGGATACCCGCCGGACAGGCTGGCGCCCGCATAACGAGGAGCGTGGAGACCTGTCAGCAAGAATCGCCATCGCGCTCGCCCTGTCGCTGACGAGTTCCACGGTGCTGGCCCAGAACCTCGATGGCGGCGGCGACTGGACCGCGCCCATGGATGAGGCAGCCGACCCAGGGGCGGAACGCTCGTTCTTCGACGACATCCAGTGGCGCGGCTATTTCAAGAACGAGACGGCCTACCGCTTCAAGGAGCCGCGCGCCATCACCAAGATGCGCAATACGCTCAGCATCACCGGCAGCTACTCGTTCAGCCCGCGCTATCAGCTCACCGCCACCGGCGAGGGCTGGTATGACATGGCCTACGCGCTGTACGACTATGACACCATCGCGGCTCGCATGGAGCGCAACTCCGACGAGCCGCTGGCCTTCCTGTTCAACCTGGGCAAGGAAAAGGAAGACACCCGCCTCGAACTGCGCGAGTTCTATCTGGATATCCTGCTCGATGACTTCGACATCCGCATCGGGCGCCAGTTCGTGGTATGGGGCGTGCTGGAAGGAGTGCGCGTGGTGGATGAAATCAATCCGATGGATTTTCGCGAGCTCATCCTGCCCGACCTGCTCGATTACCGCATTCCGCTGTGGATGGCGCGCGCGGACTGGTTCTGGGATTCGGGCACCTGGCAGTTTCTGTGGATCCCGGACATCCGCTTCCACAAGCCGGCCCCGCCGGGATCGGAGTGGGAACTGCTGCAGGAGGTGCCAGGCACCATCTATCCCGAGACCTTCGATCCCGCGAACTCCGAGTTCGGCCTGCGCTACAGCACGGTGCTGTTCGGCGCCGACGTCACCTTCAGCTATTTCTACACCTGGGACGACTTCCAGGTGGTGTTCCGGCGCATTCTGATCGACGATCTGCAGCTGGAACCGCAGTTCATCCCGACGTTCACCCGCATCACGATGTACGGCACGACCTTCACCCGCCAGATCGGGCCGCTCATCCTCAAGGGTGAAGCCGCGTACGTCACCGACAAGTACTTCGCGATCGAGAATGTGGATCGCAACGGCGATGGCTTCCTCGATGACCTGGGCGAGATCAAGCGGGATCACGTTCGCTGGGGCCTCGGCATCGAGTTCAACTGGGCCGGGCTCGACATCTCGCCCGGCATCAATCAGTGGATCATTCTCGACTACGACGAAGCGATCATCCAGGACGAGGCGGACACCAGCGTGAACCTGTTCCTGCGCAAGGAACTTCCCGAGAAGTCGATGCTTTTCGAGTTGCTGAGCATCTGGTTCATCAACCAGCGCGAGCTGTACATCAATCCGGAATGGACTTTCTTCGTCACCGACCGCCTGCATGTCTCGCTGGGACTGGACCTGTTTTCGGGCGCCAAGTCGCAGTTCGGAGTGCTCACCAACCCGCTCGGCTCACCCACCGTGCGTGATCAGCGCTCGCAATTCGTCGGCAATTTCCACGACAATGACCGGGCTTTCCTCGAGGTCAAATATGCGTTCTGAGGATATCGTTTCATGACTACCGAACATACGCGCACGGCACCAGCCACCCATGCGTCCGCCCCGGAGGCGATCGCGACCCGGAAGTGGTACCAATTCATCCTGCGTCACCCCAAGCTGGTGCTGATCGTGCTCGCTGCGATCACCGTCGTGCTCGCCATGCAGCTCAAGGACCTGCGCTGGGAAACCGATGCCCGCGTCTACCTGCCCAAGGGGCATCCGGCGATCATCTACGACGAAAAGGTCGCGGATCTGTTCGGCGTCAAGGATTCACTGGTCATCGGCATCGTCAACGACGGCGAGCAGGGAGTCTACAACACCGAGACGCTGGAGCGGATCCAGCGCATCACCGACCAGGTGGCGGCGATCCCGGGCGTGATCGCCATCCGGAGCATCGACGTCGCATCCCTGTCGAGCGCGACCATCTTCGTCGGCGACGAGGAAAGCATCGGCTCGGTAAGACTCATGCCGGAGATTCCGCAGAACGCGTCGGACATCGACCGGTTGCGCGGACTGGTGGAAGACAATGCCGATCTGTTCGTCGGCAATCTGGTGTCAGCCGACGGCAAGGCGACGATGATCCGCGCCAAGCTCAAGGAAGGCGCCGACAACCGTTATCAGGCCTATTTCTGGATCAAGGGCATCATCGATGCCGAGACGGGCGGCGGCGATGGGGAATCCTGGTCCGGCGCCGGAAGCGAGTGGTCCCGCGAATCGGGAAGCGACAGTCAGCCCAGCGAGTGGACGGCCGAGGAACAGGCCGAGTGGTGGTCGCAGCGCAATCAGGCCGGCGCACAGGTCGGCACCGACAACGGCGACCGCTTCTATCTCGCCGGACGGCCGGTGATCGAAGTCACCTCCGGCCTGCACGCCATGAGCGACATGGCGATCATGATCCCCTTCCTCGCTGTGGCCCTGGCCATCAGCCTGTTCCTGATCTTCCGCACCGCGCGCGGCGTCCTGCTGCCGCTGATCACCATGGCAGCGGCCATCGTGTGGACGATGGGCCTGATGGCGCTGGCGAACGTACCGCTCTACACCATCTCCACCATGCTGCCGGTGATCCTGGTGGCGGTGAGCATCGGCGACACCGTCCATTTCATGAGCCATTACTACGATCACGTGCTGCACGACGCGCATCGTCCCTCGTCGACCATCGTCGGCGAGGTGCTCGGACGACTGGGCGCGCCGCTGATCACCACCTCCGTGACCACCGCGGTCGGCTTCCTGTCGCTGGTCCTCGCCGACATGCCGCCGTTCGTGCATTTCGGCCTGTTCACCGTGCTCGGCATCCTTCTCAGCTGGCTGCTGACCATCACCCTCATCCCGGCGATGCTGTGCCTGATGCAGCCCAAGGTCGGCAACTACCTGGTGAAGCGGCGCCAGATGCGCGTGCATTCCGAGCAGAACCACCTCACCCGTCTGCTGGTCAGCACCGCCGGAACGCTCCACCGGCGCAGCGGCACGGTCGCACTGATACTGCTCGCGCTGGCGGCGGTGGCGGCGGTCGGCGCATCGCGGCTGTTCGTCGATTCGAGCTGGCTGAGCGACTTCCGCGAAGACAGCGAGCTGGTGCAAGCCAATGACATGTTCAACGACAAATTCGACGGCACCATCTTCCTCAACATGGTGGTCGAAGGAAAGGAGGATGGCGCGTTCCGGAACCCGGAGCTGCTGAAGCGCCTGGAAGCGATTCAGGCGTACGGCGAAACCCTGCCCTACGTCGGCAGCGCGCGCTCGATCGTCGACTACATCAAGAACGTCAACAAGACGCTGCACGCGGGCGATCCGGCCTATGATGTCATCCCCGACACCGAGGGACAGATCGGCGAATTCCTGTTTCTGCTTTCGGTGTCCGGTCGCCCCGAGCTGCTCGACGAGGTCATCGACTACAACTATCGCCAGGGCCTGGTCACGTTCGCGATCAAGACCGACCACACCCGCGACCTGCGCCAGGTGATCGAGCAAATCCGCGAGCAATCGGCCACCCAGCTCGCGGGGATGGACGTGGACTTCAACTTCGCGGGTTCCGCCAACAATTCCTATATATGGGCGCAGCTGCTGATCGGCAGCCAGACGATGGCCATCCTGGTGTCCAAGATCGGCATCTTCCTTCTTGCTGCGCTGCTTTTCCGCTCGCTGGCAACCGGTCTGTACACCATCGTGCCGGTTTCACTGACCACGCTGTTCATCGCCGGATTCGCCGGCTGGTCCGGCATCCCGCTGGATGTGTCGACCGCGCTTGCGGCAGGCGTTGCCATCGGCGTCGGCGTCGATTACGCGGTGCATTACATCTTCCGCTATCGCGACGAGGCGGCGCGCCTGGGCAGCGGCCTGGCGGCCACCCAGGAAACCATGCGCACGGTCGGCAAGACGATCGCGTTCAGCGCGCTGGTGGTCACCATTGGCTTCGGCGTCCTGTGCTTCTCGCAGTTCCCGCCGCACGCCAAGCTCGGGTGGTTCGTCGCCGCCTATATGGTGGTCAGTTGCCTGGTCGCGCTGATCACCCTGCCCTTGCTCTTCCGCCTGCACGAGCGGTTGCGCGGACGTCCCCAGGACGCCTGATGGTGATCCGCCCGAGGCCACGACATCTGCTGTATGCGGCGCTGCTGCTGCCCGCGGCGGCATGGGCGCAGCAGGAAGCCGGCGAACGCCTGCACCACTGGAGCATATCGCCCTACGTCGGCCTGCATCAGCCTGCTCTGAAGGCGCTGAACAAGGGCGAATTCCACGCGCCCTATGAGGGCGGCGCACAGATCGTGAATCCGGCGGGCAACAATCAGCGAGGCACCTTCAGTTACAACACGCCGCTGCCCGAGTTCGACCCGGGCAGCATCACCGGGCTGCAGTTCGCCTGGCACATGAACGAGCACCATGCGCTGCTCGCCGGCGTCAGCAACTGGCAGGCAACGAGCACGATTGGCAGCCGCGGTCTTTTCCCGCTGCAGGGCGCGTTCGAAAACATGTCGGGGACGCGCAAGGCCAACCTGTCGTACAACGAATACTATCTGGGCTGGCGCTACAACATCAAAACACGCAGCCGCAAGTTCCGCTTCTATACCTCGGCAACCCTGCACCAGCTCTATGACATCGATTACCGCGAGGATTTCACCGCGGTGTTCCTGAGCGGCGATGCGCGCACGTTCCGCAAGACCATCGTCATCCAGGCGCAATCAACCGCCCTGCCGCTGCTGCAGGGCGCGCTCGGCGGCGAGTGGTTCGTCACCGACTGGCTGTCGATCAGCGCCGAGGGCGGTCTCACCTACACGCTCAAGGACACCGAAATGGCGGGAGCGCCTCCCACGCCCATCCGCAGCGACTTTCTTGCCACGGACAATGTTCAGGTGTCGCCACCGATGCGCTTCGATGCCGCCACGCGGAACATGACCTACAAATCGGAACCGGGCGGCGACTACCAGATCCTGACGTTGAACTTCGACGGCTGGAAGGCGCTGCTGAAGGTCACACTTTATTACTAGGCTCGGGACATGCGGCGACGCGAACTGACAATCGATTCACGCAAGCTGCTCATCGCCACCGGCATCGCGGCCGCACTCCAGGCCGCCGGTGTCGTTGCCCCGGCGCATGCCCAGCAGCGAGCCGCGGATGCGTTCATCACGCCATCGGATGTCGTCGATCTGATCGCCGAAGGAAGGCGCCGGCTGGTTCAGGGCGACCCACAGGGCGCGCTGCAGGACTTCGAGACCGCGCTGGCGCGCGATCCGAACAACCCGCAGGTGCTCTACTTCCTGGGCAACCTCTATCTGCAGTTGAACCAGATCGATCAGGGCCTGACATACCTGTCGCGCAGCGTCGAGCTCGCTCCGGACAACGTCCGCGTGCGCCTGACCGTCGCCAAGGCATATGAGCAATTCGGTCGGGAGAAGATAGCGGCAGAGCAGTACCAGGAGGTCATGCGCAGAGCGCCGGGCAGCCGCGAAGCGCAGGAGGCGGAAGAGCGCAACCGCGCGCTGTCGGAGCGTCTGCGCATAACGGATGCTCCGGAGGTGGTCACCGAAAGCGACATATCCGCACTGATTGCGGAGGGTCGCCGCCTGCTCGGGGAGCGCGAAACCGCCGCCGCGCTGCGGGTGTTCAAATCAGTGCTCGCTCATCAGCCCGACAACGTGGAAATGCTCTATTTTGCCGGCAACCTGCATCTGACGCTCAACCAGCCCGTACCGGGAATCGCGTACCTGCGCCATGCTGTCGCGCTTGCGCCCGATCTCCCCCGCCTGCGTCACACGCTCGGACTCGCCTACGAACGTCACGGACTGTACGAAGACGCACTGACCCACATGCGGGCAGTGGCGCAGCTCGCGCCGGACTCGGCGGAGGGAGGGGACGCGGCCCAGCGGATCCCGGCGATCGCGGAAGCATGGCGCGAGCAGCGACAGCAACAGGCCATCCCGGATATGGACCCTCAGCAGCTCGAAGCCGCCGGGCGCGCCGCGCTCAACGAGCGACGATCCGAGGATGCCCTGCGCTTTTTCCAGGCACTGCAGCTACAGCGGCCCGATGACGTCGAGATCCGGTATTTCACCGGAAACCTGCAGCTTTCGCTGAACCGGGCGGTGAACGGGGTTCGTGACCTCGAGCGGGCGACGGATGTGGCGCCCGAACTCGGACGCCTGCGACTGACGCTCGGCCAGGCCTATGAGCAGCTGGGGGCGATCGAGGCCGCCATGCGCGAGTACGCGAAAGCACGCGCCGCCGCGCCGGATTCCCCCGAGGGCGCCGAGGCCGCCGACCGCGAACAGGCGATGGCCGGGCGCATCAGCATGCTGCGGGATGATGCGGTGATCCTCAGCGCGGACGTGGACACGCTGATCGCGGAAGCCAAGCGTCTCTACAACGAAGGCGATCCCCAGGGATCGCTGCGCATGTTCGGCGCCGCGTTGCTGCGCGAACCCGAAAACGCCGAGGCGCTCTATCTCTCCAGTGAAATCTACCGAGCGCTGAACCGCTCCACCGAGGCGATCGCCTATCTGCAGCGCGCCGTCGAAGTGACGCCGGACAGGCCGTCCCTGCGGCTGGAACTGGCGCGGACTTTCGAACAGTTCACGCTCCTCGGCGATGCATTGCGCGAGTATCGCATCGTCGCCGAATCCGCCGATGTCGATGAAGCCTTGCGCAAGGTGGCGGAGGCCCGCATGCGCATGCTGACGGCGCGCCGAACGCTGGCTCAGGAAGAGCCGGATATCGAAGCATCGAAGGTCATGTTCCTGGAAGTGCTCCAGGACTATCCCGACGACGCGGGACTCCTCGGCGAGGCGGTAACCTCGCTGGTTTCCATTCAGCAGGTCGCGGCAGCGCGCGACATGCTGGAGCGCCTGGTCGCCGCCCAGCCGGACCGTACCCTGCCGCGGCTGTTTCTCGCCGACGTACTGATTTTCGGCAATGATCTCGCGGCGGCGGTCACCCAGCTCAGCGAGGTAGTGCGGATTCTCCCCGAGGACCACCCCCAGCGGAAGGAGCTCGAACTGCGGCTGGCCAACCTGCAGGGCATGAATGCGCTGATCGCCGGCGACTTCGCCGCGGCCCGGGACCACTTCGATTCGGCCCTGGCACTGGAGCCGGACGACCATGGAGCGCGACTGAACCTCGCGGCCGCATACCATGGGCTCGGACAATCGGACGTTGCCGGGGACATTCTGCGCGGGATGGTGGCCGGGAACCCCGAAGACGTCGAGGCGAGGCTGCGACTCGGCACCCTGTATCTGGAAAGCGGCCGTCACGAGGATGCGGCACGCGAGTTCGAGGAAGTGCGCATCCGCGGACGCGGTACGTCCCCCGCCAGCCAGGCGTCCCAGCAGCTCGATCTGATCTACGGATCCGCGGGCGGCGAGACCATACGCAGCAATGTCCAGGACCGGGTCGTCGAGCAGCTGCGCGCGGAGACGGACGCGAACCCGGACGATATTCAGGCCTGGTCGCGCCTCGGCATGCTGCTGATCCAGCTCGGCCGTTCGGATGCGGCGATCGAGGCCATGGAGAACATGGTGCGCATCAATCCGGACAACCTGCAGACGCAGGAGGGTCTGGCGGATATGTACGATCGCAACGAGCAGGGGGACAAGGCGATCGAGATGTATCATGCCATCGCGGAGCGCACGCCCGACGAGGAAACGCGGGGCCGCGTCAACGAGAAGGCGGCGATCATCGCGGCGCGCCAGTCATTCGGCAGCGGCGACAATGAGGCGGCGCAAAAGGGCTTCGAGGAAGTCGTCGCCCGCAATCCCGACAACTTCATAGCGCATTTCTATCTCGCCATCATTTACGGCGAGCAGGAGCGTTACCGGGATGCGGCCGTGCAGTACGAAGAAGTGGTTCGCATCGCGCCCAACCATGCGGCCGCGCGCATGAGCCTCGGCATCGTGTACGAGCAGCTCAACCGCGAGGAGGATGCCGTCGCCGAATATCGCACCGCGGTGCGCACCGCCCCCACCGACAACCTGCGCGATTCCGCGCAGAATCGGCTGGACACGCTGCTCAAGCGCATCAACGGCTTCTCCTACTCGCTGAACTATTCGACCAGCTATGCCAGCAACAATAATCTGACGGCATCGGATCCGTTCAACGAATTCCGCACCGACCTCAGCGGCAGCATCAATTACCGACGCAAGATGCAGGATCGCGCGCTCTACTGGGGACTGATCTTCAGTCCGACGTATACGATGTATCACCGCACGCGGTTCGACCTGATCAACTACAGCTACACGCCCTATTTGAGCTTCACCTGGCGTGACATCGATTTTTCGGCGACGTTCACGCACAGTGAAATGGAGGCGCTGGGAACGCAGACGGCAATCAACAAGTCCGACAGCATCAGCGGCGATATTGCGGGCGACTTCCGCATGCCCTCTCTGCTGCCGTGGCTTGGAGATTCGGGCAAGGCCGCTACGGTACCCAGCAACTGGCGATTGACCGCGAGTGGACGGCGGTTCGTTTCTGCCTCGTCGTCGATATTCAGTTCGCTGAACCGCTCGGTCTCGGCGAGCCTGAGCCAGACGCTGGGAGGCGGCTGGCGCTGGACCGGGACCTATAGCTTCATCAACAACAGCAATCTCGAGCTGTTCATTGGGACCGACTTCGCCTATATGAGCCATGGCGTGAACATGCAGCTGAGCAAGGTGCTCGGGGGCGGGCTGGTGGCCAACGGTTCGTACGGGTACACCGTTTTCGACTACAAGAACCCGGATTCGGCGACCCTGTTCACGCGCTACCGCAAGAACACCGCACACAACATGTCGGTCGGGCTCAACTACTTCCCGAACGAGCGCCTGCGCATGTTCACCAACGCCTCGTACATGATCAACGAGTCGAACCTGCCCACCGGCCTGATTCTGTCGCCGGAGGATGTGGGCACCGCCATCGGCCTGCAGAGCACCTCGCTCGGCGACTACAAGAACCTCATCATCTCGGTCGGAGTCGGGTTCAGCTTCTGAGCGGAGCCGGAGGTACGCGGTCGGCTGCGGTCAGAGACGGATCAGAGGACAGGCCCGGATTTCCACCCGCTCTCTTGCCGTGGGGAGCCGGGTCCATCCTGAAAAAAAAGAGCCGGCTTGTCGCCGGCTCTTCGGGGGTGCGCCGCATGGACGCAGCGCCGACAATCACATGTGCGCGAAGAACAGACCCACGGACATGACGATGGTGGCGTATCCCATGACAGCAGTGACCTTATGCTCGAGCATTTGCGTACCCTCCAGTTTCCTGTCGATTTTTTCCAGCTGTCTGCCGCTCGATCGCGCGTCAGGTCGCGATGATCGGACAGCCGGATATACCCTAGCAAAAAACTAAGGAAACAGGAACACAAAGGCACGCCAATGACCCGCCCGGGATCCTGGAGTCAGTATCCCGGGGTGGATCTTGCGCCGTCCCTGGCGCGGAGCGACGAAACTAGCTGATCAGCCCAGCAAGTGACCGAAGGCCAAGGCAAGCGCCACGATGGCCATTGTCAGACTGACAGCAGCAGAGAGCTTGGTTTCCACGTCACACCTCCTTATGGGTTTTCATTCTTCGCCGTAAAACCACACCGATTGCGCTGACATTATAGCGTAGTTTTAGTACGTGTATAGAGGATATATCTTTAAATTTCGGCGATCGTACCGTGCGACTTGCAGGACGTCCCGCGCTCTGCAAAGATTGAGAAAACAGAACAGAGACACACACTTGATCGACACTTCACGCTTCGTCGAGTGGTTCCGCAGCTCGGCGCCGTACATCAATGCGTTTCGGGGCCAGACCTTTGTCGTCGTTTTCGGCGGCGAACTCATCGCGGAGCAGCGCTTCCCCGCGTTCGCAAACGACATCGCGCTGTTGAACAGCCTCGGCATCAAGCTGGTTCTGGTGCACGGCAGTCGACCGCAGATCGAACAGCGTTTGCGCAATCGCGGCCTGGACAGTCACTACGCACACAATCTGCGCATCACCGATGAGCAGGCGCTCGAATGCGTGAAGGAAGCCGCCGGAACAGTGTCGGTGGAAATCGCAGCCCAGCTGTCGATGGGGCTCGCCAATACGCCGATGGCGGGAGCGCGGATCCGGGTCGCTTCCGGCAATTTCGTGGTCGCGCGCCCACTCGGGATCATCGACGGGGTGGATCATTGCTACACCGGCACCGTACGCCGGATCGATCATGCCGCCATCCAGCAGCAACTGGATGGCGGAAGCATAGTCCTGCTGTCGCCGATCGGTTATTCACCGACCGGCGAGGTGTTCAACGTCGGCGCCCTGGATGTGGCGGCGGCGACGGCCGCAGCGCTCAATGCGCGCAAGTATCTGTGCCTGGTCGGCGCCAGTGGACTGGCGGAGGAAGACGGCCGCCTGCGCCGCGAGCTGACGCCCGACGAAGCAGAAGACATGCTGGAGCGCCGGCAGGACGACCTCGAACCCGCGCTGCAGGAATGCCTGGCTTCGGCGATCGATTGCTGCCGCGCCGGCGTCCGCCGCGCCCACCTGATCGATCACCGCATGGATGGCGCCCTGCTGCTCGAACTCTTCACCCGCGACGGCATCGGGACCATGATCACCACGGATCGCTACCAGGGTATCCGTCAGGCGACGATCGAGGATATCGGCGGGATTCTCAGTCTGATCGCTCCGCTGGAGGAGCAGGGAATACTGGTGCGGCGCTCACGCGAGCATCTGGAAATCGATATCGGTCAGTTCAGCGTCGTGGAACGCGACGGGTCGATCATTGCCTGCGCCGCCTTCCATCCCTTTCCGGCCGAAGGCGTGGGGGAGCTGGCCTGTCTCGCGGTTCATGCCGATTATCAGCGCGAAGGTTTCGGCGAGATGCTGCTGCAGCGGATCGAGGATGCGGCGCGCCACCGTGGAATCGGCCGCCTCTTCGTTCTCACGACGCATGCCTCGCACTGGTTCCAGGAGCGCGGCTTCCATCCGACCCGGGTCGAGGAACTGCCGGTAGCGCGCAAGACGATGTACAACTACAGGCGCAATTCCCTGGTGCTGGTGAAGCCGCTGTAAGCGGTGCAGAAAGGGGTCAGAGCCGCATCTTCTACTGCGGCAGATGGATTGTTACCGCGGGTGGCGAAAAACGCGTTCTCTGACCCCTGTTTCCTCTGCTTTCCACCCCGGTCAGCCCCGCGCCACCGCCAGCTTCTTCTCCAGATAGTGGATGTTGGTGCCACCGCGCTGGAACGCGGCATCCTGCAGGATATCCCGGTGCAGCGGGATGTTGGTCTTGATGCCCTCGACGATGATCTCGGTGAGCGCCATCTGCATGCGGGCAATGGCGCTGTCACGGGTGTCACCATAGGCGATCAGCTTGCCGATCATCGAATCGTAGTACGGCGGCACGCGGTAGCCGGTGTAGATGTGCGAGTCGATGCGGATGCCCGGACCACCCGGCGGATGGTACTGGGTGATGGTGCCCGGCGAAGGCGTGAACTTGAGCGGATCCTCCGCGTTGATGCGGCATTCGATGGCATGACCGCGGAACTTCACGTCGCTCTGGCGGAATGACAGCCCCATGCCGGCGGCGATGCAGATCTGTTCCTTGACGATATCGATGCCGGTGATCATCTCGGTCACCGGATGTTCGACCTGCAGGCGCGTGTTCATTTCGATGAAATAGAACTCGCCGTCCTGATACAGGAATTCGAAGGTGCCGGCGCCGCGATATTCCGATTCGATGCAGGCGCGCACGCACAGTTCGCCGATGCGCTGGCGCTGTTCGTCGCTGATGCCCGGGGCGGGCGCTTCTTCGATGACCTTCTGGTGACGCCGCTGCATGGAGCAATCGCGCTCGCCCAGGTGGATGGCGTTGCCCTGGCCATCGGCCAGCACCTGGATCTCGATGTGGCGCGGGTTGTCCAGGTACTTCTCCATATACACGGTGTCGTTGCCGAAGGCAGCGGCTGCCTCCACGCGCGTCATGCTGATCGCGTTGGCAAGCGCCGCATCGCTGTGCACCACGCGCATGCCGCGACCACCGCCGCCACCGGCCGCCTTGATCAGCACCGGGAAGCCGATGCGGTGAGCAATCTCGTGATTGCGCTTGGTGTCCTCGCCGAGCGGGCCGTCCGATCCGGGAATGCAGGGAATGCCGGCCGCCTGCATGACCTTGATGGCTTCGATCTTGTCGCCCATCTGACGGATGGTTTCGGGCCGGGGACCGATGAAGACGAAGCCGCTCTTCTCGACACGGTCGGCGAAGTCGGCGTTCTCCGACAGGAAGCCATAGCCGGGATGAATGGCAACCGCATCCGTCACTTCCGCCGCGCTGATCAGGGCCGGAATGTTCAGATAGCTGTCGACCGAAGGCGGCGGTCCGATGCACACCGACTCATCGGCCAGGCGGACATGGATGAGATCACGATCGGCCGAGGAATGCACCGCGACGGTCTTGATGCCCAGCTCATTGCAGGCACGCAGGATGCGCAGGCCGATCTCACCCCGATTGGCGATGACGAGTTTCTCGAACATGGTCTATTCGATGACAAAAATCGGCTGACCATATTCGACCGGCTGGCCGTTCTCGACCATGATGGCGGCCACCACCCCATCCTTGTCCGATTCGATCTGGTTCATCATCTTCATCGCTTCGATCACGCACAGCGTGTCGCCGACCTTCACCCGCTGCCCGACCTCGACGAAAGGCGGCGCCCCCGGCGCCGGAGCGCGATAGAAGCTGCCGACGATCGGCGAAGTGATGACATGTCCGCTGGGCTGCGCCGGTGCCGCGGCCGAAGACGCCTCCGCCGCGACGGGCGCGGAAGCCGCCGGCGCCGCAACCGGCATGGGGGCCTGAGCCACCATGTGCGCCGCGACCGGCGCGCTCTTGCCGTAGCGACTGATGCGGACGGATGCTTCGCCCTCCTGCACCTCGATCTCGGCGAGATCCGACTCTTCCAGCAGCTCTATGAGTTTCTTGATTTTTCGAATGTCCATGGCGAAAAATGCCTGTCTTTAAAAGGAATCCAGGGAAAGTTGTGTCAGGTCATGCGCTGCATGGCGGCGCGCAGGGCGAGTTCGTAGCCGATCGCGCCCAGACCGCAGATCACGCCAGCGGCGATGTCCGAGAAATACGAGCGATGGCGGAAGGATTCCCGCGCATGCACGTTGGACAGATGCACCTCGATGAACGGAATGCCGCTTGCGGCGAGCGCATCGCGCAGGGCCACACTGGTGTGGGTGAACGCGGCGGGATTGATCAGGATGAAGCGCACTTCATCCGTCATCGCCTGCTGCACCCGGTCGACCAGTTCGTGCTCGGCGTTGCTCTGGAAGAACAGCAGCTCATGCCCTTCCGTTGCCGCCTGCTCGCGCAGACGGGCTTCGATCTCCGCCAGCGTGACCCGCCCATAATGGTCCGGCTCGCGCTGTCCGAGCAGATTGAGATTGGGTCCGTTGAGTACCAGTATCCTGCTCATTCGCGGATCATTCGTCGCTTTAGCGCGGTATTGTGCATGGTCCTTCCGTCGCTGTCTACCGATCGGCGAATTCGCCGCAAGATCGACGAAATTCCCCGGCCAGTCTGCCGCAAACCATGACTCAGAAGAGCGGTTGCAGACGCCGCGCGGCATCTTCCATCGTCAATTCGCCGTAATGCGCATGCGCGATACGGCCCTGGCGATCGACGAAAACCGTGTACGGCAGGACGCCGACGGCATTGCCCCAGGCCATGGCCAGGTCGATTCCGTCCCCGCCTGGAGCCATGAGCTGCGGATATCCGGGATCGATACCGGTCGATCTGAAGAATTCGGCGATTTTCGCCGCATCATCGAGCGCGATACCGACAATCTGCAGACCATCCGCGCGGTGCCGCTGCTGCAGCGCGGCCAAGGCGGGGATTTCGCGCCGGCAGGGTTCGCACCAGCTTGCCCAGAAATTGACCATGAGCACATTCCCCCGCCAGTCGCTCGCCGCATGCTGCCGTCCGGCCAGATCAGGGAGCTGGAATCCCGGCGCGAGCCATTCCTCGGCCGCCGCATCGGTTTCGGCGTCGCGCGACTGCAGCAGCCAGGCCGTCAACGCGCCGGCCAGCAGGAGCACGGGAATGATGGCAAGGAGGAGGCGGTACATGCCCAATAGGGGACGCTCCCCTACAAGGGGAGCGTCCCCTTCAGAGTTGGGTAAGTTTTTGATATTCGAACTTTCACGGCGCTCCCCGCGCTGGTGGCAAAAGTGCCGATGGGACGCCGATGACGCCAGTGGGCGTCCATCGGCGGTTAGTTCGAAGGCGGGGTGAGTTCGACCGTGGCATTCATGGGCGGATAGCAGAACCCCGCCGCCGCACAACCCTGCCAGGACGCTTCGATCCGGATCGGCAACGTCCCGGCATCCGCGCCCCGCTCCACCGGAAGAACGACCGCCACTTGATCGTAATAAACAGCCATGCGACCGAAGAATTCATCCTCGCGAAACGCGGACGGCTCGGGCAGCACGGGAACGCCGAGCGTCCCTGGCTCGCCAGCGCCGAGACGGAAGCTCAAGCGGTCACGATATAGATAGTAGCCCTCGGCAATGCGCCAGCCGATCCGCACCGTGGCCGCGTCCACCACCTCGGCGGACATGGCAAACGCCTGATCCGGCGGAAGAAATTTTGGCTGCTGCTGACCGAACAGCTTGCGGCCGAGATCGCTCAGCATGCCGTCGGCAGCCGCCGGAGCGGCGAAAAGCAGGGCCACCAGGAAGACCGGGGCCGCGTGCCGGGCGCGCCGAGGGATGGTCCTCATGACCGGGCTCCACTGGCCGAATCCGGCCCGGGCGCTACGGCGGTACCCTGCGCTATCCAGTCGAGATAGGCCGGCAACCCGCCCGCCAGCGGAATCGCGATGATCTCCGCCAGGCTGTAGGGATGGCGTTCCGAGATCCAGGCCTGAATCTCTTCCAGGCGCCCGGCCGTCGTCTTGATCAGCAGCAGCCATTCCCCGCCCTCCTGCAGCGCGCCTTCCCAGCGATAGATCGAAATCAGGCCCGGCACCAGATTGACGCAGGCGGCCAGCCCGGCCTCGACCAGGCCACGCCCCAGTTCGCGGGCAGTGCGCTCGTCCGGACAGGTATTCAGCACGAGGCGGAAGTGCTCGAAATCCATGCTCCGGATTATACGGCAAGCGGGAGCAGCGCGGGCTTTCATCTCTGCCTTCGGCCGCCCGCTGTCGGACCGAATGAGAGCGCCTCCGGTCCGCCGTGCTATAGTGCGTCGCGATGGCCGCCCTGCCCCTGATACTGTTCATCGTCGTCCCCCTGCTCGAGCTGTACGTGCTGATCGAGGTCGGCTCGGAAGTCGGCGCATTGACCGTGATCGGCCTGCTGGTGGCTGCGGCCATCGCCGGAGGACTGCTGCTGCGCTGGCAGGGATTCAGCCTGGCGCAGCGGGTGCGCGAGACACTGCAGCGGGGCGAACTGCCCGCCATCGAGATGCTGGAGGGAGCGCTGGTTCTGTTCGCCGGCGTCCTCCTGCTCCTGCCCGGCTTCCTGAGCGATATCGCCGCCATCGCCCTGCTCCTGCCCTGGGTGCGCAGCGCACTGATCCGGCGCTATGTGGCCGCACGCGGGGTGGACTCCACCGCGCACCAGCCGCGCCGTCCGCATGTCATCGAAGGCGAATTCCGCCGCGAGGATGATCGTCACCACGACTGAGGCCGGAATACGGGCTGATCCCAAGGCCCCTTGAAACTTCGTTCCGCGCCCCTATACTACTCGGCACTCCCCGGGCGAGAGTGCCAATCCCGGGATTTCCAAGCAAAAACCATCTCAACCAAACAACGACAACTGAGGAGTTCACGACATGAAAATCAAGCCCCTTCATGACCGGGCCATTGTCCGGCGTCTGGAGGAAGAACGCACCACCGCCGGTGGCATCGTGATCCCCGACTCCGCTGCCGAGAAGCCCATCCGCGGCGAAGTGGTGGCGGTCGGCAAGGGCAAACTGCTGGACAACGGCGAAGTCCGCTCCCTGGATGTGCAGGTGGGTGACATGGTGCTGTTCGGCAAGTACGCGGGCACCGAGATCAAGATCGACGGCCAGGAACTCGTCGTGATGCGTGAAGACGACATCATGGCGATTCTGGAAAAGTAAGAATCCGCCCGTTCAACAGGTTCAAGAGGAAAAAAATCAATGGCAGCTAAAGACGTCAAGTTCGGCACCGAAGCGCACCAGCGCATGCTTCGCGGTGTCAACGTACTGGCCGATGCAGTCAAGGTGACGCTGGGCCCCAAGGGTCGCAACGTCGTGCTCGAGAAGAGCTTCGGCGCCCCCACCATCACCAAGGACGGTGTTTCGGTCGCCAAGGAAATCGAACTGCAGGACAAGTTCGAGAACATGGGCGCGCAGATGGTCAAGGAAGTCTCCTCGCAGACCTCCGATGTCGCCGGTGACGGCACCACCACCGCAACCGTGCTCGCCCAGGCGATCCTGCGCGAAGGCATCAAGGCGGTGACCTCGGGCATGAATCCGATGGACCTCAAGCGCGGCATCGACAAGGCCGTGATCGCCACCGTCGAAGAGCTGAAGAAGCTGTCCAAGCCCTGCGCCGACGACAAGTCGATCGCCCAGGTCGGCACCATCTCCGCCAACAATGATGAAAGCATCGGCCGCATCATCGCCGACGCCATGACCAAGGTCGGCAAGGAAGGCGTCATCACCGTCGAGGAAGGCTCGGGTCTCAACAACGAGCTCGAAATCGTCGAGGGCATGCAGTTCGACCGCGGCTACCTGTCGCCGTACTTCATCAACAACCAGCAGAACATGAGCGCCGAGCTCGACAATCCGTTCGTGCTGCTCTACGACAAGAAGATCTCCAACATCCGCGAGATGATTCCGCTGCTGGAAGGCGTCGCCAAGGCCGGCCGCCCGCTGCTGATCATCGCCGAGGACGTGGAAGGCGAAGCGCTGGCGACGCTGGTGGTCAACACCATTCGCGGCATCGTCAAGGTTGCGGCCGTCAAGGCGCCGGGCTTCGGCGACCGCCGCAAGGCCATGCTCGAGGACATTGCCATCCTGACCGGCGGCCAGGTGATCTCCGAGGAAGTCGGCCTGTCACTGGAGAAGGCTACGCTGGACGTGCTCGGCAGCGCCAAGAAAGTGCAGATCACCAAGGAAAACACCACCCTCATCGATGGTGACGGCAAGTCCGAGGACATCCAGGCCCGCGTCAAGCAGATCCGCGCCCAGATGGAGGAAAGCACCTCCGATTACGACAAGGAGAAGCTGCAGGAACGCGTCGCCAAGCTCGCCGGCGGTGTGGCCGTGATCAAGGTCGGCGCTGCCACCGAGATCGAGATGAAGGAAAAGAAGGCTCGCGTCGAGGATGCGCTGCACGCCACTCGCGCGGCCGTCGAGGAAGGCATCGTTCCGGGCGGCGGCGTGGCCCTGGTTCGCGCGCTGGATGGCATCAAGGGACTGAAGGGCGACAACGCCGATCAGGACGTCGGCATCAGCATCGCGCGCCGCGCCATGGAAGAGCCGCTGCGTCAGATCGTCGCCAATGCCGGCGAGGAGCCGTCCGTGATCCTCAACAAGGTTGTCGAGGGCAAGGGCAACTACGGCTACAACGCCGCCAACGACACCTTCGGCGACATGGTCGAGTTCGGCATCCTGGATCCGACCAAGGTCACCCGCACGGCACTGCAGAACGCTGCGTCGGTGGCTGGCCTGATGATCACCACGGAAGCGATGGTGGCCGAACTGCCGCAGGAGGACAAGCCGATGGCTGGCGGTGGCATGGGTGGCATGGGTGGCATGGGCGACATGATGTAATCGTCGCCCGGATGAGCAAGGGGACAGTCCCTTCAGGGACTGTCCCCTTCTCCTCCCTCCCATATTTGGCTGAAAAAGACGCCCCGGGCTCCCGGGGCGTTTTTTTTGGGCAAATGAAAATGCGATGGGGTCAGACCCTCTTTGAAAAGGGTCTGACCCCCAACACGCAAGCCCGCGATGGCAAAAGAACTTTTACCTCACATAGGGGTCAGAGCGCCGAAGGCGGAGGGTCTGACCCCCAGGCTGATCCCAGCCAGCACCATTACATCGACAGCGTGCGATATCCCGGTCCGTCTTCGTCGCTCTCTTGCAGATGCAGCTTGTCGCTGGCGCTGCTGCGTTCGGCGTCCTTTTCTTCGAGGTCGATGCGCAGGCGCAGGTTGTTCTGGGAGTCGGCGTTGCGCAGCGCTTCTTCGTAGGAAATGCGTCCGGCCTTGTACAGCTTGTAGAGGGCGCCGTCGAAGGTCTGCATACCGATGTTCTCCGAACGCTCCATGACTTCCTTGATCTTGTGAACCTCGCCCTTGAGGATCAGGTCGCTCACCAGCGGAGAATTGATCAGCACTTCGAACGCGGCGACTCGCTTGCCGTCCAGCGTCGGGATGAGACGCTGGGAAACGATGCCGCGCACGTTCAGCGACAGATCCATCAACAGCTGATTGCGCCGCTCCTCGGGAAAGAAGTTGATGATGCGGTCGAACGCCTGGTTGGCGTTGTTGGCGTGCAGCGTCGAGATCGCCAGGTGGCCCGTCTCGGCAAAGGAGATGGCGTATTCCATCGTATCCCGATCGCGCACCTCGCCGATGAGGATCACATCCGGCGCCTGGCGCAGCGTGTTCTTCAACGCTTCCTCGTAGCTGTTGGTGTCGTCTCCCACTTCGCGCTGCGTGATGATCGAGCGCTTGTGAGAGTAGATGTACTCGATCGGATCCTCGATGGTGATGATGTGTCCGGCGCTGGTGCTGTTGCGATAATCGATCAGCGCCGCGAGCGAGGACGACTTACCGGATCCGGTTGCGCCCACGAACAGGATCAGGCCGCGCTTCTGCATCACCAGCTTGCTGAGGACGGGCGGCAGGCCGAGTTCCTCCATGGTCGGAATCCGCGTCTTGATGTTGCGGATGACCAGTCCGATCTGGTTGCGCTGCTTGAAGATGTTGACGCGGAAACGGCCAACTTTCGCCGCCGAAATCGCCAGATTCATTTCCGGGCTCTTTTCGAAACTTGCCTGCTGATCCGGCGACATCAGGCTGTACGCGATCTGCTTGGTCGAGCCCGGCGCAAGGGGCACCTTGTCCACCGGCACCATCTGGCCATGGACGCGCATACAGGGCGGCGCGCCCACGGTGAGGTAGAGATCCGACCCTTCGCGGGAAACCATGAGTTTCAGATAATCGGCGAACTCCATACCTGCCTCTTCGATTGCGCCTTGCGGCGACGGGGATGATCCGATAGCTTGTATCGGCCGCCCGCCGCCATACGTTGAGCGGTCACCCGCCCGCCGTCTTGCACGGGTTCCGAAGGCGGAAGAAAAATCCCGGAGCGATCAGAGCTTGCATTCAATCCCGCCGCCCCTGTCCAGGCGCATTCCGGCTCCGCTGCGGACGGAGGTAGAGCGCGCATGGGAAACCTACGCCGCCGCCTGCGAGGACGCCGGCATACCCGTGATCCGGCATCCCGAAGTGATCGCCATGCTGGGCCAGGTCTGGGCCGGAAGCCCGTTCGTGGCCCAGAGCTGCGCCATCGATCCCGCCATGCTCGCCGACTTGCTGGACAGCGGCGATCTGCTGCTCAACTATGGCGCGGACGGCTACCAGCGCCGCCTGGCCCGCCACATCGGGACTTGCGAAGACGAGGCTGCGCTGATGAGGGTGCTCCGTCGCCTGCGCCGGCGCGAAATGGTGCGCATCGCCTGGCGCGATCTGTGCGGATGGAGCGATCTGGAAACGACCCTGCGCGAAACCTCCTGGCTGGCGGAAGCGGCGATCGACGGCGCCCTGTCGTGCCTGACGCGCTGGGCGGTAGAGGACAATGGGCAGCCGCGCGACGCCGCAGGCAATCCCATGGGGCTGGCGGTGCTCGGCATGGGCAAGCTCGGCGCCTGGGAGCTCAATTTTTCCTCCGACATCGACCTCATTTATGCCTACGCCGCCGACGTCGCAATCGACGGTCCTCGCAGCATGGACCACAGCGCGCATTTCCAGGAGATCGGCAGACGACTGGTCAATGTGCTCGGCAAGAGCGACGAGGACGGATTCGTGTTCCGCGTCGATCTGCGCCTGCGCCCCTACGGCGATGCCGGGCCGCTCGCCATGAGCATCGCACAGATGGAGGACTACTATCAGCTCCAGGGGCGCGAGTGGGAACGCTACGCGATGATCAAGGCGCGCCCGGTCGGCGGCGACCGCGCGACCGGCGCCGACCTGCTCGGCCTGCTGCGACCGTTCGTCTATCGCAAGTATCTCGACTACGGCGTGTTCGACTCCCTGCGCGAGATGAAGACGATGATCGACCGCGAGGCGGCGCGGCGCGATATGGAGGACGACATCAAGCGCGGCCCTGGTGGTATTCGCGAAATCGAGTTCATTGGCCAGACATACCAATTGATACGCGGCGGCCGCGAGCCTGCGCTGCGCGAACAGCGGCTTCTCGTCGTGCTGGAACGGCTGGCGAAGACCGGACACCTGCCGGCGGAAACGAGCCGCGAACTCGCGGTCTCCTACCGTTATCTGCGGCGCCTCGAAAACCGCCTGCAGATATTCGCCGACGCCCAGACCCACCGGCTGCCGCAGTCCGCGCCGGAGCGGCAGCGCCTGGCGTGGACCATGGGTCATGAGGATGCGGAATCCTTCGAGCGCACCCTGACCGGGCACCGGCGCCGGGTGCGCGAGCATTTCGACCGGATCTTCGCGGGAACCGCGCACCGCAGATCCGCCAGCGGGTCCGGGCCTGACTACGCGGCGCTGTGGAGCGCCGCGGCCACACTCCCCGCCCGACTCGCCGAGGCTCCGGAGGAAGTGGTGAGTCTGGCCGGCGGGCAATCCATCCCGGCGTTCGGAGACGAGGGATGGAGGCGCCTCGCCGCGCTGCGCGACAGCTACCTGTATCGCTCGCTGAGCGCCATCGGCCGCTCCCGCATGGACCGCCTGATGCCGATGCTGCTGGAAGCCGTGGCCATGGTCCCCGAGCCTGAAACCACTCTGCCACGGGTGCTCGAATTCATCGAGCACACCGCCCGTCGCACCGCCTATCTCGCCCTGCTGGCGGACAACCCCATGGTGCTGACGCAGATGGTGGAGCTGTGCGCCGCCAGCCCGTGGATCGCCCGCATGCTCGGGGAACAGCCCTTGCTGCTCGACGAGCTGATCGATCCGGGTTCCCTGGAAAGACCGCTCGCCCGCCCGGCGCTTGAGAGTGAAATCGCGGCCCGCCTGGCGGCCGTCGACGACGACGACCTCGAGCAGCAGATGGAAGCGCTGCGTCAGTTCAAGCAGGCGAATGTGCTGCGCGTCGCCGCCGCCGACATCAGGGGCAGCATGCCGCTGATGGTGGTCAGCGACCATCTGACCGACATCGCCGAAGTGTGCCTCGGCGCGGTGCTGCGGCTGGCGGTCGCGCACACCGTGGCTCGCAACCGGGACGCCCGGCAGGCGATCGATCGCGGCTTCGCCATCGTCGCCTATGGCAAACTCGGCGGCATCGAACTCGGGTACGGCTCCGACCTGGACATCGTCTTCCTTCATGGCGGCACCGCCGAGAACGCCGCCGGACCGATCTACATCCGCCTGGGACAGCGCATCATCCACATGCTGAGCGCCCACACGCCGGCTGGCGTGCTGTACCCGGTCGATCTGCGGCTGCGGCCAAGCGGCAGTTCGGGCCTGCTGGTCAGCTCCCTGGATGCCTTCGAGGAGTACCAGCGGAGCCAGGCCTGGACCTGGGAGCACCAGGCACTGGTACGCGCCCGCGTCGTCGCCGCAATCGGCGACGACGTGGTGGAGCGCCGCTTCGAGGATTTACGCCGTTCGGTCCTCGCACGTCCCCGCGACGCCGCCGTGCTGGCGGCCGAGATCGAGGACATGCGGGAACGCATGCGGCGCGAGCTCAGCCGGGGCGACGACACCCGCTTCGACCCCAAGCAGGACCGCGGCGGCATCGTCGACATCGAGTTCATCGTCCAGTACGCCGTGCTGCGCTGGGCGGCAACCCGCCCCGAACTGCTGCGCTGGACGGACAACATCCGCCTGCTCGAGACCCTGAAGGACGCAGGCCTGCTCGGCGAACGCGAGGCCGCGGCCATGACCGACGCCTACCGCGCGCTCCGGGCCCGGGTCCACCGCCTCGCGCTGCAGGAGATCTCGCCGGCCCTGACGCCGGCGGACGAGTTCAGCGCCGAACGCGAAACCGTCATCTCGGTATGGCGCGAGCTGATCGGTTCCTCCGGCGAAAAGGCGCCACCGCGATGAATCGGCGACCGTTTTTAGGCTACAATCCTTGGCTCGCACACCGGGGCCAGAGACGTGTTTTCCGTCCCGGCAAACAGCTCTCTGGCTCTGGTTCCATCGGGCAAATCTTCAGGAGTACGGCATGAGCGTGGCAGGAATGGACGATCGAGACGGCGTCATCTGGCTGGATGGCAAACTGGTGCCCTGGCGAGAGGCGCGCGTGCATGTGCTGACGCACACGCTCCACTACGGTCTCGGCGTCTTCGAAGGCATACGCGCCTATCGCACCGCGCGCGGCCCCGCCATCTTCCGCCTGCAGGAACACACCAACCGCCTGTTCCGTTCCGCGCACATCCTCAACATGCCGATGCCCTGGGACCGGGACACGGTCAACGAAGGCATACGCACGGTGGTGCGCGAATGCGGCCTGGAGTCCGGCTACATCCGCCCGATGTGTTTCTTCGGCGCCGAAGGCATGGGCCTGCGCGCCGACAACCTGAAGACGCACGTCGTGATCGCCGCCTGGGCATGGGGCGCCTACATGGGCGCGGAGAACCTGGAAAAGGGCATCCGGGTGCGCACCTCCTCGTACACGCGTCACCATGTCAACGTGACGATGTGCAAGGCCAAGACCAACGGCAACTACGTCAACTCGATCCTGGCGCTGAACGAGGCGCTGGCCTCGGGCTGCGACGAGGCGATGCTGCTCGACACCGAAGGCTATGTCGCCGAAGGCAGCGGCGAGAACATCTTCATCATCCGTGATGGACGCCTGTACACGCCCGAACTGACCTCGGCGCTCGACGGCATCACGCGCGACACGATCATCCGCCTCGCCGGCGAACTCGGCATCGAGGTGCGCGAGAAGCGCATCACGCGCGATGAAGTCTACGTCGCCGACGAAGCCTTCTTCACCGGCACCGCGGCCGAGGTGACGCCGATCCGCGTGGTCGACGGTCGCGCCATCGGCAGCGGTACCCGCGGGCCGATTACCGAACGCCTGCAGAGCCTGTATTTCGATCAGGTCCACGGCCGACGCGAACAGAACCCTGAGTGGCTGACCTATATCTAGACAGCGGACAGCATCGGAGGAAGACAGCATGAGCAGCATCCGGAGCGAACAGGCAGGACTCATCGAACCGAACGCGCAGCATCAATACCGGGTGACGCGCGCGGATCTGCCACTGCACTGCCCCATGCCCGGCATGAGCCGATGGAATTCGCATCCGCGCGTGTTTCTCGCCATCGAGCAGGAAGGCAAGTCGCGCTGCCCCTATTGCGGAGCCATCTACACGCTGGTCGACGCCGCTGACGGAGCGCGCCCATCAGCCTGAATGACTTGGCCGCGGCTCCCCGTTCGATCTGCCTGCTCCGGCTGTCCGCCCTGGGCGACGTCACCCACGTCGTGCCGGTGGTGCGGACCCTGCAGCGCTGCTGGCCCGAAACCCGCCTGACCTGGATCATCGGCTACCCGGAACATCGCCTGCTCGAAGGCATGGACGGGGTCGAGTTTCTCGTCTACGACAAGCGCTCCGGGGTCCAGGGCATACGACAGTTGTGGCGCAGCCTGAGATCCCGGCGCTTCGATGTCCTCCTGCACATGCAGCTCGCGTTGCGCACCAACATACTTGCGCGCGGCATCCGGGCGGAACGCCGGATCGGCTACGACCGCGCACGCAGCAAGGAAGGGCATGGGCTCGCCGTGCGCGAACGCATTCCGGCCGACGGTCATCACGTTCTCGATGTGCTCGGAAACTTTGTGCGCCCGCTCGGCCTGCGACAGGATCGGGTGGAATGGCGCCTGCCGGTACCGGATGAAGCGTACCAGTGGGCGGAAGAGCAACTGCCCGGCAAGCAGCCGTCCCTGATCATCTCGCCCTGTTCCAGCCATGCGCTGCGCAACTGGTCGGCGGAACGCTACGCTGCCGTCGGCGATCATGCCGCCGCGTCAGGCTGGCGCGTCGTGCTTTGCGGCGGGCGAAGCGCGCTCGAGCGTTGCACCGCCAATGCCATCATCGAGAACATGAAGGCGCCCGCAATCGATCTCGTCGGCAAGGACACGCTCAAGCAGTTCATTGCGTTGCTCGCCCGTGCCGACGCACTGCTGGCGCCAGACTCCGGTCCAGTGCACATCGCCAACGCGGTGGGCACGCCCGTCCTCGGACTGTACGCCTGCACCGACCCGCGCCGGTCCGGCCCCTATTCGGACCAGCGCTGGACGGTTGACCGCTATGACGAGGCGGCGAGAAAATTCATGCAACGCCCGGCGGCAGAATTGCGCTGGGGACAGAAAGTGGAGGTACCCGGGGCCATGGAACTGATTCAGGTCGACGACGTCATCGGACGATTCGACGCACTGCGGAGTCTGCACGCCGCCGGAGAACCGGAAGCATGAACCGGGCTTCGCTTACCGTCTGCCTGATCGTACGCAACGAGTCCAGCAACATCGACGACTGTCTCGAGAGCATCAGCTGGGCGGATGAAATCGTCGTCATCGACGGCGGCAGCTCGGACGACACCGCCGAGCGGGCACGACGCCATGGCGCACGCGTCGAAGCGGCAACCGACTGGCAGGGCTTCGGCATTCAGCGTCAGCGCGCACAGGCGCTCGCGAGCTGCGACTGGGTGTTGATGCTCGACGCCGACGAACGCGTCACCCCGGCGCTCGCCGCGGAGATCCAGGACGTACTGCGCAACGACGATCGCTACTGCGCCTACACGCTGCCGAGACTGTCCTGGTGTTTCGGCCGCTACATTCATCATGGCGGCTGGTATCCGGATCATGTGCTGCGTCTGTATCCGCGCAATCGCGCGCGCTACAACGACGCGCTGGTGCACGAGCGCGTCGTTCTTGACGTCGGCATGCGCGTGGAGCGGCTCAAGGGGGACCTGCTTCACTACACCTACGAGAACATGCACCACTATCTGGCGAAGTCGGCGCAGTATGCCGCTGCCTGGGCGGAGCAGCGCCAGCGCCGCGGCCGCCGCGCCTCACTGCTCCAGGGCTTGTATCACGCGCTGGGCTGCTTTCTGCGCATGTATGTATTCCGTCTGGGCATGCTCGATGGCCGCGCCGGCCTGCTGCTGGCGCTGCTCTCCGCCCATTCTACCTTCGTGAAGTATGCCGACCTGTGGGTGCGTGGTCAGCCGCAGCGACCCAAGGTCACCAGCAACCGCATTCTGGAACTCTGCCTGTCGGACGGGCACGGCGGCCTGGAGCTGTATGTGGCGCACCTGTCCGCCCTGCTGCGCGAACGCGGGCGCAACTGTCATGCGATGGTTGCGCCCGGAACATTGCTCGCCCAACGCCTCGATGAACGGGGCGTGCCCGCGCGCAGGTTCAGCGTCTGGTTCCGCAAGCTGCCCCTGCTCGGCGCCATGAGACTGGCGAGGTACTTCGAGCGCGAGCGTATCGACGTCGTCCATATCCACTGGTCACGGGATCTGCCGCTCGCCGCCCTGGCGAAGCGGCTGAGCCGCCGGCGCGTGCGCCTGGTCCATTCCCGGCACATGCACATTACCCGCGGCAAGCATGATCCCTACCATCGCTTCATCTATGGCGCGGTGGACTGCTATGTCGCCCTCAGCAAGGCGATGCAGGACGACGCGCGCCGCTATCTGCCGCTCAGGCCGCAGGCGCTCGAACTGGTATATCTGGGCGTGCCGGCTCCCGATCCAGGCACGGTAAATCCGGAGCCACGGACCAGTGGACCGCTGCGCATCGGGCAGTTCAGCCGCATCGAGCGCGCCAAAGGCCAACATCTGGTGCTCGAGGCGGTCAACATCCTGCGCGGTCGCGGCCTCGACGTGCGTGCCCGCATCATCGGCTACGCCATGGATCCCGCCTATCTTGCCTCCCTGCGAGAGGAAGTCGAGCGCTGCGGACTGCGGGAGATGATCGAGTTCTCCGACTTCGTGCCTTCGCCGCAACGAATGATGCCGGAATTCGATGTCATCGTACTTGCGAGCGAACGCGAGACATTCGGTCTGGTGCTGGTCGAAGCGATGCGCAGCGGCGTGGCTGTGATCGGCACCAATGCCGGCGGCGTGCCCGAAATCATCGAGCACGGCGAGAGCGGTTTGCTGTTCGATCCGGGCTCCGCCGCGTCTCTGGCAGAGCGCCTGCAGTTCCTGGTCGAGCACCCGGAAGAGCGGGAGAAGCTTGCCGCCGCCGGCCGCGAACGTGCCGACCGGATGTTCTCGGAGGAAGCCCACATTGCGCGAATCGAACCCCTGCTGATTCCGGTGCCCGCAGATGCGGCATCAACGCCCAAGGATGACGATTCGACCGTGCTGCGAGCGTATCAACGTTGATCGAAGCGCGGATGATCTCCCCGAAGGGAGCGGCCGACAGGCGCGCCGCCGTGGGCGCCAGCCGGGACCAGGATGTCGAATGGTCGTTCTTCGATGCTTCGAAGGCTATTCCGAGCGGGTCAGGGACTTCTATTCGGGCGACTGACCCCGCGATCGACGGAGCAGAAACAGGTACTTGATTCGTCGCTTCATCGCCTTAAAGCGGTGTCTCGCCAGGACCACATTATTGGAAATGCCGCGGCGCAGCCGCTCTGGCAGGGAAAGCGTGACCGCATCGGCCCGAATGTAGACGGTATCACTGCCGTGCACGAACCAGCGCTGGTATCCGTGCTCGCGCATCCAGCGCGCGATCATCGCCATGAACGGGTTGCGATACTCCGCTGCATGCGTTTCCAGGGATATGACTTTTGGACGGCTACGCATGTGTTTCAACACATACCACTCCGCGCCCTCCACGTCGATTGAAAGCAGATCGATCGTGCCGTCATCGATATCGCTGAAAAGACGCGCCTCGGCTCTGAAACTATCCCGCTCATCCGGCACATAGCCATCGTTGACCAGGGCGGGACTGGCGTCGAGCGATGAAACGAAAGTCGAAGAGTTGGTCCGATACAGGGAAACATGACCAGCCTCATCCCAGATGGCGTAGGGCATGATGCTCACCGTGTCGTAGCCGCGAAAGTAGTCTCTTATCCGCGCCAGACTATCGGGATCCGGTTCAACGAGCATCGTCCTTGTCCCATCGCGGATGAAGCCCAGCACGTTCGATGTCTCGGGATGATAGACACCCACTTCCGCGACATGATCCATGACAAGACCCTGCCTGCGGCACGCTTCGTGAAGATAGTTGTTCATCGTGGAATCGTTTCCCTGCGCTGGCCTTCAGCGTGACGCGCCAGCAGCGCGACCGAGCAGACGAGAATGGTCAGATAGATCGAGGTGAAATTGTTGCGGATGAAGGGATCTTCGGTCAGCGCAAAGGCCGCGACCATGAACGTGTGAACGACGAGAAGTGTCGACGCGGAAGAGCCGCGGTTTTCGCGGTTCATGGCGAGCCACAGCGGAAACCCCAGCACGCAAAGCAAGGCGAGCAGGCCGACGACGCCCTTGAACACGAGGGCATCGACATATCCGCTGTGCAGGTGTACGCCGCGCCGAGTGCCTGCATTAGGAATCAACACCGAGGGATGAACCTCTCCCGACTCGACGCGGGCCTGAAGCTCGGGAAGCACATTGCCCACTCCGATACCGAATAGCGGGTATTCGCCAGCGATCAGCAGGCCGGCACGCCACTGTTCCAGCCGAGTGCCGATCGACCCGAGATTGCGCGCGGCGAGATCCGGGCTCTCCCTGGCCGACAGGAAGTGCTTGCCCTGCTGCATTGCCTCCATCACGCGATCATTCACCAGATGCGGCTGAACCAGCGCCACCGCTGAAATCACAGCAAGGCCGGCCACCGAGCCACCGAGAATGACTGAACGTCTGCGTTCGGGGCGGAGGGCTCGCAGCCCGGACCAGCAGAACAGGGGCAGAATCAGGATGAGCGCGAGCCAGGCGCCCCTCGTTCCGGAAAGCAGCGCCCCTGACAAACCCGCGGCAAATGCGCCGGCATGGAGCGCGATCCCGAAGCTTCGCGGATACAGCCGGAAACTCATGGTCGCCAGACTCAACACAGCGAACAATGCGCAGATGTCGCCGGCGAAGATCGGTCCATAGGGCCCCTCGACACGCCCGTCGAACATGATCGTCATCCACAGGACATACGCGCCGCTGATCAGCGCTGCGATTGGAATCGCGCGCAACAGCCAGGTGACGAGATGAGTCCGGATGCGCAGATAAAGATAGATCGGAATCGCGAGCATGATGCGCAGATCCGCCTCGTACCATCCCACTGAACTGCGCGTCCATCCGCTCAGGGTGTTGGCGACGATAGTGACGGCGAGATAGAACAGGATGAGGCCGACGAAAATCGTTTCGACACGCGACAGCGGCGGCCGTGGACGCTTCAGCGCGAACAGGGCGATGAGCGCCAGCAGATAGTAGATGCTCGAAGCCCAGCTCTTGACCGGAATCGCAAACAGCGGAAACGCGAAAAGCAGGACTGCAGCGAGTGCCTCCATCCGAAGTGCCAACCGGCTCGCCGACGCTCCAGCCGCGCAGCCGGGTTCTGAGCTTTCGGGTGATGGCGGCGCTACGGCGGACATGGCGGAAATGCTATCATAGCGGTCTCTGTCCGGACACCTGCGGGCACTGTCAGGACGGTACTTCGTCGCGGCGGCTTGCATCCGCCGGACGATTCCTTCAATAAAAACGATAATTCGAAATCTCTCCACCGAAGCTCACGCGAAGCGAGACAGGATTCAGGGAATGACCAGAAAACGTGCCCCTGACTGGCGCTATCGCATTCTCTCTCCGCTCGCGGCCCCGGCGCTCGCGGCACATGCGTTGTGGCAGGCGCGGCGTGGCGGCGGGACGAGGCTGGTTCGCGAGCGCATCGGTTTCTCTCCCCACCGGCATGATCGGCCGGTGTGGATCCACATGTCATCGGTGGGCGAGGTGAATGCAGCGCAACCACTGATCGCGGCGCTGCGCGAGCGCTACCCGGCGCTGCCGCTGATGGCGACGACGTTCACCCCGACCGGCGCGGCCACGGTGCAGCGGCATTTCGGCGCCGATGTCGAGCACCGCTATCTTCCCGCGGACCTGAGCGGGCCGACAAGGCGCTTCCTCGGGGGCGCCGCTCCGCGTTGCGCGATCATCATGGAGACCGAGATCTGGCCGCGCCTGTTCGACGAATGCCGACGCATGTCGATTCCGGTGATCATCGTCAACGGACGTCTTTCCCGCCGGACACTGGGACGCCCGGCCTGGATGCGGACCATCATCCGCCGGGCGCTGAGCAATGTGGAACTGGTGCTGGCGCGCTCGGCATCCGATGCCGCCGGCTTCGCCGAGCTCGGCGTCCCTCCCGAGCGCATTCGCGTGATCGACAATCTCAAGTTCGCGGGCGGTGCCAGCGCCGCCGAGCCGATCCGGCTGGCGCGACCCTATGTCGTCGCCGCGTCCACGCACGAGGACGAGGAATGGCGGATTGCACGCGCCTGGAGCGAATCCGCGCTTGCCGCAACGCACCTGCTGGTGATCGTGCCGAGGCATCCGGACCGCCGCGAAGCCATCCTGCGGCGCCTGCGCGAACTGCCGGTCGTGATTGCCGTGCGCAGCGCGGGAGATCCGGTCGACAGCGGGACAGGCATCCATCTTGCGGACACCTTTGGTGAACTGCGAGGCTTCATCGCCGGCGCCGAGCTCGTGCTGACGGGCGGAACGCTCGTTCCGCGCGGCGGACAGAACGTGATCGAAGCCGCGCGCGCAGGCAAGGTCACCATCTTCGGCCCGCACATGGAGAACTTCGCCGAGGAGCGTACCCTGCTGCTCGAGCACCAGGCCGCGGTGGAAGTGAGCGATGAAGACGGGATGGTCCGCAGCGCCGCGGCGCTGCTCGCCGATCCGCAGGGCCTGAACGAGATGGGCTTGCGCGCACGGGCCGCCGTGGAATCGCGCGGCGATATCGTCGGCCGCTATCTGACGGAACTCGAGCCTTGGCTGGGACTCAAGTGAAAAGTTGAGGGAGGGGTCGGAGAGAGGGGTCAGACCCTGGTTGCCGCAAGCCGGCAGGCTCCTGATCCGGCGGACTGGAACGCCAGCGCTTCGCGCACCATCAAGGTGGGGTCTGATCCCGATTCACAATCGCGGCTCCTCGCGATGCGGCGCCGCGACGTATCCGTCCATGAGCCAATTCCAGGCCTGATCCTCGAAGCGAAACATGATGTCCTCGGCGCCGAACTTGTCGAGGGAGCGGCGCAGGCGATCGAGATTCGATTGCTGCCAGCGCCCACGGCGGGCCATGCGCTGTGCCCGGTCGAAATCGAGCAGGAACACCTTTCCTTCATCGTCAAGCAGGATGTTGCGCGCGTTGAGATCGGCATGGCGGACACCGGCGGCGTGCAGCCGGGCGATCGCCGCGCCGACTTCGCGCCAGGACTCCTCGGGCAGGGAGAAGCGCCCCAGCAGTTCGGCCAGCGTCCATACGCGCGGCAGACGAAGCGTCACCAGATCGGCGGTATAGAAAGCGCCGCGGCGACGCACCCGCGCCGCGACCGGGCGCGGCACCGCCAGCCCGCGATCATGCATCCAGGCCAGCAGATGCCACTCGCGCCAGGCGCGGGTGCGCGCAAGGCCGGTCCAGACATAGCGATCGGCGCTGAGCCGCGCCACCAGTCCGCCGCGCCGGTAATGTCTCAACACGTACTCGGCGTCGCCGTGGCGGAAGATGCAGACCTGGCCGCGGCCCGAAGCCGTCCCGAGCACCGCCTGGCGGCTTGCCCAGTACTCCGGATCAAAGAAGTCGCTGTCGGGCGCCTGAATCGCGCTGCCATCGTAGAGCACGCACTCATTCCCGCGCCGCAGTTCCATCAGAGTGATCGCCGATATATTCACCGACATTGGCCCTTGTCCGCTCCCCTCCGGTAACATAGACGCCATTATCGCAGACGCGGCGACCGCCGACAGACATTCACGGAAGCATTCATGAACCTATCTGCCGAAATCTCCGTCGGGGAGTTCCTCGACAAGATCACCATCCTCGAAATCAAGTCCGAGCGCATCACCGACCCAGACAAGCTTCGCAACATTCGCCACGAACTGGACGTGCTGCTGCGAACATGGGCAGCATCGCCCTTTTCGGCGCACGAGCTTGACGCCGAGATTGCCGAGCTGAAGCGGATAAACGAGACCCTGTGGGAGATCGAGGACGATATCCGCATCAAGGAATCGGCCGGCGAGTTCGACGAGGGCTTCATTCACCTGGCGCGCTCGGTCTACATCACCAACGACGAGCGGGCCGCGGTCAAGCGGCGCATCAACGTCAAGGTGGGGTCCGACCTCATCGAGGAAAAATCGTACGCGGACTATCGCCGCAAGGACGACGCCTCAAGGTGAGTCCTGCCCGAGCCGGAGTCCCGCGCCGCATCCTGGTGGTGCGCAACGACAAGCTGGGCGATTTAATGCTCGCCTGGCCGGCGCTGGCCATGCTGCGCCAGGGACTGCCGGACTGCGGCATCGATGTGCTGGCGAACGCATATACCGAAGACATGGCGCGGCTGTGCCCCTCGATCAACGAGGTGATACTCGACCCGGGCCCGGCGGCGACTCGCAATGCCGGGCCGACACTCATGAACACCATCCGCAGCCGGCGCTACGACGCGGCGATCGTGCTGTACGCCACGACACGCATCGCCCGCGTACTGTGGCAGGCCCGCATTCCCTGCCGTGTGGCGCCTGCCACCAAGGTGGCACAACTGTTCTCCAACCGGCGCCTGCGGCAGCGGCGCTCGCGCTCGGAAAAACCGGAGTACGCCTACAACGAGGATCTGGCGGCATACTATCTGCGCTCACTGGGCATCGAGCCGACCCCGGCAAAGGCGCCGCTGCTTCGCTTCGACGAAGCGGATGTCGCCGCCCTGGACCAGTCCTTCCGCGGCGAGCACGGGATCGCGCCCGGAGTGCCGCTGGTATTCCTGCATCCCGGAAGCGGCGGCTCCGCGCGGAACCTGTCCGCGGCGCAGTATGCCGCGCTGGCTCGCGGACTGCGCTCGCCGGGCGGCCATCACCTGGTGATCAGCGCCGGGCCGGGAGAAGAAGCGCACGCGCGCAGCGTGGCCTCCGGCCTCGGCAATCACCCGCACACCGTCTATATATCATCCGGGGGGTTGCAGCGATTCGCCCTGCATCTGGCGTGCGGCGCGCTTTTCGTCGGCGGCTCGACCGGCCCGCTTCACATCGCCGGCGCGCTCGATCTGCCGACCGCTGCTTTCTATCCGCGCCGGCGCTCGGCGACCTCGCTGCGCTGGCAAACCATGAATCGTCCCGAGCACCGCCTCGCCTTCTGCCCACCGCCGGATGCGGACGAGGAGGACATGTCCCGCGTCGACATCGACACTGCCGCCGGCGAAATCAGCGCGCGCTTTCTGGCCTGAGGCCGGGCGGCGATTGCGCGTCCATGCGGGCGAGCACCTCTTCGACCCGGAGAAGGCGCAGACAGTCATAGTGCCCGAGCGGGCACTCGCGTTCGAAGCACGGGCTGCACGGCAGGCGCAGCCAGATGATTTCCGCCAGGTCGGTCAGCGGCGGCGTGTATTGCGGCGTCGATGAACCATAGATCGCCACCAGACGCCTGCCGGTCGCGGCGGCGACATGCATGAGTCCGGAGTCGTTGCTCACCGCCCAGTCGGCGAGCGCGATCAGATCAATGGCGTCCTCCAGCCCCGTGCGGCCGGCCAGGTCGATGACATGTGCGCCAGCCGCGAGCTCGACGATGCGTTCGCAGATCGCTCGATCCTTGCCCGAACCGAATAGCCACACCTGCATGCCGCGTTCGTCCAGCGCCCGCGCCAGCGCGGCGAAACTCTCGGGCGGCCAGCGCTTGGCAGGGCCATATTCCGCAGCGGGCATGAAAGCGACCACGGGACGCTCCACATCGAGTCCAAACTCGTCGAGCCGGCGCCGCTGATTGTCCGGGTCAATGCGCAGACGAGGATAGGGAATGTCGCCACGCTGCGGCGGCGGCGCACCAGCGTCGGCGCCGAGCGCCAGATAGCGCTGCACCATGAGCGGCATGCCTTCACGGTCCAGGGGGCGAATATCGTTCAGCAGGCCATATCGATGCTCACCGCGAAAACCCGTGCGCCGCGCAATATGCGCGAACCATGGGACCAGCGCCGACTTGAGCGAGCGCGGCAGCACGATGGCGCGATCGTAGCCTTCACGAGACAGCGATCTCCCCAGGCGAAAGCGTGCCTTGAGTCCGAACTGACCGTGGCCGAGGGGCATCTCTACAATGCGGCGCACTTCCGGCATGCGCGCCAGCACCGGCGCGGACCAGCCCGGCGCGAGCACGTCGATGATGGCCTCCGGATCACGCCTGCGCAGATCCATGTACAGGCTCTGCGCCATCACCATGTCGCCGATCCAGGCCGGACCCACCACGAGGATCTTCGACATAGGGCCTCAGGCGGAGCTGGGAACTCTGGACGCGACGCGCATCCGCCGGCGGAACACCGCAATCATCGGCTCGCTGCCAGCCATTGCATGTATTCGGCAACGCCCTGTTCCACGCTGCGGAACGGCGCCTCGTAGCCGACCGCGCGCACTGCGCTCATGTCGGCCTCGGTGAAACTCTGGTAGCGCCCGCGCAAATGCTCGGGAAAGGGAATGTATTCGATGTCGCCGCGACCGTGCCAGCCGACGACCGCTCGCGCCACATCATTGAAAGTCTGGCTGCGTCCAGTGCCCAGATTGTAGATACCTGAAGCCGCGCCGCGCTTCCAGAACCACAGATTCACCGCCACCGCGTCCGCAACATGGATGAAATCACGGCGCTGCTCGCCATTGCCGTAGCCGTCCGAACCCTCGAACAGCCGCACGCAACCGGTTTCGCGCAGCTGGCGATCGAAGTGGAAGGCCACGCTGGCCATCGAGCCTTTGTGGTCTTCGCGCGGACCATAGACATTGAAGTAACGGAAGCCCGCGATCTGACTGCCCGCGCCGGGCAGCAGACGGCGCACGTACATATCGAAGAGGAACTTCGAATAGGCATAGACATTGAGCGGGCGCTCGCATTCGGGTGCTTCCCGGAAATGCGGACCGTTGCCGTACACCGATGCGGATGATGCGTAGAGGAAGGGAACGCGATGCTCCAGGCACCAGTGCAGCAGCACCTTGGAGTATTCGTAGTTGGTTTCCATCATGAAGCGGCCGTTCCACTCCGTGGTGGCGGAACAGGCGCCAAGATGGAACACGGCGCGCGGGACAGGCGCGGTTCCCGCCTTCACCCGGGCGAGGAAATCGTCCTTGTCGAGATAATCGGCAATGGCGCAATCGGCGAGATTGCGGAACTTGGTGCCGTCGGTGAGATCATCAACGACGATGATGCGATCATGACCCTCGGTGTTCAGGGCGTGGACCAGGTTGCTGCCGATGAACCCCGCGCCGCCGGTGACCACAATCATGTCGCACTCCAAGAATTCGCCTTGATTCGAGGGTGAAAAGCATAGCACGATTGCCGTCCATGAGCGGCATTGCAGGAATCCTCGCCGAGTCCAGGCCCGACCGGGCACTGATCGCGGCCATGATGCGTCGTCTCGCCACGCGCGGCGGGACCGACGCTGCCCCGTGGATCGATGAACGGGCCGCGCTGGCGCAGACCAGTGATCGCGCTGCGGCGCAAATTTGCTTTCCGCTGCGCTCGGAAGATGGCCGTCTGGCGCTCGTCGCCGACGGTTCGCTGCTCAATGGCGCGGAGCTGCGCAAAAGCCTGGCCGGATATCACGAAGAGCGGGATCCCGGACCGGAAGGGCAGGACTGGGACCTTGCCCTCACGGCTTTCCGCCTTCACGGCGCCGATTTCGTTCATCTGCTCGAAGGCGATTTCGCTCTCGCGCTGTGGGATCGCGAAGCGGGCACTCTGCTGCTCGCGCGCGATCGACCCGGCGCGCGCCCCCTGTGTTTCGCGCGAACGCCCTATGGACTCGCCTTCGCATCGCAAGCCCGGGGCTTGCTGCCGGCGCTCGGCGGTGCCGCGATCGAGCCGCGCGCGCTCGCCCGCTTCCTGCAGGCCGGCTTCGTGGCAGGAAATCTCACGCTGTTCGCGGGCGTGGAGCAGGTCGCGCCAGGAACGGCGATGACCTTCGATGTCCACGGCACGGTGATGCGCGGCGCGGCGCGGCCGACGCTCTCTTCGCAAGCGCGCCGCGTCGGCGAAGCCGACTCCACCCAGGAATGCGAAACGCTTGTCCGCCGGATCGTGAATGACACCCGCCCTTACGGACTGCTGGTCGATGGTCCGTCGTCGGCGCTGTTGCTCGCGCTCGCCGGGGAAGAGGCAGCGCCACGCCGCGCCTGGATCGTCAGGGAAAAGAACACGCTGTCCGCTCAGGCGGGACAGGATCAGGGCAAGTCCGCCGGCTGGCCTGCTGCCTGCGAACAGCTGCTGGTCGATGCGGCAAGCCTGATCTGGCGCCTGCCGGAGGCCGCCTGGGCATGCGAGGAACCGATCTGGGACCCGCGCCTG
Source organism: Gammaproteobacteria bacterium (assembly GCA_034002745.1). Lineage (GTDB taxonomy): Bacteria > Pseudomonadota > Gammaproteobacteria > SZUA-140 > SZUA-140 > JAITWN01. The sequence goes on from JAVEZY010000012.1 coordinate 50,042, forward strand.
CCGGCTCATCTGGCGCTTGCCGAAGCCGCGGCGGCGCACGATGAATGGCTGCTCTGCGCCGATGGCGCGGCCGAAACCCTGGGCGGCGCCGCGCGCTATCATCGGCCCCGCCTGCACCGCTGGATGGATCGGATGCTCCATCCGGAAAGTGGTGGCCTGCCCGGCCCCGGGGCATTCCATGGCCAGGAGCGTCAGCTTTTCGGGCCGACGCTGCATCGCGCCGCGGTCGACTGGCGCGAGCCGTGGGCCAGAGCATGGGCGCCACGCCAGCAGGACTCGGCGGAAATCACCCGGCTGCAGGCAATCGACATCGAACTGCGCGCACCGGGGCGCACGCTCGCCATCATCGATCGCGCCGCCATGGCGCATGGCGTGCGGACCCGCGCCCCGTGGCTCGATGCACGCATGATCGACTTCGGACTGTCCCTGCCGGATCGGCTCAAGTCCCCACGCGGAGGCGGCTACCTGCGGCGGCGACTGAAGGAATCCCTGTCGCCGGACTTCGCGATTCCCGCACCGCTGCCATCGGTACCGCTCGCCGCGTGGCTGAGCGGCGAGACCCTGGATCGATTCGAGCAGGTGCTGTCCGGCACATCAGCCCTGCACTACTGGTTTCAGCCGGAGACGGTGCGTGAACTAGCGACGATGAAGCGTCAGGGGAAACAGGTGACGACAAGGCTTGGAACGCTGCTCATGTTCGCGCTCTGGCATCGCATCTGGATCGAAGGCGACGGCGAGCGCCCTCCGCATTGCGACCCGCTCGACTTCCTGGAGGGAGGCCCTCTCCAAGCTCAAACAAGGGGTCAGACCCCGCCCACCACCAGCGGCAATTGAAAGCCAACGACCCTGGACGGCGGGGTCTGACCCCGGCTGTAGCGGGGCAATGGGGTCTGACCCCTCAGGGTTCGGCGAACTGTGCGCGGTACAGCCGGGCATAGGCGCCGCCGGCGCTGAGCAGTTCGGCGTGAGTGCCGGATTCCACGATGCGGCCCTGGTCCATCACCACGATACGGTCCGCACTCTCCACCGTCGACAGGCGGTGGGCGATGATCAGCGTGGTGCGGCCGCGGCGCGCGTTTTCAAGCGCGGTCTGGACCTGGCGCTCGGTCGTTGAATCGAGCGCTGAAGTCGCCTCGTCCATGATCAGGATGGGGGCATCCTTGAGCAGTGCGCGGGCGATCGCCAGCCGCTGCCGCTGACCACCCGAAAGCCGCACGCCATCGTCGCCGACGGGGGTATCAAGGCCCTCGGAAAGCTGCTCGGCGAACTCCATCACATGCGCGGCCCGCGCTGCCTCCTCGATCTGCGCGCGCGTCGCCGAGGCGCGGGCACCATAGGCGATATTGGCAGCCACGCTATCATTGAACAGAACCACATCCTGGGATACCAGCGCGATATTGGCGCGCAGATCCGTCAGGCGCATGTCGCCGATGTCGATGCCGTCGATCAGAATGCGGCCTTCGCTCGGAAGGTAGAAGCGCGGGATCAGATTCACCAGCGAGGATTTCCCAGCGCCGGAAGCGCCCACCAATGCGACCGTTTCGCCCGCAGCGACGCGCAGCGAGACATCGTGAAGCACCGGCTCGGCAGCCTCCTCGTAACGCAGCGTGATGCGCTGGAACTCGATCTCCCCGCGAAGACGGCCTACCGCCCGCGTGCCGGTGTCCGGCTCAGAGGGCTGGTCGACCAGTTCGAAGATGCTCTGCGCCGCCGCCAATCCGCGCTGGATCTGCTCGTTGAGCGCGGTGAGACGCTTGATCGGCGACAGCAGCATGGCCGCCGCGCCGAAGAAGGAGACGAAGCTGCCCACCGTCATGTCGGTGTTGGCGGTGACGTAGATGACACCTGCCAGCGCGGAGACAAGTATGAGCTGCACCACCGGCACGCTCGCCGCCGAGGTGGTGATGATCTTCATGCTGTAGGAGCGGATCCAGTTGGCGACGTCGCGAAACGCCAGCCGCTGACGCTCCTGACCGCCATAGACCTTGATCATGCGCCGGCCGCGGATCGTCTCGTCGAGCACGTGCGTCATGTTGCCCATCGACTGCTGCAGGTGCAGACTCATCCGCCGCAGGCGCCGCGCCACCAGGCGCACCACCAGCGCCACCACCGGGGCGATCAGCAGGAAAGCGAGGGCGAGCTGCCAGTCCAGCCAGAGCATCCAGCCAAGCAGACCGATGACAGCGAGGCCATCGCGCACCGCGACCAGCAAGGCATTGGTGGCGGCATTCGTCACCTGGGTGACATCGTAGCTGAGCTTGGAAATCAGCTCGCCGGCGTTGCGCCCGGCGTGGTATGAGGCTGGCAACTCGATGACCTTGGCGTACATGCGCTCACGCAGATCGAAAACCACCTTGTTGGCCACCCAGGCCAGCGCGACCGTCGCGGCATACTGGCCGATGCCGCGCACCACGAACAGGCCGATGAGCAGCAACGGCATGAGGCGGATCCAGTCTGGATCCTTATCGACGAAGGTGTTGTCGAGCAACGGCTTGATCAGCGCCGGCATGGCGGGCTCGCTGAGCCCGGTGACCACCATGCCGGCGAGAGCCACCGCGAACAGCTTCCAGTAGGGGCGCACGCAGGCGAGCAGGCGCATGTAGAGCCTGCGGCTGTCGGCCATATTCGCTTCGGGACGATCCCGCTGCGTCGTGTTCATGGGCAATCCATTCCGTACCATACGCGCACCGATCGCCGCGCCGGCAACGAGGATGCTGCTGCGGCGGAGCATCGGCGGAATAGGGTATCACGATGACACATGGCGGGCGCGGGAAGCTCGCGGCGGCGCATCCGCGCGCACTTCCATGATGGCCGTCGGCATCGCCGTGATATCATCCGGAGCGAACTTTTTTTCCTTGCTGCGGAGCGGCGGATGAGGATAGAACTACCGGATTTCGCGCTGGGCCGGGTACTGGTCGCCGGCGACATCATGCTGGATCGCTACTGGCACGGCGATACGGCACGCATTTCACCGGAGGCTCCGGTGCCCGTGGTTGCGGTGGCGGACACAGAGGAACGGGCCGGCGGCGCCGGCAACGTCGCGCTCAACATCGCCGCCCTGAACGGGCGCGCCGTTCTCGCCGGGCTCGCCGGAGAGGATGAGGCCGCGGCAACGCTCGAACGCCGGCTCGCACAGGCAGGCATCGAATGTCACATCACCCGCATCCCCGGGCGCACCACGATCACCAAGCTGCGCGTGCTGAGCCGTCATCAGCAGCTGCTGCGCCTGGATTTCGAACAGGATTTCGCCAGCACCGATACCGGTGCCTTCCGCCGTGATTTCGCCGATCTCGCGGCCGAGGCCGACGCCGTTATCCTCTCCGATTACGGCAAGGGCACGCTGGATCGGATCGGCGAGCTGATCGGGATCGCCCGCGGATTGGGCAAACCGGTCCTGATCGATCCCAAGGGCCGCGACTTCACCCGCTACCGCGGCGCCTCCCTGATCACGCCCAACCAGTCGGAGTTCGAGGATGTAGTCGGCCTCTGCCACAGCGATGCGGAGCTGTGCGAAAGGGGTGAACGCCTGCGCGCGGACCTCGAACTCGAGGCGCTGCTCATCACCCGCAGCGGTCGCGGCATGACGCTGATCCGCGGCGACCACGAGCCGCTGCATCTTCCGGCGCGGGCGCGGGAGGTCTATGACGTCACCGGCGCCGGCGATACCGTCATCGCGGTCCTCGCGGCGGCGCTGGCGAGTGGCGCCGGCCTGGAGCAGGCCACCGCCCTCGCCAACATGGCCGCGGGCATCGTGGTCGGCAAACTGGGAGCAGCCACCGCCAGCGTCGATGAGCTGCTGCTGGTCATGCACGAGCACGAGCGCCTCGACTCGGGAGTGACCGACGAGGATGAGCTGATGAAGCGCGTCGCCGCCGCGCGCGCGCGCGGCGAACGGATCGTGATGACCAATGGCTGTTTCGACATTCTGCATGCCGGTCATGCCGGCTATCTGGAGCAGGCCCGCGCGCTCGGCGATCGCCTGATCGTCGCCGTCAATGATGACGCATCCGTCACGCGCCTGAAGGGTCCGGAGCGGCCAGTGGTGACGCTGGCTGATCGCATGCAACTGCTTGCCGCCCTGCGGGCCGTCGACTGGGTCGTTCCCTTCTCAGAAGATACGCCGGAAAGGCTCATCTGCCGTGTCCAGCCCGACATCCTGGTGAAAGGTGGAGACTACCGCCCGGAAGATATCGCGGGCGGTGAGTGCGTCCGCGAAGGGGGCGGCCAGATCGTGATACTGGATTACCTGCCCAATCGATCGACGAGCGGAATAATAAAGAAAGTGAAAAGTGAACAGCCGGAAGCCGGGGTCAGACCCCATTCCCCAAGTCGCTGAATTTCCAATGCTGCCGGTGGTGAATGGGGTCTGCCCCCCCGTACACGATCTCTCATTCTGCGGAGGCAGGAACAGGTTCTTTCCTCACCCCCGCCGTCATGTCTGCCTGCGCCAGCAGGACGGTGGGAAGTGAAGAATTGAAGCCAAGGACGGAGAGGATGATGCCGTTTCCCTCCTTTTTTCTTTCAACTTTTCACTTTTGACCGTTCTACTGCAACCACCGATTGATAAGCCGCAGGTCGGTGATCGACAGCGAGCCTTCAGCCAGTCTCAGGCGCAGGATATTCAGCAGGTAGTCATAGCGCGCCGCGGCGTAGTCGTTCTCGGCGCGGAACAGTTCCGTGCGCGTGGTGACGACATCCACCGCGGTCTGCGTGCCGACTTCCATGCCCGCCTCGGTCGCCTCGAGGGCACTGCGCGCGGAAACGCGGGCCTGGGCCAGGGCGTTGACGCGATTGATGGCGGCGATGACCGCGTTGTAGGCGTCGCGCGTGGCGCGCAGGGTGCTGCGCCGCTGCTGTTCCACCTGTTCACGCGCCTGCGCCAGTTCGTAGTTCGCCTGTCGTGTGCGTGAGCGCACGGCGCCGCCCTGGAACAGAGGGACGGACAACTGCAGACCGATGACCGCATCCTCGCTATCTCGCGGCGCCAGGTCGGATCTGCTATCGGTCTTCCCCATGCTGGCGACCAGGTCGAGCGTGGGATAATGGCCGGCGCGCTGCAGCGACACGTTACGCTCGGCGATCTCTGCGTTGAAGCGTGCCGCGAGCAGCGTGAAATTCTGGTCCATGGCCGCCTGCACCCAGCGCTCCACGTCCGCCGGGGCGGGGGAAACCAGCGGGATCTCGGCCTGCAGCGGCCTGATGTCGTCCACATGCTCGCCGGTCAGCTCGTACAGCGCCTCGTTCGCGCTCTGCAGCTGGTTGGCAGCCTCGATCTCGGCCGCGGTCGCCAGATCGTAGGCGGCCTGAGCAACGTGCACATCGGTGATGGCGATCAGACCGACATCGAAGCGCTGCCGGGCCTGCTCGAGCTGACGACCGACGGAGTCCTTTTCGGCTCTGGCCAGGAACAACGCGTCCCGCGCGGCGAGAACGCCGAAATAGGCCTGCGCGGCGCGGATCATCAGATCCTGATGAGCGACGGAATACTGCGCATCGGCCAGCGCGAGCACGGAATCGGCCTGCTTCAGCTGCACGAAATAGTCGCGGCGGAAGAGCGGCTGCACCAGCGACAGGCTGAGATCGGTAACGGAATAGTCCGAGGTTCCGACCCTGCCGATGTTGGCGGTGTTGACTTCCTCGTGGATGCGGTTATAGCTGGCATCGAAGGTGACGAAGGGCAGCAGCGACGCTCGCGCCTGGGGACGAAACTCGCTCTGGGCGAGGCGCTGCGCTTCCGCCGCCCGCAGCTGCGGATCGTTATCGAGGGCCAGGCGATGGACCTGGATCAGATCGGTGCTCAGCGCGCTGCCGCTCCATGCCAGCGCCGAAGCCAGGACCGCTCCCGCAAGTACCTTGTGCATGCTCTTCATGAGCCCTTGTCGTTGATGATCGATCAGAAAATGAAGCGTGGACGCGCCTGGGCATTGATCAGCGGCGGCAGCTCGGTCTCGAACAGGATTTCCCTGCTCCATTGCTCGTCGCCGAGACGGCGCACCAGCACCGCCTCCATGACCGGCGGCTGACCAAGCACCACGAACAGGCGTCCGCCGCGGTTCATCGAGCCGAGGAACGAGTCGGGCAGTTCCGGCAGCGAGCCTCCGATCACGATGGCGTCGTAGAGGCCGTGACGATCCCAGCCCTGCGCCGCGTCACCGACTTCCAGAGTGACGTTGTGGATGCCATAGAGTGCCAGGCGCTCCTCGGCAGCGTCACGAAAGTCGGGAAAGATATCCACACTATAGACTTGGCGCGCAGCCTTCGCCAACAAGGCCGTCAGATAGCCGGTGCCGGTACCGACCTCGAGTACCGCGTCCATCGGATGGAGCGAAAGCGCCTGCAGCAGCCTGCCTTCCACGACCGGATGCATCATCTTCTGGCCATGGCCGATCGGAATGGCGTGATCGGCATAGGCGAGGCCGCGATACTTCTCCGGAACGAAGTCGATGCGGCGTACTTCGGCGATCAGATCGAGGACCTGCTGATCGAGCACGTCCCAGGTACGGATCTGTTGCTCGATCATGTTGAAACGTGCGTCTTCCACGCTGCACTCCGCTTACGTACGGGGATGGCCGAATGGAAAGGTTATTCGTTTTGCCATTCCATGGCAAGGACACTCCAGCTTGCCTGAGCGTGGGATTTCGCTTAGATTCATTGGATTATCGCACCCTCAGTCCTCCGGACCGATCCCGGCCCAGACCTATTTTGAGAATTCCGACATGAGCGCTCCCGAACACAAGCACGATGCCCCGCCGCGACTGGATGAATCGATCGCCCGCCCATATCCGAATTCACGCAAGATCCATGTAGAAGGAAGCCGGTCGGATCTGCGGGTTCCGATGCGCGAGGTCGCTCTGAGCGCGACCCATGGCGCGAATGGCATCGAGGTGAACGAGCCGCTCCGTCTCTACGATACCTCCGGGCCGTACACCGATCCGGATGCGCGTCTCGACCTGCTGTCCGGCCTTCCGGAACTGCGCGCGGCATGGATAGACGATCGTGGCGATACCGCGCGGCTTTCCGGCCTCAGCTCCGACTACGGCCGCCAGCGCGCGGCGGCGCAACGCGCCGACGGCATGAGCTTCCCGCAACGGCGCCTGCCGCGCCGGGCGCGCGACGGCGCCAATGTGACGCAGATGCACTATGCGCGACGCGGCATCATCACGCCGGAAATGGAATTCGTCGCGATACGTGAAAACATGCGCCGGGCCCTGGCGCATGAGCGGCTGCGCGATTCCGGACTGCTGCGCCAGCACCCGGGCGAATCTTTCGGAGCAGCCACGCCGCACGAGATCACGCCCGAGTTCGTGCGCGAAGAGGTGGCGCGTGGACGGGCGATCATTCCGGCCAACATCAATCATCCCGAAATCGAGCCGATGATCATCGGCCGCAACTTCCTGGTGAAGATCAACGCCAACATCGGCAACTCGGCGGTCACCTCCTCGATCGCCGAGGAAGTGGAGAAGCTGGTGTGGGGCATCCGCTGGGGCGCGGACACGGTCATGGATCTGTCGACCGGCAAGAACATCCACGAGACGCGCGAGTGGATCATTCGCAACTCGCCGGTCCCGATCGGCACCGTGCCGATCTACCAGGCGCTCGAAAAGGTGGACGGCAAGGCCGAGGAACTCACCTGGGAGATCTTCCGCGACACGCTGATCGAGCAGGCCGAACAGGGCGTGGACTACTTCACCATCCACGCCGGCGTGCGGCTCGCCTACATTCCGCTGACTGCGAAGCGCGTCACGGGCATCGTGTCGCGCGGCGGATCGATCATGGCAAAATGGTGCCTGGCGCATCATCGCGAGAACTTCCTCTACACCCATTTCGAGGAAATCTGCGAGATCATGAAGGCCTACGACGTCTCCTTCTCGCTCGGAGACGGGCTGCGCCCGGGATCGATCGCCGATGCCAACGACGCCGCGCAATTCGGCGAGCTGGAGACGCTCGGCGAACTGACGCGCATCGCCTGGAATCACGATGTGCAGACCATGATCGAAGGTCCGGGCCATGTGCCGATGCACATGATCAAGGAGAACATGGACAAGCAGCTGCGCGAGTGCGGCGAGGCGCCCTTCTATACGCTGGGCCCGCTCACCACCGACATCGCACCCGGCTACGACCACATCACCTCCGCCATCGGCGCCGCCATGATCGGCTGGTACGGCACGGCGATGCTGTGTTACGTGACGCCGAAGGAACATCTCGGCCTGCCCGATCGCGAGGACGTGCGTGAGGGCATCATCACCTACAAGATCGCCGCGCACGCCGCCGACCTGGCCAAGGGTCATCCCGGAGCGCAGATTCGGGACAACGCGCTGTCGAAGGCACGCTTCGAATTCCGCTGGGAAGACCAGTTCAATCTCGGCCTGGACCCGGAACGCGCCCGCGAGTACCACGACGAAACGCTGCCCAAGGAAGGCCACAAGGTCGCCCACTTCTGCTCCATGTGCGGCCCGCAGTTCTGTTCGATGAAGATCACGCAGGAAGTGCGTGATTACGCGGAAAAGCACGGCCTCGCCGAGCAGGAAGCGCTCGAGCGCGGAATGCAGGAAAAAGCCCTGGAGTTCGACCACTCGGGCAAGGCGATCTACGTCCGTCGCTGAGGCCAAAGGGTCTGACCCCCAGGGGTCAGACCCTTTTTTTCAGACCTCCGATGTATCGAGGATGCCGCTGTGCCGCAGCAGCGCGTCGATCTGCGGTTCGCGCCCGCGGAATTCGATGAACAGCTCCATCGGCTCGCGCGAGCCGCCCTGCTCGAGGATGGTGGCGAGGAAGCGCCGGCCGGTTTCGGCGTCGAACAACCCCTTCTCCTCGAACAGCGAGAAAGCGTCACTCGACAGCACTTCGGCCCATTTGTAACTGTAGTATCCCGCGGCATAGCCGCCCGCGAAGATGTGAGAGAAGCTGTGCGGGAAGCGGTTGAACGATGGCGGGTGCACCACGGCCACCTGGCGGCGCACCTCATCGAGCAGCTCATAGATCCGGCCACTGCGCTGCGGATCGTATTCCAGATGGAGCCGGAAATCGAACAGCGCGAATTCGATCTGGCGCAGCATCTTCATTCCCGCCTGGAAGTTGCGCGCGGCGAGCAGCCGGTCGAACATTTCCGCCGGCAGCTTCTCTCCGGTCTGATAGTGTCCCGAAATGAGCGCCATCGCTTCGCGCTGCCAGCACCAGTTCTCCATGAACTGGCTGGGCAGTTCGACCGCATCCCAGGGCACACCCTGAATGCCGGCGACACTTGGATGATCCATGCGCGTGAGCATGTGATGCAGTCCGTGCCCGAACTCATGGAACAGCGTCAGCACCTCATCATGGGTGAGCAGCGCGGGACCGTCCCCCAGCGGCGGCGAGAAATTGCACACCAGATAGGCGACGGGAACATCATTCCCGGCCGGTGACCGCCGGCGGAGAATGCATTCGTCCATCCAGGCGCCGCCTCGCTTGCTCGATCGCGCGAACAGGTCCAGATAGAACTGGCCGCGCAGCGTCCCCTGCTCATCGATGATCTCGAAGAAGCGCACGTCCGGATGCCAGGTATCCACATCCGCGCGACTGCGGACGGTGATGCTGTACAGGCGGCGCACGATCTCGAACATGCCGGCCAGGACCCGCGATTCGGGAAACCAGGCGCGCAGCTGTTCCTGCGAGATGTCGTAGGTGTGCTGGCGCAGCTTCTCGGCGTAATAGGTCAGATCCCAGGCATCTACCCGCTCGATGCCATGGTGCTCGCGGGCATAGGCTTCGAGTTCCGCGAGCTCCCGTTGCGCCCGCGACAGCGAACGCCGCGCCAGGTCACCGAGGAAACCGAGGACCTGGTCCGGCGCGGTGGCCATCTTGGTCGCCAGCGAACGTTCGGCGTAGTTGCTGAAGCCAAGCAGCGTGGCCTGTTCGTGACGCAGCGCCAGGATGCGCTCCATCAGGGGGCCATTGTCCCAGCGGCTGGCGTGCGGCCCCTCATCGGAAGCGCGGGTGACGTAGGCCGCATATACCTCGCGGCGCAGTTCGCGATCATCCGCGTGAGTCATCACCGCGAGATAGGAAGGAAACTCGAGCGTGAACATCCAGCCTTCGGCACCCCGCTGCGCGGCAGCCTGTGCCGCCATGCCCCGCACCGATTCAGGCAGGCCGGACAGTCGCGCCGGATCAGTGATCGCGCGCGTCCAGGCATTGGTGGCATCGAGCAGGTTCTGCTCGAAGCGCGAGGTGAGGAGAGCGAGCTCGGCAACGATATCGCGGTAACGGGCCCGGGCCGTCTCGTCGAGTTCGATCCCCGACAGGCGAAAGTCGCGCAGCGCGTTGTCGATCAGCTTGCGCTGGGGCGCGGAGAGACGGTCGAAGCCATCGCCATCCCGGAGCGCACGCCAGGCCCGGTACAGGGGCTCGCTCTGTCCGAGCTCGGTCATATAGGCGCTGAGCACGGGCAGGCAGGCGTTATAGGCGTCACGCAGCTCGCGCGTATTGACTACGGCGTTGAGGTGGGCGACCGGCGACCAGGCGCGCGCCAGGCGGTGGCCGAGATCCTCCAGCGGCTGCACCAGCCCATCCCAGTCATGACGCCCACTTTCCAGCAGCTCGGCGATGCGGGCACGATTGTCCGCCAGCAGCCATTCGATGGCCGGCAGGACGTGCTCCGGGCGAACCAGGGAGAAGCGGGGCAGCCCGGAAAAATCGAGCAGGGGATTACCTTCGGGTCGAGAATGTTGCATCATGCCGCTGACGGGGCTCGGCCTCAATCATTTGGCCGGTGTTCCGGACGGTTCCTTAGGGATCCGCCTCTCTGCCGGCCTCTGATACGGATTTTCCCGCAACGGGAGAAAGACGCAAGGAAAATTTTCAGGGACGAGCGGACCACACTGCGCGAATCGCGGCGCGGACAGCGGTCGGCATCCGGCACCCAACAGCCATTGAATGCTCGATTGTTTTCAATAGAACTATATGAATGGTGCCAAATTTACCGTTCTCCGGCGATTCCGGAGAACCGGCATTCGAGGAGCATAGCGGAATGAGTATCAGGGCTTTCGAAGACAGCACGCCGATCCTCGGCGCGCGCGTCTACGTCGATCCGTGCGCTGCGGTCATCGGCAGAGTGACGATCGGCGACGACGCCTCGATCTGGCCCATGGCTGTGGCGCGGGGCGACGTTCATACCATCACCATCGGACCGGGCACCAACATCCAGGATGGCGCCACACTGCACGTCACCCAGGCCAATGAGGCTCATCCCGACGGCTTTTCCCTCAACATCGGCGCCCGGGTGACGGTGGGTCACGGGGTCATTCTGCACGCCTGCACCATCGAGGATCTGGTCCTGGTGGGAATGGGCGCGACGGTGATGGACGGGGCGCTGGTGCGCACCCGGACCGTGATCGGCGCCGGAACGCTGGTGCCGCCGGGAAAGGTACTGGAAAGCGGGTTTCTGTATCTCGGCGCACCCGCACGCCAGATTCGACGGCTCACCGAGGCCGAACTTGCCTGGCTGGAAGCCTCGGCGCAGCACTACATCGAACTCAAGGATCGGTATCTCGCCTCCGCTGCGCGCTGAGCCCCTGTCGATGGCGGTCGAGGAAAGCGGCGATGCCGTCCTCGTACTGCCTGCAATCGGCGCGGAATTCGTCGCGGTGAGGCCCCGCGATCGCCAGCAGTTCCTTCGGGTCGGGCGCCAGGGCGTGGAGACGTTGCGCGTGAGAAAACGGAACCAGTTCGTCCTCACGGCTGTGCACGATGAGCAGCGGACAGCGCAGGCGGACGACATGCTCGGCAACCGCATATCGAAAGCGCGTCAGGAGCCGCGCCGGCAGCCAGCGGTAACGCCGTGCCGAAATGTCCGGCAATGAGGTGAAGGCGGATTCCAGCACCAGGGCGCGCGGCCGGCTCCACGCAGCCAACCAGACGGCAATCGCCGATCCGAGCGAACGCCCCGCCACCACGATATCCCCGGGAACGAGACCACGTTCGCGCAGCAGATACTCCCAGGCTGCGGTGACATCGAGATATGTCCCCGCTTCCGTGGGCGTGCCTTCGCTGCGCCCATAGCCGCGATAGTCGAACAGGAGCACGGCATAACCGAGGCGCAAATACATCGCGGCGATGCCCCGGCAGCGGGAAACGTCGGAAGTATTGCCGTGACAGAACAGTACGGTGCCAGCCGGGTCCGGGTGATCGAAATAAAGACCATGAAGCCGGACCCCATCGCCGGCGCGCAGCCATACATCCTCACTCGCGCCGTAACCAAGGTCATGATCATGGCCCGCCGTCGCCGCTCGCTGCAGCGGGCGATAGAGCAGCTGCGGCTGGCGCAGCCAGAAGATTGCCGCCGCGACACCGTAGAGGAGAACCCCGGATCCAAGGAGCCAGATCAGCGTAAGCATGCGTGGCCGCACGGCTTGAACATGGAGATACTTCTCTGTCTAATGGGCCCATGAGCGCCGGCACCCTGCACGCCTGCGCGCTGGGCGCGATGTACGGATGCGCGCTTGGCGATGCGCTGGGCGAACTGGCCTTTCGCGGCGGCGACCGCACGGACCTTCTGCGTCATGCGGAGACCGAGCCGGTGCTGCGCCATACCGAAAACACCCTCACCATGATCGCCGTTGCCGAAACCCTGATCGAGTTCGGCGATGTCGAACCGCAGATTCTCGGCAACCGGCTGCAGGATTACTATCGTCAGGAGCGCTGGCGCGGCTATGGCGGCATCATGCGCGAGATCGGCAGCATGGTCGCCAGCGAGGGCATCGGCTATATCGACGCCGCCGCGCGCATGTATGAGGGCAGTGGCTCCCTGGGCAACGGGGCCGGCTGTCGCGTACTGCCGCTGGTGCTCCATTTCACCGACACGGCAGCCCTGGAACGCGCGACGGTGACGGCCACCCGCGTGACGCATGCCCACCCCATCGCGATCGATGGCGCGCGCATCCTCGCCGCGGCGGAACAGCTCGCACTGGAGATCAATCCGCAGCGGCCGTTCGCGCCGGAAGCTTTCGCCGCGGCCCTCGTTCCGTGGGCGCAAACCCGCGAAATGGTCGGAAGGCTGGAATCCCTGCTCGCGCTGCTGAAGGAAGGCGCCACGACCGGACGCGCGGCACAGGTCCTCGGGCTCGGCAACACCATGCTGGATTCGCTGCCTTACGCGCTGTACTGCTTTCTGATCCATCCCCACGAATTCATCGAATGCGTGCTCGCCGCCGTGCTGCAGGGCGGAGATCGCGACACGATCGGCGCGCTGGCCGGCACCCTGAGCGGCGCATTCCTGGGCGTCACCGCCATTCCTGCTTCCTGGCGCGCGCGGCTGGAGAACACCCAGCGCATCGAATCGCTGGCGCTCGAACTGGCGGCCCGCGGCGCCCCGGAGTCCGAAGAGCGCAATGCCGGCGCCCCGGGAACATTGCTGTCGGAGTAACTGGAGAAAAGGGAAAGGAGGAAAGGAAGGCGTCCTTTCCTCCATGGCTTCGGGACGCCGCAGCGTCACATCCCCTTCCTCTTTGCTCTCCCGCTCTGTTCAGCCGCCCACCCGCGCCCGAAGCGCGAGGCGAAGCTCATCGACCAGGCCTTCCGTTTCCGGACGCACCCCACGCCAGATCGAGAACGACTCCGCCGCCTGCTCCACCAGCATTCCCAGCCCGTCGCGCAGGCCGGCGGCGCCCTGCGCTTCGGCCCAACGCAGAAAGGGCGTGGGCTCTGCCGCGTACATCATGTCGTAGCACCAGGCGCCGGGCGCGAGCAGGCCGGAAGGCAGCGGCAGCGCCTCGCCATGCAGGCTGGCGGAGGTGGCGTTGATGACGACATCGAAGCGCCTGCCCTCCAGTCCGCCAAAGCCGCAGGCGTGCAGCGGCGCTCCGGCGAACAGCCGCACCAGCTCTTCGGCGCGATCGACATTACGATTGGCGATGGTAAGTTCCGCCGGTCGCTCCTCCAACAGGGGTTCAAGCGCACCGCGGGCCGCGCCGCCGGCGCCGATCAGCAGAATGCGGACGCCTTCCAGCCGCAGGCCCAGGTTCTCACGCAGATCGCGCACCAGACCTGCGCCATCGGTATTGTCACCGAACAGACTCCCGTCCCGATCCATGCGAATGGTATTGACCGCACCCGCACGCTCGGCACGCGGACTGCGTCGGGTCACCAGCGACCAGGCCTGCTGCTTGAAAGGCACGGTGACGTTGAGGCCCTTGCCGCCCGCGGCCTGGAAGTTTCCTACCGCCTGCGCAAAACCGCCCTCATCGACCTGGATCGCATCATAGACCAGCCGCTGTCGCGTGCGTCGCGCGAACTCGGCATGAATGCGTGGCGACAGACTGTGCGATACGGGATTTCCCATTACCGCGTACCGGTCGGGGGGAGCGTCGAAGTCGAAGAGAGACATGGGTGGAGAGTAAAGAGGAAAAAGAAAAGATGAAAGGGGCTGGCCACGTCGGTGGCGGCCGCTCGATTACCGGAGACCGCGGACGGCGCCGCAAATCGTCCGGGACGGGGCCGGTCGGTATCCGGGTCTACGAATCCCCGTCCCGCAGCCAGCGGGCGACGTCGCGCGCGAAGTAGGTGAGAATGGCATCGGCGCCGGCGCGGCGGATCGACACCAATGATTCCAGCACCACGCTGCGCTCATCCAGCCAACCGCGCTCGGACGCGGCCTTCAGCATGGCGTATTCGCCGCTCACCTGATAGGCGAAGGTAGGTACGCCGAAGCGTTCCTTCACCCGGCGCACGATGTCCAGATACGGCAGCGCGGGCTTGACCATGAACATGTCCGCGCCCTCGGCGATATCGAGCTCGACCTCACGCAAGGCTTCGTCGGAATTTGCCGGATCCATCTGGTAGGTCCGCTTGTCACCCTTGCCGAGGTTTGCTGCCGACCCTACCGCGTCGCGGAAGGGGCCGTAGAAGCTCGAAGCGTACTTGGCAGAATAGGCAAGGATGCGGGTGTGGATGTGACCGAACTGCTCCAGCGACTGGCGGATTGCCCCGATGCGACCATCCATCATATCGGAAGGGGCGACGATGTCGGCACCGGCTTCCGCGTGACTGAGCGCCTGGCGCACCAGTGCCGCGACCGTTTCATCGTTGAGCACGTAACCGCTGGCATCGACCAGGCCATCCTGACCATGAGTGGTGAATGGATCGAGCGCCACGTCGGTGATCACACCCAGATCCGGCAACGCGCCCTTGAGCGCGCGCACTGCGCGCTGCGCGAGGCCTTCGGGATTCCACGCCTCTTCGGCGCCTGCGCTCTTGCACTCCTGCGGAGTCACCGGGAACAGTGCGATCGCGGGGACGCCCAGGTCCCGCAGTTCCGCGGCCGCTTCCAGCAGCAGATCGATACTCAGGCGCTCGACACCCGGCATCGATTCGACCTGCACGCGGCGATTGTCGCCGTCGAGCACGAAAACCGGCCAGATCAGATCGGCCGGCGTCAGCACGGTTTCGCGCATCAATCGTCGACTGAAGTCGTCGCGACGCATGCGCCTCATGCGCACGCCGGGATATCTCGCGTCCGCTGCGGTTTTCACCATCGGGAACTATCTCCTGCGGCCGCGCGTCGCCGCCTTCTTCTTCGG
>JAVEZY010000013.1:0-56612 GCA_034002745.1 Gammaproteobacteria bacterium
ACTGTTCCCGCGTTCGGTGCCCGGGTGCGTCCCG
The DNA here is from genome assembly GCA_034002745.1 of Gammaproteobacteria bacterium. Lineage (GTDB taxonomy): Bacteria > Pseudomonadota > Gammaproteobacteria > SZUA-140 > SZUA-140 > JAITWN01. The sequence continues at coordinate 35 of JAVEZY010000013.1, forward strand.
GGCCCCCGTTCGGGGAGTGAAGGCGGGCAGGGTCAGACCCTGTTTGCTGCCAGACGGCGGGCGCCGGCATCCGATGGGCCCCGCATCGGGATCTGACCCCTGGTTGCGGACACCCGCTTTTTCTCTCCTTCCCTCCCCCTCTCCTGCTCCATCGAATCCGGCATCACGCCGGCGGCGGTTAACGTCGATCCATACCTTTCCGGGGCAAGGCCCTGATTTGCCGGTTTTTCATTCTCCGAGGCCTGTTCCGGGCCAACCTCCCACTCGACCACTCGTCCCTAAGTCGCTGTCAGTCAAAGGGTAAATGTTCGCTTTCGGGCTAGCGAGCGGCTTGACACTGCTTTGGAGGGGTATATAGTGTCTGGAAGTGGGAAATTGTGGTTGATTGTGGAGCCCGGTAGGGCAAGAGAGAGCGGAGGAAGCGGTTGTTTCGCGGCGCAAACCCTTTGAGTCTCGATGCCAAGGGCCGGATGACCGTTCCGAGCCGGTATCGGGAGCTGCTGCAGGAAAGCTGCGGCGGGCGGCTGGTGATCACTGTGGATCACCGGGCCCCGTGTCTGCTCGTCTATCCGCAGCCGACTTGGGATGTCATCGAGCGCCGTCTCTCCGAGTTGCCCAATTTCGAGGAGCAGGCGCGCGGTCTGCAGCGCAAGCTCATCGGTTTTGCCACCGAATGCGACATGGACGGTCATGCGCGCGTGCTGCTGCCCCCCTCGCTGCGCGAGTTTGCGGGGCTGGACAAGCGCGTGATGTTGATCGGCCAGGTGAACAAGTTCGAGCTCTGGAACGAACAGACCTGGAACGAGCACTGCAAGGATCTGTTCGGCGGCGACGGGGATCCGCAGGTCTCCGAGTATCTCCGCACACTTTCCCTATGACGCCATGGCCGAGGATACGATTCACCGGCCGGTCCTGCTGTCCGAAGCGATCGAGGCACTTGCCATCGTCGCGGACGGCATCTACATGGACCTGACCTACGGACGGGGAGGACATGCGACCGCGATCGTGGAGCGGCTCGGAGCGAGCGGGCGGCTGATCGTGATGGACCGCGATCCCGAGGCGATCGCCGATGCCGAGCGCCGCTTCGGCGCCGATCCGCGGGTTCGGATCTGTCGCGGCGCCTTCGGGACTTGCGCGGCAACGGCGGCGGCGTTGGGGATTACGGGGAAGGTGAATGGCGTGCTCGTCGATCTGGGGGTGTCTTCTGCCCAGCTCGACGATCCCGACCGCGGTTTCAGTTTCAGGCGCGACGGACCACTGGACATGCGTATGGATCCCGACACAGGCCAGAGCGCAGCCGAATGGCTGGCGCTGGCGTCTGAGGGGGAGATTGCGCGAGTGCTGCGTGAATACGGTGAAGAGCGGCATGCGCGCCGCATCGCCCGCACCATCGTCGCGGAACGCGCCGAACATCCCCTGACCCGGACCGGGCAGCTGCAGTCGCTGATCGCGCGCGTGGTCCCGGACAGGGATCCGGGTCGCGATCCCGCGACGCGCTCCTTTCAGGCGATACGGATCCATATCAACGGTGAGCTCGGCGAAATCGACCGTCTGCTCGATGGCGTGCTCGACGTGCTCGCGCCCGGCGGCCGTTTCGTCGCCATCGCTTTCCACTCCCTGGAGGATCGTCCGGTCAAGCGCTTCATCCGCAAGCACGCTCGTGGCGATGAGTTGCCCGTGGATCTGCCGGTGCCGGACAGCGCGCGGCGACCGCGCCTGCGCTCGCTTGGGGGCCCGATTCATCCAACCGCCGCCGAGGTGGAGAGCAATGCGCGTGCGCGCAGCGCCGTGATGCGGGCGGCGGAGAAGCTGCAGTGAAGGCGCAGCGGATCTTCGGTCTGCTCGCCGCTGCGGTAATGCTTTCCGCGCTGGCGGTGGTCTACACCAAGCATCACAGCCGGCAGCTGTTCATCGAGTTCGAGGCGCTCAAGGCGCAGCGGGACGGCATGGACATCGAGTGGAACCGCCTGCTGCTCGAACAGGCGACGTGGGCCACGCCAACGCGGGTGGAAATGATTGCGCGAGACCGTCTGCAAATGACGCTGCCGGCACCGGAACAGATAGTGATCGTCGACTGATGAGCAACCCAGCATCCATGGTTCGGCCCTGGCGCCTGGCGCTGGTTGCCGGCGTGCTCGCCTGCGGCGCCGCTGCGCTCGGCTGGCGTGCGCTCCATTTGCAGGTCATGAACCGTGATTTCCTGCAGGATCAGGGTGATGCCCGCCACCTGCGCATTCATGCCATTTCCGCGCATCGCGGCATGATCACCGATCGTCACGGCGAACCGCTGGCCATCAGTACGCCGGTCGATTCGGTGTGGGTGAATCCGCGCGAGTTGCAGGCGGCGCAGGACCAGTGGCCGGTGCTTGCGCGCACGCTGGGCATGGGCGCGCAGGACCTCGAGCAGCGCCTGCGTCAGCGCGCCGATCGCGGATTCCTTTACCTCAAGCGCCACATCAACCCGGACCTGGCGGCGCGCGTCACTGCACTCGGTATCCCCGGTGTTTTCCTGCAGCGCGAGTACCGTCGCTATTATCCCGAGGGCGAGGTGGCGGCGCATGTCGTCGGCATCACCGATGTCGATGACGTCGGCCGCGAAGGGATGGAGCTTGCCTGGGATCATACCCTGCGCGGCAAGCCCGGCTCGAAGTGGGTGCTGCGCGATCGCTTCGGACGCGTGGTGGAGGACGTGGCGGCCATCGAGGACGCGGCTCCGGGCCGCGATCTGGCGCTCAGCATCGATCGGCGGCTGCAATACCTGGCCTATCGCGAGCTGAAGGCCGCCGTGCGTGAGCATCGCGCCGAGTCGGCATCGGCGGTGATCCTCGATGTGCGCACCGGCGAGGTGCTGGCGATGGTCAACCAGCCCTCTTACAACCCGAACAACCGCAGCAGCATACGTTCTGGTTCGACGCGCAATCGGGCGGTCACTGACGTGTTCGAGCCGGGATCGACGGTAAAGCCCTTTACCGTCGCCTCCGCGCTGGAGGAGGGGCTGTACCGGCCCGATTCCACTATCGATACCCGTCCGGGCCAGTACCGGGTGGGGCGCAGCATGGTGCGGGATGCATCCAACTACGGTGTCATCGATCTCACCACCATTATCCAGAAGTCGAGCAATGTCGGTGCGGCCAAGATCGCGCTTGCCATGCCGGCGCAGCGCCTGTGGCATACGTATTCCGCCATCGGTTTCGGCACGCCGGCGGGAACTGCTTTCCCCGGAGAGGTCAGCGGCGTCCTGCCCCATTACAGCCGCTGGCGTGAGGTGGAGCATGCGACCCTGTCGTTCGGTTACGGACTGGCCGTCACGCCGCTTCAATTGGCGCTCGCCTATACCGTGCTCGGCGACGAGGGCCGGCTGAAGCCCGCCTCCTTCGTGCCGACCGACCGGCCGTCCGGCGTCGCGTCGGTGCTCGAGCCGCGCACGGCGCGCGAGGTGCTGGCGATGATGGAGACGGCGGTTTCCGAGCGCGGCACGGGTTCGATGGCGCGGGTCTCGGGCTACCGCGTGGCCGGCAAGACCGGTACCGCGCAGATGGCCAGCGAGCATGGCTACGACAGCGGCGACTATGTATCGACGTTTGCCGGCGTGGCGCCTGCCAGCGATCCGCGCCTGGCGATGGTCGTGGTCGTCACGCGCCCGCGCGGAGAGGAATATTATGGAGGCCAGGTGGCCGCGCCGGTGTTTTCGCGGGTAATGAGCGGCTCGCTGCGCATGCTCGGCATCGTGCCCGACGGTACCTATAGCCGCCAGTGGTATGCCGATGCCGCGCCGCCGCGGGCCGATGGACTGGCCCCGGCTTCGGCGCGTCTGGTTGCCGACGATGGCAAGGGGGTGATGTGATGGAGCCCCGCACGGTGATGAACGGGAGCCCGTGGCGGCTTGCCGCCCTGCTGCACGGCTTCGCCGCCATCGACGTCCGGGACGATCGCGAAGTGAGCGGGCTGGCGCTCGATAGCCGCCGCGTTCGCCGCGGTGATCTGTTCCTCGCCTGCGCCGGTGCGCGCGACAGCGGCGTGCGCCATATCGCCCAGGCCGTGGCGGCGGGCGCGGTGGCGGTGGCCTGCGACGCCGGAGATACCGCCGCCGATACGGCCGATGCGGGTATACCCGTCATCCGTGTGCAGCGCCTTGCCGATCGTATCGGGCTGATCGCGGCGCGCTTCCATCATCAGCCATCGCGTGAGCTAACGATCATCGGCGTCACGGGAACGAACGGCAAGACCTCGTGCTCCCATTATCTGGCGCAGACTTTCAGTCTGGACGGGGCGCCCTGCGGCGTCATCGGGACGCTCGGCTACGGTGTTCCCGGCGAGCTGCGCCCCGCTTCCCATACGACTCCGGATGCGATCACGCTGCAGGAGGAACTCGCCCGTCTGCGTGCCGCTGGCGTGCGCCGGGTGGCGATGGAGGTTTCCTCGCACGCGCTCGTCCAGGGGCGGGTTGTGGGCGTCACGTTCGCGGGCGCGGTGCTCACCAATCTCACGCGTGATCACCTCGACTATCATGGCAGCGTCGAGGCATATGGTCAGGCCAAGCGCCGTCTGTTCGAAAGCCCCGGGCTTCGCTTCGCGGTGATCAATCGCGACGACGCATTCGGTCGCGAGCTGATGAGAAGCCTTCGGCCTGACATCATCTGCGTCAGCTACGGTATCGACGATGACGGTCCCGCGGCCGGCGAAGAGCACGTCACCGGTGCGATAACGGAAACATCGCTTACCGGCGTCCGCCTGGTGATCGATTCATCCTGGGGGACCGGCGAGCTGGTGCTGCCGCTGCTCGGGCGTTTCAACGTCCGCAATGCCCTCGCGGTGATCGCGGTGCTGCTTCTCTCCGGTGTGTCGATGGATGAGGCTCTGCGCCGCGCTTCCGCGCTTCGCGCGGTGCCCGGGCGCATGGAACGGTTCGGCGGCGACGAACGTCGTCCGCTGGTGATCATCGATTACGCCCATACGCCGGACGCCCTTGAGCATGTGCTGAGCACCCTGCGCGAGCATGCTGCCGGGCGGCTGTTGTGCGTGTTCGGCTGCGGCGGCGATCGTGATCGCGGCAAGCGTCCGCTGATGGGAGCCATCGCGGCGCGCCTGTCCGACAGGGTGATCGTCACCGACGACAATCCGCGCGGCGAGGATGCGGGCGCGATCGTGGCGGACATCCTGGCGGGCATGCCGGCGGGCGCCGCGGTCGAGGCGATCGCGGACCGCGAACAGGCGATTCGCACCGCGGTGGCCGGGTCCGTCGCCGGGGATGTGGTGCTGGTTGCAGGCAAGGGACACGAGGAATATCAGGAGATCGCTGGACGTCGTCTTCCATTCAGCGACCGCGCGGTGGTGACCTCCGCTCTGGAACTCGCGGCATGACGATATCCACCGTACCGGGCAGCGTGGCACTGGAGGGAGGCATCAGCCTGCTCGAACTCGCGCAAGCCACCGGGGGCCGCCCCTGCGGCCAGGACGTGCGTTGCACCGGAATCAGCACCGATACCCGCGGCATCGCGCCTGGCGAACTGTTCGTCGCCTTGCGCGGACCTCACTTCGACGGGTATGAATTCGTCGCCGAGGCCGGAAGGCGGGGCGCGGCGGCCGTGCTGGTGAGCCGGGAGGCCGATGGTGGCCATGGCCTGCCCGCGGTGATCGTCGACGATACGCTCGTCGCGCTCGGTCGCCTCGCCTCCTGGTGGCGCAAGCGTTACGCGATACCCGTCGTCGCGGTCACCGGCAGCAATGGCAAGACCACGGTCAAGGAGATGCTTGCCCGGATCCTGTCCGCCCTGGGCCCAGGCGTGGTGACGCGCGGGAACCTGAACAACGAAATCGGCGTGCCGCTCACCCTGCTGGGGCTGAATTCGGAGCACCGCTACGGCGTGATCGAAATGGGGGCTCGCGGTCCGGGCGATATCGCCCTGTTGAGCGGACTCGCGCAGCCGGATGTTGCTGTCGTCACCAACGCCGCGCCGGCGCACCTGGCCGGGTTCGGCGACATCGCTGGCGTCGCGCGCGCCAAGGGAGAAATCTTCAGCGGCCTGCCGGCCGGCGGCGTCGCGGTGGTCAACGAGGACGATCCGCGGGTCGGACTGTGGCGGGTGATGGCGGACGGGCGTCGCATCGTCAGTTTCGGTATCCGCCAGGCCGCCGATGTCTCGGCCCGTTCGCTGGAGCCGAATGATGCTCCCGGCTGCTCCTTCGATCTGTGCATGCCGCATGGGCGCGCCCGCGTGGCGCTGCGCGTGCCCGGCCGCCATAACGTGATGAACGCACTCGCCGCCGCGGCCGCCGCCTATGGTATGGGCGCCGCCATCGAGCAGATCGTCGCCGGCCTCGAGGCGATGGCGGGTGTGCCCCGGCGGTTGCAGTTGCGGGCCGGCGTTCATGGCAGCCGCATCATCGACGACACCTACAACGCCAATCCGGGCTCGATGAAGGCGGCGCTGGAAGTGCTCGCCACCTGCGGCCGCGACGGCGAGAAGATTCTCGTGCTTGGTGACATGGGCGAGCTCGGCAACGCCGCCCAGGCTCTGCACGAGCAGATCGGCCGCCAGGCGCGCGCCATCGGCGTCAGCGGGATTCACGCGCTGGGCGAGCTCGCCTGCGTCGCGGCCGGCACCTTCGGTCCGGGTTCGCATCATTATCCCGAGCGCGAGGCGCTCATCCGCGGCGTGCGCGAAGCGCTGCATGCACGTGCGGGTGCGGGAAGCGTCACCGTGCTGGTGAAGGGTTCGCGCTTCATGCGCATGGAGCTGGTCGCGGATGCGCTCGCGGCCGATGGCGCCGGACGGAACGCCGGCGGTTCGGGCGGCGTCGCCGGTCCTGCCGTGTCGGGGTGGCTGCGTGGACGCGAGGACTGAACGTGCTGCTCTGGCTCACCGACTATCTGGCGCAGTTCCACAGCGGTTTCCGCGTCTTCAACTACCTGACGCTGCGCGCCATCCTTGGCGCGCTCACAGCGCTGACGATTTCCTTCATGATCGGTCCGCTGCTGATTCGCAAGCTCAGCCAGCATCAGATCGGCCAGGTCGTGCGCAGCGATGGTCCGGCGACTCACCTGAGCAAGGCCGGAACACCGACCATGGGCGGCGCGCTGATCCTGATCAGCGTAACCAGCGCCACCCTGCTGTGGGCGGACCTGCGCAACGACGATATCTGGCTGGTGCTCGGCGTCACCCTGCTGTTCGGCGCCATCGGCTGGCTGGACGACTACCTGAAGATCAACCGCCGCAATCCCAAGGGGCTGTCCGCGCGCGGCAAGTTGCTCGGCCAGACGACGGTGGCACTCGGCGCGGCGCTCTATATCTATCACACCGCGGAACTGGCGATCGAAACGCAGTTCATCGTGCCGTTCTTCAAGAACGTGATTTTCGATTTCGGCTGGCTTTTCGTGCCGATCGCCTGCCTGCTGGTGGTCGGCTTCAGCAACGCGGTCAATCTGACCGACGGACTGGATGGCCTCGCGATCCTGCCGGCCGTGCTGGTGGCGGGCGCGCTGGGAGTCATCGTTTATGCCACCGGCCACGTCAATTTCTCCGAGTATCTGGGTATTCCCTATGTGCCGGGGACCGGAGAGATGGTGGTGTTCTGCGGCGCCATTGTGGGAGCCGGGCTCGGTTTCCTCTGGTTCAATACTCATCCGGCGCAGGTGTTCATGGGCGATGTGGGCGCGCTGGCGCTCGGCGCCGCGCTGGCGATTCTCGCCGTTGCGGTGCGCCAGGAGATCGTGCTGATCATCATGGGCGGCGTCTTCATCGTGGAGATGCTGTCGGTGATCGTGCAGGTGGCGTCGTTCAAGCTGACCGGCAAGCGCGTGTTCCGCATGGCGCCGCTGCACCACCATTTCGAACTCAAGGGCTGGCCCGAGCCGCGGGTGATCGTCCGCTTCTGGATCATTACCGTGATCCTCGTGCTGGTCGGACTCGCGAGCCTGAAGATCCGATGACCGCATGCATCCACGATCAGGGGGCGAATGGCGCGCCGGAGCGGATCCTGCGCGAGCGTCTCGGCCTGGACGGCATCTCGCTCGTGCTCGGGCTGGGCATGACCGGTTTCTCCTGCGCGCGCTTCCTGCATCGTCTCGGCCTCCCGCTGGAACTGGCCGACGATCGCGATGCCCCGCCGGCGCTGGAGCGCATCCGCGAGGAACTGTCAGCGGTTCCGGTGCACTGCGGCGAGCTGCCCCCGGGCGTGCTGGATCGCTGCGCACGGCTGATCGCCAGTCCGGGGATCGCTCCGGATCATCCTTGCATTAAGGCGGCGCGTGATCGGGGCCTGCCCGTGATGGGCGACATCGAGCTGTTCGCTCGCTGCGCACGTTCGCCGGTGGCGGCGGTTACCGGATCCAACGGCAAGAGCACGGTGACTGCCCTGCTCGGCGAGATGGCGCGCGCTGCGGGCCGCCGGGTCGCGGTCGGCGGCAACATCGGTGTGCCGGCGCTCGATCTGCTGACCGTTCCCGAACCGGATCTCTACGTGCTGGAGCTTTCCAGCTTCCAGCTCGAGACCACCGACAGCCTGGTGCCGCGCGCGGCGACGATCCTCAACCTTTCCGCCGATCATCTCGACCGGTATCGCGACCTGCGGGAGTATCTGCAGGCCAAGCTGCGCATCTGGCGCGGCCGGGGCGTGGCGATCGTCAACCGCGACGATGCGCTGTCCCGGGCGGCCGCGCCCGCCGCCGAGCAGGTGGTGAGCTTCGGCTCCGATGCGCCGCCCGATGCCGACAGCTACGGACTGCGGCGCGAGAATGGACGCACCTGGCTGGTTCGCGGTGACGAGCGTCTGCTCGCCGCGGATGAGATGCGGCTGCGCGGCGGACACAACGCGCTCAACGCCCTCGCAACGCTCGCGCTCGGCGCGGCGATGGATCTGCCCCGCGACGCGATGCTCAGAGCGCTCCGCGGCTTTCCCGGCCTGCCTCATCGCATGGAGTGGGTCGGCGAGCGTCATGGCGTCGTCTGGTACAACGATTCCAAGGGCACCAACGTCGGCGCCACCCTGGCGGCGATCGCCGGCACGGATGCTCCGCTGGTGCTGATCGCCGGAGGTCTCGGCAAGAATCAGGATTTCGCGCCGCTCGGCGCGGCACTCGCCGGGCGTGCCCGCGCGCTGGTGCTGATCGGACGCGATGCCGATCTCATCGCGGATGCGGTTCCCGGCAGCGTTCCGCTCGTGCGCGCAGCGGACATGGACGACGCCGTGGCGCAGGCCGCGGCGCTGGCGCGCGCGGGCGATATCGTCCTGCTGTCCCCCGCCTGCGCGAGCTTCGACATGTTTTCCGGATACGAGCATCGCGGCGATTGCTTCGTCGCCGCCTATCGGGGCTTGCCGTCATGAGGTGGCTCACGGCGAAGTCGCGTGCCGGCGCCCGCACCCAGATGATCGACGATCGCTTCCTCGTCGACACCGGTCTGCTCTGGATCGCCCTTGCCCTGCTCGGGATCGGCATGGTCATGCTGGCGTCCGCTTCGCTCGCGGTTGCCGATCGCAGCCTCGGCCAGCCCTACTACTACATTTCCCGTCAGACCGTTTTCGTGCTGCTCGGGGTGGCGGCTGGCTTCGTCGCGTCCCGTCTGCCCCTGGCGCTCGCCGAGCGTTACGGCATCGTGGCGCTGCTGGCCGCGATCGGATTGCTGATCATCGTGCTGGTGCCGGGCATCGGCAAGGAAGTGAACGGCAGCACGCGCTGGCTCTCCTTCGGATTCTTCAATCTCCAGCCCTCAGAGTTCGCCAAGCTGTTCACGGTGATCTTCCTGGCCGGTTACCTTGTTCGCCGGGGAGACGAATTGCGCGAGGAGCGGTTCGGCTTCGTCAAGCCGATAGCGCTGCTGGCGCTGATCGGCGCGCTGCTGCTGGCCGAGCCGGATTTCGGCACTGCCGCAGTGCTGACCGCGACAGCGATGGGCATGCTTTTTCTGGCGGGCGCGCGTCTGTGGCAGTTCGTGATGCTGCTGGCATTCATCCTGGGGCTGCTGGCTTTGCTCGCCATCTCCTCGCCTTACCGGATGGCGCGCATCACGGCTTACCTCGACCCCTGGGCCGATCCGTTCGCCAGCGGCTTCCAGCTCACCCAGGCGCTCATCGCCTTTGGTCGCGGCGAGTGGCTTGGGGTCGGTCTCGGCAGCTCGATCCAGAAGCTCTTCTATCTGCCGGAGGCGCACACCGACTTCCTGATGTCGGTGCTGGGCGAGGAACTCGGTCTGATCGGCACGCTGGCCGTGATCGTCCTCTTCGCGTTGCTCGTCGTTCGCGCCTTCGCCATCGGTCGCCGCGCCGAGCATGCGAACAAGCCTTTCGGCGCCTATCTCGCCTATGGTCTCGGCCTGTGGCTCGGATTGCAGGCGTTCGTCAACATCGGCGTCAACATGGGGCTGCTGCCGACCAAGGGACTGACCTTGCCGCTGATGAGCTATGGCGGCAGCAGCCTGATCGTGTCTTGCATCGCCGTCGGCCTGCTGTTGCGCATCAATCATGAGACACGCATGGCGCTGGTCCGCCGCATCGGGAAGGAAAGTCCATGGTGATGCGGGTGCTGATCATGGCTGGGGGGACGGGTGGACACATATTCCCCGCGCTCGCGGTCGCCGAGCGTTTGCGCGCCGAAGGCGCGGAAGTGCTGTGGCTGGGAGCGCGGGGCGGACTCGAGACGCGTCTGGTGCCGCGCGCCGGCTTTGCGCTGGAAACCGTCCGCATTCGCGGGCTGCGCGGCAAGGGCGTGGTGGGCTGGATCACGCTGCCATTCCGGCTGCTGCTGGCGATGTTCGAATCGCTGGTGGTCATCATGCGCTTCCGGCCGCTTGCGGTGCTCGGCATGGGCGGCTTCGTGACCGGCCCCGGCGGGCTCACCACCTGGCTGCTGCGCAAGCCGCTGGTGGTGCACGAGCAGAACGCCATTGCAGGAATGACCAATCGCTGGCTCTCACGCCTGGCGACGCGCAGCCTGGTCGCCTTCCCCGATGCGCTGCCTCGCGCCGAGCTGACCGGTAACCCGGTGCGCGAGTCGATCGAGCGGCTGCCCGCGCCGGAGGCGCGTTTCGCGGATCGCAGTGGCCCGCTGCGGCTGCTGGTGCTCGGCGGAAGCCAGGGGGCGCGTTCGCTCAACGAAGCGCTGCCGCGGGCGCTGGCGGGATTCGCCCGCGACCGGCGCGCCCTGGTCCATCATCAGACCGGACGCGAGCTCGCGGGCGAAGTTGCGCGGGCCTACGAAAACGCGGGCATCGAAGCCCGGGTCGAGGAATTCATCGAGGACATGGCGGTCGCCTATGCCTGGGCGGATCTGGTGATATGCCGGGCGGGTGCGCTGACGCTCGCGGAGCTGGCCGCCGCCGGACTGGGCGCGATCCTGGTTCCCTATCCCTGGGCGGTGGATGATCACCAGCGCCGCAACGGCGAGTTCCTCGTTGCCGCGGGAGCGGCCCGCTTGCTGGTCGAAGGCCCTGCGCTGGCGACGGAGCTCGAGCGTACGCTGGAAGAGCTCGGCGACGCGGGGCGGGAGCGGCTTCTGGCCATGGCACGCAGCGCGCGCGGGCTCGCGCTGCCCGATGCCGCCGGCAGGGTCGCGAGCATCTGCATGGAGGTGGGGCGTGCCTGACATCGAGCACAAACCCCTCGTTCCAGATCCGGTGACTACGGTGCATTCGGCCGCTCCGCGCATGGGGCGCATCCGGCGCATCCGCCTGGTCGGCATCGGCGGTTCCGGCATGAACGGCATCGCCGAGGTGCTCCACAATCTCGGTTACGAAGTGAGCGGCTCGGATCTGGTCGAAAGCGCGGCGGTGCGGCGTCTGCGATCCCTGGGCGTGACGGTGTCGATCGGTCATGACGCCGCCGCCGTCGCGGCCTGCGACGTGCTGGTGCGTTCGTCCGCGGTCACCGACGACAACCCCGAGGTGGTGGCGGCCATGCGGCTGCGCATACCAGTGGTGCCGCGGGCGCAGATGCTGGCCGAGCTGATGCGCTTTCGTTTCGGCATTGCCGTCGCCGGTACGCACGGCAAGACCACCGTGACCAGCCTGGTCGCCAGCGTGCTCGCCGAAGGCGGGCTCGACCCGACCTATGTCATCGGCGGGCGTCTGAATGCGAGCGGAACCAATGCCGCGCTCGGCACGGGCCACTATCTGGTGGCCGAGGCGGACGAGAGCGATGCCTCGTTCCTGCATCTGCAGCCGATCATGGCGGTGGTGACCAACATCGATGCCGATCACATGGCCACATACCATGGCGATTTCGGCGAGTTGCGGGCGGCGTTCCTGGATTTCCTTCGCCAGCTTCCCTTCTATGGCCTGGCGGTGGTGTGCATCGAGGATGAAACCGTGCGCGAGCTGCTGCCGCAGATGTCGCGGGCGGTGCTGACCTATGGCTTCGGACGGGATGCGGACTATCGCGCCACGGATATCGAGCCGGCCGGTGCGCAGACGTGCTTCACCCTGCACATGCCGCAGGCCGAGCCCTGTCGCGCCATGGTCAACCTGGCCGGACGCCACAATGTACTCAATGCGCTGGCGGCGGTTGCCATCGCGCACGAACTCGGCGTGGGCACGACGCAGATCCTGCGCGGACTTGCCGGCTTCCAGGGCATAGGCAGGCGGTTCCAGAGCTACGGCGAGGTGTCGGCGGCGGACGGGCGCGCGCTGATGATCGATGACTATGGTCATCACCCGCGCGAGATCCAGTCGGTGCTCGATGCGCTGCGCGAGGGCTGGCCGGGACGCCGCATCGTGATGGTCTTCCAGCCCCATCGCTACACTCGCACCCGCGATCTGTTCGAGGACTTCTGCCGCACGCTGTCGACTGTCGACGATCTGTTGTTGCTCGAGGTCTATGCGGCCGGGGAAGCGCATCTGCCCGACGCCGATTCGCGCGCCTTGTGCCGGTCGATACGCGCCCGCGGACAGGTGGAGCCAGTGCTGCTGGAGAACGCCGACGAGGTTGCGCAGATTCTGCGCCGGCGGTTGCGTGATGGCGACATCCTGCTCACCATGGGCGCGGGCGACATCGGCGCCCTGGCGCCGAAGCTCGCCCGTGAGCTGGCGGTGGAGGGCGCGGCATGAGCGCGGCGCGCGAGCATGACATGGGCAAGGCCGGACTGCGTGGCCGCCTGCTGCTCGATGAGCCGATGTCGCGGCATGTCACCTGGCGGGTCGGGGGGCCGGCGGACCGGTTCTATGTGCCGGCGGATGCCGAGGATCTCGCCGCCTATCTCGCGACGCTGGCGCCGGATGAGCCGGTGTTCTGGCTGGGTCTTGGCAGCAATCTGCTGGTGCGTGACGGCGGCCTTCGCGGCAGCGTCATCGCCACCGCGCTCGCGCTCGGCCATATGGAGCGCATCGATGACGGGCTGCGGGTGGAGGCAGGTGTGCCCTGCGCGCGCGTGGCCCGGGCCGCGGCGGATGCAGGGCTCGAAGGCGCCGAATTCCTGGTCGGCATTCCCGGCACGATGGGCGGTGCGCTGGCGATGAACGCCGGCGCCTTCGGGGGAGAGACCTGGTCCCTGGTGACGGCCGTGGAGACGGTGGATCGTCATGGCGTGCGCCGGCTGCGCGGGTCGGGGGACTATCGCATTGGCTATCGCAGCGTGGAAGGACCGGCGGGAGAGTGGTTCCTCGCCGCCCATCTCGGACTTCGCTCCGGCGATGGTGCCGCAGCCCGGGAGCGCATCCGCGACTGCTTGCGGCGGCGCACCGAAACCCAGCCGACCGGTGTGGCGAGCTGTGGTTCGGTCTTTCGCAATCCCCCGGGCGACCACGCCGGCCGGTTGATCGAGGCCGCCGGATTGAAGGGGTACTGCATCGGCGATGCCTGCGTCGCGGAGAAGCATGCGAACTTCATCCTCAATCGTGGCGGCGCGCGAGCGCGCGACATCGAAGCCTTGATCGCCCATGTCCAGGCGGTGGTGGAGCAGACGAGCGGTATACGTCTGCGCCCCGAGGTGCATATCGTCGGCGAGCATGGAGAGGAGCGATGACGGCGCGCATCGTTGATCCCGCTGTGTTCGGTCGCGTCGCGGTGGCGATGGGGGGCTGGTCGGCCGAGCGTGAAATCTCGCTGCGCGGTGGCACCGCGGTGCTGGCAGCCCTGCGCCGGCGCGGCGTCGACGCGCACGGCGTCGATCTCGAGCGCGGGAACGTCGCGATGCTGGCGCAGTTCGACCGCGTGTTCGTGGCGCTGCACGGCCGCGGCGGTGAGGACGGTGTGATCCAGGGTTGGCTCGAAGCGCAGCACATTCCCTATACCGGCAGCGGTGTGCTCGGTTCGGCGGTGGCCATGGACAAGCTGCGCACCAAGCGGCTGTGGGTGGGCGATGGCCTGCCCACCCCTGTCTTCGTTCCGCTTCGTGGCGAAGCGGATTTCGCCGGGGCGGTGAAGGAGGTCGGCCTGCCCATGATCGTCAAGCCGGTGGGCGAGGGTTCGAGCATCGGCATGAGCAAGGTGGCGCGGGCCGAGGATCTGCCCGCGGCCTGGAGCGAAGCCGCGCGCTATGACCGTGAAGTGTTCGCCGAGCGCTGGATTGCAGGCGCGGAGTACACGGCCTCGATACTCGACGGCGTCGTCCTGCCGCTCATCAGGCTCGAGACCCCGCGCGTGTTCTATGACTATGAAGCGAAATACCGCTCCGGCGATACGCGCTATCACTGTCCCTGCGGGCTTCCCGCCGCGCGGGAGCGGGAGCTTGCCGGGCTCGCGCTGCGCGCCTTCGAGGCGCTCGGATGCGGCGGCTGGGGTCGCATCGATCTGATCTGCGACGAGGCGGGATCGCCCTGGCTGATCGAAGCCAACACCGTGCCGGGCATGACGGACCACAGCCTGGTGCCGATGGCGGCGCGCGCGGCGGGCATCGAATTCGACGAACTGGTGTGGCGGATCCTGGAGCACAGTCTGACCCGGGATGGAGGCAGCGATGGCACGGCGTAGGCGGCAGGGCGTGCGGCAGGTGGAGCGCGAAGCAGCGAGGCAGCGCCTGCGGCGCGTGTTCGCCTGGAGCGCGGGTGGCGGCACGCTGGCCCTGGTCATCGGCGCATTCGCCTCGGGACTGGTATCGGTCCCGCTGCCGGAGGCGGAGTTCCCGCTGCGCACGCTGCGTGTGGAGAGCGCCTTCGAGCGCGTCAGCCGCGAAGAGATTCTGGCCGTGGTGCGGCCGCATGCGGCCGACGGCTTTTTCGGTGCCGACATGGCCGGAATTCGCCAGGGACTGGTCGAACTTCCCTGGATACGCGCCGCCAGCGTGCGCCGTGTCTGGCCCGATACGCTGCAGGTGACGCTGATCGAGGAGCATGCGGTGGCGCGCTGGGGAGACGGTGGGCTCGTGAACGGCGAAGGCGAAGTGTTCCATCCGCCGCGCGCGGAAGGCGCCGGACTGCCCCTGCTCGTCGGGCCCGAGAGCAGCGCGCCGCAAGTGGTGGCGTTTCATCGCGAAGCGCAGCGCCGGCTTGAGCCGCTCGGGCTGCGGATCGCCACGCTCGCCATGGATGCGCGGCGTTCCTGGGAGATGACGCTGGCCAACGGCATCCGCCTGACCCTGGGCAGCAAGGATGCGGAGCGGCAGATCGCGCGCTTCGTCGAGTTCTATCCACGCGTGCTTGCCGCGCGGGCGGCGGAGATCGAGCGGATCGATCTGCGCTACGGCAATGGTTTCGCAGTGCGGTGGCAGGCAGCGGCGACGGCGGCCAACGCCAATGGCCACAAGATGACGGGAGATTCGGTTTAAATGGCTAGAAAGGATGGCAAGGACCTGATCGTCGGTCTCGATATCGGCACCTCCAAAATCGTCGCGATCGTCTGCGAGGCGACCGATCAGGGCACGATCGAGATCATCGGCATCGGTTCGCATCCGTCCCGCGGCCTGAAGAAGGGCGTGGTGGTCAACATCGAATCCACCGTGCAGTCGATCCAGCGCGCGGTCGAGGAGGCGGAACTGATGGCCGGATGCGAGATTCATTCGGTCTATGCCGGCATCGCCGGCAGTCACATTCGCAGCCTCAATTCGCACGGGATCGTCGCCATCCGCGATGCCGAAGTGGCGCAGGGCGATGTCGATCGCGTGATCGATGCGGCGCGCGCGGTGGCCATCCCGGCCGACCAGAAGATGCTGCACATCCTTCCGCAGGAATTCATCATCGACAACCAGGAAGGGATCACCGAGCCGATCGGCATGTCGGGCGTTCGCCTCGAAGCCAAGGTCCACATCGTGACCGGCGCGGTAAGCGCGGCCCAGAACATCGTCAAGTGCGTGCGGCGCTGCGGCCTCGAGGTCGACGACATCATCCTGGAGCAGCTCGCCTCGAGCTACTCCGTGCTCAGCGACGACGAGAAGGGGCTGGGCGTGTGCCTGGTCGACATCGGCGGCGGCACCACGGACATCGCGGTATTCACCGACGGCGCGATCCGGCATACCGCGGTCATTCCGATCGCCGGTGACCAGGTGACCAACGATATCGCAGTCGCGCTGCGCACCCCGACGCAGTATGCCGAGGAGATCAAGATCAAGTACGGTTGCGCGCTGACGCAGCTGGCGAGCCCGCAGGAGACCATCGAGGTTCCTGGCGTGGGGGAGCGCCGCCCGCGACGGCTGGCGCGCCAGACGCTGGCCGAGGTGATCGAGCCGCGATACGACGAGCTGTTCACCCTGGTGCAGGCGGAACTGCGCCGTTCGGGCTTCGAGGATCTCATCGCGGCGGGCATCGTGCTCACCGGCGGCAGTTCGAAGATGGAGGGCGTGGTCGAGCTGGCGGAAGAGGTGTTCCATGTCCCGGT
The DNA here is from genome assembly GCA_034002745.1 of Gammaproteobacteria bacterium. Taxonomy (GTDB): domain Bacteria; phylum Pseudomonadota; class Gammaproteobacteria; order SZUA-140; family SZUA-140; genus JAITWN01. Next base: position 16,772 of record JAVEZY010000013.1, read on the forward strand.
TCGCCTCGGCATGCCGCAGAACGTCAGCGGACTGAGCGAGGTGGTGCGCAATCCCATCCATGCAACGGGCGTCGGGCTGTTGATCTACGGACATCAGCAGCGTTACACGCACAAGCCGGCACTGCGCGCGTCGAGCGGAGGCAAGGGCATATGGGCAAGGATGAAGAGCTGGTTCCAGGGCAATTTCTGAGATTCATCGATCAACGGTTTTTCGGTCATTTAGGCATAGGCGAGGAGAGGAGACAGGCATGTTCACACTCATGGATTCCTACACCCAGAACGCGGTGATCAAGGTCGTCGGCGTCGGCGGCGGTGGCGGCAACGCGGTAGAGCACATGGTCCGGGCGGACATCGAAGGCGTCGAGTTCATCTGCGCCAATACCGATGCCCAGGCGCTGAAGAACGCTTCGGCGCGCACCACGCTGCAGCTCGGCGGCAATATCACCAAGGGCCTTGGTGCCGGCGCCAACCCGGAGATCGGTCGTCAGGCGGCGCTCGAGGATCGTGATCGCATCATCGAGGTGCTCGATGGCGCCGACATGGTGTTCATCACCGCCGGCATGGGCGGCGGCACCGGCACCGGCGGCGTCCCGATCGTGGCGCAGGCGGCGAAGGAGCTGGGTATCCTTACCGTGGCCGTGGTCACCAAGCCCTTCCCCTTCGAGGGTCGCAAGCGCGCCCAGGTCGCCGAAGAGGGAATCCGCGAGCTGACCGGCTACGTCGATTCGCTGATCACCATTCCCAACGAGAAGCTGCTGTCGGTGCTCGGCAAGTCGGTGAGCCTGCTCGATGCCTTCCGCGCCGCCAACGACGTGCTGCTCGGCGCCGTGCAGGGGATCGCGGAACTGATCACGCGCCCCGGCCTGATCAACGTCGATTTCGCCGACGTGCGCACGGTCATGTCGGAAATGGGCATGGCGATGATGGGGAGCGGGTGCGGTCGGGGTGAAAACCGGGCCCGTGATGCAGCCGAGGCGGCGATCGCCAGCCCGCTGCTGGAGGATGTGGACCTCGAGGGTGCCTGCGGCATTCTGGTCAACGTCACCGGCGGTCTCAACATGTCGATCGGTGAGTTCGAGGAAGTTGGCAATACAATCAAGGACTTCGCGTCCGATAACGCAACCGTCGTGGTGGGCACGGTGATTGATCCGGAGATGTCGGACGAGTTGCGCGTGACCGTGGTCGCCACCGGTCTCGGTCGTCCGGAGCCCGCCACCGTTCCGGTCGAGCTGGCACAGGAGCATCCGGTCCGCCTGGTGCGCAAGAGCTCCGGGGAAGTGGACTATCAGCGCCTCGAGCGGCCGGCGGTATTCCGCAACCAACCGGCGGAAGAGCTGGCGTCCTTGCGCGACGGTACCACGAACATGGATCACCTGGATGTGCCGGCTTTTCTGCGCCGTCAGGCGGATTGACGATTCTGTCATTCAGCCTGAGGAAGGGTTCGAGTTAAGCTGAGAGCGCGTCCGGGCATCCGGACGCAACCTGGGCGGGGTCTGTGGCGTCATGGTAATATGGCCCCCTTTTTGTAACCGGATGCGGATCGCGGCGGTGGGCCCTCGGGGGCCGTACCTCCCGGATCACAGGATGACTTCGACGACATGATCAAGCAGCGCACCTTAAAGAACATCGTGCGGGCGACCGGCATCGGGCTGCATACCGGGAAGAAGATAAGCCTGACCCTGCAGCCCGCGCCCGCCGATGCGGGCATCGTGTTCCGCCGGGTGGATCTCGATCCACCGGTGGAGATCCGGGCGCGTCAGGAGAACGTGGGTGATACCGTCCTGTCCACGACGCTGGCCACCGGGGATGTGCGCATCTCCACCGTGGAGCATCTCCTGTCGGCGTTCGCCGGTCTGGGCATTGACAACGCCGTCGTCGAGCTGGACGCTGCCGAGGTTCCGATCATGGATGGCAGCGCCGGTCCATTCGTATTCCTGCTGCAGTCGGCGGGCATCGCGGAGCAGAACGCGCCCAAGCGCTTCATCCGGGTCAGGCGCAGCGTGCAGGTCGAGGATAATGACAAGTGGGCGCGCTTCGATCCCTTCGAGGGCTTCAAGGTGTCGTTCCGTATCGATTTCGACCACCCCGCATTCAGTGGCGATACCAAGCAGGCGACCATAGATTTCTCCACCACCTCGTTCGTCAAGGAGGTCAGCCGCGCCCGCACTTTCGGTTTTCTCCGCGACTACGAGCGCCTGCGGGAAATGAACCTGGTGTTGGGGGGCAATCTGAGCAATGCGGTCGTCGTCGATGAGAATCGCATTCTCAACGAGGATGGCCTGCGCTACGAGGACGAATTCGTCAAGCACAAGGTGCTCGACGCGATTGGCGACCTGTATCTGCTGGGTTACAGCCTGATCGGCGCGTTCAGTGGCTACAAGTCCGGCCACGGCCTGAACAATCGCCTGTTGCGCGCTCTGATGGCGGATCCCGACGCCTGGGAGCTGGTCACCTACGAAGACGAAGAGGACATGCCGATTTCTTACGTCCAGGCGGCCCCGGCGGTCTAGCAGGCCGTCGCAATGCGCTGAGGGGCGCTTGCGGGTCCGGCGACGCGGATCAGTGATCCGTCAGGGCTGGTCTACTGGCGGCGCCGCGCGCGTCGCCAGGCGCAGCAGCGCTTCGCGCAATGCCGGAATCCGGGTCGCCTCAGCCACGGCCCGCAGATGCTCTCCGGTGGCGGCGGAAAGCCGGCTGACCTGCCGGCTGGGCTGCGGCGGTGCGGCAAGAGGCGGCGTCTGTCTGATCCGGATTTCGCTCAGTCCGGAAAACTCCGGCTCCTGGCGCAGGGTGCGCAGCAGCCGCGGCGCCTCGAAGCGCAGCCGCGTGGTCCAGCCCGGACCATCACTGTGCAGCGTCAAAATGCCGTGCTCGAGATTGGCGATCCGGCAGTGTTGGTCGAGAGGGGAGGCCAGGCAGGCGCTCACCAGTCCGTTCAGTCGATCCAGCCGGGCGCAGTGGTTCGCCATGGCGCAAAGCGCGCCTCCGGCGCCCATGATGTTTTGCACAGTTTTTGCATTTCGGGCTGACATTTTGTCTGCTTCGGCTGAAGTTCTCATTTTCGCGGCCGACTTCCTGTGGTATGTACCGGAGGGTCGAGGGCCGCGGAACGATGTGGAGTTGCAAGCATAGATGAACATCATCGTACGTGCCAAACATTCCGGGGCGTCCCGTTCGCTGAATCTGTCGCGATGGCAGATGCTCTTGATCGCCATCACCGTTTTCCTCGTGCTCCCCGCCGCCGCCCTGTACACCGGCAAGCTCATGGGCGAAGCGCGCGTGGATGGGGAGCTGGTTCTTCCCAGTGAATGGAAGTCGGATGTCGATCGCAATCGTCAGGAAATTGAGCGCCTGTCGCGCAAGGCGCGTGAGGATCTCAATGCGATGTCGATTCGCCTCGCTCAGCTGCAGGCGCAGGCAATCCGCATCAATGCGCTCGGCCAGCGCCTGGTCAGCATCGCGAGACTGGACGAGGGCGAGTTCGATTTCAGTCAGCCGCCGGCTCAGGGCGGTCCCGAGGCGGAAGTCGAGCTGACGCGCGAGGTCGAGCCTCCCGATTTCATCCGCTCTCTTGATCAGCTGGCGATCGAGCTCGAGGATCGTGAGCAGCGACTGCGTGTGCTCGAGGATTACTTCATGACACGCAATCTTCAGGAGACCGTGATGCCGGCGGGGCGCCCGCTGAAGAACGGCTGGGTGTCATCCTTCTACGGCATGCGCACCGATCCGTTCACCGGCCGGCGAGCGATGCACAACGGGACCGACTTCGCCGGCAAGGAAGGCAGCGATATTCTCGCCGTGGCGGCCGGCATCGTCACCTACTCCGGAAAGCGCTATGGCTATGGGCACATGGTAGAAATCAGCCATGGCAACGGTTATATTACCCGCTATGCTCACAACCGGGAGAACCTGGTGAAGGCTGGCGACGTGGTCGAGAAGGGGCAGGCGATCGCGTTGCTTGGATCCACCGGACGCTCCACCGGGCCGCACGTTCACTTCGAAGTGCTCAAGAACGGCCGCGGAGTGGATCCCGGCAGCTATATCAGAGCGGCGAAGTAACTTCGCTTCTCTCCGCGACCCCTGTCGCGGTTCCCTCCAAACTGAATTAGACGGTGGTTCTCCTCAATGGTCGCCAAGCTGCTCAGCAGGATGTTCGGTAGCCGCAACGAGCGTTTGCTGAAGCGGCTGAAAGGCGTCGTAGCGCGCATCAACGACATGGAAAGCGGGTTGCAGGCGCTCGATGACGACGCCTTGCGCGGCAAGACCGCCGAGTTCCGCCAGCGCGTCGCGGACGGCGCCAGCCTGGACGATCTGATGCCCGAAGCCTTCGCGGTGGTGCGCGAAGCTGCGCGTCGCACGCTCGGAATGCGTCATTATGATGTGCAGATGATCGGCGGCATGGTGCTGCATTCCGGCAAGATCGCCGAGATGCGCACCGGCGAAGGCAAGACGCTGATGTCGACCCTGCCGGCATATCTCAATGCGCTCGCCGGCCAGGGCGTGCACGTCGTCACCGTCAACGACTATCTGGCGCGTCGCGATGCCGGATGGATGTCGCGGGTTTACGAGTTCCTCGACATGACGGTCGGGGTGATTCATGCCGGACAGTCGCCCGAAGCGAAGCGCGCCGCCTACGCCGCGGACATCACCTATGGCACCAACAACGAGTTCGGTTTCGACTACCTGCGCGACAATATGGCCTTCCGCGTCGCCGACAAGGCGCAGCGCGGACTGAACTTCGCCATCGTCGACGAGGTGGACTCCATCCTCATCGACGAGGCGCGCACGCCGCTGATCATTTCCGGTCCGGTGAGCGACAGTTCGGACCTGTATCTGAAGATCAATCGTCTGGTGCCGAAGCTGCGCCGCCAGGAGCAGGAAGGCGACGGCGGCCACTTTACCGTCGACGAGAAGACCAAGCAGGTTCACCTCACCGAGGAAGGGCATGAGGAGGTGGAGGATCTGATGATGAAGGCCGGGCTGATCCGCGAGGGTGACAGCCTCTACAGCGCCGCCAACATCAGCCTGATGCATCACCTGAACGCCGGCCTGCGCGCCCATCATCTGTATCAGCGCGACGTGGAGTACATCGTCAGCGACAACACCATCGTCATCGTCGATGAGTTCACCGGGCGCACCATGCCGGGACGGCGCTGGTCCGATGGCCTGCATCAGGCGATCGAGGCCAAGGAAGGGGTGCCGATCCAGAACGAGAACCAGACGCTCGCTTCGATCACCTTCCAGAATTACTTCCGCATGTACGGCAAGCTGTCCGGCATGACCGGTACCGCGGATACGGAAGCGTACGAATTCCAGCAGATCTACGGGCTCGAGGTGGTGGTCATTCCTACCCACCGTCCGATGGTGCGCAAGGACCACGGCGATCTGGTCTATCTCACTGCGGCGGAGAAGTACGATGCAGTGATCCTCGACATCGAGGAATGTCATCAGCGCGGGCAGCCGGTGCTGGTCGGCACCACCTCGATCGAGACATCCGAATTGCTGGCGAGCAAGCTGCGCAAGCGCAACATCGCCCATGAGGTGCTCAATGCCAAGCAGCATGAGCGCGAGGCCGAGATCATCGCGCAGGCCGGCCGGCCGGGCGCGGTGACCATCGCCACCAACATGGCGGGCCGCGGTACGGACATCGTGCTCGGTGGCAACCCGGAGGCCGAGCTGGCGGCGCGCGGCGAAGTTTCCGAGGACGAGCGTGCGCGGCTCGAAGCCGAATGGAAGGAGCGCCACGCACGCGTGCTCGAAGCCGGCGGTCTGCACATCATTGGCACCGAGCGCCATGAATCGCGGCGCATCGACAACCAGCTCCGTGGTCGCTCCGGTCGTCAGGGAGATCCGGGTTCCAGCCGCTTCTATTTGTCGCTCCAAGACAATCTGATGCGGATCTTCGCTTCCGATCGCATCTCCGGCCTCATGCAGAAGCTCGGCATGTCCGAGGGCGAGGCGATCGAACACCCCTGGGTGAGCAAGGCGATCGAGAACGCCCAGCGCAAGGTCGAGGGCCACAACTTCGACATCCGCAAGCAGCTGCTGGAATACGACGACGTTGCCAACGACCAGCGTCGGGTCATCTATCAGCAGCGCAACGAGCTGATGGAAGCGGAAGACATTTCCGATTCGATCCAGGGCATTCGCCACGACGTGATCAGCGCGTTCATCGATGGCTACATTCCGCCGGGCAGCCTGGATGAGCAATGGGACGTGGCGGGCCTGGAGAAGGCGCTGGAGCAGGAATACGGCATGCACATGCCGCTCTCGAAATGGCTGGAGGAGGATCATTCCCTGCATGAGGAGCCGCTGCGCGCGCGCATCCTCGGGGAATTCGAGCAAGCCTATGCCGCGAAGGAGGCCGTGGTTGGCCCGCGCGTGATGCGCGACTTCGAGAAGGCGGTGATGCTGCAGGTGCTTGATACGAGCTGGAAGGATCATCTGGCCGCCATGGATCATCTGCGTCAGGGCATCCACCTGCGCGGCTATGCGCAGAAGAATCCCAAGCAGGAATACAAGCGCGAAGCCTTCGAGATGTTCAGCACGCTGCTGGAGCGTATCAAGCAGGAAGTCGTGGCCGTTCTTGCCCGGGTCGAAGTGCGCGCCCAGGAAGACGTGGAGGCGGTCGAGGAGCAGCGGCGCCAGCAGGGGCAGATGCAGTTCCAGCATGCCGAGGCAGCGAGCGCCGTCGCCGGCAGTGGCGCCGCACCAGCGGCCGCTGGCGGCGACGGCGGGCAACCCTTCGTCCGCGGCGGGGAGAAAGTCGGTCGCAACGAACCCTGTCCCTGCGGCTCGGGTCGCAAGTACAAGCAGTGCCATGGTCGCCTGAGCTGAGGCGACACAGGGGCGCGGCGGTGCAGGGGACGCTGCCGCCTGCAGGCGGCAGCGTCCCTGTGCGAAGTCTCTTTCCTTCGTGATATCGTAGCGGCCATGAACGATACCGCTGCTTCCAACACCATGTTGTCCATCGATGGCGTGCGTCTCGGCACCGTTGCCGCCGGAGTGCGCAAGCCCGGCCGTCCCGATGTGGTGCTTTTCGAGCTCGCCGCGGGTTCCGCCTGCGCCGCCGTGTTCACCCGCAACGCTTTCTGTGCCGCTCCGGTGATCCTGGGGCGCAGTCATCTGTCCGTGCGGATGCCGCGCTACCTGTTGATCAACTCGGGCAATGCCAATGCCGGGACCGGCGCGGCCGGCATGGCGGCGGCACAGGCATGCTGCGAAGCGGTGGCGGTGCACGGAGGCTGTGCTCAGGAAGAGGTGCTGCCCTTCTCGACCGGGGTCATCGGCGAACCGCTGCCCGTCGACCGCATCCGCAACGCACTGGGCGGTGCGTTCCAGGCCCTGCGCGCGGACGGCTGGGAAGAGGCGGCTCGCGGCATCATGACGACCGACACCATGCCCAAGGCGGTTTCGCGCCGTGTCCGGCTCGGCGATGTCGAGGTGGTGCTGAACGGCATCGCCAAGGGCGCCGGCATGATTCACCCCAATATGGCAACCATGCTGTGCTTCATGGCCACCGACGCGCGCATCGCCGCGCCGCTCCTGCAGCGCTGCCTTGCCGACGCCGTGGATGAGTCGTTCCACTGCATTACCGTGGATGGCGATACCTCGACCAACGATGCCTGCGTGCTGGTGGCAAGCGGGGCTCGCGACATGCAGCCGCTGGTATCACCCGAGGATCCGCGCTACGAGGCGCTGCGCGTGGCCGTGGAGGAGGTCTGTCGTGAACTGGCCACCGCCATCGTTCTCGATGCCGAGGGTGCAACCAAGTTCATCACCATCAGGGTGGAAGAGGGGCGGGACCGCGAGGAATGCCTTGCTGCCGCGCGTACCATCGCCCTGTCTCCGCTGGTGAAGACGGCGTTTTTCGCCGGCGATCCGAATTGGGGCCGTATCCTTGCCGCGCTCGGGCGGGCGCCGCTGGTGGCGCTCGACGTCAATCGGGTGTGCATCGACCTGGACGAGGTCTGTATCGTGCGGGCCGGCCAGCGGGCAGACGACTATACCGAGGAGCGGGGCCGCGAAGTGATGCAGCGCTCGCGGATCACCGTGCGCGTGCGGCTGGGGCGGGGCGCGGCGCGAGCCCATGTCTGGACCAGCGATCTTTCCTACGATTACGTCCGCATCAACGCCGAATATCGCACCTGAACGGGATGCCCGGCCGGGTGCTGGCGTGACGACGGGTGAATCGCTATATTTTTCCTATCGTCGGCATACCGGCCGCGCCTTCCAGAGTTCAGGAGAATACAGATGCTCGATGGCATCCTCGATTTCACGCTGGGTCAGGCTCTGCTCGCCTCCCTGCTGCTCACCCACGTCACCATTGCTTCGGTAACCATCTATCTTCATCGGCACCAGGCGCATCGCGCCCTCGATCTGCATCCGCTGGCGAGCCATTTCTTCCGCTTCTGGCTCTGGCTCACCACCGGCATGCGGACCAAGGACTGGGTGGCAGTGCATCGCAAGCATCACGCCAAGGTGGAGACGCCCGAGGATCCGCACAGTCCGCAGGTCTACGGTATCCGCAAGGTGCTGCTCGAGGGTGCCGAGCTGTATCGGGCCGAAGCGGACAATGACGAAACTCTGGCGAAGTATGGCCGCGGTACGCCGGACGACTGGATCGAGCGGCGTGTGTATACGCCCTACGACCGCTACGGCATCGTCCTGCTGTTCCTCATCGATCTGGCATTGTTCGGGATCGCGGGAATCGCGGTCTGGGGCATCCAGATGCTGTGGATTCCCTTCTTTGCCGCCGGCGTGATCAACGGCGTGGGCCATTACTGGGGCTATCGCAACTACGAGGTGTCCGACGCCTCGAGAAACATCGTGCCCTGGGGCATCCTGATCGGCGGTGAGGAACTGCACAACAATCATCACACCTTCGCGTCGTCGGCGCGGCTGTCATCCAAGTGGTGGGAGTTCGATATCGGCTGGCTGTATATCCGCCTGATGCAGGCTGTCGGCCTGGCGCGAGTGCGCAAGGTGGCGCCGCGGCCGGTCCGGGATCCGCTCAAGTCCAGCGTGGACATGGACACGGTGGTTGCCATCGTCAGCAACCGGTTCCAGATCATGTCCCATTACGGCCGCGACGTGCTCACCCGGGTGTATCGCGACGAAATGCGTCAGCGTGCCGATCGGCCGCCGCGGCGTGCGCGCCGCCTGCTGCTGCGCAATGAATCGCTCATCGACGAACGCGACCGGATGCAGATCGACTCGATCCTCAGCGCCAGTCCGCATCTGCAGACGGTGTATCGCTTCAAGCTGGCGCTGCAGGAATTGTGGTCGCGTTCCACCTCGTCGAACGAGCACCTTCTGCAGTCGCTGCAGGACTGGTGTCACCAGGCCGAGGCCTCGGGTATCAAGGCGTTGCAGGATTTTGCGCGGACCTTGCGCAGTTATTCCATGAAACCGGCGGTGGTTTGATGCATGGGGAATTGGGGTCAGGCCCCATTCTCCGGGTGAATGGGGTCTGACCCCGGGCTGTGCGGCTGAACAAAAAAGGGACCTGACGGTCCCTTTCTCGTTGCAGCCGTTTGTCGGGCGCCCGACTTACTTCAGCTTGGCTTCCTTGTAGACGACATGCTTGCGCACCACCGGATCGTACTTCTTGATTTCCATCTTCTCGGGCATGGTGCGCTTGTTCTTGGTCGTGGTGTAGAAATGACCAGTGCCGGCCGAGGAGAGCAGTTTGATCTTGTCGCGCATGATCCGTCCTCCTAGACCTTGACGCCGCGTGCCCGCACGTCGGCAAGCACGGTCTCGATGCCGCGCTTGTCGATGATGCGCTGGCCATGGGAGCTGACGCGCAGCTTCACCCAGCGATTCTCGTCGGCCACCCAGAAGCGACGCACCTGCAGATTGGGCAGGAAGCGGCGCCGCGTCTTGTTGTTGGCGTGGGACACATTGTTACCGGTCATGGGCTTCTTGCCGGTGACATCACATACTCGGGACATGACAGCTCCGCCGCTGATTGAATTTCGAACGGCACTTTATAGCAGATTTTCTCCCCGGAGAAAAGTGGACCCGGCAATCGGCCGGCATCGGGGCCAAAGTGGCGGAATTCGGGGGGCCGGCCCTACATCATCCCCAGCTCTGCCAGGGAGGTCGCCAGGCCGTCGCCGACGATCAGGTGATCGAGGACGCGTACATCCACCAGGGCAAGCGCGTCGCGCAGCCGTCCGGTCAGGCGGATGTCGGCCTGGCTGGGCTCGGAAATGCCGGAGGGGTGGTTGTGAGCGAGAATGACTGCGGCTGCATTGTGGGCCAGCGCCAGTTTGACGATTTCACGCGGGTGGACGCTGGCTCCGTCGATGGTGCCGCGAAACACTTCCTCGAAGGCGATCACGCGGTGGCGGGTGTCGAGGAACAGACAGGCGAAGACTTCATGATCGCGGCCCCGCAGCTGGGCGCTGAGGTAGTTGCGGGTGTCGGCGGGATTGCGCAGGGCATCGCCACGGCGCAGGTTCTCGTGCAGGTAGCGGCGCACCATTTCCAGCACCGCCTGCAGCTGCGCGTACTTGGCCGGCCCCAGTCCCGGCGTGTCACAGAAGCGCCGGTGATTGGCCTCGAACAGGGAGCGCAGGCTGCCGTAGCGGGCCAGCAGGTCCCGTGCCAGATCGACCGCGGTCATGCCGGGGAGCCCAGTGCGCAGGAATATCGCCAGCAATTCGGCATCGGACAGGCTGGCGGCTCCCCGCTGCAGCAGCTTTTCGCGCGGCCGCTCCCCTGGCGGCCAGTGTGAGATCGACATGGTGACGCTCCCTGTCCCGCGTTCCGGCGAACCATCATCCTTGTGGTAATCTTATGGCCCGGTCGCTCGATCGTTCCGCGATCGCGGAACGCCCATTCGCTGAAAAGACCCGATCACCCGACAGCCTAGAACAGCCCCATGCCCCTGGCAAACAGACGGATTCTCCTTGGCGTTACAGGAAGTGTCGCAGCCTACAAGGCTGCGGAGCTGATACGCCTGTTGCGGGCGGAAGGCGCCGAGATCGACGTGGTGCTGACGCGGGGCGGTTCCGCGTTCATCACGCCGCTCACCCTGCAGGCGCTCGCCGGCCGCGCGGTCCATGCCAGCCATCTGGATCCGGCCACCGAGTCGGCAATGGGGCACATCGAATTGGCCAGGCGATCCGAGCTGGTGCTGATCGCCCCCGCTTCCGCCAATGCCATCGCCAGGCTCGCCGCCGGACTGGCGGATGACCTGCTTACCACCATCTGTCTTGCCACTGCGGCGCCGCTCGCGATCGCGCCGGCGATGAACCGGCAGATGTGGGAGCATCCGGCGACGCGGGACAACATCGCGCGCCTGCGGGAGCGCGGCGTGCTCATCCTCGGACCAGGGTCGGGCGAGCAGGCCTGTGGCGAGGTCGGTCCGGGACGCATGCTCGAGCCTCCCGCCATCCTCGCCGGCCTTGAGCGCCTGTTCGCCCCGCGCCCGCTCGCAGGGCGCCGGGTCCTGATTACCGCCGGCCCGACGCAGGAGCCCATCGATCCCGTCCGCTTCGTGTCCAATCGCAGTTCCGGGCGGATGGGCTACGCGCTCGCCGGCGCGGCGGCCGCTCAGGGTGCGATCGTGACCCTGGTCACCGGGCCGGTGAGCCTGCCCGCCCCGCCAGGTGTGGAGCGGGTCGCGGTGCGCACCGCCGCCGAAATGGCCGATGCCGTGGCTGCGCGCGTTGCCGCTTGCGATATCTTCATCGGCGCCGCGGCGGTGGCGGACTATCGTCCCGCCGCGGTCGTTCCCGAAAAGCTGAAGAAGACCGCCGACAGCCTGCGGCTCGAACTCGAGCGCACTCCGGACATCCTCGCCGGGGTGGCGGGCCTGGCCAGGCGTCCCTTCACGGTCGGTTTCGCCGCCGAGACTTCGGACCTCGAAACCCATGCACTCGCCAAGTTGCGCGACAAGCGTCTGGATATGATCGCTGCCAATCGCGTGGGCCTGGCGGATCGCGGTTTCGACGCGGCCGACAACGAGCTGCTGGTGCTGTGGCCAGGTGATGGCCGGCGCGAACTGGCGCTGGCATCCAAGGAGCGGATCGCCGATCAGCTCATTTCCCTCATTGCCGAGAGATACGATGCAAAGAATTCAGTTCAAGGTGCTTGATCCCCGTCTGGGAAGTGAATTTCCTCTGCCCGATTACGCCACGTCCGGATCGGCGGGGCTGGATCTGCGGGCCTGCATCGATGAACCGCTCACCATCTCGCCTGGCGAGACGAAGCTGATCCCGGCCGGGATCGCCATCCACATGGGCGATCCCGCGCTGGCGGCGGTCATCCTGCCGCGCTCCGGGCTCGGCCACAAGCACGGCATCGTGCTCGGCAATCTGGTCGGTCTCATCGACTCGGACTACCAGGGCCAGATCATGGTTTCGTGCTGGAACCGCGGCAGCGAGGATTTCACCATTGCCGTCGGTGAACGCATCGCGCAGATGGTATTCGTTCCGGTAGTGCGCGCAGCTTTCGAGCTGGTGGAGTCGTTCGAGGAGAGCGCGCGCGGCGCAGGCGGCTTCGGTCACTCCGGTCGGCACTGAAGTTCATTCGATTCGCAAGGACAGGGACGCGGCAATGCCACCGAAGAATTTTTCTCCGCTCATCTTCAAGGCCTACGACATCCGCGGCGTGGTTGGGGAAACCCTGACCGATGAGATCGTGCGCGATATCGGCCGGGCCATCGGCAGCGAGGCGCTCGCCACCGGACAAAAGGCGATTGCCATCGGCCGCGACGGAAGGCTGTCTGGCGCCGGTTTCGCCGCCGCGCTGGGCGACGGCATCCGCAGCACCGGCGTCGATGTGGTCGACATCGGCATGGGGCCGACGCCGCTGCTCTACTACGCTGCCCGGCATCATGCCGCGGGTTCGGGGGTGATGGTCACCGGCAGCCACAATCCGCCGCAGTACAACGGCTTCAAGATCATGATCGGCGGCACTACGCTGGCCGGCGCTGCCATCCAGCGCCTGCGTGAGCGCATCGAACGGCAGGATTTCACGGTCGCCACCCGGCCCGGCGCGAGCACCTCGATCAGCCCGGCCGCGGAATACATCGACAGGATCGCCGCCGACGTGCGGCCTGCGCGACCGCTGCGCGTGGTGATCGACTGCGGCAACGGCGTCGCCGGCGCGGTGGCGCCGGATCTGCTGCGCGCGCTTGGCTGCGAGCCAGTGGAGCTCTACTGCGAGGTCGATGGCCGTTTCCCCAACCATCATCCCGACCCCAGCCAGCCCGAGAACCTGGAAGACCTGATCGCCGCCGTCGCGCATCACCGCGCGGACATCGGCTTCGCCTTCGACGGCGATGGCGATCGCCTCGGTGTGATCGATGGCGAGGGCCGGGTGGTGTGGCCCGACCGGCAGATGATGCTTTACGCCGCCGACGTGCTGTCGCGCCAGCCCGGCGCGCCGATCATCTTCGACGTCAAGTGCTCGCGTCACCTGGAGCGCGTGATCCGCGAGGCTGGCGGCGAGCCGGTCATGTCGCGCACCGGACATTCGCTGATCAAGGCCCGGATGAAGGAGCTGGACGCCCCTCTCGCCGGCGAGATGAGTGGACACATCTTCTTCGCCGAGCGCTGGTTCGGATTCGATGACGCGCTCTATACCGCCGCCCGGCTGCTGGAGATCCTGGCGCGTGATTCGCGTTCGCCGACGGCGGTGTTCGCGGCCCTGCCCGATGCCGTGTCCACGCCGGAACTGCGCATCGACTTTCCGAACGAGGGCGACAATCACCGCTTCATGGAACGCTTCCTCGAGAACCCCGCCTTCGATGACGCCCGCATCATCACCATCGATGGCCTGCGCGCAGAGTTTGCCGATGGCTGGGGCCTGGTGCGCGCGTCCAACACCACCCCTTCGCTGATCCTGCGTTTCGAGGCCGACGATTCCCGGGCCCTGAAGCGGATCCAGCAGGTGTTTGCCGGCGCGCTGCAGGCCGTGGATCCCGGCGTGTCGTTGCCATTCTGAAGCGCGCTATACTGTGATCCCGCGCGGGCGCCCAATCGGCCGCGCATCATGTTTCATTCGAACGGATTGCAACGATGACGCTCGATAGATCCTCGGCCATGGACATCGCCCACGTGCTCACCGAGGCGCTTCCCTACATCCATCGCTTCGCCGGCAAGACCGTGGTCATCAAGTACGGCGGCAATGCCATGACCGACGAGGCGCTGAAGAGCGGCTTCGCGCGCGATGTGGTGCTGATGAAGGCGGTCGGAATGAATCCGGTGGTGGTGCATGGCGGCGGACCGCAGATCGGCCGCGTGCTGGAACGCATCGGCAAGCGGAGCGAATTCATCGACGGCATCCGCGTGACCGACAGCGAAACCATGGACGTCGTCGAAATGGTGCTCGGCGGACTGGTCAACAAGGAGATCGTTACTCTCATCAACCGCCATGGCGGCCAGGCGATGGGGCTGACCGGCAAGGATGGCCCGCTGATCAAGGCGCGCAAGCTGACTTTCACCCGCCAGGCGCCGGAGATGAACGTTCCGGAGATCATCGATGTCGGCCACGTCGGTGAGGTGACGAGCGTGAATTCCGCGGTCATCGACCTGCTCGTGCGCGGCGATTTCATTCCCGTGATCGCGCCCATCGGAGTTGGCGAGGACGGCCAGTCCTACAACATCAACGCCGATCTGGTCGCGGGCAAGGTCGCCGAAGTGCTCGCTGCCGAGAAGCTCATTCTCCTGACCAACACGGCAGGCGTGCTCGATCGCGAAGGCGCCCTGATTCCACGCCTGACGGTGGCCGACGTCGATCGTCTGATCGCCGAGGGCGTGATCCACGGCGGCATGCTGCCCAAGATCGGCTGCGCGCTGTCGGCGGTGCAGGGCGGCGTGCGCAGCGCGCATATCATCGACGGCCGTGTCGAACATGCGGTGCTGCTGGAAATCTTCACCGACGAAGGTGTCGGCACGCTTATCCGGCGCTGACGGGTGTTGCGCGATCGTCGAGCGGCTCGAATCGCATGCGGATGATTGCGCGGACTTCCCGGCGGCTTCGATAGTGCAGCGGATCTCTTTCCCGGCCGTGCCCCGGTAGACCGTGACCGTGACCGCGGACGCCTGGACGCAGGCCGCGCTGTTCCTCGTCTCCCTGCTGGCGAACATGCTGTCCGCCCTGTCGGGCGGTGGCGCCGGCCTGTTGCAGCTTCCCGCCCTCATCTTCCTCGGTCTGCCATTCGGCATCGCTCTGGCGACGCACAAGGTAGCCAGCGTTGCCCTTGGCCTGGGCGCCACGCTGCGCTATCTGCGCGCCGATGTGCTTGAGCGATCCCGCGCGCTGTTCATCCTCGCCTGCGGCTTGCCGGGGGTGTTCATCGGCGCGCAGATCATTCTGCACGTGCCGGGACGGGTGGCCGAACTCACGCTGGGCGTGCTGACCATCGCCCTCGGCGTGTATTCCTGGGTCCGCCCCGAACTCGGGCAGACGGCGCGGCCCGTCGTCAGCGACAGGCGTACGCTTGTGATCGGCGGCCTGGTGCTGTTTCTCATCGGCGTCGTGAACGGTTCGCTGACTTCCGGCAGCGGCCTGTTCGTGACGCTGTGGCTGGTGCGCTGGTTCGGTCTCGATTACAAGCGGGCGGTGGCCTACACACTGATCCTCGTCGGCGTGTTCTGGAACGGCACCGGCGCCATCACGCTCGGGCTCCAGGCTCCGATCGCCTGGGCGTGGCTGCCGGCGCTGCTGGCGGGATCGCTGATCGGTGGCTACCTCGGCGCACACCTCGCCATCGCCCGCGGCAACCGCCTGATCAAGCGCTGCTTCGAGATCGTCACCGTCCTGGTCGGGCTCAAGCTGCTGATGTGATGCGGCGGCGCGCGAACAGATAGTACAGCGCGGGCACGACGATCATATTGAGCGCGGTCGCGCTGATCAGAGCGCCGAGAATGACCCAGTCCTTCGGCGCCTGGATCTCGGTGCCCGGGTCGCCCAGGCCATCGCCAGGGGGATCAGCGTCAGCGCGGCGGTGAGCGCCGTCATCAGGATGGGCGTCAGGCGCTCGAGCGAGCCACGGATGATCACCGCTTCGGCATCCATCCCTTCGGCCTGCAGCGTCTGATAGCGGCGGCTTATCAGCAGCAGTCCATTGCTGCACGGCGATGCCGTCGATTCGATGGTGTCACCGAATCGACGGCTGGCTGGCGCTCAGGCGCGAGGGCTGCTGCCGTACTGCGCCCGATAGGCTTCGACCCGTTCCAGTTCGCCTTCCATTCCGGGGCGGGTACGCAGGTAGTCGATCAGCTGGTTCAATCCGGCAATGCTGATGACGCGGATGCCGTAGCTCTCTTCCACTTCCTGGATGGCCGAACGCTCATTCAGGCCGCGCTCCTGGCGATCGAGCGAAATCGCGACCCCGGCGACCTCGGCGCCCGCGGCGCGGATGATCTCCACCGACTCCCGCACCGAAGTGCCGGCCGAGATGACGTCATCGACGATCAGGACGCGTCCGGCCAGCGGCCGGCCGACGATGATGCCGCCTTCGCCATGATCCTTCGCTTCCTTGCGGTTGAAGGCGTAGGGCAGGTTGATGCCGTGTGACTCGTAGAGCGCGATCGCAGTGGCAACCACCAGCGGAATGCCCTTGTAGGCCGGGCCATACAGCATGTCGAAGGCAATGCCTGATCCCTGGATGGCGGCGGCGTAGTAACGCCCGAGCTCGCAGGCGCCGGCGCCATCGTCGAAGCGCCCGCTGTTGAAGAAATAGGGACTGCGTCGTCCCGATTTCAGGGTGAACTCGCCGAACAGCAGGGCCCCGCGGGCGATGGCGAAGTCGATGAAGGCATTGCGATAGTCCTGCATGGGGATATCCGGTCCGGTTTCTGGAAAAGCGTCTATTGTAGCGGGCGCGCGGTGGCATGGTCACGGGTGGGGAATGAGGTGGCGTGTATCAGGCGGGCGGATCCGGTAAAGTTGCGGCTTTTCGCGAGCAGGAGCGGGCATGCGCATCATCACCGTCAACGTCAACGGCATCCGGTCGGCGGCACGCAAGGGATTCTTCGAATGGCTGCAGACCACCGGCTCCGACATCGTGTGTCTGCAGGAGACCAAATGCCAGGAGCACCAGCGCAGCGGTGAGATCCTGCGGCCGGCCGGGTTCCATGCCTGGTATCACGATGCCGAAAAGCCTGGCTACAGCGGGGTCGGCCTGTACAGCCGCGTCGCGCCGGACCGCGTGCACATCGGTCTTGGCTCGGATGACATGGGTCGGGATGACATCGACTGGGCAGACATGGATCGGGAGGGGCGTTATCTGCAGGCCGATTTCGGTCAGCTCAGCGTGGCTTCGCTCTATCTGCCCTCGGGCTCGAGCAGCGAGGCGCGTCAGGCGGTGAAGTTCAGCTTCATGGAGCGTTTCGCCACGCGCCTGGATGCGATGCGTGCCGATGGCCGTGAATACATCGTGTGCGGCGACTGGAACATCGCCCACACGCAGCTCGACCTGAAGAACTGGCGTGGCAACCAGAAAAACTCCGGCTTTCTCCCCGAGGAGCGCGCCTGGATGGACACGCTGTTCGGGCCGCAGGGTTTCGTCGATGCGTTCCGCGTCGTCAATCAGGAAGGCGATCAGTACACCTGGTGGTCCAACCGCGGGCGCGCCTGGGAAAAGAACGTCGGGTGGCGCATCGACTACCAGGTGATCACGCCGGGCCTGCGCGACCGCGTCCGCGCCGCCTCCATCTACAAGGAGCAGCGCTTCTCGGATCATGCACCTCTGATCATCGACTACGACTGACTCTTGGGGTCAGACCCTCAGCGAGATGAAAAACGCGAGCCGAAGCAGTCTGTTATCTATATGGGGTCAGACCCCATGGGTGGCGCCGAAAACGGGCAAGGCATCAAACAGTTATCGGTGACTTGATCGAACAGGGTCTGACCCCAGGGGTGCGCCAAAAAACTATGGGATATCAGTCGGTTATTGGTATTCTGATCGATTGGGGTCTGACCCCGAAAGGATGAAAGGGGTTCGCGCCTTCGGCGTTGCTCACTTTTCCCCTTTCTTCTTCCCGCTTTCCTCTGGCGCCAACACTTCCGCGCTGCCAACCCCGCGGGGGTCGGCGGCGGCTTTTACTTCGCCGCTGTGCCGGTTCCATTCGATGGCTTGCATATTGCCGTAGCGCCGGTTGATCACGCGCAGTTCGTGGCCCAGTGCGCGCAGTCCCTTGATTTCTTCGGCGGAGAAGGTGTCCGGTTCGTGGGCGATGTGGTCGGGAAAGAACTGGTGGTGGTAACGTCCAGCCGCCACCCAGGCCTCGGGTCCGGAGCCGCGGGCATACTCGAGCGCGCCGAGCAGCACCATGCTGATGATGCGGCTGCCGCCCGGAGTGCCCAGGATGGCGACGCGTTCACCGTCGTCGAGGAAAGTCGGCGTCATGCTGGACAGGGGTCGCTTGCCGGGGGCGATGGCATTGGTTCCGCTTTCGGCGCTGATCAGGCCATACGTGTTGGGCCGGTCGGCGCGGCTGGAAAAATCGTCCATCTCGTCGTTGAGCAGTACGCCGGTGCCCGGCGGCACGAAGCCGCTTCCGAACGGCAGGTTGATCGACAGGGTCGCCGCGACCCGGTTGCCTTCGGCGTCGATGATCGAAAAATGTGTGGTATCGGCGCCGCGCGGATCGGCGGGCATGCCGGGGAGGAGGGAACTCGGCGTCGCGCGGTCGGTGCGGATGCTGTTGCGCAGCCCCGCGGCATATGCCGGCGTGACCAGTTCCGGGGGCACTTCGACGAAATCCGGATCGCCCAGGTACTGCGCGCGGTCGCGGTAGGCGCGGCGCATCGCCTCCACCACCAGATGATGACGGGTGACCGCGTCCAGTCGTTCGAGTTCATAGCCCGCGAGCACATTGAGCATGGTGATCAGCGCGATGCCGCCCGCGGACGGCGGTGGCGCCGAAACGACCCGGACGCCGCGGTATTCGCCGCGCACCGGCTCCCGCTCGATGACGCGATAGTCGGCGAGATCGTCCAGCGTCCAGATACCACCCGCCGCGCGCACTCCGGCCACCAGTCGTTCGGCTATTTCGCCGTGATAGAAACCATCGAATCCCTCGCGGGCGATGGCTTCGAGCACGTCGGCCAGATCGGACTGGCGCAATGCGAACCCGGACCGCGGCGCGTCGTTGTCTTCAAGGTAGATGGCCGCGGCTGCCGGGGACTGGCGCAGCGCCTCGAGGCGAAAGCCGATCAGCCGGTGATAGAGCTCATCGACCACGAAACCCTCGCGCGCATGGCGAATGGCCGGAGCCAGGCTGCGCTCGAGCGGCAGCCTGCCGTAGTTGCCCGCCAGATGGGCAATGCCGGCAGCCGTGCCAGGAATGCCGGCAGCCAGCGCGCCATCGAGCGACAGGCGCGCCAGGGGTTCGCCGTGTTCATCGAGATACATGTCGGGAGTGGCGGCGGCAGGGGCGCGCTCGCGGCCATCGATCATGGTGTCGTGGCCATCGGAGGCGCGGTGCAGCAGCCAGAAGCCGCCTCCTCCCAGACCCGAACCCGCCGGCTCGACCACGGCGAGGGTGGCGGTGACCGCCACGGCGGCATCGAAGGCGTTGCCGCCGGCCTCGAGGATTTCGAGTCCGGCAGCGGTGGCGAGAGGATGGGCGCTGGCGATGGCCGCGGTGGGCGGACGTTCGGTCGCCGCGGCCGGATAACAGCAGATCAGCAGGAGGAACGCGACGACGCGGGAAGCCCGCGCCGCGGGCTCCCGGATCATGCGGCGCCCGTCAGCTTGAGGTATTTCTGATGCAGTTCGTCTTCGGTCTCGACGTAGTCGGGATCCTTCGGGATGCAGTCCACCGGGCAGACTTCGACGCACTGGGGCTTGTCGAAATGACCCACACACTCGGTGCAAAGCCGGGGATCGATGACGTAGATTTCGGGACCCTGCGAGATTGCCCCGTTCGGGCATTCAGGCTCGCAGACGTCGCAGTTGATGCAATCGTCGGTGATGATCAGTGCCATGTCTTCGCTTCAGGATGTGATGTTGTCGGATGGCGCCAGGTCGGCCCGGCTACCCATATACTGGTCGGCCGAACGTTCGAAAAATGAACCCGGGACCCGTTCATGCGGAGGCGCGATGATGAGCTAGCTTAGCGCATCCTGTCGTGCAGCGCAGCCATTACCCGCGGATGCACGAAGCTGGAAACGTCACCGCCGAGCGCGGCGATTTCCCTTACCAGGCTGGAGGAAATGTACGAATACTGCTCGGCGGGCATCAGATACAGCGTTTCGATGTCCGGAGCGAGCCTGCGGTTCATACTGGAGAGCTGCAGTTCGTACTCGAAGTCGGACACCGCCCGCAATCCGCGCAGGATCACCCTGGCGCCATGCTCGCGCGCGAAATCGACCAGCAGCCGGTCGAAACCGAGGACATCCACGTTGTTCACATTCGAGAGGGCGGCCCGCGCCATCTCCATCCGCTCTTCGAGGCCGAAGCTGGGCGCCTTTCCCGGATTGGCGGCGACGGCGATGATGACCCGATCGAACAGGCGCGCGGCGCGGGCGACCAGGTCGCTGTGCCCATGCGTAATCGGGTCGAAAGTGCCCGGATAGACGACGGCGCCGTTCATGGCGCTTCCCGGCGGCAGAGATGGTAGCCGACCTGGCCGGCGCTCTTGTTCTGCAGGTAGATCCATCCTTCCGGCAGTGTCGGCGGGGCTTCGCGCGCTTCGGTTTCCAGATAGATCCAAGCGGCGGGCGCCAGGGCGCCGCTCTGTTCCAGCAGTTCGCAGCTGCGTCCGAGCACCTGGTCGCGATAGGGTGGGTCCAGGAACACGAGGTCGAAGGGGCCATCGTTGCGGGCGGCGGCTTCGAGATAGGCGTGTACGTCGGACCAG
Source organism: Gammaproteobacteria bacterium (assembly GCA_034002745.1). Classification (GTDB taxonomy): domain Bacteria; phylum Pseudomonadota; class Gammaproteobacteria; order SZUA-140; family SZUA-140; genus JAITWN01. The sequence goes on from JAVEZY010000013.1 coordinate 37,603, forward strand.
ACCGCGCTGCTCCGGTCGGTCGCGTCCAGAAATTCGAAGTTGGCCTTGAGTTGCTGAATGACTCGGACGTCCTGATCGACGAAAGTCACGCGTGCGGCGCCGCGGGAAAGCGCTTCGAAGCCGAGCGCGCCGCTGCCGGCATAGAGATCCAGGCAGCGCGCGCCGGGAACGACTTCCTGCAGCCAGTTGAACACCGTTTCGCGCACCCGGTCCGGAGTCGGGCGGATGTCCGATTCGGTGACGAAGCGGATGCGCCGACTGCGCCAGGTGCCGCCGATGATGCGGATCTGCCCCTGCTGGCGTCGCTGCGCCCGGCCGCGACCGTACTTATTGCGCAGACTGACCAACGGTGACGGTGACCATGGTTGAGGGATCGACGCGGCGGACATAGGCTTCCCGGATCTTTTCCAGGGTGACCGCGTTCACTTCGTCGGTGAAAGTATCCAGCCAGTCGAGCGGCAGTCCGTAGAAGCCGATCATGGCGAGATTGCCGACGATATTGCGGTTGCTGGCGATGCGCAGTGGAAAGCCGCCGGTGATGTTCTTCTTCGCGGCGATGAGTTCCTTCGCGTCCGGACCTTCCGCGATGAAGCGTTCCAGGGTGGCATTCAATACTTCGAGCGCCTGTGGCGTCTGTTCATTGCGGGTCTGCAGCCCGAGCAGATAGGGGCCGCGCGCGCGCATGGGCATGAAGTAGCTGTACGCGCTGTAGGCAAGGCCGCGTTTCTCGCGGATCTCTTCGCTGATGCGGGATACCAGGCCGGCACCGCCGAGAATGTGATTGCCGACGTAGAGCGGGAAATAGTCCGCATCGTCGCGCTGCAGGCCGGCCTGGCCGGCAAGCACATGGGTCTGGCTGGACGGAAAGTCGATGTGCACACGGCGCTCGTCCGGCGTGGAAGGAACGGCGGCGGGGGCGGGCGCCGCGCGGCCTTCCGGCAGTCCCTCGGTCACGCGCTCGGCGATGCGTTCGGCCTGCGTCCGGTCGACCGCGCCGACGATGGCGACGACCGCATTGCGGGCGACATAGTATTGGCGATGGAACGCCAACACTTGGTCGCGCCCCAGTTCGCTGACGACGGCCGCTTCTCCGGATGGCTGTGTGCCATAGGGATGATCGCCGTAGACGGCGCCGAACAGGGCGCGCTCGGCGACATCGCCGGGGGACTGCTCTTCGGCGCGCAGGGCGACCAGCATGCGTCCGCGCTCGCGTTCCAGCGCGGTGTCCGCAAAGCTCGGCGCGTGCAGCAGCGTGGCCAGGGTGTCGAGCGCGGGGTCGAGGTAGGCGGGATCGGACAGGCTGCGCAGATCGACTGCCGCCATGTCGCGCTGGGAACTGGCGCTGAACTGCGCGCCCAGATCCTCGAAGCGCTCCGCGATCGCGTCGGCGTCCATGTCGCCCGCGCCCTGGTCGAGCAGCCGCGAAACCAGCCGCGCGAGACCGGGCTTGTCGCCGTCGCGGGCACTGCCGGCGTCGAACACCACTTGCAGGTCCACCATCGGCAGTTCCATCGCCGGGACGAAATAGACGCGCGCGCCGTTCTCCGTTTCCCAATGCTGGATGTCGAGCTGCGCCGCGGCCGCCGTTGTGGCGGCCAGCAGCAGCAAGGCCGCGGCTGTCGTCAGGCGGCGCACGATATCGGTCTCAATGCGCATGGCCACCACTCCTTCCCGGATGGCGCGGTGCGGGGGCCTGTGCTGAATCCGGCAGCGGTTCGACGACGGCGACCGTGAGCCGATCGTCGGTAAGATACTTGCGGGCGACCTCGCGCACCTGCTCAGCCGTCACCGCCTGTACCCGCTCCACATACTGGTCCGCGATGCGCCAGTCGAGGCTGACCGTTTCCAGCATGCCGATGAGCATGGCCTGATAGAACACCGAGTCGCGTTCGTAGACGTTGCTCGCCACCACCTGGGCCTTGATGCGTTCGAGTTCGGCGTCCGAAATCACTTCCTCGCGCAGGCGGGCAATCTGGCCGCGCAGGGCTTCCTCCAGTCTGGCGGCGCCGGTGTCGCCAGCGGGCGTGCCGCTCAGGATGAGCAGGTCATCGTGACGCGCGTACAGGTTGTAGCCGGCGCTGGCTTCGGCCGCCAGACCCTCATCGCGCACCAGATGGCGCTGCAGGCGGGCGCTGCTGCCGCCCGACAGCACGCCGGCGAGCACTTCGAGCGCGTAGGCCTCGCTGTCTTCGGTCGCGGTGAGCAGTGTCGGCACCTTGTAGCCCATTACCACCCAGGGCACGCGGGCCGGCGCCTTGACCAGCACGCGTCGCTCGCCGGCCTGTGCGGCTTCGGTGCGCGGCTTGACGTTCGCCTCTTCCTTGTCCGCCTTCAGACGGCCGAAGTGGCGGCGTGCGAGGCGATGCACTTCATCCGGAACGACGTCGCCGACCACCACCAGCGTGGCGTTGTCGGGCGCATACCAGTGGCGGTACCACTGGCGCAGGTCCTCGATCGTCATATTGTCGAGGTCGTTCATCCAGCCGATGATGGGATTGCCGTAGGCGGCGGCGGTGAACGCGGCGGCGTAGAGCTGCTCCCAGGCGAGCGCCTGCGGATCGTCCTCGGTACGCAGGCGGCGCTCTTCCTTGATCACCTCGATCTCCCGCGAGAACTCGTCGGCGGGGAGGGTGAGATTGCGCATGCGATCGGCCTCGAGTTCGAAGCTGATCGCCAGCCGGCTCGCTTCGAGCTGCTGGAAATAGGCGGTGTAGTCGCGCCCGGTGAAGGCGTTTTCCCGACCGCCGTGTTCGGCAATGATGCGTGAAAAGGCCCCCGGCGGATGCTTGCGCGTGCCCTTGAACATCATGTGTTCGAGCGCGTGGGAGATGCCGGTGATGCCGGAGTGTTCATAGCTGCTGCCGACCTTGTACCAGACCTGCGACACCACGACCGGCGCGCGATGATCCTCGCGCACGATGAGTTTCATGCCGTTGTCGAGGACGTACTCGCGGGCAGGGCTGGGTTCGCTTCCGATTGCGGAGCCCGTGACACAGTACAGCGTTGCCAGAAAAGCGAAGAGTATGAGTCTCATATCATTCAGCAGAGGCCGGAACCGTGAACCTGTTGCCCGTTACGCGGTTTTGCTAGGATAGGCGCTCGATTGGATCCGCGGGGCCAATGGCCGCGCGAAGTCCGCATTGTACACCACTCCGACCCGGACCCGAAAAATGGTTGGATCTAGCGATCAGCAAGCGCCGCGGGGGTCTTTCTTCGGCCGCCTGAAGGAGCGCCTGCAGCGGACCCGCAGCGGCTTCGTCGAAAGTCTTGCCAGCCTGGTGCTCGGCCGCAAGAAAATCGATGCCGAACTGCTCGAGGAAATCGAGACCCTGCTCATCGGTGCCGATGTGGGCGTCGATGCCACGCGCGACATCATCGCCGATCTGGAAGCGCGCATCTCGCGCAGCGAGCTCGGCGACAGCGAGGCGCTGTTCGCGGCGCTGCGCGCGGACCTGCTGGCGCTGCTCGCGCCGCGGGCGGTTCCGCTCGTGGTCGACACGAGCGCCCGGCCCTTCGTCATCCTCATGGTCGGCGTCAACGGCGCCGGCAAGACCACCACCATCGGCAAGCTGGCGAAGCGCCTGCAGGCCGAAGGTCGCAAGGTGATGCTCGCCGCCGGCGACACCTTTCGCGCCGCGGCGGTGGAGCAGCTGCAGGTCTGGGGCGAGCGCAATGACATTCCGGTCATCGCCCAGGGCGGCAATGCCGAACCGGCCTCGGTCGCCTTCGACGCCATGCAGGCTGCGAAGGCGCGCGGCGCGGACGTGCTGATCATCGACACGGCCGGCCGGCTGCACACGCAGGCCAACCTGATGGCGGAGCTGCAGAAGGTCAAGCGCGTCATCGCCAAGGTCGATCCCGCCGCGCCGCACGAGACCCTGCTGGTCATCGACGGCGGCACCGGTCAGAACGCGGTTTCCCAGGCGGTGCAGTTCGATGGCGCGGTCGGGCTCAGCGGCATCGCCCTGACCAAGCTCGACGGCACCGCCCGGGGCGGCGTGATCTTCGCCGTGGCGCGCAAGCTCGATGTGCCGATCCGCTTCGTGGGCGTGGGCGAGGGCATCGACGATCTGCGCGTTTTCGATGCGGCGGAGTTCGTCGACGCACTTTTCTCCCGGCAATGAAGCCAGATGCTGCGCCTGGAGAACGTCGGCAAGCGGTATCCCGGAGGGCATGAGGCGCTCGCCGGCCTGAACCTGCATCTCGCCGCCGGCGAGATGGCGTTCATCACCGGCCACTCGGGAGCGGGCAAGAGCACGCTGCTGAAGCTCATCGCCGCCATCGAGCGGCCCTCCTACGGGCAGGCGTACCTCAATGGCCGCAATCTGTCGCGGCTGGGGCGGCGGGAAATACCTTATGTTCGCCGCCAGATCGGCATCATCTTCCAGAACCACAATCTGCTCGATGACCGCACGGTTTTCGACAACGTCAGCCTGCCGCTGGTCATCGCCGGCTATGAGCACCGCGAGATCCAGCGCCGGGTGCGGGCCGCGCTCGACAAGGTCGGCCTGCTGGACAAGGAGCGGCGCTATCCGGTGATGCTCTCGGGGGGCGAGCAGCAGCGCGTCGGCATCGCACGCGCGGTCGTCCACCGTCCGCCGCTGCTGCTCGCCGATGAACCGACCGGAAACCTCGATCCGGTGCTGTCCGAGGAAATCATGCATCTGTTCGAGGAATTCAATCAGATCGGTCTGACCGTGCTGGTCGCCAGTCACGATCTGGCGCTGATCGAGCGCATGGACAAGCGTACCCTGTGCCTGGATCAGGGGCGCCTGCTGCCGGAGCGGCAGCAAGGGCGGACGGCGGGATGAATCTCGGCATTCCCGCCAGCCTGCGTTCCCGCCCGCGCGAAAGGGGGCGGCGGAGTGGAGGCGGTCCCGCGCCCGCGCCGCGCGGTCCGGCGCGGGTGGGCACCAGGCGCCTCGGCCTGTTCGGTCGCTGCCGCGCGTGGCTGGTCCATCATCTTCAGGCGATGTTCAATACCCTGGGCAGGATGGCGCGCAGTCCGGTGGCGACACTGATGACCGTGGCGGTGATCGGGATCGCGCTGGCGCTGCCGACCGGGCTCCATGTCGTCCTGCAGGGCGCGCGCACGGTCGGCGCCGGCTGGGAGGACGCGGCCCGCATTTCGCTGTTCCTGCGCAAGGGAACCGAGGAAATGGAGATCCGGCGCCTGATGCGTGATATCGGCGCCATGGACGAGGTGGCGACCGTGATTCACATCGCTCCCGATGTGGCGCTGGAGGAGTTCCGGCGGCTATCGGGGTTCGGTGATGCGCTCGATCTGCTGGACGAGAATCCGCTGCCCTCGGTGCTGGTGGTGAGTCCCGATGGCGCTACTCCGGAGCTCGCTTCGGTGCTGGTTGAACGACTTGGCCGGCTGGATGCGGTGGAGCGGGCCCAGCTCGATCTCGAATGGCTGAAGCGCCTGCATGCCATGATGCAGATCGGGGAGCGGGCGGTACTGGTGCTGGCGGTGCTCCTCGCCCTCGCCGTGCTGCTGATCATCGGCAATACCATCCGTCTGTCCATCCAGAGCCGTCGCGAGGAGATCGTGGTGCAGAAGCTGATCGGCGCCACTGACGCCTTCGTGCGCCGGCCGTTTCTCTATAACGGATTGTTTCACGGGGTTTTTGGCGCGATGTTTGCTTGGTTGCTGGTGACCCTGGCCCTGCTGTCTCTGGCGGGGCCGGTGGAACGCCTGGCTGCGCTGTATGACAGCAGTTTCGTCCTCAGTCACCTGGGGCCGCTCGGTGCCTTTGGGCTCCTCGGCGCCGGCCTGCTGCTTGGTCTCCTCGGCGCCTGGTGGGCCGTCGGCCGGCATATTCGCGAAATCGAACCGAGCTGACCGTATACGCGGCAAGACATACGGCCGGGAACATATTCCCGGTCTGCGGGTCTTATTTCGGTATGAAGATCGGCAAGAACCAGGCAGGCAGGACTCATCCGGCCCCGATTCGTGAACCGGGTCATTTGACGACGCCGATTGCTGCCGATAAGGTAAATGGGTATGAAGCCCATTGATATCAATGGAATGTCTGCAGAGAGGGACGCGATGACCAGAGGCACAGACATGATTCCGGTACTGCACAGCGGCAGTCTGGAAGCATATATCCAGAGTGTCAGTCTGATCCCCGTTCTGAGCGCGGAAGAGGAACGGCGGCTCGCGCTGAAGTATCGCGACGAGAACGACCTCGATGCCGCACGGCGGCTGGTGCTGTCGAATCTTCGCTTCGTGGCGCACATCGCCCGCGGCTACAGTGGCTATGGTCTGGCGCAGGCGGATCTGATCCAGGAAGGCAATATCGGCCTGATGAAGGCGGTGAAGCGCTTCGATCCCGACATGAACGTGCGCCTGGTGTCCTATGCCGTGCACTGGATCCGCGCCGAGATCCACGAATTCATTCTGCGCAACTGGCGCATCGTCAAGGTCGCCACCACCAAGGCCCAGCGCAAGCTGTTCTTCAACCTGCGCAGCGCCAAGAAGCGTCTGGGCTGGTTCGGCCGTGATGAAGTCGATACTGTCGCCCGCGACCTCGGCGTGCGCCCCGAGGACGTGCTGGAGATGGAGAGCCGCATCAGCGGCTACGACGCATCCTTCGATCCCACGGTCGAGCGGGATGATGACAGCGATCGGGCTCCGGCCCCGGCCGCCTGGCTGCAGGACACGCGGCTCGATCCCGGCGCGCAGCTCGAACAGGATGACTGGAACTCGCGCGAAGAAGGGCGGCTGCACGAGGCGCTCAGCGATCTGGACGAACGCAGTCGTGACATTCTGCAGGAGCGCTGGTTGTCTGACGACAGGAAGACCCTGCAGGATCTTGCCGACAAGTATCAGGTGTCGGCGGAACGCATCCGCCAGCTGGAAAAGAACGCTTTCCGCAAGATTCGGGCAACGCTCGAGGCTTGAGGCGGAGGTTCGCGGCCGCTCAGGCCGGTTCCCGGAATGAAGTGCGCGAGCCGGACGTTACCGATGTGGCGTCCGGCTTTTCTTTTGGGTTTGGCAGCGGATGGCGCAGGGCGAACAGGGGCGCGGCACGCGATCAGAACATGCCGGCGCACAAGGGGCGGGTCTCCAGGAAGCCGCCTATCGTTTCCGCGTCGAACGCCGGCAGACTCGGCACGGTGCCGAGCAGGGGGGCTGCAATGTGGCCGCGCAGAGTATCGATGTTCCCTTCGATCAGCGCCATGTCCGGGCTGACCACATTGGCGATCCAGCCGGCGAGGGCGATTCCCGATTCCTCGATGGCATCGCTGCTGAGCAGGGCATGGTTGATGCAGCCGAGGCGTATGCCCACCACCAGCACCACCGGCAGGTCCAGCACGCGAGCGAGATCGGCGATCGTTTCATCTTCGTTGATCGGCGTATGCCAGCCGCCAACACCTTCCACCAGCACATAGTCTGATTGCCCAGCGAGCTGCCGCAGGTCGGCGCGGATGAGTGCGGTGTCGATGTGCTCGCCTGTCATCTGCGCCGCCAGATGGGGGGACGCCGCCGGCGCGAAGGCATAGCGGTTGATGAGTTCGTAGGGCGACGCCGGTGAGGCGCTTTCCCCCTGCAGGCGCAGCGCGTCCTCGTTGCGCAGACCATGCGGCGTGGCCATGCAGCCGGTGGCGATCGGTTTCATGCCGCAGGCGCGCAAGCCCTGTGCGCGCAGCGCGGCCAGCAGGCCGGCGGTGATCCAGGTCTTGCCGACGCCGGTGTCGGTTCCGGTGATGAACAGTCCGCGACTCAACTCCTGCCTCCCGGCCGTGCAATGCGGGATATCGGCACATGCACTTCGCCGCCGGGTCCGCGCATCGAGCCGGGCGCGTTCCCCGCCGGTGCCCAGCAATGCCCGTGGACGACCTCGTAGGTCGCGGGCAGGCGACCGTCGCGGCGAAATCTCTCATATGCGGCGAGCATGCCGGCGAGGCGGCCGCGACCGGTCAGTCCGCGTGGCCGGCCGCCGGTGACATTGTGCGCGCCCAGGGTCTTCAGCTCGCGCATCAGCGTGCGCGCATCCTGATAGGTGAGCACCATGTCCTCGCGGTCCATCACCGGATCCGCGAAGCCGGCGCGCAGCAGGGCATCGCCGATGTCGTGCATGTCGATGAAAGCGTTCACATGCACCTGGTTGTCGACGGCACGCCAGGCCGCGCGCAGTTCGCGCAACGTGTCGGGCCCGAACGTGGTGAACATCAGCAAGCCTCCCGGGCGCAGCACGCGCCGAAACTCATGCAGCGCCGATTCCAGATCGTTGCACCATTGCAGCATCAGGCTGGAGACGATCAGATCTACGCTTCCCGCTGTAAGCGGGAGACGCTCGGCGTCGCCGCAGACAAAGGAGCGACGTGTGCGCCAGCGATCGAACAGTGAGCCGCGGCAACGCGCCTGGCTCAGCATCGCCGGGGCGAGGTCGAGTAGTACAGTGTGCGCCCCGGCGTAGCGCTTTGCCAGCTGCATGCCAAGCTCACCCGTCCCGGCTCCGGCGTCGAGCACGGTCCGTGGCGTGATGCGGACCAGATCCAGCCGCTCGAGCAGGCGTGCGCCGACTTCGCGCTGCAGCACGGCGACCGATTCGTACCGCGTCGCCGCGCGATCGAAGGAGGCGCGCAACTGTCGCTTGTCGACACGGTGTGCCGGATCCAGTCCCTGATCGAGTTCGCTCATCATGCGAGCGCCTCGATGAAGCGATCGGGATGAGACAGGAATGGCGCGTGCCCTGCGCCGGCGATGATCCGCAGCTCCGCGCCCGGCACGCGATCGACCGTCGCCTGCGCCGCGGCGAGCGGCACCAGCGTATCGCGTTCGCCGTGGATCATGGTGAGCGGTATCTCGAGATCGGCGAGTCGCGGCACCAGCGTGCAGCTGCGCAGAACGCGCAGGCCGCCGGCCAGCGCGAGCGGCTCGGGGGGAGGCGCCGAAGACAGCTCATCCTTCAGTCGCGCCAGGGTTTCGCGTCCGTGCTCGCTGCCGAGCACCTGCAGCGCAAGAAAGCGGCGGATGGTGCCGGCATGATCGGCGATGAGTCGCGCTGAAAAATCTTCCAGCGTGGCGGCGCTCATTGCATGCGGCCAGCGCTCGTCGGCAACGAACTGCGGCGAGCTGTCTACCAGCACCAGCCGTTCAAGCTTTTCAGGGAAATCGAGGGCGATCTGCATCGCGGTCAGTCCGCCAAGCGACCAGCCGATGAGGACGGTGCGCTCCGCGGGCAGCGAGCGCGCGACTTCGGCGGCCAGCGCCGGCAGGGTGTAGTCATCAGCGAGGGGGGCGCCATGTCCGTGGCCCGGCAGGTCGATGGCGAGCATGCGCCGCTTGATTCCTGCCGGTCCCGCGCTCAGCGCCGCGATCGTCCCGCTCCAGACGCCGCTGTGCAGACCCCAGCCATGCAGGAAGGCCGCGCCCGCCCCCGAATCAATGATGGACATCGGTCACTTCCGCCAGGGTGTCGAGCAGGCGATCGACATGGCTTTCCTCATGCGCCGCCGACAGCGTGATGCGCAGCCGCGACGTGCCTGCGGGCACCGTCGGCGGCCGGATTGCGGTCGCCAGAATTCCACGTTCCATCAGCGCATCGCTGAGTGCCACCGCCCGCTCCGGGGATCCGGTCAGCAGCGGGATGATGGGTGTCGCTGGCGAAGCGTCGGCATCGACTGCCAGCGGCAGCCCGATGCTTTGCAGGCCGGCGCGCAGGCGCGCGCCGAGCGTGAGCAGTCGCTCGCGCCGCCAGGGTTCCTCGCGCGCGATGCGCAGTGCCTCCAGCGTCGCGCAGGCCACCGCCGGTGGCAGCGCGGTAGTGTAGATGTAGCTGCGTGCGAACTGGATGAGCGTTTCGACCAGTTCGCTGCTGCCGGCGACGAAGGCGCCGAAAGTGCCGAATGCCTTGCCGAGGGTGCCGATCAGGATCGGCGCATCCGCAGGCTGGAGCCGATAGTGCGCCAGGCTGCCAAGTCCGTCCGCACCGATGACGCCGATCCCGTGGGCATCGTCGACCACCAGCCATGCGGCATGGTCCCTGGCGAGCGCGGCGAGGCGGTCGAGCGGCGCGAGGTCGCCGTCCATGCTGAATACGCCATCGGTGACGATGAAGCGCTCGCCGGGCGCGGATCGTTCCAGCCAGTCCGCCAGCGTCGCCGCGTCCCCATGGGGGTAGCGCTGCAGCCGGGCGCCCGACAGGCGCGCGCCGTCGAGCAGCGAGGCGTGATCGAGGCGGTCGGCGTAGATCTGATCGCCGCGCGCGGCAAGCGCGCTCAGCACGCCGAGATTGGCCATGTAGCCGGTGGAGAACAGCAATGCGCGCTCGCGTCCCGTCCATGCGGCGAGCGCTTCCTCCAGCGCCTGATGCATGGCGCCGTGCCCGCACACCAGGTGCGAAGCGCCGCTCCCCGCGCCCATGCGCCGGGCGCCCTCGCGCATGGCTCCCACCACGCGTGGCTCGTTCGCGAGACCGAGGTAGTCATTGCTGCAGAAGGAAAGCAGCCGCCGCCCGGCGTGCATGAGTTCGACGCCCTGCGGTCCCTCGATGCATCGCCTCTGACGGTAGAGGCCCTGTGCGCGCTGCTGCTCCAGTCTGGCGCGCAGATCCCTCATGCGGTCGCCGAGGCACCGGCCGCGGCGCGGCGATGCTGGGTGTCGCCGCGCGCGCTGACACCGAGGTCGCGCAGCATCTGCAGATCGTCTTCCACCTGGCGTCCCTTGGTCGTCAGGTAATCCCCGATCATTACGCCCGAGGCGCCCGCCATGAAGATCATCGCCTGCAGGTCGCGCAGGAACTGGCGTCCACCGGCGATGCGGATCTCGGCGCGCGGCAGCATGTAGCGGAACACCGCGATGCACTTCAGGATCTCGCGCGGCGACATCGGCTCCAGTCTGCCGAAGGGGGTGCCGTCCTGCGGCGAAAGGAAGTTGAGCGGCACCGACTCCACGCCGAGCTCGCGCAAGGCGAGCGCGAGCTCGATGCGCTGATCCAGGCTTTCGCCCATGCCCAGGATGCCGCCGGAGCACACGCGCAGGCCGGCCTCCATCGCATGGCGCACGGTATCGATGTTCTCCTGGTAGCTGTGCGTGGTGCAGACGCGGTCGAAAAAGCTTTCGGCGGTCTCGAGGTTGTGGTGATAGTTTTCCATGCCCATCGCTTTCAGCTCGCGCGCGCTGCCGGCGTCGAGCACGCCGAGGCTGGCGCAGCGGCCGATGTCGCTGTCCTGGGCCAGCGTCCCGAAATACTCGGCCAGCTGTGCGCGCTCCTTGTCTGAACGCACGCCCCAGCCCTTGGAGACCACGCCGAAGTCGCTGGCGCCCCAGGCGCGAGCCTGCCGCGCCTGCTCGGCAAGGCGTTCGGCCGGGATGTAGTCATGGCGCGGAGCGGCGGTCTTGAAGTGGCCGCTCTGGGCGCAGAAGCTGCAATTCTCCGAGCAGTTTCCCGAGCGCACGTTCGAGATCGCGCACACCTCGATCTCCTCGCCGCGGAAGTGGCGTCGCAGCCGGTCCGCGCCCGCCATCAGCCAGGACAGGTAGCCTTCGTCGAGGCGGATCAGCCAGCGGCCTTCCTCCGCGCTGGTCTCGCCGCCGTCGAGCACGCGCCGGGTGATCTCGTCCATGCGGGCATAGGTTTCCTGGTTCATCGCTGATTCCTCGTTCTTTTCGGAGCGGCGCCGATGGCGGTTTCCCGGTCGGCGCGGCTATGTTTCGGCAACCGGGACTATGCGAATACTCGTTGCGCCTGTCAACCGATGAGCATGAGATTCGTAAACGACTGCCTGCGGAGCGTGCAGTCACGCCTGTGGGGGCGGCGGGAGATCTGCCTGCTGTGCGCCGGCGGCGGAGCGGAACGCGGTCTGTGCGCCGGCTGTCGCTCGGACCTGCCCTGGCAGGGGGCCGCCTGCCTGCGCTGTGCGCTGCCACTCGCAACCGACGCGATCTGTGGCGCCTGCCTGCGGGCGCCGCCACCGCAGGATGGCGCCTGGAGCGCGTTCGATTATCGCCCGCCGCTCGACTTCATGATCCGGCGGCTGAAGTTCCACAGTGATCTGTCGTGGGCGCGGGTGCTGGGCGGCTTGATGGCAGAGGAGATTCCCCGGCGCTGTGACGAGCGCCCGGACCTGATCGTTCCGGTGCCGCTGCATCGGCGTCGCCTTGCCGCCCGTGGCTACAACCAGGCGCTGGAGCTGGCGCGCCCGCTGGCGCGGCGTCTCGGCGTGCCGCTCGCGGGCGATCTCTGCCAGCGCCTTCGACCGACCCTCGAGCAGACCGCGCTCGATGCCGCAGCGCGCCGGGCCAACGTGCGCGCCGCCTTCGCCGTGCGCCGTTCGCCGCCGGCCACCGTGGCGATCGTTGATGATGTCCTCACCACCGGCAGCACGGTCGCTGCGCTCGCGCAGAGCTTGCGCCGCGCCGGCGCGAAGCGGGTGCTGGTGTGGGTGTGCGCGCGAGCCACCCTGTCGCTGCGCTGAGACGAACGGAATTCGTCCCGAACCCATCGCGCGGGCGCATCCGCGCGCCGCATATGGTAAATTGCGGCGGATTCAGGTTTCGGAGATCCATCGTCATGACGCAATCCATTCGCCGGGCAGCTGCGCTGCTGCCGCTCATCGCAGGCACGGGGTTCGGCGCGCCTGCCCTCGCCGATATCGACCTCAACCTCAACGATGATGCCGCGCTCGTGCGTTACCTGGCGCATGATGGTGCGGCAGGCAATTTCTCCCGCCGCGAGATGGATGCCGGTCTGCTCTACACCACCGATCGTGACTACCTGCTCATGTTCGGCGCCCAGCTGATCGCCGAGGCCGGCGCCAGCATTCCCGAGTTGGAAGCCGGCGTGGGTCTGAAGGCGTTCGGCATCCGCTTCGACAGCGACAACATGTTCGCGCTCGCGATCGGCGGCCAGCTCCGCTACTCGATGCCGCCGCACCGCAGGCTGGTATTCGGCGCCGAAGGCTATTACGCGCCCGACGTGGTGACCTCGTCCCCGGCGGAAAACTTCAGCTATTTCAATGTGTACGCTGGCTACGAGGTGGTTCCCGAAGCGCTCGTCTACGTCGGTTATCGCGATATCGGCGCGGACCTGCGCAACCGCGGCGATGTCACCATCGACAGCGGCGGGCACGTCGGCGTGCGTTTCGCTTTCTGAACTGATACCGTAGATAGCCTGAGACAGCCTGCCTTTCCGGCGGGGAGTATCGTGCGCCGATGGACATCGTCGCTATATACAACAGAGACAATCGCCCGTTCCGGGGAGAGCTCGCGCGCCGGGCCGGCGCTGGCGCAGCCCCCGTCGAGCGCGTGGTCGAAGGGGAAGTACTGGGCGGCGGGTCCGATTCCGAAGCTTCCTGGCGCCAGTATCGCCATGCGCGCGAGACCTTGAACGCCGTTCCCGATCTCGAATCCCGCCGTGCCCTCGCAGCCTATCTGGCCACCGCGGCCACGCCGCGGCATGCGGGGCTGATCGATCTGTATGCGTGAAGAGGAAAGATATTAAAGAGGGCGCAAAACACCGCGGCTCACTCTTTTGACTTGTCTCTTTCAGCTTTCCTCTTTCCTCTCCCTAGAACGCACAACATTCAAGAACGAACGGGATGGTGCTGGTCGACTGTGCCGGGCGTCCGTAGTTGCGCATTTCCATCATGCGCACGGTGAAGCGGTGCTTGCCGCCGCTGATCTCGGCGAAGCACTGGACTTCGGCGGGCAGGGTGACGCGGATGAGCTGGTAGGGTATCGCGGTATCCAGTGACTGCTGGTAGAAGCCGCTTTCGGCCACTTCGCGGGTGCTGTGTCCGCTCTCGCGCACCAGTCCCAGGGTCAGGTCGATCGCGGCGCGGAAGTCATGGAAAGGCGCCAGCCACTGGCGCAAGGCGGCGTCCCGCTCCGTCGCCGGCTTCTGCAGCCAGTGGTGATAGGCGGGCAGGTCGAAGTCGCAGGTGCCTCCGGGGATGGACGATCGCTGCTTGATCGCGTTGAGGAATTCATTTTCCTTCAGCTCCTGCCCGATCTGACCCTGGAGCCGGTAGAGGCGATCGACCAGATCGTCGATGCGCGCCAGAAGCTCCTCGAGCTTCTCCCTGTCGACGTCGGGATTGGCTTCCAGCCGTGACAGCGTCGCCGCCAGGCGTTCGAGCTCCTTGATCAGCTCGGTTTTCACATCGCCCCGGGAGAAGACGTTCAGGATCTCGATGAGATTGTCGATCGTCGCCCGGCTGTCCCAGGTGGCATGGCCGGAGATCGTGTGATCCATCTGGTGAAACAGGAACTCCAGACGAAGGAAGGTGCGGATCCGCTCGTTCAGGGGCTGTTCGTAGGTCACCTCGCGCATCGCCTGATGATACTCGATTTTTTCTCGCCGTCGAGCGGCCCCGCCGTTGATTCGCGAATTGAATTCCTTCAGGCCGGCGCCCGTCCCCGCTTGCGGGCGAGTTCCAGATAGCGGGCATGCAGGCGCTCAACCTCTCCCTGCAGAGCGGCGACATCGGCATCGTTGAGGATCACCTCATCCGCCGCCCGCAGTCGCGCCTCGCGCCCGGCCTGGCTGCGCATGACCCGATCGACATCCTCCACGCTCCAGCCAGGGCGGGCCGCGGCGCGCTGCCGTTGCACGTCCTCGGGGACGTCTATCACCAGCACGCGGTCGACCAGATCCGCCTGCCCGGTTTCGATCAGCAGCGGGATGGCGATGATGCAGTAGGGGCTGCTCGTGGTGTTCACCCGTCGGCGCACTTCCTGACGGATCAGCGGATGGAGCAGGGACTCGAGATGCAGGCGTCGCGCCTCTTCGGCGAACACCAGCCGCCGCAGCGCGGCGCGATCGATGACGCCGTCGACGGTTAGGATGCCCCGGCCGAATGCCGCCAGCACTGCATCGAAACCCTCCGTGCCCGGTTCGACCAGCTCGCGGGCGATCTCGTCGGTATCGATGACGGGCACGCCGAGCCGCGCGAAATGCGCCGCCGCGGTCGACTTGCCGCTGCCGATGCCGCCGGTCAGGCCGATGCGCAGAGGGAAATGAGCCATGGCGACATCATAGGGAGCGAGGTGCGCCGCGGCAACGCTGAAGGGGTCAGACCCCATGTCAGTTGGAGCAGCGGGGTCTGGCCCCCTCCGGCCGTGGCGCTTACCAGCCCATCATCCCCAGATATCCGTCCACCAAGGTACTGCCCCACAGCAAGGTGACCCAGCCGGCGGCGGCGAGATAGGGGCCGAAGGGAATCGGGTTGCCGCGCTCGCGGCCGCGGAACAGGATCAGTGCGGTGCCCACGATGGCGCCGATCACCGAGGAGATGAGGATGATGGGGAGCAGCAGTTGCCAGCCCGTCCATGCGCCCAGCATGGCGAGCAGCTTGAAGTCGCCGTGTCCCATGCCCTCCTTGCCGGTGAGCAGGCGGAACAGCCAGTAAACCGACCACAGGGACAGATAGCCGGCGGCGGCGCCGATCACCGAGTCGGTGGGGCCGGCGAAGAGGCCAAGCTGGCCGAGCAGCAGTCCGGCCCAGAGCATGGGCAGGGTGATGCTGTCGGGCAGGAGCTGATGATCGTAGTCGATGACGCTGAGCGCGATCAGCGCCCAGGTGAGAAACAGCGCGGCGAGACATTCCCAGCCAAGGCCATAGTGCCAGCCGACCACCATCGACAGCAGCGCCGTCGCCAGCTCTACTGCCGGGTAGCGCAGCGGGATCGGTTTCGAGCAGGACGAACAGCGTCCGCGCAGCAGCAGCCAGCCGAGGACCGGGATGTTCTCCCAGGGGCGGATGCGATGGCCGCAGCCGGGGCAATGCGAAGGCGGACTGATCAGATCGAAGCGTGCCTCGGGTTCAGGCTCCGGCGTACCGGCAAACTCCGCGCACTGCCGCTGCCACTGCCGTTCCATCATCACCGGCAGCCGCAGGATCACGACGTTGAGAAAGCTGCCGATGAGCAGGCCGAATACGCCGGCAAGCGCAGCCATGACGATAGGATCGGTGGTCTCAGGCATGGGACTGAAAGTGGAAAGTTTGAGAGTTGAAAGTAGAAGGCTGGTGATCCCGGCCTGCTTCCTGGTGGCTCAGAGCTCGGCCTTTCCCTTCGCGCCCGGTCGTCGAATCATACATTATCCATACTCACTGCCGCCGCTCCCTGGTATCCAGCCGTTCGCCCTTCCCGATCCCCGCCTGCGCGGGGATGACAGGTATCGGTGAGGCGCGCCGGTTTTCCGCTTCTTTACCCTTTCAACTTTTCACTTTCCTCATTCCGCTGTGCTCAAACCACCTGCCCCATCTTGAAGATCGGCAGGTACATCGCCACCACCAGGCCGCCGATGACGACGCCGAGGAAGGCCATGATGATCGGTTCGAGCAGGCTGCTGAGGCCGTCTACCGCGTCGTCGACTTCCTGCTCGTAGAAGTCCGCGACCTTGGCCAGCATGCTGTCGACCGAGCCGGCTTCCTCGCCGATGGCGACCATCTGCACCACCATGTTGGGGAACAGGCCAGTCTGCTGCATGCTCTGGTTGAGCGGCGAGCCGGTGGAGATGTCGTCGCGGATGCGCAGGATCGCTTCCTCGTAGACCACGTTGCCGGAGGCGCCGGCCACCGTGCCCATGGCTTCCACCAGCGGTACGCCGGCGGTGAACATGGTCGCCAGCGTGCGGGCGAAGCGGGCGAGCGCGGCCTTGTTGAGGATGTCGCCGAACACCGGCACCTTCAGTGACAGTCGATCGAGAAAGTCGCGGAAGGCGCGTGAGCGGCGCTTGCTCTGCACGAAGGCGAAGATGCCGGCGCCGATGCCGCCGAAGATCGCCCACCAGTAGGATTGAAAGAACTTCGACATGGCGATCACCATCAGCGTCATCGCCGGCAGATCGGCGCCGAAACCGCTGAACATCTCCTGGAACTGCGGGATCACGAACAGCATCAGGATGGTGGTGACGATAAAGGCGACCACGATCACCGCGATGGGATAGAACATCGCCTTCTTGATCTTGCTCTTCAGCGCCTCGGTCTTTTCCTTGTAGGTGGCGATCTTGTCGAGCAGCGTGTCGAGGATACCAGCGCTCTCGCCGGCGTTGACCAGATTGCAGTAGAGATCGTCGAAATGGAGCGGATGCCGGCCCAGCGCCTTGGCCAGCGGGTTGCCCGACTCCACGTCGGCCTTGATGGCGAGAATCAGCTCGGCCATCGCCGGATTCTCGTGGCCGCGGCCGATGATCTCGAAGGACTGCACCAGCGGCACGCCCGAGGACATCATGGTCGCCATCTGTCGGCTGAAGATGGCGATGTCGCCGGCGGTGATCTTCTTCTTGCGCTTGCCGCCGAGCAGCGATTGCGCCTTCTTCTTCACCTTCTGCGGCGTGATGCCCTGCTGCCTGAGCTGGGCCTTGACCAGCGCCATGCTGTTGCTGCGGGTCTCGCCGCGCACCCGCGCGCCGCGCCGGTCGGTGCCTTCCCAGGTGAATATAGAAATCTTCTGTGCCTTTTCCATGTCTCTACTCCGTAATGACGCGGTGGAGTTCTTCCAGGCTGAGCATGCCGGCCTTCACCTTCCGGAGGCCGGAAGTGTGCAGGTCGGCGATGCCTTCGCGCCGGGCCTGATCGGCGAGCTCGATCGAATTGCCACCAGCCATGATCAGCCGGCCCATCTCCTCGGAGATCGGCATCACTTGGTAGATGCCGACCCGGCCCTTGTAGCCGTCGTTGCACTTGTCGCACCCGATCGCGCGGTACACCGTCAGCCCGCTGGCCAGATCCTCTTCGCTGAAGCCCTCGCTCCGCAGCGCCTCGGGCGGCAGGTCCACGGGCGCCTTGCAGTGCGCGCACAGGCGGCGGCCGAGACGTTGGGCGATGATCAGGGTCACCGCCGAGGCGATGTTGAACGGTGCGACTCCCATGTTGACCAGGCGGGTGAGGGTCTGCGGCGCGTCGTTGGTGTGCAGCGTGGACAGCACCAGGTGACCGGTCTGCGCGGCCTTGATGGCGATGTCGCCGGTATCCTTGTCGCGGATTTCACCGACCATGATCACGTCCGGATCCTGTCGCAGGAAGGATTTCAGCGCGCTGGCGAAGGTCAGTCCCGCCTTGGGATTGACATTGACCTGGTTGACGCCCGGCATATTGATTTCGGCCGGATCCTCGGCGGTGGAGATGTTTCGGTCCTCGGTATTGAGAATGTTGAGGCCGGTATACAGCGACACCGTTTTTCCGCTACCCGTTGGTCCGGTCACCAGGATCATGCCGTAGGGCTTCGCCAGCGCGTCCAGGTACATCTTCTTCTGCTCTTCCTCGTAGCCTAGCGCATCGATGCCGAGCTTGGCGCTGCTCGGATCGAGGATACGCATCACGATTTTTTCGCCGAAAAGGGTCGGACAGGTGCTGACGCGGAAGTCGATGGCGCGCGTCTTGGAGATGCGCATCTTCATGCGTCCGTCCTGCGGCACCCGGCGCTCGGAGATGTCGAGCTGCGACATCACCTTGATGCGGGCGGCGATGCGCGTGGCCAGCGCCACCGGCGGCGTCGCCACTTCCTTCAGGATGCCGTCCATGCGGAAGCGCACGCGGTAGACCTTCTCGTACGGCTCGAAATGCAGGTCGGACGCGCCGCGATTGATGGCGTCCAGCATCACCTTGTTGACGAAGCGCACGATGGGCGTCTCGTCGATATCGGTATCGGTGCTTGCCGTATCGCGTTCTTCGTCTCCGGCCGAGATGTCCAGGCCGTCCAGGTCCGCGTCCTGCAGCCCCTCCATCGTCGTATCGGCGGCTTCCAGCAGGCGGGTGATCGCCTGGGCGAGCTTATCCTCCTCGACGATGATCGGCTCAGCCGTCGCGCCGGCATGGAACTTGATCTCGTCCAGCGCCTGCACATTGCCCGGATCCGACAGGCCGACGAACAGCCGGTTGCCGCGCCGGTACAGCGGCAGCACGTGGTGCTTCTGGATCAGCTTCTGGTCGACCTGCTTGAAGGCGCAGGACTCCATGTCCATGGCGTCCAGATCGAACAACGGGATGCCGAAGGTGCGCGAGGCGGTGGTGGCGATGGTGCGCGCATCGAGCACCTCCGCCTGCACCAG
>JAVEZY010000014.1:0-56307 GCA_034002745.1 Gammaproteobacteria bacterium
GCGGACATCGAGCAGGCGCTGAACGCAGCGCGCTGAGCGCGCAGAGGTCTGCCCCCCCGTCTGATCGGCCGGGGTCAGACCCCATTTCGCAAAGCTGCTGATTTTCTTATTGGCGCTGGTGGTGGATGGGGTCTGACCCCTCTGGTTTCATTCCAGTCCCAGCTTCTTCAATCGGTAGCGCAGCGCGCCGAAGGAAATGCCCAGCAGCCGTGCGGCCGCGGTCTTGTTGTGGTCGGCCTGGTCCAGGGCGCGCAGGATGGTTTCGCGTTCCACGTTGCCGAGGAAGGGTTCGAGCGGTAGCGCTCCACTTGCTCCGGTACTGCTGCGGTCGAAGGATGCGCCCGCCTGATGCGCTTCTCCGCGTCTGCCCTCGGGGTTGATCTGCTCGCTCAGCTGCAGATCGGATGCGCGGATGAGCCTGGCTTCGCACAGTGTCATTGCACGCTCCAGGATGTTCTCCATTTCGCGCACGTTGCCGGGGAAGTGATAGGCGCACAAGGCGGAAAGCGCATCGTCGCCGATCTCCGGCGGCGTCGTTCCATGCCCGGCGGCGAGTTGCGCGAGCAGACGGCGAGCGAGCTCTGGGATGTCTTCCCGCCGCTCGCGCAGCGCTGGCATGCGCAGATCGATGACGTTGATGCGATAGAACAGATCCTGCCGGAACGCGCCGGCGCGCACCAGCGCATGCAGATCCTTGTGCGTGGCGCTGAGCACCCGCACGTCGGTCGGAATCTCGTGCGCGGCGCCGACCGGGCGGATCGCCTTTTCCTGTAGCGCGCGCAGCAGCTTCACCTGCATGTGCAGCGGCAGATCCGCGACTTCGTCCAGGAACAGTGTGCCGCCGGTTGCGGCCTGGAACAGTCCTTCCTTGCTGGCGGTGGCACCGGTGAAGCTGCCCTTCAGGTGGCCGAAGAATTCGCTCTCCATCAGCGCCTCGGGAATGGCGCCGCAGTTGACCGGCACGAATGGTCCATCGGCGCGCGGACCCTGCTCGTGGATCAGGCGCGCAGCGAGCTCCTTTCCAGTGCCTGACTCACCGCTGATGTGAACCGGCGCCTGGCTGCGGGCCAGCTTGGCGATGGTTGCGCGCGTCGTCTGCATCGCCGGCGACTCGCCGAGCAATCCGCTGCCACGCTCTCGGCTTTCGCGTGTCTCGCGCAGGCGCAGCGCGGAGCTCACCAGTCGGCGCAGCACATCGAGGTCGACAGGCTTGGATACGAAGTCGAAGGCGCCGGACTTCAGGGCTTGTACCGCCGATTCCATATTGCCGTGCGCGGTGATGACGGCGACCGGAATTTCGGCGTGTTTCGTCTGGATGTGGTCTACCAGTTCGAGGCCGTTGCCGTCCGGAAGACGCATATCGGTGAGACACAGATCGAAGCGTTCATCGCGGAGCATGGCGCGCGCCGCGCGCAGATCCGTCGCGGTCCGGCTATCGATGTTCATGCGCGACAGCGTGAGTGCGAGCAGCTCGAGGATATCGGGCTCATCATCGACCAGCAGAGCGAGCGGTCTTTCCATCAGGCCGCCTGGCGCCGACGCGGATCGGCGAAAGTGATGCGGAAGCAGGCGCCGCCGCGGTCTGGCATATGGCTGATCCGCGCCTGGTTGGCGAGACACAGTTCGCGGGCGATATACAGCCCGAGGCCGGTGCCGGCGGATGAGGTGGTGAAGAAGGGTTCGAAGATCTGCTGGGCGCTGGCTTTGTCGATGCCCGGACCGTCATCGATCACTTCCAGCCAGGCGCGTCCGTCCGCTTCGCGCCCGGTCCGCAGCCGCAGGTTCTCGCCGCCGTGACGCAGGCCGTTGTGGCACAGGTTCGACAGAATCTGGTGAAGCTGGCCGGGGTCGACCTGGACGTGCAGATCGGCCGGATCGATCTCGACGCGCATGCGGCCAGGTTCGAGGCGTTCACTGCTGATGAACTCGGCGGCGAAGCGTTCCAGCCAGGGATGCAGCGCCAGCGCTTCGGGTTCCGCCTGTTGGCCGCGGCTGAGCTGCATGATGTTCTCCACGATCGCATTCACGCGCTTCGACTGATGGCGAATGATCTCGGTCAGTCGAAGGTCGCCGGCGCCCAGTTGCGGTGACTCGGCAAGCAGCTGGGCGGCGTGGCTGATGGCGCCCAGCGGATTGCGTATCTCATGGGCGATGCCGGCGGTCAGGCGCCCGAGCGAAGCGAGCTTGAGCTGCTGGGCCTGCTGGGTGATGGCGGCCATGTCTTCCAGGAAGATCAGCGTGCCCGCATGCAGGTCCTCGCCCAATCGCGCGAAGCGCGGCATGACCTCCGCCGCGCCCGCTTCAGTGCGGAAGGCGGAAGGCTGCTCCCTGGCGCCGCTCCACCACTCCCGCAGGTTTTCTTCGAGCGGGGGGCACAAGGCGGCCAGCGGCAGTCCTGTCGCAGGCTCGGGGATATCGAGCAGACGCAGCGCCGATTCATTGCCGAGGCGTATGGCGGAACGCTCGTCGACCACCAGAATGCCGGTTTGCATGCGCTGGATGACGTACTGGGTCAGCCGCGCCAGCTCAGCCAGATCGAGGCCGCGTCGTTCCGCCAGGGCTTCGCTCTCGCGCAGGCGGCGCGCGAGACTGTAGCCGAGCACGGCGGTGGCGAAGAATGAGGCGCCGAGCAGTCCGGCGTGGGTGTAATCGGCGGGCGGTCCTCCCAGCAGCCATGCCCCTGCCTGCTGCAGCAGCACGGCAAGCGCCGCCAGTGCCGCGAACAGACGGGCAGTGCGGCCTTCCATCAGCAGGCTGCTGCCCGCCACGCTGACGATGAGGAGCATGCCCAGGCCGCTGCGTACGCCTCCGCTTGCGTGCATCAGCAGGGTGATCGCGATGACATCGATGGCGATGTGAAGCGGGACCTGGATGTCGAAGCCAGGGCGGTGCAGGCGAATGGCGATGAGGGCGAGCAGGGAAGCGCCGAAATACGCTGACGCCACCCGGGAGAAAAGGGCGGCGTCGAAGCTGCCGAGCGGCGTCGGCAGGCTGCCATCCAGGGACAGCCCGGCGAACAGCCCGGCCAGTGCCAACTGATAGTAGTTCAGAATGCGGAGCTGCTTCCATGCCCGCTCCCCGCTCGCCTCCATCATCCACACCGCTCCCGGTCCGACCGCTTCAGTTCCCTGCAAGGTAATCGGTCGACTGGCTCAGGAGTTTAGTGATTGGGGTCAGACCCCATTTGAAAGGGGGCTGACCCTGCCTCGTCAGTGACCGAGCATCCAGGGGCGGGCGCTGCTGCGGGGTCGTGGAGCAGATCGATGGCCGCAGCCGGCGCCGCAGCGGTGGGGTTCGCTGACTTTCGGTTCATGGGCGCTGCGTTCATTGGTCTCGTGTGCCCGGCGCAAGGTTTCGGGCAAGACATTGAGGCGCGGGGCGCCGACGACCCGCGGCGCCAAGGAACCGCATCCCGGGCAGGGATGCGGTTCGCGGTACTCTGCCATGGGACGAAGCTCGCTGAATGCATGTTCGCAGGACTCACAGAAATAGTCGTACATGGGCATGGGTGAACTCCCTCTCAGCGATCCGACCAGTAGGACACGGGTATGTCGCCGCCCCGCACCGCCTTCACCGGGCCGTCGGCATTCGGCGTTATGTCGAAGTCGAAGATTTCGGTGGGCAGAAACAGAGTGGCGCAGACATTGGGTATGTCCACGATCCCGCTGATGTGTCCCTGCACTGGTGCAGTGCCGAGAATGGAGTAGGCCTGGGCGCCGCTGTAGCCGAACTTCTTCAGGTACTCAATTGCATTGAGGCAGGCCTGGCGATAGGACACGTGTGCATCGAGGTAGTGCTGCTTTCCCGATTCGTCCACCGAGATGCCCTCGAAGATCAGGTGCCGTTTGTATTCGGGTTTCAGGGGGCTCGGCTGAAAGATGGGATTCTTCACCGCGTACTTCGCCATGCCGTCCTTGATGACGTTGACTCGAATGTGAATCCAGCCGGCCATCTCGATTGCGCCGCAGAATGTGATCTCACCATCGCCCTGCGAGAAATGAAGATCACCCATCGACAGTCCGCCGCCGTCCACATAGACCGGAAAGAATGCGCGCGATCCGCGTGTCAGATCCTTGATATCGCAGTTGCCGCCGTGTTCGCGCGGCGGCACCGTGCGTGCGCCTTCGGCGGCCGCTCGCTTTGCCGCATCACCGGTGAGCTTGCCCATATGCGCGGTCTCGGCGTACGGCGGCGCGGCGAGCGGCGGGACGCGCTTGGGATCGGTCGCGATCAGCGCTGCCTCGCGACGGTTCCACTCGGCAAGCAGTTCCTTCGACGGCAGGCATCCTATGAGGCCCGGATGCATGATTCCGGCAAAGCTGACCCCGGGTACATGGCGCGACGAGGTGTATATCCCGTGGAAATCCCAGATCGACTTGCGCGCGTCCGGGTAGTGATCGGTGAGAAATCCACCGCCATTCTCGCGGGAGAACAGGCCGTTGAATCCCCACTGGAACTGCTCGAGCGTGCCGATGTCCAGGATGTCCACGACCAGGAGATCCCCGGGCTCCACTCCTTTCACGCCAACCGGGCCGCTCAGGTAGTGCACCTTGGTCAGATCGACATCGCGGACATCGTCCGCCGAGTCGTTGTTGCCTATCTGCCCTCCGGTCCAGTCCATGCACTCGAGGATGAAATCATCTCCGGGAGAGACCCAGGCGTACATGGGAATGTCTGGATGCCAGCGATTGTGCAGGCAGTCGTGTTCTTCCGGTGAGCGTGCAAAGTCAATCTTGATCAGCTTGTCGGCCATTTCAGAGTTCTCCACTTGAAGCATTGTTTCGTGACGGCTTGCATGAACAGGCTGTTGTCCGCGCATTGCCTCAAAGCGGGAAGAGCAGTTTGTGTGCCAGACAGACTTGCGTGTCCTAATGCACCATATGCACCGATATTTTTCGCGCTTTGCACGCAATTCGAGCGTTGCCGTCATGCGCTCTCTGGTCATTTCCATCCATTGTCATTCGACAATGTCACGCTTTGTCGCCTTTTCCGGGCTTCCACAGGATGCAGGCGCCATATGCGCCTGATTCTTCCCTTGTCCGATCCTCTGGCATACCGGTTGCACCTGTCCTAATGCCGTCTTCGGTACTCAGCCAACACAACGAGGAATCAGACATGCAGCAACATTCGAACAGGAGTCTCGCGCACGCGGTTCGAGACGAAATGAAACCGGGAGTCAGCGGGGGATGGTCGCGGCTACGCGGTCTGGCGATCGGTCTTGCGTTGGCCACGCTGTGCGCTGGGACAGTGCATGCCGCGCCTTCCACTGCCGAGGTCAACACCACTGGACTCGCAGTCACCGATGCCACGGTGAAGGTCGGTATCCTTCATTCGCTGACCGGTACCATGGCGATCAGCGAGCAGGGATCGGTGGAAGCGGAGAAGCTCGCTATCGAACAGATCAACGCACAGGGCGGCATTCTCGGCCGAAAGATCGAGTACGTCGTGGAAGACGGTGCCAGCGACTGGCCGACGTTCGCAGAGAAGGCTCGCAAGCTTCTGGTGCAGGATAAGGTTGCGGCCGTGTTCGGCGCCTGGACGTCGGCTTCGCGCAAGGCGGTGCTGCCGGTGTTCGAGCGCCAGAACGGTCTGCTCTATTACCCCACCTTCTATGAAGGACTGGAGCAGTCCAAGAACGTCATCTACACCGGACAGGAGGCGACCCAGCAGATTCTCGCCAGTCTCGACTGGCTGGCCAAGGAGAAGGGAGCGAAGACCTTCTATCTCGTAGGCTCAGATTACATCTGGCCGCGCACCAGCATGAAGATCGCCCGCATCCACATCGAGAAGCACCTCGGCGGAACGGTCGTCGGCGAGGATTACGCGCCGCTCGGGCACGTGCAGTTCGGATCGATGATCAACCGCATCCGCCTCAAGAAGCCAGACGTGATCTTCGCCGCAGTGGTCGGAGGAAGCAACGTCGCCTGGTACCGTCAGCTCAAGGCGGCCAACATCACCGGAGATCGGCAGACGCTGCTGACCCTGTCCGTGACCGAGGACGAGATGACCGGCATCGGCGGTGACAACATGGAAGGTTTCTATTCGTCGATGAAGTACTTCCAGACCCTGGAGAACGACAACAACCAGGGCTTCGTGGATGCGTTCAGGAAGGCTAATGGTCCGTCGGCGGTGATCGGTGATGTGACCCAGGCTGCC
Source organism: Gammaproteobacteria bacterium (assembly GCA_034002745.1). Lineage (GTDB taxonomy): Bacteria > Pseudomonadota > Gammaproteobacteria > SZUA-140 > SZUA-140 > JAITWN01. Next base: position 6,157 of record JAVEZY010000014.1, read on the forward strand.
TATCTTGGTCCCTGGCTGTGGAAGGCGGCGGTAGAGCGCGCTGGCAGCTTCGATGTCGACAAGGTGGTTGCGGTCTCTCCCGGAATCGAGCTGACGACGGCGCCCGAGGGTTACGTCAAGGTCCACGACAATCATCACCTGTGGAGCAAGACGCGCATCGCGCGCTGGAACAAGGACGGCACAGCCCAGGTTGTGTACGAATCCGATCTGATCGAGCCCAATCCGTTCCCGGCGGGATATCAGTAAACAGGCAGCGGTCCGCCCCGGGGAGTGGCCCCGGGGCGGTTGCCGCAAGCCGTGCGATGAACCAATCGAAGCGGAGAACGAGTCATGGACTATTCCTTGCAGGATCTGGGCTCCATCCTCGCCATGCAGGGTTTTGCCGGCGTGAGTCTGTTCAGCGTACTGCTGCTCATGGCGCTCGGCCTGGCGATCATCTACGGGCAGATGGGTGTGATCAACATGGCACATGGCGAGTTCATGGTCATCGGCGCCTATACCAGCTTCTGGATCTCGCAGATCGCAGTCGCCCACGGATTTGAAGACTACTATTTCTTCGTCGCGATCCTCGCTTCGTTCCTGATTGCCGGAGGCATCGGCTATCTGGTCGAGTGGTCTCTGATACGCCATCTCTACAGGCGGCCGCTGGATACGCTGCTGGCCACGTGGGGCCTGGCGTTGATCATGCAGCAGATCTTTCGCTCCACGTTTGGCGCCCGGGAAGTAAGTCCGGTGACGCCGTCCTGGCTGCTGGGCTCATGGCAGCCGGTACCGAGCGTGGACATTCCTCTGAACGGCCTGTTCATTATGGGGCTGACCATCGTGGTCACTCTGGCGGTGTTCGTGCTCATGTTCCGGTCGCGCTGGGGGCTGCGCGTGCGTGCCACGACACAGAACCGCATGATGAGCAATGCCATCGGCATCAATACCACCATGGTGGACCGATTGACGTTTGCGGTCGGGTGCGGCATCGCCGGAATCGCGGGCGCGGCCTTCACCACGATTTCCTCGACCGGCCCGACCAGCGGCCAGCTCTACATTGTCGATACCTTCCTCGTCGTAGTGTTCGGTGGCGCGGCAAGTCTGTTCGGAACCATTGCATCGGCCTTTGGCATCGCTCAGGGACAGTCGATCCTGGAGTTCTTCATGGGGGGATCGATGGCGAAGGTGATCACGCTGTTGCTCGTCATCGCGATCCTCATGCTGCGGCCAGAGGGTCTGTTCGCAAGCAAGATCCGCAAGTGATATCGGGAGCATCGAAATGAACGGTCTGATGGAACTATTCGGCAGGAGATCCGGCATCGTACCGCTGCTCATTCTCGCAGCGCTCATTCTGGTCGTTCTGCCGCTGGTGCTCGAGCCTTTCCGTCTCAACCTGGTGGGAAAGTATCTGAGCTTCGCCTTCGTTGCGGTGGGGCTGGTGCTGCTGTGGGGATATGGTGGTGTGCTGAGTCTAGGGCAGGGCGTGTTCTTCGGGCTCGGCGGCTATGCGATGGCGATGTTTCTCAAGCTGGAGGCGTCCGATCCGGAGAGTACCGCAATCCAGACCACTCCGGGAATTCCGGATTTCATGGACTGGAACCAGCTGACCGAACTGCCACTATTCTGGGTGCCATTCCAGAGCCTCACCTTCGCGCTGATCGCCATTGTCGTGGTGCCGGCGGTGTTCGCCTGGATCATCGGAACGGCCATGTTCAAGCGCCGGGTGGGCGGCGTCTATTTCGCCATCATCACCCAGGCGGTCGCGCTGATTCTTACCATTCTCATCGTCGGACAGCAGGGACTGACCGGCGGCATCAACGGCATCACGGATCTGCGCACGCTCAAGGGATGGGATATCCGCACCGAGCAGGCGCAGTACGTTCTCTATTATGTGTGCTCGATCCTGCTCATCGGCTCCATCCTGGTCGGCAAGTTCGTGCTCGATGGCAAGCTTGGCCGGCTGCTGCTGGCGATGCGTGACAAGGAGGATCGTGTGCGCTTTTCGGGCTACGACGTCGCGGATTTCAAGATCTTCGTCTTCTGTCTGGCGGCAGTGATGTCGGGTGTGGGCGGCGCGATGTTCACCCTGCAGGTCGGTTTCATGTCGCCTTCATTCGTGGGCATTGTCCCATCGATCGAGTTCGTCATCTTCGCGGCGGTAGGCGGGCGCTTCTCGCTGATCGGCGCGGTGTACGGTGCGCTCGTGGTCAGCTGGGGCAAGACCATGTTCTCCGAGGCCTATCCCGAGCTGTGGCTGTTCCTGATGGGGGCGCTGTTCATCAGCGTGGTGATGTTCTTCCCCAAGGGGCTTGCCGGATTGTGGGAGACGCACGGACGCCGGCTGCGCAACATCCTGTCAAGGTCCAAGGCGCCGTCGCCCGGGCAGTTGGTGGCGCCAGTGCCGCCCGGTCCGGAGCGAGTCTCGGGAAGCGAAGGCGCCGCCCTTGCACGCGGTGCGGTCATGGCTGAACGGAGGAGCGAATGATGAGCGGCACCGATCTCGTACTGGCCGTGGAGGATCTTACGGTTTCCTTCGACGGCTTCAAGGCAGTAGAAGGGCTGAACATGTATGTGGACCAGGATGAGTTACGCGTGGTCATCGGCCCGAACGGTGCGGGGAAGACCACCCTGCTGGACATGATATGCGGCAGGACCAAACCAACGGCCGGCAGCATCAGGTTCAAGGGCAAGGAGCTCACCCGCATGTCGGAACACGCGATCGTGCGTACGGGCGTAGGGCGAAAGTTCCAGAATCCATCCATCTACGAGAACCTGACCGTATTCGAGAATCTGGAGCTGTCCTATCCCGAAAGCCGGGGCGTGTGGGGGTGTCTCGCCTTCCGTCGCAAGCCGGAACTGGTCGGGCGCGTGCACGAGATCGCGGAAACGATCCTGCTGCAGGATCGCCTGGAGATGGAGGCCGGACTGCTGTCACACGGGCAGAAGCAATGGCTGGAAATCGGAATGCTGCTGATCCAGAAGCCGGAACTGCTGATGCTGGATGAGCCTGTGGCGGGGATGAGTGTCAGGGAGCGCGAGCAGACCGCCGAGCTCCTGAGGCATATCTGCAAGGGTCGCTCGGTGATCGTGATCGAGCACGACATGGACTTCGTGGAGCGCATCGCACACAAGGTTACCGTTCTGCATCAGGGTAAGGTCCTGGCGGAGGGATCCATGAATCGCGTGAAAAACGATCCGCGCGTGATTGAAGTCTATATCGGGCACTAGGAGGCCGATGACATGCTCAAGGTAGAAGGTCTCGCTGTCAGTTACGGCCAGAGCAAAGTGATACACGAGCTCGGCTTCGACGCCGGACGGAATGAAACGCTGGCGGTCATGGGGCGGAACGGCATGGGCAAGACCACGCTGTTCAAGGCGCTGATGGGAGTGCTTCCGAGCGCCGGAAGCATCACCGTCGATGGTGTCGAGGTCAACGATCTCCCTCCGTACCGTCGCGTCCAGGCTGGGCTGGCCTACGTACCTCAAGGGCGAATGATATTCTCCAACCTCACCGTGCTGGAAAACATCAAGACAGGGCTCGAGGTGAAAGGCGGCGGCAGGGTTCCGGACGATATCTTTGCGCTTTTCCCGGTGCTGCACGAAATGCGTCACCGCCGCGGCGGCAACCTCTCCGGCGGGCAGCAACAGCAGCTTGCCATTGCGCGCGCGCTGGTGACCGAGCCCAAGGTGCTGCTGCTCGATGAGCCGACCGAAGGTATCCAGCCTTCGATCATCAAGGACATCGCCGCGGTCCTCAATGAAATCCGGCGCATGCGGGAGATCACCATCGTGGTCTCCGAGCAGGTGCTGAGTTTCACCATGGCGATCGCGGACCGCCTCATCGTCATCGACAAGGGGCGGTTCATCCACGAAGACCGGCGCGAGGATGTGGATGTGGAGCAGATCTCCGGCTACCTGTCGGTGTGATGCGCAACCCGCGCCGGCATGTCAGGAGATGCCGAGTTTCCCGATGCGATAGCGCAGCTGCCTGGGTGTCATGCCGAGCAGCTGTGCCGCCCGGGTCTGGTTACCGCTGGCGCGGGCGAGGGCCTCGCGAATCGCATGGCCGTCCTCGCCCCGCACGCGCAAGTAGGCGCGTGACGCCGGCGGATTCAGGATGGATGGTGCAGGGCCGACCGTTTCCGCGGCGGTCGGCGGCTCGTCTTCGGGTCCGGGCTCGGCATCCAGCATTTCTGCCAGCTGTTCCTCCGTGATCCACAGACCATCGCATTTGAGCACCGTGCGTTCGACGAAGTTCTGCAGCTGCCGGATATTTCCCGGCCAGCGGCTGGCCTGAAGCCGCGTGCAGACTTCCTGGCTGAATTGCAGGTTCCGATCATAGACTTGGTTGAAGTGTCCGAGGAAATGCTCGGCCAGACGCACGATATCGTCTCCGCGCTGGCGCAGCGGCGGCAGAGAAATGGGGATGACATTGAGGCGATAGTAGAGATCGAGGCGAAAGCGCCCCGCGCGCACCGCGGCCGCCAGATCCACGTGCGTAGCGGTGACCAGGCGGAAATCGACCTGGCGCGGGCGCTCGCTGCCGATGGACTGTACCTGCTTGTCCTGCAGCACCCGGAGCAGCTTGGCCTGCAGTTCGAGCGGCATGTCCCCGATCTCGTCCAGAAACAGCGTGCCTTCGTGAGCCTGAGCGATCTTGCCTTCATGGCGTCGCAGGGCCCCGGTGAAGCTGCCCTTTTCGTGTCCGAAAAGCTCGGACTCAAGGAGTTGCTCGGGAATCGAAGCGCAGTTGATGCAGACGAAGGGTCTGCGGCGACGCCTGCTTTCCCGGTGAACCATCCGGGCAAACATTTCCTTGCCGGTGCCCGATTCGCCGAGCAGCAGGATCGGAGCGTCGCTGTCCTTGACCTGGTCGATTTCGCGCACCGCGGCGAGCAGGGCTCTGCTGGATCCGATGATGCCGTGGGCCTCGCAGATCTGAATGTAGCGCCCGCTGTCGCGGTCGAGCTGGGCGGGTACCGGACTGATGTTCTGGGCGCGGCGCTGCATGGAGTGCAGTACCGGTCCCATCATGGTCGCGATCACGCGCAGCACATCGACGTCGTCGGCGTAACGGCGCCGGGGGTTGGCGCTGCGCTGCGCCGAGAGCACGCCGATCGCCTTGCCATCCACCAGGATGGGGACGCAGATGAAGCCGACATGGTGGCGGCTGCCATCGATCGGTTCCGCGATGCGGCCGAGGAAGTTCGGCTCGCTGGTGACGTCGGTCACGAGCGCCGCCTGGCCGCTGCGCCAGACATATCCGGTCAGTCCCTGATCGAAGCCAACGGTGTAGTCGCCGGACTCGAGCTTCGCGCTGGTCAGGCGGTATCCATAGGCGACCTCGAGTTCCCGTGTCCGGTAATTCGGCAGCATGACCCGCGCGTAGTGCAGGTCTGCCCAGGCCGAAAGCAGGCGCAGGGCCTGATTGATCCTGTGTTCCGACTGGACAGCCCTGCCCATGAGGCGGGCGATCTCGATGATCAGAGTGGCATTGATCTGGTGACTGCTTGCAAGAGCCATGAGTGATCGAGGCGCGGTGAGCGTTCGGGAGGAAGGGGCAAGATGCGTGCCACGGTCGGGATCACGCCAGTATCACATCCGTCAACGACTTACCTTTGCCCGGCCGCTTGCCCCGTGCTCCGCTGTAGTGCGCGGATGCAGGCAGGCCGCTGCCAGTGGACAAGTCTGGTGCATGGCTTCCCGTTCAGGGCGGCCCGATCTCTGCGCCCTCGAGCCGGTTCAGCCCGCACGCTTTCGGGCGCGGGCGGGACGTGGTTCGGTCAAGCTCGTGTTTCCAGACCTCGTCAGAGCGCGCTCCTGCGCAAGCTCATAGACATCCATCAGGTCTTCCTTGGTCGCGGCGACGATGCCGTCCATCTGGCCGAGTGCCCAGTCGATGTCTTCTTCCTCCAGGCGAAGCGGATCCTTCGCATGCTCGCGCTGGAATCGCTCATGGTGCGGGTGGTGGCTGTGCTGCATCGGATAGCGCCGGTTCAGCAGCAGATGATTTATCGCCACGGCGACCGCCAGCAGCAGCGCCGCACCGCCGACCACCGAGTAGGCGACACCGGAAACCGCCTGCGCCGTCAGCGGTCCTTCGATCATCGCCACCGCGAGTGCAGTCGCCGCCGCCGGCGGATGCAGGCAATGCAGCAACTGCATGGCCAGTACCGAGGCGCCGACGGCGATGGCGACCGCCAGGACCGCATGATCGATGAACTGTCCGCAGGTCAGAGCGATCATCGCCGCGATCGCATGTCCGCCGAGCAGGGGCCAGGGTTGCGCCATCGGGCTGTGGGGCAGCACGAACAGCAGGAAGGCGGATGCGCCCATCGAGGCCATCAGCGGTAGCCCGACACCCGGATGTGGCAGTCCCTGGAGCAGCAGACCGAGGACCAGCATTGCCAGCGCCGCCGCCAGGGCATTGATCAGCTTCTCGCGCAGGGAGAGCGGATCGACATAGGACGTGATGCGCGAAAGCATGGGGCAACGAAGGGCGGGGATGCGGGCGGCCTTAAAGAGGCAACAAAAATACATCTAACGCTGTCGTGCCGTCAAATGGCCATCCCCCTGTGACAGACAGGCGCGCATGGGTCTCGCCCCGGGGTTGCGGCCTTCAGCGCAGCTGGCTGTCCTTGCTGCCGCGGCGGTTGTAGCCGGCGAAAGTGGTCTGCTCGCGATCGCGTTCGGACTGGCAGGGTACGCACAGGCGCACGCCGGGAACGGCCTGGCGGCGGGCTTCGGGTATCGCCGCGCCGCATTCCTCGCACTGTGACAGGCTTTCCCCGGCCGGAAGCTGGCTGCGCGCGCGCTCGACCGCATCCGCCACGCTCGCATCGATCTGATCCTGCACCGCCCCGTCCCGCGACCAGCCACCGGCCATGTTGAATCCCTCCACCGAAAAACACAGACCGCTGGGCAAGAGCCGGCCTGCCATCCAGGCATCATGCGGTCATGGCGACGCTTTTCAAAGCGGACGGCCGGGTGGCGGCGGGTCGGGTGTACTGAAGTATTGGTCGGGGTGACACGATTTGAACGTGCGACTCCTGCCTCCCGAAGGCAGTGCTCTACCAGGCTGAGCTACACCCCGATGGTGTGTTTCAGTAACTGCGGGTGACCGAGAATTCGGCCAGGGCGTACAGCGCATCCCTGCATTGCGAGGGCGGGATCGATGCCAGGGCGTCGGCCGCGTTCCTCGCTTCGGCCTGCGCCGAGCGCGCAGTGTAAGCCAAGGCGTCCGTCGATTCAATGGCCGCGAGCACCTCATGGATATGCTCGCGCCCGCCTTCCTCGATGGAGCGGCGGATCAGCGCCACCTGCTCGGGGTTGCCATGGCGCATGGCGTGGATGAGCGGCAGGGTGGGCTTGCCGGCCGCCAGATCGTCGCCGATGTTCTTGCCGATGTGTTCGGCGGAGGCCGAGTAGTCCAGTACGTCATCGATGAGCTGGAAGGCCGCGCCCAGGTGCATGCCGTAGGCGGCCATGGCTCGTTCCTCGCTTTCGCCGCAGCCGGCGAGCACGGCGCCGACCTGGGCGGCGGCCTCGAACAGCTTGGCAGTCTTGCAGTGGATGACTTCCAGGTAGCGCTCTTCGGTGGTGTCGGCGTCGTTGCTGTTCAGCAGCTGCATGACCTCACCTTCGGCGATGACGTTGGTCGCGCGCGCCATGATCTCCATGATGCGCATGCTGCCGACCTCGACCATCATTTCGAAGGCGCGGGAGTAGAGATAGTCGCCGACCAGGACGCTGGCCTCGTTGCCCCACACGGTATTCGCTGTCTCGCGGCCGCGGCGCAGCTCGGAGGCATCGACCACATCGTCGTGGAGCAGGGTGGCGGTGTGAATGAACTCGATGATCGCCGAGGCATCGAGGTGCTGGGCGCCGGAATAGCCCAGGGCGCGGGCGCTGAGCAGCACCAGCAGGGGGCGCAGACGCTTGCCGCCGCTGTTGATGATGTAGTAGCTGAGCTGGTTGATCAGGTTGACTTCGGAATGCAGCCGACGCTGGATGAGCGCGTCGACCGCCCGCATGTCTTCCGCCACCAGGGACTGGATTGCGGCCAGATCCATGGATCGGCGGGCCAGACTGGGGGGGGCGCTCACGTTACGGCAACTCCTGAGTCTCGGAACCGTCTGAGTTTAGTGGCCATTTCCGGCCATGACAAGGGGAAGGTAATTGACCGCGGCGCAGGGGGCCGCTAAAATGACCCGTTTTCGAATTCCGCTTGTTCCGGCCCCCTGCCGGGACCGGGCATCAGACGGGAGCAGGACTCATGTACGCCGTATTCCAGACGGGCGGTAAACAGTATCGCGCCAGCAAGGGCGACGTCATCCGTGTCGAGAAGATTGACGCGGAGGAGGGCGCCATCGTCAACATCGATCGTGTACTCATGATCACCAACGGTGAAGACGTCAAGGTCGGCGCGCCCCTCATCGAGGGCGGCTCGGTGAGCGCGAAGGTGCGTTCGCAGGGACGCGCGGCGAAGATCCGCATCATCAAGCACCGCCGGCGCAAGCACTATCATAAAGAACAGGGTCATCGGCAGTACTACACCGAGCTGCAGATCACCGATATTTCGACGGGAGCATAAGCAATGGCGCACAAAAAGGCTGGCGGCAGCAGCCGCAACGGACGCGACTCCGAATCGAAACGCCTGGGCGTGAAGCGCTTTGGCGGCCAGAACGTGCTGGCGGGCAACATCATCGTGCGTCAGCGCGGCACCCGCTTCCATCCCGGCCCGAACGTGGGCTGCGGCACCGACCACACGCTTTTCGCCAAGGTCGATGGCACGGTAGCCTTCGAGACCAAGGGTCCGAAGAAGCGGCGGTATGTGACGATCATCCCGGCGGCCGCGGCCTGAGCCGGATCTGATCCGGGCCGGATCGCGATGAAGAAACCCCGTCCCCGGACGGGGTTTCTTTTTTCTGCCGAGAGAGAAATGGGGTCTGACCCTTTGCCGAAGCCTCTTCCAAGCGGTCGCGTTTTGCCTTTTACTCTCCTCTTTCCACTTTTGTCTTACCTCTCCTGATGAAATTCGTCGACGAAGCATCCATCCAGGTCAAGGCCGGCGACGGCGGCAACGGCTGCGTGGGCTTTCGCCGCGAGAAGTTCATTCCGTTCGGCGGTCCCGACGGCGGTGATGGCGGTGACGGCGGCAGCATCTGGCTGGTCGGTGATCAGAACGTCAACACGCTGGTCGATTTCCGCTATACCCGCAGCTTCCGCGCACAGCGCGGCGAAAATGGCTCCGGCAACAATTGCACCGGTCGCGGCGGTGAGGACCTGGTGATCCCGGTGCCGGTCGGCACCGTGGTCCACGATGAGGACACCGAGGAAGTGATTGGCGAGGTGCTGAAGGCGGACCAGCGCCTGCTCGTTGCCAAGGGCGGGTTTCATGGCCTGGGCAATACCCGCTTCAAGAGCAGCGTCAATCGCGCGCCACGGCGCTCGACGCCCGGCACGCCCGGCGAAGCGCGACGGCTGCGGCTGGAACTGCGCCTGCTCGCGGACGTCGGTCTGCTCGGCCTGCCCAATGCCGGCAAGTCGACGTTCATCCGGGCGGTATCGGCGGCGCGGCCCAAGGTGGCGGATTATCCTTTCACCACGCTGCATCCCCAGCTCGGCGTGGTAAGCGTCGGGGAATACCGCAGTTTCGTGCTCGCCGACATCCCCGGGCTGATCGAGGGCGCCTCGGAGGGCAGTGGCCTCGGTACCCGCTTCCTGCGTCATCTGTCGCGCACTCGCCTGCTGCTGCACCTGGTCGACGCCCAGCCGATCGACCCGGAGCAGGCGCCCGTTCATGCCGTGCGAGTGATCGAGGAGGAGCTGCGCAAGTTCAGCGACGAGCTTTGGGGGCGCGAGCGCTGGCTGGTCATCAACAAGCTGGACCTGCTGCCGGAGGACGAACGGGATGCCTGGTGCCGCAAATTGGTGGCCGAACTCGGCTGGACCGGGCGCTGGTTCGGAGTCTCGGCGATCAGCGGCGAAGGGGTGCGCCCCCTTTGCGAGCAGGTCATGGCGCGGCTGGAAGAGATTGCCGCCGAAGCGCGCGAAGCCTGAAGGCTCGTCACGCGGGCCGGCGTTCTGCTAGATTCCTTGTCTTCCTGATCAGCGCGGGGCAGCGATGCGTGAGTTGCAGTGTTTGCGGGCTAGGGGGGTGAGATCATGACGACGGCGCGCGCGCATCTTGGGACTTCCCGCCGCTGGGTGGTCAAGGTCGGCAGCTCGCTGCTCACCAACGATGGCCGCGGTCTGGATCGCGAGTTGATGGATGGCTGGGTGAGACAGATCGCCGAGCTGGCCCGCGCCGGTATCGAGGTGGTGCTGGTGTCCTCGGGTGCGGTATCCGAGGGCGTGAAGCGCCTGGGCTGGCCGCGTCGCCCGCAGGCCCTGCATGAGCTCCAGGCCGCCGCCGCAGTGGGGCAGATGGGCCTGGTCCAGGCCTATGAATCCAGCTTCAAGCGCTTCGACCTGCACACCGCGCAGATCCTGCTCACTCACGACGACCTTTCTGATCGCCGCCGCTATCTCAATGCGCGCAGCACCTTGCGCACCCTGCTGGACCTGCGTGTGGTGCCGGTCGTCAACGAGAATGACACCGTCGCGGTGGAGGAGATCCGTTTCGGCGACAACGACACCCTGGCCGCCCTGGTTGCCAATCTGGTCGAGGCCGAGTTGCTGGTGATCCTCACCGATCAGGACGGAATGTACGACATGGATCCGCGCAGCAACCCGGGGGCAAAACTGATTCGCGAGGCACGTGCCGCCGATCCCGAGCTCGATCGTATGGCAGGCGCGGGTGGTGTGGGTCAATGGGGCCGGGGCGGCATGCTGAGCAAGGTGCGGGCGGCGGCGCGCGCGGCCCGATCGGGCGCTGCCACCCTGATCGCACCCGGACGGCGTCCGGATGTGCTGCGGGAAGTGCGCGGCGGCGCCGAGGTGGGAACCCTCATCCTGCCGGCCCAGGAGCCGGTCGCGGCGCGCAAGCAGTGGCTAGCCGGTCAGCTGCAATTGCGTGGTCAGCTGGTGATCGACGACGGCGCGGCGCGGGTGCTGCGGGAATCGGGGCGCAGCCTGCTGCCGGTAGGCGTGACCGAAGTGCGGGGCTCCTTCGTGCGCGGCGAGCTGGTCGCCTGCCTGGATGCCTCGGGCCGCGAGGTGGCGCGGGGACTGGCGAACTACGGCGCTGAGGATGCGCGCAAGCTGCTGCGGCAGCCGAGCGAGCGCATCCGCGAGATCCTCGGCTATGTCGACGAGCCCGAGCTGATCCACCGGGATAATCTGGTGCTGATGTAAGAAGTGGGGCGGGCGGTTCTGGCACCGCGCTGCGCGTAGTCGCGCGATTCATGGCCGCAGACTCTCTGGCCCCCAAACAAAAAAAGCCGGGCATTGCCCGGCTTTTTTTTACCGATCCCGAATGCTGCTCAGGATTGCATCGCCTTGAGCTGGCGGTTCATCCGGCTCTTCTGGCGGGCGGCCTTGTTCTTGTGGATGATGCCCTTGCGCGCCATGCGGTCGAGTTCGGGCACGGCGGCCTTGTAGGCGGTTTCGGCCTGGGCCTTTTCGCCACCGGCGAGCGCCTTGACGACCTTCTTGCAGGCGGTGCGCATGGCAGAGCGCATGGAGGTGTTTTGCAGCCGGTTCTTTTCGGCCTGCCGAATGCGCTTTCTGGCTTGTGCTGTGTTTGCCAAGACGGAACTCCCGTACTGTGATCCTGGTTGCGAAGGCGGACAACTATGCAGTTCTTTGTCCTTTTTGTCAATCGCGGGCCTTGTAATACAATCTGCTCCGATCTCATCTGACGAGCGCCGCCCTGACTTGAACACCGGATCCCGCCTCAGCGGCCTGCTGCGCTCCACTGCCGTCGTCAGCGGAATGACCTTCCTGTCGCGGGTGCTGGGTCTGGTCCGTGACATCGTCATCGCGCGCGTTTTCGGTGCCGGTACGGGCGCGGACGCCTTTTTCGTCGCTTTCCGTATTCCGAACTTCCTGCGCCGGCTGTTCGCCGAAGGGGCTTTCTCGCAGGCCTTCGTTCCGGTGCTCGCCGATTATCGGACGAATCGCGCCCAGGACGAGGTCCGTGACCTCATCGACCATACCGTGGGCGCCCTTGGTGCCGCACTGCTGCTGGTCACGGTCATCGGCGTGCTCGTGGCCCCGGTGCTGGTGATGATCTTCGCGCCCGGCTTCGTCGGCGATGGTGACAAGTTCGAGCTCACCGTGGACATGCTGCGCCTCACCTTCCCCTATATATTCTTCATTTCCCTGACCGCGCTGGCGGGCGGCATTCTCAATGCCTGGGGCCGCTTCGGCGTGCCGGCGTTCACGCCGGTGCTGCTCAATCTGTCCATGATCGGCGCGGCGGTGTGGCTGGCGCCCCGGCTGGAGGAGCCGGTGACCGCCCTTGCCTGGGGTGTGCTGCTTGCGGGCCTGCTGCAGCTCGCGTTTCAGCTCCCGTTCCTTGCCCGTCTGCGCATGCTGCCGCGGCCGCGGCTGCGGCGTGCGCACGCGGGGGTGCGTCGTATCGGCAGCCTGATGCTGCCCGGCATCTTCGGCTCCTCGGTGGCCCAGATCAATCTGCTCATCGATACCCTGATCGCTTCCTTCCTGGTCACCGGCAGCGTGAGCTGGCTCTATTATTCCGATCGCTTGGTCGAGTTCCCACTCGGCGTGTTTGGGGTTGCACTGGCCACCGTCATCCTGCCGCGACTGTCGCAACAGCACGCCGCCACCGACCCGGCGGCGCATGCGCGCACCGTGGACTGGGCGCTGCGCATGACCGTGCTGGTGGCCGCGCCGGCCACCTTCGCGCTCATCCTGCTCGCTGGCCCCATGCTGGTGACGCTGTTCCACTACGGCGAGTTCGATGCCGGCGACGTCGCCATGTCGCGCCTCAGCCTGATGGCGTATGCGTTGGGTCTCACCGGTTTCATTCTGGTCAAGGTGCTGGCGGCGGCCTTCTTTTCCCGCCAGGACATGCGCACGCCGGTACGCATCGCGATCATCGCGATGGTCGCCAACATGGTGCTCAACGTCGCTTTCGTCGCGCCGATGGTGATGCTGGACATTCCAGGCCCCCATGCCGGGCTGGCCGTGGCCACCGCGCTCGCATCCTTCCTCAATGCCGCGCTGCTGTACCGCGGACTCAGGAAGAGTGGATTTTCTCCGCATGCCGGCTGGGGGGCGTTCGGCTTGCGCATCCTGGCCGGCTGCCTCGTCATGGGCGCGGTGCTGGTGCCATTGGCCGGGGATCTCGGCATCTGGCTCGACGCCGGATGGCAGTCGCGCGCAAGCCGGCTCGCGCTATGCGTTGCCGCGGGAGCGCTGGCCTATTTCGCCGCCCTGTGGCTCATGGGCATGCGCTGGCGCCATTGCGCGGTTCCCGCGGGGCCGTCGTCCTGAAGCCAGCCGCGGCATAAAATCCTGTATCATGCTCGCTTTGGCGACACCTGATGGAACTGATCAGAGGACATTACAATCTGCGGCCCCGCCATCGCGGCTGCGTTGCGACCATCGGCAATTTCGATGGCCTGCATCTCGGACACCAGGCCATTCTCGCCCGGCTGGCGGACAAGGCGCGGGAGTATGCGCTGCCCTCGACGGTGATCACCTTCGAGCCGCATCCGCAGGAATATTTCCATCCGGGCGACCGGCCGACGCGCCTGACCTCGTTTCGGGAGAAGCTCGAAGTGCTCGCGGGCCTGCCGATCGACCGGGTGCTGTGCCTGCCCTTCAACCGCGGACTGGCGGAAATGCACGCAGCGTCGTTCATCGATCGCGTGCTGGTCGGCGGGCTCGGCATCCGCTACCTGGTCGTGGGCGATGATTTCCGTTTCGGCCGCCAGCGTCAGGGCGACATCGCCATGCTGCGCGCGGCGGGCGAGCGCAATGGATTCGACGTGCTGGCGATGGAAGCGCTCGAGCAGGAAGGCGGGCGCATCAGCAGCACGCGCATCCGCGAGGCGCTGCGCCGCGGTGATCTGCCGGAAGCCGCGCATCTGCTCGGCCGTCCGTACCGTCTGGCCGGACCGGTCGTCTCCGGCGACCGGCGCGGACGCCGGCTGGGGTTCCCGACCGCGAATGTGCATCTGCAGCGTCGCGCCTTCGCGCGCGGCGCCGAGCCGCACCCGGCGCCGCTGGCGGGGGTGTTCGCCGTACAGGTGTATGGCATCGGTTCTGACCCGATGCCGGGTGTTGCGAATATCGGCACCCGGCCGACCGTGGACGGCACCCGGTGCGTGCTCGAAGTCCATGTGTTCGACTTCGAGGGCAATCTCTACGGGCGTCACCTGCAGGTCGAATTCCACGTCCGCCTGCGCGAGGAGCGCCGCTTCCCCGACGTCATAGCGCTCGCGCGCCAGATCGCCGCGGATGCGGAAGCCGCGCGCGACTGGTTCGAGGGGAGCGCCCCTGGGGACGCTCCCCTTCCTAGCAAGAGATAGAACGAATGGCTGATTACAAGGACACGCTTAACCTGCCGAAGACCGCGTTCGCGATGAAGGGCAACCTTGCCCAGCGTGAACCGGAGTTCCTGCAGCGCTGGAACGAAATGGATCTGTATCGCCGTCTGCGCGAGGCGCGCAAGGGACGTCCACGCTTCGTGCTTCACGATGGGCCGCCCTATGCCAACGGCGAGATCCACATCGGGCATGCGGTCAACAAGATCCTCAAGGACATGATCGTGAAGTCGCGTTCGCTCGAAGGCTACGACGCCCCCTATGTCCCGGGTTGGGACTGCCATGGACTGCCGATCGAGCTCAACGTCGAGAAGCGGGTCGGCAAGCCGGGCCAGAAGGTCGATGCGCGCGGCTTCCGCGCCGCCTGCCGTGAGTACGCGCACAAGCAGATCGAGCGCCAGCGCAGCGATTTCCGCCGTCTCGGCGTGCTCGGCGACTGGGACCGCCCCTATCTGACCATGGATTTCCGCTTCGAGGCGGACATCATCCGTGCACTGGGGCGGATCGCCGCTGCAGGTCACCTCTATCGTGGCTTCAAGCCGGTGCACTGGTGCGCCGACTGCGGTTCCGCGCTGGCGGAGGCCGAGGTCGAGTATGAGGATCGCACCTCGCCCGCCATCGACGTGCGTTTCGAACTGCTCGACGAGGAAGCGCTGTTCCAGCGCTGCCGTCATGTCACCGATTTTCGCGGCCACGGGCCGATCTCGGTGCCGATCTGGACCACCACGCCATGGACGCTGCCCGCCAACCAGGCGGTGGCGCTCAACCCCGAGTTCGAATATGCGCTGGCGCAGTGCGAAACGGCGCGCGGGGAGGAACGCCTGCTGATCGCCTCGCGTCTGCTCGAGGAGGTTCTGGCGCGCTATGGCGTGGAGGAGCATCAGATCATCGCTTATGTCGATGGTCGTGAACTCGAAGGCATACGGCTGCGTCATCCGTTCTACGAGCGCGAAGTGCCGGTCATTGTCGGCGATCATGTCACCGCCGATGCCGGTACCGGCGCGGTCCACACCGCGCCCGGACACGGTCAGGAAGACTATGTGGCGGGTTCGCGCTACGGCCTCGACGTCGACAATCCGGTCGATGATCGCGGACGCTTTTTCCCTGATACGCCGCTCGTCGGCGGGCAGCATGTGTTCGACGCCAACGATCACATCATCGAACTGCTCAAGGCGAAGGGCGCCCTGCTGCACGTCACGGCGCTGCGCCACAGCTATCCGCACTGCTGGCGGCACAAGACGCCGATCATTTTCCGCGCCACGCCGCAGTGGTTCATCGGCATGGAACGCAACGGACTGCGGGCGCAGGCGCTGGACGCCATCGCCACGGTCGATTGGGTCCCGGGATGGGGGCGGGCGCGTATCGAAGGCATGGTGAGCAACCGGCCGGACTGGTGCGTGTCGCGCCAGCGGACCTGGGGCGTGCCCATCGCCGTGTTCGTGCATCGCCGCAGCGGCGAACTTCACCCGCGCACGCCCGAGTTGATCGAAGAAGTCGCGCGGCGCGTCGAGCAGGGCGGCGTGGACGCCTGGTATGAGCTGGATGCCCGCGAGCTGCTGGGCGCCGACGCGGACGATTACGACAAGGTCGAGAACATCCTCGACGTCTGGTTTGACTCGGGCGTGACTCATTTCTGCGTGCTCGGCGGCCGCGGCGACTGGGAGCTGCCGTTCCCGGCCGATCTGTATCTGGAAGGTTCGGATCAGCATCGCGGCTGGTTCCAGTCCTCGCTGCTGAGTTCCGTCGCCATGAACGAAGTCGCGCCGTATCGCACGGTCCTCACCCACGGTTTCACCGTCGACGCCCAGGGCCGGAAGATGTCGAAGTCGCTGGGCAACGTCATCGCGCCGCAGAAAGTGGTCAACGCGCTCGGCGCGGACACCCTGCGCCTGTGGGTCGCCGCCACTGATTATCGCGGAGAAATGAGCGTCTCCGACGAGATCCTGCGGCGGATGACCGATGCCTATCGCCGCATCCGCAACACGGCGCGCTTCCTGCTCGCCAATCTCGACGGTTTCGATCCCGCAAGCGACAGTGTCGCCTGGAACGACATGGTCGATCTCGATCGCTGGATCCTGCTGCGTGCCTCGGTGCTGCAGCGGCAGGTGCGCGCGGCCTATGCCGAGTACGAGTTCCATCAGGTGTACCAGCGCGTGCACAACTTCTGCGCGGTCGAACTGGGTGCGTTCTATCTCGACATCATCAAGGATCGGCAGTACACCTGCCGCGCCGACAGCCTCGCCCGGCGCTCGGCGCAGACGGCGATGCATCGGGTGGTCGAGGCGCTGGCGCGCTGGATCGCCCCGGTGCTCAGCTTCACCGCCGAAGACATCTGGGATCACATCCCCGGCGCGCGGGAGGAATCGGTGTTCCTGGCCGAGTGGCAGGCGCTGCCCGGTGATGCCTGGCTCGATTCGCCCGCGGGAGAGACGACGCTGCGCACCTGGTCGCAGCTGATGGATCTGCGCGAAATCACCGGCCGGGAGCTCGAGAAGCTGCGCGTCGCCGGCGAGATCGGCGCCTCGCTCGATGCGGAGATCGACCTGTACTGCGAGGATGATCTGTACCGGATCCTCGACGCGCTGGACGATGAATTGCGCTTCGCCCTCATCACCTCCTATGCACGCATTCATCGGGCCGATGAACGTCCGGCGCAAGCGGTCGCGGGGACGCTCGATGGAGGCGGTACGGTATGGACCCTGGTGGCGGCTTCGGCGCACGCCAAGTGCGGGCGCTGCTGGCACCGGCGCGAGGATGTGGGCAGCCATGCCGGGCATCCGGAACTCTGCGGCCGCTGCGCGGACAATGTGGCCGGTGCCGGAGAGGTGCGTCGGCATGCCTGAGCGTGAAGTGATGGCTGTCCCCGCGCGCTGGCGGGACAGTGGCCTTTGCTGGCTGTGGCTGTCGACGCTGGTCCTGGTGCTCGATCAGGCGAGCAAGCTGTGGGCCGATGCCGCGCTCCAACTCTATCAGCGCGTCGAGCTGCTGCCCGGGATCAATCTCACGCTGGTCTACAATCGTGGCGCGGCCTTCAGCCTGTTGAGCGACGCCGCCGGCTGGCAGCGCTGGCTCTTCGCCATCTTCGCCCTCATCATCAGCGTGGTCATTCTGGTATGGCTGCGCCGGGTGGTGCGCGGCGACAGATTGCAGGCGGGCGGCCTGGCGCTGGTGCTCGGCGGCGCGATCGGTAACGTCTGGGATCGACTCGTGCACGGTCACGTGATCGATTTCATCGATGTCCACTACCGCGACTGGCACTGGCCGGCGTTCAATATCGCCGATTCGGCGATCACGGTGGGCGTCGTGCTGCTCCTTGCCGAAACGCTCTTCGTCCGCCGCGAACCCGCTCCGGGCTGACGGTGTATACTGGCGTTCTCGCCCAACGATCGACGACGCTATCCGAAATGCAGGTCATACTCGCCAATCCCCGGGGTTTCTGCGCTGGTGTGGAGCGCGCCATCGAGATCGTCGAGCGCGCCATCGAGATCCATGGGGCGCCGGTCTACGTGCGGCACGAGGTGGTGCACAACAAGTTCGTGGTGCAGAACCTGCGCGAGCGGGGCGCGGTCTTCGTCGAAGAGCTGGACGAAGTTCCTGAAGGCGCGATCGTGGTCTTTTCCGCCCATGGCGTTTCGACCGCCGTGTGGGCCGATGCGGAGCAGCGCGGCTTGCGGGTCTTCGACGCCACCTGTCCGCTGGTGACCAAGGTGCACGTTGAAGTGGTGCGCCATTCTCGCGCCGGACGCGAGTGCATCCTCATCGGCCACGCCGGACACCCGGAAGTGGAGGGTACCCTGGGCCAGTACACCGCGCAGGAGCGCAGCCGGATCTATCTGGTGGAGTCGGCCGCCGACGCCGCCAGCGTCCAGGTGATGGATCCCGCCAACCTCGCCTTCGTCACCCAGACCACCCTGTCGATCGACGATACGGCTGAAATCATCTCGGTGCTGCGTCGCCGCTTCCCCGACATCGTCGGACCGCGCAAGGACGACATCTGCTACGCAACCCAGAATCGCCAGGACGCGGTCAAGGTGCTCGCCGGTTCATGCGACCTCGTGCTGGTGGTCGGTTCGCGCAACAGTTCCAATTCGAACCGCCTGCGCGAGATCTCGGAAAAGAGCGGTGTCGAGGCTCACCTGATCGACAACGCCGGCGAGATCGATCCGGCCTGGCTCGAAGGACGGCAGACGGTCGGCGTCACCGCCGGCGCATCGGTGCCGGAAGTGCTGGTGCAGGAAGTGATCGCGCGGCTGCGCGAACTCGGCGCCAGCGCGGTGGAGAATCTGAAAGGCCGCACCGAACAGATCGTCTTCGCGCTGCCACGGGAATTGCAGGGAAGCGGCAAGTAAAAGGTAGCTGGAGAGACGAAAGAGCAAGGAATGCGCAGGCAATCGGGGTCTGACCCTCTCGCGCAAACCGCGCTTCCCTCTTTTCCCTGCGCTTATTCACCACTTGTCCGCAGGCAGCTTTTGCCCTCGCGAATTCAGCGTCAGGTTGCCATCGTGGGACTGGGCGCTGCCTGCCGTTGCCGTCAGCTGCACGCAGCTGGTGATGACGCTGCCGCCGCAGGCCGCGGCGCTCAGCGTGTAGAAGCCTTCGGCCGAGGCGGTCGATACGCCGAGATCGCTCAGATCCGTGGTGTAGGTGTTGCGCTCGGTGAAGAAGCGCTCCTGTCGCGTCATCAGGTCCATCAGCGCCGCGTGGCCGTCGCTGCGCCGCGCTTTGGTGACGCTGTCGGTGTAGGCCGGAATCGCGATCATCGCCAGGATGCCGATCAGGCTGATGACGATCACCAGTTCGACCAGGGTGAATCCCTGACTGCGCGAATGGTTTGTGTATGCGCTGGCTGTTCTTTTCATTGTGCCGTCCTCACTGCGCCGCTTGCGGCATGACCCAGATTTCCTGGACCGGTCTGTCGGGGTCCAGGCTCGTAATCCCCACCCTCATGCCGCGCCGCAGGGATCGTGCGGTTTGGACGCCGTGCGTCGTGCGGACGCGCAGTGCTGGACTGAAGCCGAGCGGCTGTTCATCGATCACCAGAGTCCCGCTCCCGTGATCGATCTCCGCCACCGAACCGAAGAGCTCATATTGGTTCGGATACCAGGAAGGCTGTTCCTGCGCGGCCGCGGGCGCCAGCCACAGAGCGCCAAGCAGGCCCAGAGTCAGGATGGATCTGTGCACGATCATGTCTTTCTCCTCAGCGCTTCACTTCCCGCCAGGACAGGCGGCCGGAATCGATGTCGATGCCGGCATCGATTCTCCGTATGTCGATGTTGCCCTCGTCGTCCGGGGTGTACATCATGTCGTCGAGAAAGTTGGATCCGGCGGGGATGTTCTCGAGTTCGACGCCGCTCGGGTTGTTTCCGCCCTGCAGGTCGTTATCGTCCACCACGCCATCATTGTTGATGTCGAAGACCGGACTGTCGGGGCTGCCGCCGCTGGCAAGCTTGAGCGCATTCAGAAAGCCGCGGCCCTTGCTGTTGCAGCTGCCGGCATCCGGTATCAGCGTGTTGAAGAATACGTAGGCTCCGCGGATCTTGGGGTCTACCACCACGCGTTCGCCGACGGCAGGCAGATCGAGATACCAGCCGAACTGGTTGCTGAAGTTGACCGCGTTGTCGCTTGTGGTGCGAATCCCGCCGGAAATGCCGGTCTGTGTCTGCTGTACCAGCTTGGTGCGGTCCAGCTTGCCGGTGCCCTTGTCCCATACCCCGTAGAAGGTCTGGGTCGCCACGCTGCTCTTGTCGCCGCTGACCATGTACTGCCCGGTGCCGAAGTACACCAGGATGTTCGGCTGGTTGTTCGAGGCAGTGGTCACGGCCGGATTGCGCGCCATGATCGGCTTGGAGGTGATCGGCTGCGCCACTCCGCCGGCGGTCGCCATGAAGAGCGGTGTGGGCGTCGAGCCGGACTTGTAGGCGATCGCCCATTTGCTGGTGTTGGAACCCGTCAGGTCAAATACCCACAGGTTCCCGAACAGATCTCCGGCATAGACCCGATCGGCCTTGCCATCGCCGTTGGTGTCCGCCAGTGCCGGCGTCGACAGGCCGTTTCGGTTGGCAGTCGAACCAACCCCGGTCGTGATCACCTCGTAGTCGCCCGCGGTCCAGCTGCCATCCATGCCTTGCTCCAGGTAGAGGATGAACAGCTGGGCCTCGCCGCTGCCGGAATCGTTGTAGCCGTTGCCGAAGATAGCCGCCCACTTGTCGTTTTCCAGCAGGGCGATGGTCGGCTTGCTGAAGCTGTGGCCCATGTCGGTATGGGTGAATTCCCATAGCACGATGTCGTCGGCCGCCGATTCGTTGAAGTTCTGCGGCTGAGTGACGTCGAGCGCGAACAGCCCACGTCCGCCGGCGCGGAAGCCGCCGATCAGGATGGTGCGCCAGGCGCCGCTGACGTAGGCGTCGGCGATCGTGGGGCTGAGGTCGACGTAATAGCGATGCTCGTAGCCCGGTTCGGTCAGATAGTGCAGGCCTTCTCCCTTCGCGCCGGAAAAGAGCAGATTGGGCATGTAGGCGATGGCTTCATCACCGGCCGAATACCCGGTGCCATCGTTGGCCCAGAAGCCGTGCAGCATGCCGTCGTTGGCGCCCACGTAAATGACGGATGGACGATCGATGTTGCTCGATAGGAAGTGCGAGTATTCAGTGGCGCCGAACGAGGGATCATCCTCGTAACCCGACTGCGGGCGTCCGACGAATACCGGATTCGAATACACGATGTCGCCGAGGGCGGTGCTGCGCTCGCGGAACTCGTAGGTGGTCCCCGGACCCTCGTTGCTGCGGTCGCCGCGCAGATAGTCCAGGCGCGCCTGCCCCAGGGAGTCGATATTTCCGTCTGCGTCCGTGTTGAGATCCTGCTGCTGAGCGGCGGACAGGTCCGACAGGGTGCGGAAGGGGATGCCCTTGCTGCCGTCATGGGTGAGGATCAGTCGCTGGGACGGATGCCGCTCATCGAGCCGGGCGGCCGCGTTCCATACCGTGGATTCGAGTTGTCCGTCGATGGCCAGTGCGGTTGCCACCAGTGCGCCGGCCCAGTTGTCCGAAGGATTGAACGATGCCTGGTACAGCATGCTGTCGGTGCCCAGGCGGGTGGTGTTGAAGGCCACCGAGGCCGAGGAGCTCTTGCCGCGGGCGACGCTGGCGAACGCGGCGGTCAGGCCGGCCTTCAGATCGCCAGGATGCCGGGCATTGAAGAACTCGCCGCGACCATTGTATGCCGCGTGCCAGAGATCGTCGATCTTCTCCGCTTCGCCGCTATCGGGATCCGGCCAGGAAAAGCCGGCGGCTGTCGGGTCATCGGTCTCCGGATCGAGCGTTCCCGAGACGCCAAAGGCTACGGTGAACGTCGTCATATGCTGATGGGGAGCGTTATCCTTGGCTCCGGATGCTGACGGAACATCATTGGACAGGGTGGTCGACAGGTCGCGCTCGTAGTAATGCATGGCGACATCGGCCAGCGTGTACTTGTGGCTGTCTCCATACGGCGATCCGTCCCAGGACGAGTTTCCATCGCCATCGGCATTGGCGGCGCTGATCCCCGGGTCGCTGCTGTCGCTCCAGAAGCCATCGCTCATCAGGATGGTGTAGTTCTTCTGGCACATGCCGCCCTGTGCTTTTGGCAGAATGGGGCAGGTCGTGCCGCTCGCATTCATGATGTTGCCGGACTTGCATTCATAGTAGAGGCCGGTCTGGTGCAGCGCTGTGCGCAGCGGTGTGCCTACGCCGGATCCCGGGCCTGCGCCATAGATCTTGTTGAACAGGTTTTTCTTGTTTCCGCCCGTCGAATCGGCATTCATCGAAGCAACACGAAAGCGCGCACCGGTGTTGTTGTTGATGGTGGCGTAGCCGACACGAATCCCGGTCACGTCTGCGATGGCAGACGTCGCCGCGTTCTTCGCGGTCAGATCGCGGTTACGGTAATAGCTGAACCAGTTGGCGAAGTTCTGGATTTCTTCGTCATAGGTGCATACGCCGGGCTCCGTTGCGCAATCTGTGCGTTCCGCGGACCGCGGATAGAATGCGTCGGACTTGATTTCGATCAGTTTCTTGTCGTCGTCGGCATCTACCTCGCCGTCCTCGTCGGTGTCCTTCCACTTGTAGTAGCGGGCAGGATAGAAGGCAGCGAACTTGGTTCCAGCGCTGCCGATGGTGATGGTGCCATGACTCGAATCCGGGCAGGCCGAGTCATCTGTGTTTCGTTTCTTCGGATATTGGGTCTTGTAAGCACGATTCTCGGTGAGATTCTCGCTTCCGGCCGCCGGGTTGTACGGGTTGACCGGTGCAGCCTCGGGATTGGCTTTCCCGTACGCGGCGCCGTCCTTGTCGACGCCTATCCATGGCTCGTATCTGATTTCCGGGTTGTAATACAGCTTGTTGTAATCGTGGTTCCACGCCCGCCATACCCCGCGCTCTGCCTCATTCAGGGTGGTGAAGCAGTACTCCAGCGCTTCGAGCGTGGGCACGACTCTCGCCTGGCCGGTATAGGTGCTCAGATTTCCTGAGTTGGAATAGCCATAGGTCTGTCCCCGCCAGGCCGCATTTCCCGATCCGCTCACCCGGAGGGGGTGGGTATAGAGATACTGCTGACTCCTCAGCCAGAGATAGCCGCTGTCTTCCGGCGTCATGACCGAGAACTCCATGCTTCCCGAGTCATCATTCAGGAACACCACGTTCGGTTCCACGTTGGGGCCGACGTACAGCGGAATCTGGGAAATCGTGCCGGGCGCCGCGAGTGCGGGACTGGCCGCCGGGCCGAAGACAAGGGCCGTCAACCCTACGGCCGAAACGAAGCGGCGTAGTTTCGAAGTGCTGATGCTCATGTCGCGCCTCCTGTGCTGCGCAGACGGAATCAATTCCGGTTGGCGTAATTCGATTGCAGATAGACCACGGCGTTGTCGGTGCCGCCGATGCCGCGGGCGGTGACGCGCACGCCCGTCATGCTGCCGATACCCGAGGATTCGCCGTAGCCCTGGATGTTGAGATCGTCACTCTGTTCGCCGATCTCGCCGATCAGTTCAATGATGTAGCGTGGCTGCTGGGAAACGCCGTCGACCGACCCGCTGTAGCTGCGGGCATTGGCCCAGGTGGCATCGGTGTAGATGTCGGGGTTCGAGCCTTCCGCATACAGTCCGGGGTTGGCGCCGCTGAAGGCGGCGCCCAGGGAGACCACGGTGTTCTCGTAGTAGGATTCACCATCGCGCAGTGCCGCCTCGGCCGCCTGGAAGGCCAGGGTGAGGTCGCGGTTGTTGCCGGCCATCTTCTCCTGCAGCCCGGATCCGCCCATGGCGGTGAGGCCGAGCAGGGTCATGACGATTAGGATGATCAGGCTGACGATCAGTGCCGATCCGCGCTGTGCCTTGATGCCGTTCATGGTTGGTATCCGCCTCGATGCCATTTACAGAAGTCCGCGGTTGCGCAGCTTTACGGTGCTGCCAAAGACGCGCCGAAGCCGCCGGTCGGCCGCCGTCTGCTCTTCGCCGTTGTACAGGTAAACCTGGGGCTCGCCTGTGATGTTGTCCTCACTGCGCAGCAGCAGGCTGTAGCGCACGCTGACCACGTTCTCCATGGTGACTTCATGCGCGCGGGCGTAGCGGTTGGCGACGCCGTCGCCATCCGCGTCTTCGCCGTAGAGCACCTGCATGTCCTCCGCGCCGGCGATCAGTTCCATGGGCTGCAGTGCGCCGTTGTTGGCCAGGCTCATGCGGAACAGCGCGGGCTCGCCGGCGTCGTTGGTACCGATGTAGTAGATGTTCGTCTGCAGGCGCGCGATCTCGGCGTCCGCACCGTAGCGGTTGCCGAGTTGCGGGGCTGTGTTTCCCGGCACGCAGGCAGCGCAACCGGAGCTGTGCACCACGTTCACCTTGCCGCCTGCGGGTTGCTGGTTCGTGATCTGGAAGATCGAGCCGTTGCGACAATCGGTGACCATCACGATGTCGGCATCGTTGAGGTTGTTGCCGGCCTCGTTGACAAAGAACTTGGCTGATCCCGGCCCGCCGGCCGGGAACGGCGGCACCAGACGGATGCCGGAGCTGTCGAGTCCGCGCGTGATCACCACGTCGGTGCCGGCGCGCACCAGTCCGGCAAGTTCCCCCGGCAGCGCCGGCGACCAGCCGGCGGCGCCACCGTCGTGGCCGGCAAGAGGTGTGCCGAGATCCCAGGAGAACGCAGCAGGCGTGTTGAGCACGTTCTCCACTTTGCTCGGGTCCGTGAGCTCTCCGCGGAAGCAGCCGGTGTATCCCGCCATGCGCAGATCGTCGGTGATGAAGTTCACGGCGAAGCGGCCGCCTTCCTGCACGCGCGCGTTGGCGTCGGCCACGCGATAGGAGAGCTTGCTGCTGAGAAAGATCTGGATCACGCCGGTCAGGAGCACCGCGCTGATGGCGAGCGCGACCATGATCTCGATCAGGCCGAGACCGTGCTGATGGCGAAGGCTGGTGAGGCGAATTCGGCGCGCGTTCATAGCACAGTCTCCACCGTGAGCTCTTTCGGATCGTTCTCGCCACGGCTGTCATCCCAGCGGATGGTGACCAGGAAGGCGCTGCCGTTGCGCTGCACCGCGCCGTCGCCGGAAGGCAGCAGGGCGGCGATGCTCTGCTTCCACTCCGTGAGATCGGCGGAGGCAAGCGTGGCCGGGCTGCAGTTGACTCCCGTGCCGCTGCAGTTCGCCGCGGTGGGTGTGGCGCCGAGGGCGATGTCGTAGGATCCGCTCTCGGCGGCCAGGCGGTTGACGCGCATGCGGTCGATGATGTCGTAGGCAGCGATCGTCGCCTGCGAGGTCTGGTAGGCGCTGTGGGTGAAGCGCAGTCCGTTCAGCTGCAGGCCGGCCAGGCCGAGCAGGCCGATGGCGAGCACGACGACGGTGATCAGCACTTCGATGAGCGTGAATCCGTGCTGCCGGCGCGGGGGGGTCAGAATCGGCATGGGCTTGTCCATGTGCATTCTCAGCAGGTCGGATGGGGCGATATGCTGGCTGGCCGTCCGGTGGGGCTCACCTGTACCTCGCGGCCGCTTTTTCCGGCACCGGCGCACAGGCGCAGCGTGCCACCGCCCGCGGCGAGGAAGCCGTTCTGGTTGTAGGTGAGCTTGGAGACGCCGCCTGCGGTGACGGTGATGGAGCCCTTCATCGGGTCGAACGCCCGGATCAGATCTCCGTTCTGGTCGCGCACGATCCATCCCCCGGCCCAGGATGAACCGTTGCAGGTCGATTGGTCGGCGCTGGCGCAGACCTCGACGCTGGCGCGGCGCTTGATGGCTTCGCTGCGCGCCAGATTGAAGGCGCCGATCAGCTCGTTGGCGTGCACGGTGAGCCGGTTGTTGCGTATCGACTCCTGGAACGAGGGCACGCCGAGGGTGAGCACGATGCCTGCGATCATGACCACCATCAGCAGTTCGACGAGAGTGAAGCCAGCGTTCGTTTTCATCATGTCCACAGTGATAACATTCCCTTTTCGGGTCGGTCATGAGGATTCGGACCGGCGGTCGATCTGACGGTCCGAACGGTCGAGGTTCCCCAAGGAACGGGAACGGCGCACACTTCGCCGCCTTCCATATCGGCCGCGGGCGGGAATGTTTCAGTACGGGAATGTGAGCAATGTCCGTCGATTGCCTGATCGTGGGCGGTGGCCTGGTTGGAATGCTGAGCGCGCGCGAGCTCGCCGCGGCCGGTATGCGCGTGCGTCTGCTGGAGCGCGATGCCTGCGGCAGGGCCTCATCCTGGGCCGGCGGCGGCATTCTCTCTCCGCTCAGTCCCTGGGACATGGACGAGGCGGTGACCCGTCTTGCCGTCTGGAGCCAGGCGCACTATCCCGAACTGACACGGGATCTGCTGGCGGAAACCGGCATCGATCCCGAATGGACCGCTGGCGGCATGCTGCTGCTCGATCCGGCGGCGGACGAGATCTCCCGCGCGCACGCCTGGGCCGGGGCGCACGGAGTGCATCTCGAGATGCTGGATGCGACCGCCATCGCCGCGTTGGAGCCCCAGTGCCGTCCCGCCCGTCAGGCCCTGTGGCTGCCCGATGTGGCGCAGGTACGCAATCCGCGCCTGCTGCGTGCGCTGCGTGAATCGCTGGCGCGACAGGCGCGGGTGGCGATTGCCGAGAACCATCGCGTCGACAGGCTGCTGGTCGCCGGCGATCGCATCACCGGCGTGCGCATGGCGGATGGCGAGGAACTGCAAGCGGAGCGGGTGGTGGTCGCCGGGGGCGCCTGGACCGCGCCGCTGCTGAAGCGGATCGGTGTCGATGTCGATGTCCGCCCGGTGAAGGGCGAAATGCTGCTGTACCGCAGCACTCCCGGCCTCATCCGCGCCGTCGTTCAGGACCACGGGCGCTATGCCATTCCGCGCCGGGATGGCCATCTGCTGTTCGGAAGCACGCTGGCGGAAGTCGGATATGATGACGCCGCGACCGCCGAGGCGCGCAGCGAACTGGCCGCCGCGGCAGCGCTCCTCATTCCCGCGCTGGCTTCCGCACCGCTCCTGACCCATTGGGCCGGGCTGCGCCCCGGATCGCCGCGCGGGATTCCCTCCATCGGTGAAGTACCCGGCGTTCCGGGGCTTTACGTCAACGCCGGCCACTATCGCAATGGCGTGCTGATGGCGGCAGCGAGCGCGCGCCTGCTCGCGGATCTGATGATCGGACGCGAACCGATCGTTGCTCCTGAACCCTACCGTATTTCAGTCGACGCCTAATCCCTGGCGTTGATCTCCGAGGGACGTACGGCGCTTGCGCCGATGTCCCGAGAGGCTTTCTGCCGATTCGCTTCCTGCATTCCGCTTCCTAAGCTGGGCTTTGCCGTTCGTAGCCCAGGGAGGGGGATATGCGCAGCTTCCTTGCTTGTCGCCGATCGATCTTCTGTCATCTCGTGCTGCTGTTGGTAATGGTTCCATGCGTGCCGAACGCCGGGACCTTTGCGGAACGCGATGTGCGGACACACGGCCACGAGAAGATTCACGACAAGACACATCCGGTTGACGAGCGAAAGCAGGCGGCTCCGCCAGTGCAGGGAAAGAAGCAGCCGGATCATCCGGTACAGGGCGCGCATCCCAGGGCGGGAGCCGCGGGCAAAGCGGCGAACCGGAAAGGGAAGAAATCCGCGCATGGGTCTCTGCCTCGAAGAGGAGAGCGCAAGGACGGCAGAGCTGATCGACCTGGAACGGAGAAGAAACCAGCATCTCCGACTGATCCGCACCATGCTCGCCCTGGCAGGCCTCGGGCCGGCTTGCATGGTGGTGTTGCGCTGGATCCGCCAACGGGGATCGTACTGATCACGGATGGCACTGGCAGGGTGCATCTGGCGGCGCTGTCTGAAGAGAAAAGAAGATCGGGAATTCCGGTGCGGGGGACTCCGCATGATGTGGCGGTGGATGCGGGGCGGCGGCTGGCATTGATCACGCTGCCCAGCCATGACCGGCTGGCGCTCTATACCCTGCCGGAGATGCAGCCCGCCGGGTACGTGACCACAGCGCGGCAACCCCTGTCCCTGGCTCACGATGCCTTGTCGGGGCTGACCGCGGTCATCACCGGTGATGGGGCGGTCGAGCTGATCGACATCGAGCGTCGCACGAAGACGGCAGTCGATCCCGGCAAGCCAGCACATGCGCTCGCGATGCAGGAGGGCGAGCAGCGCCTGTGGATCACGCTCGAGGGCGGGCATGGTGTCGCGGTGCTCGAAACCGGACAGGGAACCGTTCTGGCGCGCATCCCCGCGGGGCGGAAGCCCGGTGCGATCTCCGTCAGCACCCGGCTCCGGATGGCTGCGGTCGCCAATCGTGGCGAGGGCACGATCAGCTTGATCGACATCGATGAGTTGCGCGAGAAGCATCGTGTTTCCGTCGACATCACTCCCGACGCGGTGGTGCTCGATGATGAAGGGGGACAGCTGCTGGTAATGGACTACGCCGCCGCCATGGTACTGCGGCTCGACGCGTCCGAGGGACAGGTGATCGAACACATCGAGGTGAAGAAGCATCCGATCGGCATGGCCGTGGATGTCGATAATCGCAGAGCGGTGATCGCGCATCGAGGAGGCGACGTCAGTTTCATCGCTTTGTCCGACACGCGTCCGCCCGAGGTGCGGATCGACTTCCCGCCCGACGGATGGCTCACCGCAGTCCCGGACCTGGAACTACAGGGGAGTCTGAACGAGACCGCCACGCTCGCCATCGATGGCCAGCTCGTGGCGGTGGATGAAGAGGGCCGCTTCGTTCATCGACTCCTGCTGCGGGATGGTGTGAACGTCATCGAGCTCGTGGCGGTGGACGAGGCCGGCAATACCGGTGCCCACGCCCTCCGGGTGGAGCTGGACCGGGATCCTCCGGCGGCGCCGCTTGCGGGTCTGATCTCTTTGCTGGCCGACGAGGGCGAGACGGTTCGGGTGCACGGTGCCTCCGGCAGCGTAGAAGCCGGCGCTCTGGTACGAGTCATAAACGCGCGTACGGGCGCCGAAGTGAGCGTCATCGCCGGAACTGACGGCAGCTTCACCGCGCGCGTGCCCGGCAGTACTTCGGATCGCTATGTGATCCGGGTCGAAGACGGTGCCGGCAATCAGGGCAGCGGGATCGAAATCGGTGGCGAAGATCTGCCGCCCGACCCGGGAGTAATCGCTCCGTCACCGATTCCGGGCGTGACGGGCTCCTTTGCCGATCTGGTCGGTTTCCTGATCGAGGGTGCGCGTCCGGTCCAGCGCGAGGCCGAGCAGGGCGTCATCGATCCGGCTCGTGCCGCGGTGCTGCGTGGCAGGGTGCTGACCGCCTCGGGCGCGCCCTTGCCTGGGGTGAGGGTCGGCATTCAGGGACATCCGGAGTTCGGTCACACCTTGACGCGCCACGACGGGATGTTCGACATGGTGGTCAACGGGGGCGGCTGGGCGGTGCTCAGCTACGATCGTGAGGACCATCTGCCGGCGCAGCGGCGTGTCGAGGTGCCGCGGAACGACTTCGCGTGGCTTCCCGATGTGATCATGCTGACGCTCGATCCCCAGGTGACTTCCGTCCTGATGGATGCCTCCGAAGTGCAGATCGCGCGCGGCAGCGTCGTCAGCGATGCCGATGGGGAACGGCAGCTGACCATGATCTTTCCGGCGGGAAGCAGCGCCGAGCTGCTGCTCGCCGACGGCAGCACGCTGACGTCTGATCGTCTCAGTGTGCGCGCGACCGAGTACACGCTGTCCGGGCTCGGACCGGCCGCCATGCCCGGAGAGCTGCCGCCGACATCCGCCTGGACCTACGCCGTCGAGCTGTCTGCCGATGAAGCGTTGTCCGCCGCCGCGTCCGAGGTGCGTTTCAATCGTCCCGTCGGTGTATGGGTGGAGAACTTTCCCGGCTTTCCGGTTGGCACTGCCGTGCCCTCCGCCTGGTACGACCGCGAGCGGGCGGCCTGGATTCCGGATGACGATGGCAGGGTGATCGCCGTCGCGGACATCATCGACGGCCGCGCGGTGCTGGATGTCGATGGCAGCGGAGTCGCGGCTTCCGCTGATGCGCTGGCGGAACTCGGCATCGACGATGAAGAGTTGGGCGCTCTGGCCACGCTCTATCGACCCGGCGTAACGCTGTGGCGGGTGCCGGTGCGCCACTTCACTCCCTGGGACTTCAACTGGCCGCATGGGCCGCCGACGGATGCGGTGGCTCCCGAGGTGAGCCTGCCCGAACCCGATCCTCAACAGAACGACCCCGAGTGTCGTCGCGGCTCGATCATCGAATGCGAGAATCAGGTGCTCTCCGAGGCGCTGAACATCGCAGGAACCGATCAGGCCCTTCATTACCGCAGCGACCGCGTTCCGGGTCGACGCAGCGCCTGGAGCATGAACATTCCCGTCAGCGGCGACAGCGTTCCCGCCAGCCTGCGTCGCATTGACCTCGAGATGACGATTGCGGGGCGCCAGTTCCGTCACTCCTATGATCCGGCGCCGGGTCTGCGCCACCAGTTCGTCTGGGATGGCCGCGATGCCTACG
The DNA here is from genome assembly GCA_034002745.1 of Gammaproteobacteria bacterium. Taxonomy (GTDB): domain Bacteria; phylum Pseudomonadota; class Gammaproteobacteria; order SZUA-140; family SZUA-140; genus JAITWN01. Next base: position 36,555 of record JAVEZY010000014.1, read on the forward strand.
GGCGGCCGGTCTATGGCGCCAGTCGCCTGTCGGTGCGCATCGGCTATGTCTATCAGACCGTCTATTTCGAGCCCGCGAATGTGCCGCGAAGTTTCTCTCTGCCGGGTACCCGGCCGCTGTTCGGTATCGGCCGGCTGAGTACATTCACGCTGTGGAGCAGCGCCTTCCGCATGCTGGGAGGATACGATGCGCGCGTGGCGGGCCTGGGTGGATGGACACTGACGGCACACCACGCCTGGGATCGCATGTCCGGCATATTGCATCGCGGCGACGGTACCCGGCGCATGGTCGGGGGTGCGGAGGCGCTGCTCACGACGATCACCGGCGGCGAGGGAAGCGGCTTCGCGGGCGACGGAGGGCCGGCGATCTCCGCGCGACTCGGACGTCCCGCAGGACTGGCCGCGGGCGCCGACGGTAGCCTGTATGTGGCCGATGGCGCATTCTTCGCATCCGATCGCGACGGCAACCGCCGTGTCCGCAGGATCGCTCCGGAGGGTGTGATCACCACGCTGGCCGGCGGGGGATCCAGCCTGGGTGACGGCGGCCCGGCGACCCTCGCGCGTCTCGCGCATCCCGCGGATGTCGCCGTGGGCCCCGATGGCAGCGTCTACATCGCCGACGCCGGAATGCCGGAACGGACCGATCCGGCGGCGCACCGCATCCGCAGGGTTTTTCCCGATGGCACCATCGTCACCGTCGCGGGCATTGGCGAGGGCGGTTACTCGGGGGACGGCGGGCCGGCGACCGCAGCACGTCTCAATGCTCCCATGGGAATCGCGGTTGGTGCGGATGGCAGCCTGTACATCTCCGACTGGCTCAACAGCCGGATTCGCCGGGTCGATCCGAATGGCATCATCACTACCCTGGCGGGTACCGGTGTCTGGGCATCGGGTGGCGATGGTGGTCCCGCCACCGCAACGCCGATGCGCAGTCCCGCGGGTATCGCCGTCGCCGCCGATGGCAGTGTCTATTTCGCCGACTGGAGCGACAACAAGGTCCGGCGCATCGGCGTGGACGGCATCATAACCACCGTTGCCGGCGGAGCGGTCTTCGCCGATGCGGGCGCCGATGGCGTGCCCGCGCTTCAGGCGCGACTGATGCAGCCGACGGGGATAGCGCTCGCGGCCGATGGCAGCATCTATGTCGCCGATCAGGCCAACGAGCGCCTGCGCCGCATCGGACCTGACGGGATCATCACCACGGTCGCGGGGAATGGCCGTTGGGGCGTCGAGGGTGACGGCGGTGTGGCGCGCGATGCCCGTCTGTCCGGCCCCACCGGAGTGGCGATCACGCCTGGGGGTGTTCTCTATGTCTCGGAAGAGACCGGTCGGGTGCGGCGCGTCGCCGAACCTGCGTATCTGCGTGCGGCGGACGGCACCTACATGGTGCCTGCGGCGACCGGGCGCGAGCTTTATCACTTCGATCCCCTCGGTCGTCATCTGCGCACGAGCGATGTCCTGACCGGCGCCGCGCTGTATCGCTTTGCCTACGAGGACGCCGGCCGCTTGAGTGTGATCGAAGACCGGAGCGGGCAGGTCATGCGGGTCGATCGCGACACCGATGGCAACCCGCTGGCGATCGTGGCGCCGAATGGTGCCCGAACCACGATCGCCGTGGACGGAGAGGGCTGGCTGTCGACATTCGTCGATCCGACGGGCGCGATCCACGGCATGATGCACACGCCACAGGGATTGCTCACCTCGGTGATTCGGCCTCTCGGCGGTGTATCGGTGTACGGCTACGACGCGGGAGGACATCTGCAGGAAGCGCGGGACGCGCTCGGCGGCGGATCAAGCCTGGCTCGCGCGCAGACTGCGAATGTTACCAAGGTGACTGTCACATCGGCCGAAGGTCTGGTGACGGAGTACCGCACGGAAAATTTCCCGAGCGGTGAGCGGGTGCGGGGTGTGAGCCGCGCCGGCATCGAGCTGGAGCGATCGGTTTCCATTGCGGGCAGGCGAACGACCACGAGTATGGACGGGACCGTAACCGTGGTGAAGGAGAGTCCGGATTCGAGGTTCGCGCTGGAAGCGCCCCTGACCGAGACCACCGTGACAACGCCGGGTGGCATCAGCGCCTACCTGAAGATCGAGCGCAGTACGGAAGTGGCCGATCCATCCGAACCGCTCACTGTCGCATCGCTCATCGAGCGCGTACTTGTCGATGAGGGGTTCTACGAGTCGCATTTTACCGGTGACGATCGCACATGGATCTTCCGCAGCCCTGCGGGCCGTAGCGCATCGCTGGTGCTGGATGGCCTGGGTCGCGCCGTGAGTCGATCCGCTGCCGGCTTGGCAAGCATTGACTATGGATACGATGATCGCGGGCGCCTCAACGCGCTGAGCCAGGGTTCGGGAGACGAACGACGACTCTGGCTGTTCGACTACGATGCCGAGGGCAGACTGTCCGGAGCCATCGATCCGCTCTTGCGCCGGATTTCCTTTGATCATGATGCCGCGGACCGGATGGTGAGGCAGGCCGCGCCAGACGGATCGATGCTGATCTATGACTGGGATGCGGACGGACGGCTCGCTACCATGACCACCGCCGACGGCGCGACCCATCGCTTCACGTGGACGGCGAACGGTCTTCCGCGTGAGTACCTCTCGCCTGTGCTCGGGGACATGATCGTGTTCGAGCATGATCTCGACCGGCGTCCCGTCGGCATGATGCTGCCCGGCGGTGCGGGCATTGGCCTGTCCTATGATGCTGCGGGCTGGCCGGCCTCGATGAGTCTCGAGCGCGGGCGGATCGACTATGCGTACGACGATGCCGGTCGCCCCATCCATGCGACAGCGCCTGGCGGCACGGCCCTGTCCTGGTCCTGGGACGGATTCCTTCCTCTGACCGAGACGCTGTCCGGAGAAGTGGCTGGTAGCGTGAAATGGCATTGGGGCGCCGGCTTCTCTCTGCGGGAGGTGGAGATCGGAACCCATGTCCTGTCATTCGCTCATGATGCGGATGGATTGCTGACGCTTGCCGGAGAATTGCAGCTGCAGCGTGATGCCGAGAGCGGGCTGCCGATGCAGCTGACGCTTGGGGAAGTGACCGCGCGGCGCTCCTATAACGTATTCGGCGAGCCCATTGGGCTGGAAGTGGAATACGGCGGGCTCCCGATCGCCCGTTTCAACTGGACTCGCGATCGTCTGGGGCGCGTAACCGAGATCAGCGAGATGCTGCAGGGCGAGGCGCGGGAGATCGCCTATGGCTATGACGAAGCCGGTCGCCTCGCCGCAATCGTTCGCGATGGTTTCGCCAGCACCATGGGGCACGATACAGCCGGCAACCTGACCGGGATGAACGGGCAGGTGATCGCTGAATACGATGAGGCCGGTCGCCTGGTGGCGTATGGTGCCGAGCGCTTTCAATATGATCACTCCGGTTCGCTTGCTCTACGCAGCGGGCCGGAAGGAAGCGTCCGTTACGAATACGATCCGCTCGGCAATCTGCTGCGCGCCGAAGTCGCTGATGGGCGCAGGATCGAGTATGTCGTCGACGCCCGGAACCGTCGCGTCGGGCGCAGGATAGACGGCGTTTTCGCGCAGGGCTTTCTGTATGCGGACGAGTGGCGTCCGATTGCCGAGCTTGATGGCTCGGGCTCCATTCGATCGGTTTTCGTCTATGGCGATCGACTGAACGTGCCGGTTTACATGATTCGTGACGGCAGGACTTATTTCATCGTTTCGGATCACCTCGGCAGTCCGCGGCTGGTGGTGGATGCGGCGGATGGTCGGGTATTGCAGCGACTCGATTACGATGCCCGAGGTCGCGTGCTTCGCGACACCAACCCCGGGTTTCAACCATTCGGCTTCGCGGGCGGTTTGTACGATCGTGAAACCGGCCTGCTGCGTTTTGGTGCCCGGGATTACGATCCCGGTGTCGGCCGCTGGACCTCTCCCGATCCGCTCGGTCCGGCGGGTGGCGACGCCAATCCATATGTCTACGTCGGCGGCGATCCGGTGAATTTCGTCGATCCGCGCGGGAGCTTCGCTTTGAACGCCGCCGGAGCTGCCGTCGGCGCGGCTACAGGAGCATTGATGGCGTTGGCAACCGGTGAATCGGTCGTCGCCGGGCTCGTCGGCGGCGCGCTGGCCGGTGCATTCCCGGGCGGCGGCGCAATGGCCAATCTCGCGGTTGGCGCCTTGTCCGGCCTCGTATCGGATTTCGTGGGGCGCTGGTATGCCCGCTGCGAAACGCAGAACTCCGGTCCGGGCATCGGCATGCTTTCCAGTATGGTCGGCAGCGCCCTTGGCCGCTACATCGGTATGCTCAACGGCGTGCTCGTGGCCCGCGCGGGGGAAGGAGCGGGCAGGTTGTTCGACCAGAGCGCCGCTCTGGCCAGCGCCTACTACGCACAGACTGTATCCGGCAGCATGATCGGCGGCGGCGCCGCGGTGCTGATGCGTCAGGGAGAGGGACAATGAGGATGTTGTTATGGGTGGCGATCGGGGTCTTTGCGCTGCTCGGCCTGGGTGCGGCCTTCGCGCTGTGGTGTCTGCCCAAACGGCTGATATCCGATCCCGGAGCGGTTCCCGAGGCGTTCCGCAACACACTGCCGCCCCGTCATCTACTGAACCGTACCGGACGCGCCCTGCATGATCTGTTCTGGGTTTCGGCTGCGCTCATGGTGTTGCTGGTGGTCTGGGCGAGTTTAGCCTCGAGCGGATCATAGGGCGCGTCTGCGCGCACATTGCACCGTTTCATGGCGGCGATGATATCTGTCGACGTGGGTCAGAACGCAAGCTGCTGATTTGAAAGGACTGGAGAGGGCGTCTTTTCTGGCATGGAAGGTGCAATGACCGGGTAGGCCCAACATCCCTGAGTGGAGGATGACAGATGACGCAAGAAACGATCAGCCGCAAGGCGCCGGAAAAGTTCGGCCGGGCGACAGTCGCCGACGCACAACGCAAACGGATTACCCGGGAGATGAGCATCCCGGAACTGTACCGTCGTCCGATGGGCTGTCGGGAACTGCACGGCTGCCTGAAGGCGCGCGCCTGATCGACGGATACTCTCTCCTGGCAGCAACCCCTCTTGCCCCGCGCCCTGCGGGGTTTTTTTTGGAGCCGGAGGGAACCCGTAGCGCGACAGCTTGTCTATTGGTACAAGCAGCGCAAGTTCTTCAATCTCTCCATTGAGCCCCGGTCCCCTCCGGGGTTTTTTTTTGGGGATGGAATCCTGGCCGGGTCGCGCTGATTCCTGCCCGCTCGTCCGCTCTCTTCTAGCCCAATTCGCGGCGCGGCGGTGCGGCTCCCGTGACCTCCTCCATCACCAGTTCCGCGGTCAGTTTGTCGCTGAAGGGTCCGTGGGGTAGACCACCGTCCACGCTGAAGTACCAGCCCTGCGCCGTCTCCTGGGTCGAGGACTGGAAGAAGACTTGCGTGGGCGTGGAGAATAGTGATGATTTCCCGCTGATCGCTTCGCGAATGTCCTGGGGGGCGAGGTCATCGAGGCTGATCTCTTCGACCGCAATGCCGCCATTGCCCGGTCGGTAAGCGGCGGGGGCGGCCAGGCGATCGAGAGTGTCTTGATCCAGGACCAGATCGGGGTCCTCCGGGTCCAGTCCCAGGAGCTCGTCGGCTTCGCTTGCCTCGATCCGGGCCTGTCGTGCACCGGTGTGCGTCGCAACTTGCTCGGCGGCGATCTCGACCTGCGGCGCTGGCGCCGACCGTGGTTCGGCGATGGGGGCGGCCTGTGTCCTGGGCGTGGCGACGGCAGGTGCCGGGGTCATGGTGGGCGTGTTCGGCAGGGCCGCGATCTTTTTGCGCAGTTCACCGAGGAGCTGATACGTGCGGTCGATCTCGTGCCTGCCGGAGGCCACATCCTTTCCGGTTTTTTCCAGGGCACGGAAGATGTTGGCCGCGAGTTTCTGATGGTCGTGGCGCAGCTGGTTGAGCTTGGCGTCCATCAGTTCCTGGGCGTGACGGATCTCCGCCAGCCGCGCTGTGAGCTCGCTGTGCTGCTCGGCTGCTGTGGGAATCGGCGCGGGAACCGGTTCCTCCGCTGTGACCGATTCGTCAGAGGCGCCAGGCGCTTGTTTTTCAACTGAATCGTTTTCTTCGCTGGTATCCGATGGCGCTGCCTGGGTGCCGTCCGCAACGGCCACAGCCGGGGGTTCCGTCGTCGATGCGGCGGGCAAAGTGATTTCACGCCCCTGCGCCATGGCGATCAGGGTTTCTATCTCCGCTTCGTGCTGCCGCTTGCGCCGCAGATAGCGCCAGGACAGGAAGCCGAGGAGGAGCAGCAGAACGACCGAAGCTTCGGCCATCAGGACGGTGATTGTGGGGAGCAGGTTATCCATCATTCTCACTTTCCAGGGGCGGTTGCCCAGCTGTCTCGGTAGCGGCCATTGCCTGGGGATCTATAGGAAATAGTCCGCAAATCCGGAGCGTGCCGGCGTATTGACGCGACGGGTGAAAAGCGGCGCGGCAGTAAGTTAGAATGAGGATAAATTCAGTGGTGGCCCGCCCGGCGGGCATGAGGCAGGCTGATGGAAAGGAACAGAACGCGTTCGGATATGGCCATGCTGCTGCAGGCGCGCGGCATCAAGCCGACCCAGCAGCGAATCCAGATTGCGGAAGTGCTTTTCGCCCGTCCGCAGCATCTTTCGGCAGACCAGATTCTCGAATGCGTCAACGAGCGCAACGGTCAGGTGTCGAAGGCGACAGTCTACAACACGCTCGGCCTTTTCTTGCGGTACGGTCTGATCCGCGAAGTGATCATCGATCCGAGCAAGGTGTTCTACGATTCCACCACCCACCCGCACCACCACATCTATAACGTCGACACTGGGATGCTGACGGATCTGCCTCTGGACGCGGTGGATATCCGGGGGTTGCCGGAGCCGCCGGCGGGAACGGTGATCGACGGCATCGAAGTGGTCGTGCGGGTACGGCCCCAGGCAGTCGCCTAGCAGAACCGGAAATTCGTGGCGTTGCGCGCGCAAGGTGGAGCCTGCGTGTCGCGGCGCCTCGGATCAAACGTGTGATAAGTCGTCCGAGCAACTTTTCCGTCGGCTACCCTTGCGTGCTGATGATCTGCGAGGCCGGAAACCCTTCCCTTGGCGAAGGGCATCTCTTATACTCGGGCGCGGCCTCGCGGGGGCGCGCCCTCGCTTCAGCCGGTGTAGCTCAGTCGGTAGAGCAACTGATTCGTAATCAGTAGGTCGGAGGTTCGATTCCTCTCGCCGGCACCATCCGTTTTTCCGGTTCCCGGGGCATCCAGCTCTGGACCCTTGCCGCACAGTGGCTTTCAGATGCAGGCAGCGCGGGACCTTTTCTTGGCGTCGATGCAGCGCGAGGAGTTGGCATCGTCGGCGCACAACTTCGTGACGTCGGCGATGGCGGCGCGGCAACGTGCTTCCGCATCGGGCCCTGCATTGGGGGAGGCTGCGCTGGGCCCGTTCGCTTCGCTCCGCGGGGTGCCGCTGCTCGCACAGCCTGTGAGCGCAAGGGTCATGGCGAGCATGGCCGCGGAAGCGGCGATCCCGAGCTTTCGACCGCACGCGAGTTGAATCTTCATGGCTACTGCGTCCCCCTTCTTCTTGTCATGGTCGCTGCCGACTTTTCAAGTGTTTTTAGCAAGTTTCGCGGCGACTTGCAACGCGCCCGCAGTGCCTGGGTCCGCGGCATGGATCTTGCGTTGCTGGGTGCCGACTTGTGCGCGGGCCGCGGCATGACGACAATCCGGCGCAGGCAGGAGGATGTGTGCGGCAGATGAACTATTGGATCGACGACGGATGGCTGTGGCCGGCCCGGAGATTGCCATCGCCCAATTGTGATGCGCGGCCGCAGGGCTGCTGCATCGATCTGGCGGTGATTCACGGCATCAGTCTGCCTCCGCGCCGCTATGGCGGTGGTGCGATCGATGCGCTGTTCACCAACGCGCTTGATCCGAACTCCCACGAATATTTCCGCGCGATCGCCGCTCTGCGAGTGTCGGCGCATCTGCTGATCCGCCGCGACGGCGACATGATGCAATACGTTCCCTTCGATCTGCGCGCCTGGCATGCCGGTGAGTCGGAGTTCGAGGGCCGTCGTGCCTGCAACGATTTCTCGGTCGGTATCGAGCTAGAGGGCTGTGACGAGGATCCCTACGAGGCGATTCAGTACGAGCGTCTGGCGGACGTGCTGCACCAGCTCATGATCCGCTATCCGGGCATCACGCCGGCGCGCATCGTCGGTCACTGCCACATCGCGCCGGGACGCAAGACCGATCCCGGCCCCCAGTTCGAGTGGGATAGGTTGTATACTTTGCTCCACATCGGGAGTGACAATAGGGGCGGTCGATGAAGCTCATCGCAATTCTCCTCGTGCTGGCGACGGAAGAGAAGTGGAGATCGTTCCGGACGCTGCAACCATTTCACGCGCTGATCGAGTTTGCCGGTCGCCTGCGTGCGCGTTTCGGGGCGAGTTCGTGGTTCAACGGTCCCGGCGGCGTGGTGCTGGCGATCGCGCCGGGAGTCGCCGGAGTTGCCTTGTTTCAGGCCGCGCTCGATGCGGTCGATGGCTTCGTCGGCTGGCTGGTCGGCCTGGCGTTCGCCATCGCGGTGCTGATCGCATGCATCGGCCGCCGTGGCGCGGACGAGGAGATCGACGGCTACCGCGATTCAGTCGCGAGGGGCGACCACGAGGGCGCCTATCTGCATGTGCGGGAGCTGCTGCCGCGAGCGGATGCGCCGGCGAGTTCTGTGGATCTGCACCGGCAGGTTCTGGAGCTGATTCTGGTGCGCAACCATGAGCGCCTGCTGGCCATGCTGTTCTGGTTCGTGGTGCTGGGACCGGTCGGTGCGGTGCTCTATCGTTCGTCCGCCCAGCTCAAGGCAGTGATGTATTCGGCCGAGGAGTTCGATCTTGGTTTCCGGGAGGCGGTGCTGCGTCTGCAGGCCTTCCTCGACTGGATTCCGGTGCGGATCACCGCCCTGTGTCAGGCGCTGGTTGGCAGCTTCTCCGATGCGCTCACCGAATGGCGGATCGGTTCGGCCATGGCACCGGATCTATACAGCGGCAATCGGGCGGTACTTGTCGGCAGCGGCCTCGGTTCGTTGCGTCTGCAGGAAAGGGTTGTCGCCGATCCCGATGATCCGGCGACCTTCGATCACACGCTCGCCGATACGCGGGCGCTCGTTTATCGCATGGCGATCATCTGGGTCACGGTATTCGCGGCGCTGACCATTGTCGGTTGGTTGAGCTGAGCGGGTTTGCCATCTTCACCGCCGCGCTGCGTCGTGGCGGTCCTGTCCTGTGCGGATGCCTCCTGCTGGTGCTGGCGGGATCGCTGCGCGCTGCTGACAATGCGCAGGTGCTGCGCATCGTCAGTCTCGCGCCGCATGTCACCGAACTTCTCTATGTCGCCGGCGCCGGTGATCGGCTGGTGGCCGCGGTCGATTTCAGTGATTGGCCCGAAGCGGCGCGGAAGCTGCCCCGCGTCGGCAATTTCGCTCGCCTCGATATCGAGCGCATCCTCGCACTCCAGCCGGATCTCGTCGTCGGCTGGAAGGGAGGCAACGATGCCGGCGATCTCGAGCGCCTGCGGCGGCTTGGGCTGCGCGTCCATGCAACCTCAAGCACCGGTGTCGCGGAGATCGCGGATGATATCGAGATGCTGGGCCGGCTGGCGGGCACTGAGCAGGCTGCCCGGCGCGCCGCTGGCGAACTTCGCGCGAGCCTGCATGCGCTGGAGGAGCGCTATGCATCCCGCGCGCCGGTGACGGTGTTCTATCAGATCTGGGATCGGCCGCTGATGACGGTGAGCGGCCGCCATTTCATCTCCGATTCGCTGCGCCTGTGCGGTGGCCGCAACATCTTCGCCGAGCTCGAACCGATCGCGCCGACAGTGTCGATAGAGGCGGTAATCGCGCGCAATCCGCAGGCAATCATCAATAGCGCTTCGGCGACGAATCAGCAGGCGCAGCTCGAGTCCTGGCGTCGCTGGAAGGAGCTGGACGCCGTGCGCCTGGGCAATCTCTATTCGATTCCGCCGGACATCATTGCTCGGCCCGGCATCCGCATCCTCGAAGGCATCGAACGGCTCTGCGCCGCCCTCGACGAATCCCGCCACAGGATCACCCGGCTCAAGTAGGGCGACATCGGGGTCGTTATCGGGCCGCAGCAAGCAGTTGCCGCTTCGGGGTCTGACCCCGTTTGTTTTTTAGCTGCAGCAGACACTTGCCGTTGCCGGGGTCTGACCCCCCTCGCGGTTGCCGCGGGGTCAGCCGCGGGGGGAGCGCCAGTAGATTTCGTGGCCGTTGCTCAGGCGGGTGAGTACCCGGGAGATGACGAACAGGAGGTCGGACAGGCGGTTCAGATAGGCGAGGATATTCGGATTCACGGCTTCGTCGCGGGAAAGCGCGGTCACTCGGCGTTCGGCGCGTCGGCATACCGCGCGCGCCAGATGGCAGCGTGCCGATGCTTCGGTGCTGCCGGGCAGGATGAATTCGCGTAGCGGCGGTAAAGTGGTGTTGTACATCTCGAGCTGTTGCTCGAGCTTCTCGGTGGGTTCCGCTTCGAGCTTCGTGCTTCCGGGCAGGCTGAGTTCGCCGCCGATATCGAACAGGGTCTGCTGGATTTCGCTCAGGATGTGGCGGACATCCTTGGGCAGATCATGGCTGAGCAGGAGGCCGAGCACGCAGTTCAGCTCGTCGATGTCGCCGATCGCCTCGATGCGGGGATGATCCTTGCTGACGCGCGTGCCGTCGCTGAGTCCGGTGGACCCTTTGTCCCCGGTGCGCGTATAGATTCTGGTGAGGCGGTATCCCATCGTCGTCCTGGCAGTCCTTGGTTTCTTCCCGGCATTTTATGTCCTCTCCCGGGGCGATCAAGCGAAGAATAAAAAAAACCCGTCCGAAGACGGGTCGACTCTGGGAGAGACAGAGCCATCAGGAGGGAGAGATCATGAACGGAAGCTGCTGCCGTCTCGTTAGCACCGCATTACTCTGGGGCCAAATCGCCAGGCTCGCTATTCCGGTTGGCGCAGGCGCACTACGCGCCCGTCGAAGGAAACGATCATCGGTGTCCCGGTAGCGGCGGTCCTGGCGCGTCGCGCGCGGTTGCGCCGGTTCCATCGATGGAAAATGAGCGAGTTCAGTAGACGTCTCATCGGTACCTCCTCATCCCGTGTGATCTATTCCGGGGATGTGTGAATAGTATCGCTGAGATGTGAAGAAGTCAAATCCCGTCTTAATATTCGGGTGAGCGGAGCGAGGCAGCGCCTGGGTTAAGACGATTGTTGACAATCATCATAACAAGGTGCATGATCGCACCGTCACAGTGACACGGGTCGCCTGATCAAACGGACTGGCCGGACGACCCTTCCCTAAACAAGAGCTTCAAATTCTCTCTCCCGCAAGGGCTTGCCCGTCTTCCCCAGGAAGGGGAGGGCGGGAACTTTTCGCCCCGTCCACGACCTGGCGCTGGAAGGATTCATACATCAGCAGTGACCACAGCGGTGCGCTATGTTCGTGGCGGCCACTCGCATGCTCCTCGATCAGGCGCGCGACGTACTTCATGTCAAACAGGCCAGTATCGCGCAGGTGCCCTTCGAGCAGGGTGGCGCGCAGGCGGTCGCGCATCGAACCCCGGAACCAGTTCGAGATCGGCACCGCGAAGCCCATCTTGCGCCGATACAGGATGCTTTCAGGCAGGTAGGGTTCCATCGCCCGCTTGAACACATACTTGCCTTCCTGGCCGCGCAGTTTCATTTCGGGCGGCAGGCCGGCGATCCATCCGACGAGTTCGTGATCCAGTATCGGAACCCGCACCTCCAGCGCATGCGCCATGCTGGCGCGATCGACCTTGGTGAGGATGTCGCCCGGGAGGTAGGTCTTGTAATCCAGATACTGGACCTGCGACAGCGGATGAGAAGGCGCATTCTCCAGGTGACGACGGAACACTTCGATCGAGCGATAGCCGTTCAGGCGGCGCCGCATTTCCGGCGAAAACAGCGCTTCGCGCTGCGCCGACCGGTTGATCGACACCCCGTGCAGATAGCCCTCGGCGCTGTTGCGCGCGAGCGCCTCGAAGGTGGCGCGCCCGCGCAGGAAGCGCGGCGCCCAGTCGAGCTTGGGATACACCCGGCCCAGGGCGCCGAAGAGCGGGCGGCGCAGGCCGGCGGGGATCATCGTGCGCATGCGCTCCTCGTGCAGGTGTCCCCGATAACGGCGATAACCAGCCAGTCCTTCGTCTCCCCCATCTCCGGACAGCGCGACCGTGACCCGCTTGCGGGCCAGTTCGCACACGCGATAGGTGGGCAGCGCGGAACTGTCCGCGAAAGGTTCATCGTAGAGCAGCGCCAGTTGGTCGATGAGACCGAAATCGTCGGGATCGACCTGCTCGACGTGGTGTCGCGTGCCGTAGCGTTGCGCGACATCGGCCGCGTAGGCGGATTCGTTGTAGGCCGGATCGCCGAAGGAGATGGAGCAGGTATTGACCGGATCCGCGGACAGTCCGGCCATCATCGCCACCACCGCGCTGGAGTCGACACCGCCGGACAGGAAAGCGCCCAGCGGCACTTCCGCCACCAGGCGGATGCGGACCGCTTCGCGCAGCCGCTCCACCAGTTCTTCGCAGGCCTCCCCCTCGTTGCGCACGCCATTGTCGTCGAAGCGCACGTCCCAGTACGCCCGCGGTGCGGGCAGCGGCTCTCCGCGCCGGACGGTGAGCGTATGGCCCGGCGCGAGCTTGTGCATGCCCCGGAAAATGGTTCGAGGATCGGGCACGTAGCCGAAGGTGAAGTAGTCCTCGACCGCTTCCGGGTCGACCTCGCGGGCAAGCGCCGGGTCGACGAGCAGGGATTTCAGTTCGGAGGCGAAGAGCAACCGGCCATCGGCGGTCTCGGCGTAGTAGAGCGGCTTGACCCCCAGGCGATCGCGGGCCAGAAACAGCGTTCCTGCGCTGCGATCCCACAGGGCGAAGGCGAACATGCCGCGGAAATGGTCCACGCAGCGCTCACCCCATTCACGCCACGCGTAAAGGATGACTTCGGTGTCGCAATGGGTGCGAAAGCGGTGACCAGCAGCCTGCAGCTGCTGCATCAGTTGCGGAAAATTGTAGATTTCCCCGTTATATACCAACACCAGCCCATTGTCGGCGCTGTGCATGGGCTGCTGGCCGCTCGACAGATCGATGATCGACAGGCGTCGATGAGCCAGGCCCAGGCCGGGTTCAAGGTGCTGGCCGCCTTCATCGGGGCCGCGGTGGAACTGCACCTCGTTCATGCGCGCGAGCAGATTTCCGTCCATCGGCCGCAGGCCGCGGATATCGAAGATGCCGGCAAGACCGCACATGCTTTTTCCTTATTGTCTGTGGCCGAAGGCGGGCGCTGCTGCGGGCATCGGGGCGGATATTCGGCCAATCCGGCGCCGCCGCGATTATAGGGACAATCTCTCCATATCGTCCATCGGCCCGCGGTCTGTAGCCGGGTTCCGGGTGGCGTTGTAACAAAAGTGTCACATAAAGTAACTAACATCGTCACACTCTGCGGACAAAGTACCAGCTTCGATTCATGCGCAAGCAGGAGACGGTACCAATGAAGATCAGGAATGCTGTGGTTGGCGCGATGGCGGCGACCGGTCTGATGATCGGAGCAGTGGGTCAGGTGGCGGCCAGCAAGGTCGATGAGCAACTGCCGCAGTATCAGCGTGTGTCCGGTATCTCCGGAAATCTGACCTCGATCGGCTCGGATACCCTGAACAACATGATGACTCTCTGGGCCGAGACCTTCCAGGGCATGTACCCCAACGTCAACGTCCAGGTGCAGGGCGCCGGCAGCTCGACCGCGCCGCCGGCCCTCACCGAAGGCACCGGCAACCTCGGTCCGATGAGCCGCGCCATGAAGCAGGGCGAAATTCGCGCTTTCGAGGAGAAGCACGGTTATCCGCCGACGGAGGTCAAGGTCGCGATCGACATGCTGGCGGTCTATGTGCATCGGGACAATCCCATCGAGGGGCTGACCATCCCCCAGCTCGATGCGGTGTTTTCGAGCACGCGCCGCTGCGGCTATCCGGAAAGCATCGGTCGCTGGGGCCAGCTCGGACTGAGCGGCGCCTGGACCAACCGCGACTTCGCGCTCTACAGCCGCAATGCGGTATCGGGTACCTACGGTTACTTCAAGGAGCATGCCCTCTGTGACGGCGACTTCAGGGCGTCGATCAACGAGCAGCCGGGCTCGGCTTCGGTGGTTCAGGGCGTGTCGGAATCGATCAATGGCATCGGCTACTCCGGCATCGGCTACATTACCTCGGGCGTGCGCGCCGTGCCCCTGGCCATGGATGAAGGCGAACCGTTCGCAGCACCGTCCGCCGAGAGCGCGGCGACCGGTGAATATCCGCTGGCGCGGTTCCTCTATGTGTACGTAAACAAGCATCCGACCCGTGGTCTGCAGCCGCTGGAGCGCGAGTTCGTGAAGATGCTGCTGTCCCGGCAGGGGCAGGAAGTGGTGGTTCGCGACGGCTATATTCCGCTGCCCTCGGCAGTCGTTGAAAAGCAGTTGAAGGATCTGGGCTTGAATTGATCCGGTACTGAGCGCGGCGGCACATGTCCGCCGCGCTCTTTTCTTTTTCTCAGGGTTCGCCGCGTGAGCGGCGGCGGGGGGTAGGGGAGTAGATGAGCGCACAGCAGCAATCGGCCAGCGACTCGGCCCTGCTCGAGGATGCGGCGCGCGCGCGCCGTTATCGGTTCCGCCGCTTCAAGGACATTCTTTCGCGCTATGTCGTAGGAATCGGCGGCATTGGCGTCATCATTTCCCTCGCACTCATATTTATATATCTGTTCACTGAAGTCGGCCCGATGCTGATGTCGGCACACGCCGAGAAGGTGGCTGATCACCCCGTCCCGGGCGAAGGCCGTACAGTGGCGCTCTCAACTGACCGTTTTCGCTCCCTCGGTTTCAGGTTGGGCGACGACGGCTCCATCGCCTGGTTCCGGCCACGCACGGGCGAGACGGTCGGAGAACGCTTGCTCGAGCTGCCGCCGGATGCGCGGGTGACGGCCCATGGTTCGGGCGAGGCGCGCACCGGCGTGCACGCACTCGGACTGTCCGATGGTCGGGCCATGGTCGTCGAAAGCGTGTTCGTGGATACCTTCCCCGAGGACCGGCTCGTGGTCGTCCCCGAGCTTGCGTTCCCGATGGGCGAGGAGCCGATGCTCGTGGATCCGCAGGGAAGACCGCTGATCGCCATCGGCGTTCAGCGCGGCGCGCGCGGTCTTGCCCTTGCCGCCGTCACCGAGGATCAGCGGCTGATACTGGTGACGTTCCGCGGGCGCACCAACTTTCTCACCGGTGAAACCGTGCTGACGCCGAGCAGGCATGAATTGCCGGCGCCTGCGGCTGGAACGACTCACGTACTGCTGTCGATCAATCTACAGGAGATGATTCTGGCTGACGGTGATGGCGTATTGCATTACTACGACATCTCCCGCCCGGAGCAGGTGCGCCTTGTGGACAGTCAGCCTGCTTTCGAGCGGCCTGAAGTGCGCCTGACGGCGGCGGCGCATCTGCTCGGTGCGGTTTCCGTGATCGTCGGCGGTTCGGACGGTTCCGTGCGGCAGTGGTTCCTGGTGCGCGACGCCGAGGGCGTACGTCGGCTGACGCTCATCCGCGAATTCGAGCGTCACCCGGCGGCGGTCACCGCAATCGCGGCGGAGAGCACCCGGAAGGGATTCGCGACCGGCGACAGCAGGGGCAATGTTGCCGTGCACTATTCCACATCCCACCGGACGCTGCTCGAGGAGAAGGTTTCGGAGCAACCGATCGTTTCGCTGGCGATCTCTCCCCGCAACGATGGACTGTTCGTTGTCGATGGCGCCGCCAGGCTCCGTCATTTCCATCTCGACAATGAGCATCCGGCGTTCTCATTCTCCGCGCTGTGGAGCAGGGTCTGGTACGAAGGCCGCGAGAGTCCGGAATTCGTGTGGCAGTCCTCATCGGCCACGGACGAGTTCGAGCCCAAGTACAGCCTGGTACCGCTCACGGTGGGTACGCTCAAGGCTGCTTTCTACGCCATGCTCTTCGCCATGCCGCTTGCCATCATGGGGGCGATCTACTCGGCCTACTTCATGTCCCGGCGCATGCGCGGGTATACCAAGCCGGCCATCGAGATCATGGAAGCGCTGCCGACCGTGATCCTCGGCTTTCTTGCCGGGCTCTGGTTCGCGCCCTATGTGGAGCGGCATCTGCCGGCGATGTTTTCGATCCTCATCCTGATGCCGGCGGGCATTCTGTTCGCGGCCTTCTGCTGGTCTCGGCTGTCGGACAGCATACGCGGCCGTGTTGGCGCGGGCTGGGAGGCGGCACTGCTGATTCCGGTCGTGCTGGTCATCGGCTGGGCCTGCATCACGGCGAGTCCCTGGATGGAGCTGTGGTGGTTCGGCGGTGACATGCGGCAGTGGCTGACCGACATGGGTATCAATTACGATCAGCGCAACGCCATGATCGTCGGCGTCGCCATGGGCTTCGCCGTCATTCCGACCATCTATTCGATCGCCGAGGATGCAGTGTTCAACGTGCCACGCCACCTGACCCAGGGCTCGCTCGCCCTGGGCGCGACGCCATGGCAGACCATGACCCGCGTGGTGCTGCTGACCGCCAGCCCGGGTATCTTCGCGGCGGTGATGATCGGCCTCGGCCGCGCCGTCGGCGAAACCATGATCGTGCTGATGGCGACCGGCAACAGTCCGGTGGTCAACTTCAATATCTTCGAAGGTCTGCGCACCCTGTCGGCGAACATTGCCGTGGAGATGCCGGAGGCCGAGTTTGGCGGCACCCACTATCGCATTCTGTTCCTCTCGGCGCTGGTGCTGTTCCTGTTCACCTTCGTGGTCAACACCATCGCCGAGCTGGTGCGGCAGCGACTGCGCAAGAAGTACGCATCCATCTGACATGAACATACGATCTGGTGGTTTGGGTAAGTGGTGGTCCAGTGGCGCGCCCTGGATCTGGCTGAATGCCGGTGCCGTCGCCATCAGCCTGATCATGGTGGTCGGCTTGCTGCTGCTGATCGCTGTTCGCGGTCTCGGTCACTTCTGGCCCGGCAACGTGATGGAGGCCTGGTATGAGCCGCCCGGCGAGGAGCGTGTGCGCGTGCTCGGAGAGATTGCCAACCGGGAGACGGTCACCGCCGCGGTGGTCGCCGATTCCGGCATGCCGGTGCCCGAGGACGAGGCGCTGGTCGATCGCATTCTCATCAAGCACGGCAACCGGGATCTGACCGGGCGTGACTTCCTGTGGTATGTGGAACCGTTTCTCGCGCAGCAGTCCTGGCCCGAAGACGTAATCGTCGTCGAGCGCGTCGAATGGGGAAATTTCTACGGCTATCTGCGCGGAGTGCGCGAAGGCGAGCATCTCGTCGAGGGCGCCGGCGCGATGGCAGAGCTGCAGCGCCGGATCGGCGAGGCCGAGAAGCTGCGTGAGCGCATTCGGGCAGTGGAGCGCTACGATATCGGCGCCATCAATCGGGGCATGGAGGAGCAGCGACTGGAGCTGCGCCGTCATGAGCTGAGCGGCACCCTGAACGCGGCAGTGGAGCGGGATGTCGAGGAACGGCGCGCCGCGCTGGAAGTGCGCTACCTGGAGCTCGAAGCGCACCGTCAGGAGCTGAAGCGCGAGCTCGATCGAGGTGTGCTGATCGCCGAGACCATGGCCGGCAACCTGGTCGAGATCCCGCTCGCCAACATCATGCAGGCCTACCTCCCCAACGCCATGAGCACAGCGCAGAAATTGCGCCTGTATATGGGCAATTTCGCGGAGTTCATCAGCGGCTATCCGCGCGAGGCCAATACCGAGGGCGGCATATTCCCGGCGCTGTTCGGCACCGTGATGATGGTGATCCTGATGTCCATCATCGTCACCCCGTTCGGTGTGCTCGCCGCGATCTACCTGCGCGAGTACGCCAAGCAGGGAACCCTGGTGCGCATGATCCGCATCTCGGTGAACAACCTCGCCGGTGTGCCCTCGATCGTGTTCGGCGTATTCGGCCTTGGCTTCTTCGTCTACTGGATGGGCGGCAGCATTGACCGCCTGTTCTTCGCCGAGTCGCTGCCCTCACCCACCTTCGGCACGCCGGGCCTGATCTGGGCCTCGCTGACGCTGGCGCTGCTCACGCTGCCCGTGGTCATCGTGGCGACCGAGGAAGGGCTCACCCGCATTCCGCGCGCGGTCCGCGAAGGCTCACTGGCGCTTGGTGCCACCAAGGCCGAGACCCTGTGGCGGGTGGTGGTGCCGATGGCCGCGCCGGCAATGATGACCGGCCTCATCCTTGCCGTGGCCCGCGCCGCGGGCGAGGTTGCCCCGCTGATGCTGGTCGGTGTGGTCAAGCTCGCACCGAATCTGCCAGTCGACGGAGAATTTCCCTTCCTGCATCTGGAGCGGAAATTCATGCACCTCGGTTTTCATATTTTCGATGTCGGGTTCCAGAGCCCCAATGTGGAGGCCGCGCGGCCGCTCGTTTACGCCACCGCGCTGATGCTGGTGATCCTGATCATCATCCTCAACCTGGGGGCGATCGGCATTCGCAACCACCTGCGCGAAAAGTACAAGAGCGAATCCGATTAGGCCCGGAAATCCGGCCGGGAGCGTACAATGGATGGCAATGAGATGAACACGCCCGCAGCGACTTCAAGCATGAGCAATCGCCAGTTTTTCGAGAATCCCGAGCGCAAGACGCTGAACCTCGATTATGAGGAAGCCTGTCTCGAAGTCAGGAACCTGCGCCTGTATTACGGCGAAGGCCTCGCGCTCAAGAACGTCTCGATGAAGATCCCCGCAAGGCGCGTCACCGCCTTCATCGGGCCATCGGGCTGCGGCAAGTCGACGTTGCTGCGTTGCTTCAACCGCATGAACGATCTGATCGACAATTGCCGGATCGAAGGCGAGATTCTGCTCGACGGCAAGAACATTCAGGATCGCTCGGTCGACGTGGCCGAGCTGCGGCGGCGTGTCGGCATGGTGTTCCAGAAGCCGAACCCGTTTCCCAAGAGTATCTACGAAAATGTCGCCTACGGTTTGCGACTCCAGGGCGTGAAGGATCGGGCGACGCTGGACAACGCCGTCGAGCGCGCGCTCAAGGGAGCGGCGCTGTGGGACGAAGTAAAGGGAAGGCTGCATCAGAACGCCTTCGGTCTGTCGGGTGGACAGCAGCAGCGCCTGGTGATCGCTCGCGCCATCGCCATCGAGCCGGAAGTCATCCTGCTCGACGAACCGGCATCGGCGCTCGATCCGATCTCCACCGCCAAGATCGAGGAGCTGATCTATGATCTCAAGGAGCGCTACACCATCGTCATCGTCACCCACAACATGCAGCAGGCGGCGCGCGTTTCGGATTACACCGCCTATATGTATCTGGGCGAGTTGATCGAATTCGGGGATACTCTGTCGATCTTCACCAACCCCTCACAGAAGGCGACCGAGGACTACATCACCGGTCGCTACGGCTGATTCGCGGAGTGAGCATCATGGATACCGATTACAAGACACTGGGAAAGCATATCTCGCAGCGTTTCAATACTGAGCTCGAAGGGCTGCGCAACCGTGTGCTGACGATGGGCGGGCTGGTCGAGCAGCAGGTCGCCAACGCGGTCACTGCCTTCGTCAACGGCAATATCACCCTGGCCGAGGAAGTGATCGCCAACGACATGCGCGTCAACAGCATGGAAGTCGGCGTGGACGAGGAGTGCACGCAGATCATCGCGCGCCGGCAGCCGACGGCAAGCGATCTGCGCCTGATCATCGCGGTCATCAAGACGATCACCGATCTGGAGCG
>JAVEZY010000015.1:0-53286 GCA_034002745.1 Gammaproteobacteria bacterium
GCTATCTCATGGGCGACAGCTTCACCGCCGCGGACGCCTATCTGTTCGTGATGACCGGCTGGTGCAGCGCGTCCTGGATCACGACCTACTTCAATACCGGCTTCGATCTCAACGGACTTCCGCATCTCGAGGCGTGGTACGGGCGCATGCGGGAGCGGGCGGCGGTGCAGCAGGCGCTGCAGGAAGAAGGGCTCGCCTGAGGCCTTCGCCGGCATGCTGGTCAAGGCCCGGCCAGCATGCCGGTTCCCTTCGAGGTGCTGCCTATATCAGGCGGACATGAGGAGCGGAAGATTCTTCAGCTCCGCCTCGATCAAGTCGCGGGCGGCCTGCCACAGTTCGGCATCTCCGCCGCGCAACACGTCCAGCTGCTCCCGCTTCACCGGCAGCCAGACCGCAGCAAAGGACGGATCGCAGGCCGCGATCGCGCGCGCGTTGTCGATCACGTCGGCGATCTTGATGGTCTTGGCCCCGGGACTCGCGAGCGACAGATGAACGAGATCGATCGCCCTGCGCCTTGCCTGGCTCCCATCTTCCGGACGGCTGACGTCGGTCACCATCTCGACCAGGCTCGCAACCTCTTCACCGAAAAAGTGACGGATGTCGTCCACCGTCGTCGGCGTGTGCTCGACGGTATCGTGCAGCCACGCGGCGGCCAGGATCTCCTCGGTGTGCGGTACCGATCGCACCAGCTCGGCGACCGCGGCCGAATGCACGATGTAGTGCTCCCGCGTGTATTTGCGCCGTTGATTGAAGTGGCAGTTGGTAGCGTAGATCCGGGCCCGGTATTCCAGTGAGTTCATGACACCTGACAGATAAAGTTGATGATTGGGGGTAGGGGAATCGAACCCACGACATCGACTAGCCAGACAGCTCCGCTGCAGGCTGCGCATGCATCCCTGATTTCAAAACGGGTGAAACCAGTCGGCCCGAATCGGAGCGGGCAGCAGGGGGATCTTTCCGGCTCGGCTGCGCCAGGGACTGTGTCTGCCAGCCAGGGTGCACCCGCGGTTGCCTCGTCGACTTCATCGTTCGTGGCAGTCGAGACACGCAATTTCCGCAGGGGTTATCGGTAGGTTGCCATCAAACGTTAGGAGGTGATGGAACTGCGGGTGTTTTGATGGAAGGATGGGCTGGCAGGCAGTCTCATGTCGAGCGGGAGCAGGGGGCTGCTCTCCCCCGACCGCAAGCCGCTCAGCCGGACGCCTGTGCGATGAATGCCTCGATGAGCATTGGCTGATGAACCTTGCGCGCGCGGACGCAGGCAACTGGCTGGAAAATCGAGCCGGGTGGCAGGTGGGTTCTAAACGGAAATGCTACTCGAGATGATTGAGGACTTCGGAGGAAGGTTACGGCGTCGCGCTGTCTCGATTGTAGAGCCAGGGTAGTTTGTCCAGGGTGAGCTGCTCTGGCTGCGCGCCTGCTTCGACTGCCGCCACTTGGTGGATGATGGCCTTTATCGCTTCCTCGACCCATTCGCGCTCGGTAGGTGTAAGTGGCGTGAGATCGTTTCCTTTGTCGAATTTGCGTGCCTCAAGCGGTCCGCCTCGCTTCGTAGTCACGTTGCCCAGCTGCTTTAGCACTGTTTGTGCAATTCGGTACTTTTCCGCTGCGGAGCCCAGCCCCTCGGTTGCAAACTTGACGCGTGTGTATGAAGCGGTAGCGGATCACGGTCTGTGATGCCCGCGTTTCTGTAGCGAAACCGGATGGCACCGACTCCCGGCTCGAGTTCTGCCGCTGCTTCCCATGCCTCGATATCCGACCCCACGAGGGCGCGGGCCTCATCTGCTGTCGCAGTGTGGATCAGTGGCCAAGCGGTTAAGACACCATCTTCCAAGCGGTACTTGGCGCGTTTGTGGTCTGGGGACCATTCGACGGGGGGAGGGTTGGTGCAGGTAACCGACTCTCGATCGGTGGCGACATCGAAGTACAGGTCCCAATCGTGCGAAGACGCTTTGAAAGGGTAAATCGAAATCTCTTACACGGACGCTACACGATACTTCGGAAGGGATTCTGTAAACTTGACGGGAGTCGTAACGCCTTGATTTATTGGCTCCCCGGGCCGGACTCGAACCAGCGACCCGGTGATTAACAGTCACCTGCTCTACCTGCTGAGCTACCGGGGAATTGGAAGGCGTTTACGGGCGCCAATGTTACTGGCCCGGCCGTATCCGGTCAATAGATATCGACTTTTCTATTTGGCGGGGAGCCGCTTCCTCACTTACGATTGCTCGATCGAAGCGAGGGACGGCGTCCAGGGACGCGAGGGCATGAAGGACGACGACGATTTCGGGCTGTTTCGCAGGAGTGTGGGCGCGGTCAGGCGCCTGCCGGCGAACGGCCGGGTCGCGCCCTGGCGCCGGCGGCCGCAGCCGGTGCCGCGCCAGCGGCTGGCCGATGAGGCGCAGGTCAAGGTCGAGATGCTGATCGATGGCGCGGATTACGCCGAGGTCGAGACCGGCGATGAACTGCTCTATGCCCGGCCCGGGGTGCAGCAGAATCTGCTGCGCCGGTTGCGCCGCGGCCATTACTCGATCG
This sequence comes from Gammaproteobacteria bacterium, assembly GCA_034002745.1. GTDB lineage: Bacteria > Pseudomonadota > Gammaproteobacteria > SZUA-140 > SZUA-140 > JAITWN01. Next base: position 2,536 of record JAVEZY010000015.1, read on the forward strand.
ATGCCGAACTCGATCTGCACGGCATGTTCGTGAGCGAGGCCCGCGCCGCGCTGTCGGCGTTCCTGACGGAGTGCCTGGCCGGCAATGACCGCTGCGTGCGCATCATCCACGGCAAGGGGCTGAGTTCGCCCGATCGCAAGCCGGTGCTGAAGTCGCGCCTGAATGGCTGGCTGCAGCGCTGTGACGATGTCCTCGCCTTCTGCTCGGCGCGGCCGGTGGATGGAGGTACCGGCGCGGTGTACGTGCTGCTGCGTAACCGGCGTCAGGGCGCTCCCTGAGGCGGCGGCGCAATCTGGCCAGCCCCGCGGAATACGCGCATACTGAACCCCGTGATCTTGGGCAGGCGCCGGTTCGCCGGTGTCAGGGACAACTGGGCGGCATGCATGCCGCCGCTGCGCGACAGGAGCATGAGCATGAAGTCCGGCACCACCAAGGCGAAACAGGCCAAGACCCGCAAACTCGCACCGCTGGTGACGCCCACCGATCTGAAGGCTGCCGCCACCCGCGACATCTCCGGCGCGATGAACCTCATCCTGGCCGATGTCTACGCGCTCTACCTCAAGACCAAGAACTTTCACTGGCACATGAGCGGGGCGCATTTCCGCGATTACCACCTGCTGCTCGACGAACAGGCCAATCAGCTGTTCGCCATGACCGACCCGATCGCCGAACGCATCCGCAAGGTGGGCGGGACGACGCTGCGGTCGATCGGCCACATCAGCCGCCTGCAGCGCGTGCTCGACAACGATGCCGACTACGTCGAGCCGCTCGGCATGCTGGCCGAGCTGTGCGACGACAACAAGACCCTCACTGCCAAGCTGCGCGAAGCGCACGAGACCTGCGGCGAGTATGGCGACATCGCCAGCGCCAGTCTGATCGAGAACTGGATCGACGAGAGCGAGGAGCGCACCTGGTTCCTGTTCGAGGCCAGCCGTAGGGAGGCCTAGCGACTCCTGCCCGATTCGCCCGGCTGTCGTTATCATGCGTGAACGGCGGACGCCCCCAGGGTCCCTGGCCCTGTGCAGCGCGTCCGCCGGCGACGTTCAACTTTCCGCTTTCCTCGTCCCTAAAGTCCTTCCGCCATCCGCCGATAATCACGGCGAACCCAGCAAGCCAGTCAGGATTCGCGAGGCAAGCCATTCGCGAAAGAAAGCGGCGCGGGGAGACTTGTTCAACCATCCGTAGATCGTTCGCACCATGTTCCATCACCAGCAGCATGCGTCATCTTCGACCACGAAAAGAGACGGTGTGCCAGTGGATCTGGAAGAGATCAGAGAGCAGGGGCGTCAGCTCGGACTGAACCGGTTCGTCCTGCTGGGTTCGAAGAAGTCCGTGATCCAGGCGATCCAGCATGCGCGCGGCGAGGCCGCCTGCTTTCTCGATGACGAGCGCTTCTCCTGCCAGCGCTACGAGTGCAAGTGGCGCAGTGAATGCCTCAAGCTGACCGCTGCCTGGCGGCGCTGATTCCCGCTTCCCGGTCCGCGGGAAGCCGCATTGACAGTCCGCTCCGCGCGGACTAGCGTTGAGCCTTTCATTTCATTCCATTCCATTTCGTTTCCATCGACGCGGCGCCGGAGCCAAGGAGGGTTTCCATGCACGTCCACGAGATCATCGCCACCCATCCCGATGTCCATGGCAGCGTCAATCATGCGCTGCTCGACTGCATAGAACACTGCTTCGATTGCGAACAGGCATGCATCGTGTGCGCGGACGCCTGCCTTGCCGAGGAGGAGGTGGACGCACTGAAGCAGTGCATCCGGCTCAATCTCGACTGCGCCGATGTCTGCCGCGCCACCGGATCGATGGCGTCACGCCGCACCGGCTCCAACGAGCTCCTGCTGCGCGAGATGCTGGAAGTGTGCCGGGCGGCATGCGAGATCTGCGGGCAGGAGTGCCGGCGTCATGCCGCCGAACACGCGCATTGCCGCGTCTGCGCCGAGGCCTGCGCCGAATGCCGCGATTCCTGCGAGCAGGCGGCGCTCAGCGTCAGGCCGTCGTGAGGGCAGGGGCTCAGGCGCCGAGGCAGGTGGCGATGCGCTCGAGTCCCTTGCGCAGATTGTCCATGCTGGTGGCGAAGGACAGGCGCATGTAGCCGGGAGCGCCGAAGGCCGAGCCCGGCACCAGCGCCACGCCGCCATGCTCGATGAGATGCTCGCCGAGCGCGAGGTCGTTCTCGAGCCCGAGGCGGTCGATCGCTTCCTGCATCAGAGGGAAGGCATAGAAGGCGCCGTTGCTGTGCAGGCAGCGCACGCTGGGCATGGCGTTCAGGGTCTTGACCACGTACTCGTGGCGCTCGCGGAAGGCGCGGTTCATGTCGCCGATGAAGGACTGATCGCCTTCGAGCGCGGCCTGGGCCGCGACCTGCGCGATCGAGGTCGGGTTGGAGGTGCTCTGCGACTGGATGTTCTCCATCGCGGTGATCAGCGTCTTCGGTCCCGCCGCGTAGCCGATGCGCCAGCCGGTCATGCAATAGGATTTCGACACGCCGTTGAGGACGATGCCGCGATCGCGCAGTTCCGGGCAGGCCATGAGGATGTTGCAGAACGGCTTGCCGTCCAGGTTGACGTGCTCGTAGATGTCGTCGGAGGCGACCACGATCTGCGGATGGCGCTGCAGCACCTCGCCGAGGGCGCGCAGTTCTTCGCGGGTGTAGGACACGCCGGTCGGGTTGGACGGGCTGTTGATCACCACCAGGCGGGTGCGCGGGGTGATGGCGGCCTCGAGCGCCGCGGGCGAGATCTTGAATCCCTGCTCGATGTCGCTCGGCACGATCACCGGCGTGGCGTCGGCGAGCAGCACCATGTCGGGATACGAAACCCAGTAGGGCGCCGGAATGATGACTTCGTCGCCCTGATCGAGCAGCGCCTGGGCGAGATTGTAGAAGCTCTGCTTGCCGCCGACCGACACCAGGACCTGCGCCGGTGTATAGTCGAGGGCGTTGTCGCGGCGGAATTTGTCCACGATCGCCTGGCGCAGCGGCGCGATGCCGGCCACTGCGGTGTAGCGGGTGAAGCCGGCTTCGATCGCTTCGATGGCCGCCTGCCTGATGTGCGGCGGCGTGTCGAAGTCGGGTTCGCCCGCGCCGAAGCCGATGATGTCCTTGCCTTCGGCGCGCAACTGTGCTGCCCGCGCGGTGATCGCCAGAGTCGGCGACGGCTTGATCCGCTGCACCCGTTGAGAAAGTTTCACGCAACCGTCCTGTCGGAAAGTAAAGAAACGGGCTAAGTGTAATATACTTGTCACCTGCTCCCAAGACTCCCATGGAAAGACTATTTCGCCTCCGCTCCTCCTATTCGCCAGCGGGCGATCAGCCGCGAGCGATCGAAGTGCTGGTCTCCGGCCTGCGTGACGGCTTGCGGGCCCAGACCCTGCTCGGGGTCACCGGCTCGGGCAAGACCTACACCATGGCGAACGTCATCGCTGCCGTGCAGCGGCCGGCGCTGCTGCTGGCGCCGAACAAGACGCTCGCCGCCCAGCTCTACGGCGAAATGCGTGAGTTCTTTCCCGACAACGCGGTCGAGTACTTCGTCTCGTACTACGATTATTACCAGCCGGAAGCCTACGTTCCCACCACCGATACCTATATCGAGAAGGACGCCTCGATCAACGAGCAGATCGAGCAGATGCGCCTGTCCGCCACCAAGGCGGTGCTCGAGCGCCGGGACACGGTGATCGTCGCCTCGGTGTCGTGCATCTATGGTCTGGGCGACCCGCGTTCGTACCTGCAGATGGTGCTGCATCTGCGCCGGGGAGCGATCACCGACCAGCGCGCCATCCTGCGTCATCTCGCCGATCTGCAGTACACCCGCAACGACGCCGAGCTGGGGCGGGGCACCTACCGGGTGCGTGGCGAGGTGATCGATGTCTTCCCCGCCGAGTCGGAGCGGGAGGCGGTGCGCATCGAGCTGTTCGACGAGGAGATCGAGGAGCTGAGCTACTTCGATCCCCTGACCGGCGAGGTGCTGAGGCGCGTGCCGCGGCTGACCATCTACCCCAAGACCCACTACGTCACTCCGCGCGAAACCCTGCTGCAGGCCATCGACCTGATCCGGGAGGACCTGCGCCTGCGGCTCGAGGAGCTGCGCGCGGCGAACAAGCTGCTGGAGGCGCAGCGCCTGGAGCAGCGCACGCGCTTCGACATGGAGATGATGCAGGAGATCGGCTACTGCTCGGGCATCGAGAACTACTCGCGCTATCTGTCGGGACGCCAGGCGGGTGAACCGCCGCCGACCCTGCTCGACTACCTGCCGGAAGATGCGCTGCTGATCATCGACGAGAGCCACGTCACCGTGCCGCAGATCGGCGCCATGTACCGCGGCGACCAGTCGCGCAAGTCGACGCTGGTCGAGCACGGATTCCGCCTGCCGTCCGCCCTCGACAACCGGCCGCTCGCCTTCCCCGAGTTCGAACGCATCGCGCCGCAGACGGTCTATGTTTCCGCGACGCCGGGCGCCTACGAGCTGGAGCGCTCGGATGCGATCGCCGAGCAGGTGGTGCGGCCGACCGGACTGGTCGACCCGCAGATCGAGATCCGGCCGGTCGCATCCCAGGTGGACGATGTGCTGTCAGAGGCCAGGCTCCGGGTGGAACGCGGGGAGCGCGTGCTGGTCACCACGCTCACCAAGCGCATGGCCGAGAATCTCACCGAGTATCTCGCCGAGCACGACATCAAGGTGCGTTACCTGCACTCCGACATCGAGACGGTGGAGCGCGTGGAGATCATCCGCGACCTGCGGCTCGGCGTGTTCGACGTCCTGGTCGGCATCAACCTGCTGCGCGAGGGGCTGGACCTGCCGGAAGTGACGCTGGTCGCCATCCTCGATGCGGACAAGGAGGGCTTCCTGCGTTCCGATCGCTCGCTGATCCAGACGATCGGCCGCGCGGCGCGCAATGCCGAAGGGCGGGTCATCATGTATGCCGACACCGTGACCGGCTCGATGAAGCGGGCGATCGAGGAGACCGAGCGTCGCCGCGCCCGGCAGGTCGCCTACAACGAGGAGCATGGCATCACGCCGCGCACCATCCGCAAGGCGGTGGTCGACCTGATCGAGGGCGAGGCGCCGGAAGTCGCCCTCAGTCCGCGCGAGTATCAGCGGGTCGCCGAGGCACTGATCGAATACGGCAAGCTGTCGCCCGAGGAACTGCGCCGCGAGATCGAGTCGCTCGAAAAGAAGATGCTGCAGCACGCGCGCGACCTCGAGTTCGAGGCGGCGGCGAAGCTGCGCGACCAGATCCGGATCATCCGCGAGAAGCACCTCGGCATCGCCTGAGGACGTCCGTCCGCCGGCGCATGCGTATCATCCCTTGCAAATCCACCGGCCGATCGGGTATCTTGTGCCCGCTACAGGCGCGTAGCTCAGTTGGTTAGAGCACCACCTTGACATGGTGGGGGTCGTTGGTTCGAGTCCAATCGCGCCTACCAATTCACAACGAGCACTGTCCCAACAGTGCTTTTTTGTTTCAGCGGTCCTGCCATGCCTACAGTCACCTTGCCGGACAAGAGCGAACGCCGCTTCGACGAGCCGGTCACGGTTGCACAGGTCGCGGCGGATATCGGTCCCGGACTTGCCAAGGCCACGCTTGCCGGCTGTGTCGATGGCAAGCTCGTCGACACCTCGCACCTCATCGACCGCGACGTTTCCCTGCGCCTGATCACCGATCGGGATGCGGAAGGGCTGGAAGTCATCCGCCATTCCTGCGCCCATCTCCTCGCCCAGGCGGTGAAGCGCCTGTTCCCCGACGCCCAGGTCACCATCGGTCCGGTGATCGAGAACGGCTTCTACTACGATTTCGCCTACAAGCGCGCGTTCACGCCCGAGGATGTGGCGGCGATCGAAGCGAAGATGGAGGAGATCGTCGCCGAGGACCTGACGGTCGAGCGCAGCCTGATGCCGCGCGACGAGGCGGTCGCGATGTTCCGTGCGCTCGGTGAGGAATACAAGGCCGAGATCATCGCCGCCATTCCTTCGGAAGAGCCGATCTCGCTCTATCGCCAGGGCGAGTTCCTCGATCTGTGCCGCGGCCCGCACGTGCCGGCCACCGGGCGGCTGAAGGCGTTCAAGCTCACCAAGGTGGCCGGCGCCTACTGGCGCGGCGATTCGCGCAACGAGATGCTGCAGCGGATCTACGGCACGGCGTGGACCGGCAAGAAGGAACTCAAGGAATACCTGCATCGCCTGGAAGAGGCCGAGAAGCGCGACCATCGCCGCATCGGCCGCCAGCTCGATCTGTTCCATACGCAGGAAGAGGCGCCGGGGATGGTGTTCTGGCACCCGCGCGGCTGGACCGTCTATCGCATCGTCGAGGACTACATCCGCTCGCTGCTGCGCGAGCAGGCTTATCAAGAGATCCGCACCCCCCAGGTGCTCGATCGCACGCTGTGGGAGAAGTCGGGCCACTGGGACAAGTTCGCCGCCGGCATGTTCACCACCCATGTGGAGAACCGCGACTATGCCGTGAAGCCGATGAACTGCCCCGGACACGTCCAGGTGTTCAACCAGGGCCTCAAGAGCTATCGCGATCTGCCGCTGCGCTATGCCGAGTTCGGTTCCTGTCATCGCAACGAGCCCTCGGGCACGCTGCACGGGTTGATGCGCCTGCGCGGCTTCGTGCAGGACGACGCCCATATTTTCTGCACCGAGGACCAGATCCAGGGCGAGGTCGCCGGTTTCATGGATCTGCTGTTCCGGGTGTATGCGGACTTCGGCTTCAATGAGGTGCTGGTCAAGCTGTCGACCCGCCCCGAGAACCGGGTCGGCGACGACGCCACCTGGGACAAGGCCGAGCAGGCGCTGGCGCAGGCGCTCGATGCCCGCGGCCTGCCCTGGGAGCTGCAGCCGGGCGAGGGGGCGTTCTACGGGCCGAAGATCGAGTTCTCGCTCCGCGACAGCCTGGGGCGGGTCTGGCAGTGTGGCACCATCCAGGTCGATTTCTCCATGCCCGGCCGGCTGGGGGCCTCCTATATCGCCGAGGACAGCAGCCGCAAGGTGCCGGTGATGCTGCACCGGGCGGTGCTCGGATCGCTCGAACGCTTCATCGCCATACTGATCGAAGAGTACGCGGGCGCCTTGCCGGCATGGCTGGCCCCGGTCCAGGCGGTGGTCCTGAACATCACCGATCGCCAGGCCGAGCATGTCGCCTCAGTCGCCCGGCGCCTGTCCGATCGTGGTCTACGGGTCGCGCCGGACTTGAGAAATGAGAAAATCGGCTTTAAAATCCGCGAGCATACGCTGCAACGAGTGCCGTATCTGCTGGTCGTGGGAGACCGGGAGACGGCGGAAGATACAGTGGCCGTGCGCGCGCGCGATGGCAGCGATCTCGGAAGCATGTCCGTTGACGCTTTCGCAGATCGTCTGCTCGCTGAATCGGCGTGCCGCGGCCGCACTGTTTTGGAGGATGGGAAATAGCTGCTGACAAAGAATTGCGCCTGAACGATGCCATCACCGCGCCCCAGGTTCGCCTGGTGGCTGAGGATGGAGAACCCATTGGCATCGTCAGTCTGGCCGAAGCGAAGCAGGCTGCGGAAGAGCAGGAGCTCGATCTGGTCGAGATCGCCCCGCAGGCAAGCCCACCCGTATGTCGATTGATGGACTACGGCAAGTTCGTCTTCGAGGAAAGCAAGAAGCGTCACGCGGCACGGAAGAAGCAGAAGCAGATACAGGTCAAGGAAGTGAAGTTCCGTCCGGGTACGGACGAGGGAGACTATCAGGTCAAGCTGCGCAACCTGATGCGTTTCCTGAGCAGCGGTGACAAGGCGAAGATCACCCTGCGCTTCCGTGGACGTGAAATGGTGCATCAGCGGCTCGGTTACCAGCTGCTGAAGCGCATCGAGAAGGATCTCGAAGAATATGGGGTAGTTGAACAATTCCCCAAGCTCGAGGGGCGGCAAATGATCATGGTTCTCGCCCCCTCCACGAGCAAGAAGAAGGTCGGCACCACGGGTGGCCGGTCAGACGAAGCAGAACCGAGGAACAAAGATGCCCAAGCTTAAGACACATCGCGGTGCGGACAAGCGCTTTGCGCGCACCGCATCCGGCCGGTTCAAGAACCGGCGCGGATTCCGCAATCACATCCTGACCAAGAAGAGCACGAAGCGGAAGCGCCAACTGCGCAGCGATGGCGGTATCGTCCACGCTGCCGACACGGCTGCTGTCGCCCGCATGCTGCCTTACAGCTGAGGGTAATACGTCATGCCAAGAGTCAAGAGAGGAGTTACCGCCCGCGCCCGCCACAAGAAGGTGCTGGCGCAGGCCAAGGGCTATCGCGGTCGTCGCAAGAACGTCTACCGCATCGCCACCCAGGCCGTCACCAAGGCCGGTCAGTATGCCTATCGCGATCGCCGTCAGAAGAAGCGCGACTTCCGCGCGCTGTGGATCGTGCGCATCAACGCGGCTGCCCGTGAGTGCGGACTGTCCTACAGCCGCCTGATGAACGGTCTGCGCAAGGCCGCGATCGAGATCGATCGCAAGGTGCTTGCCGATCTGGCGGTGTTCGACAAGCCGGCGTTCGCCGCGCTCGCCGAGAAGGCCAAGGCCGCCGTCTGAAGTCCTGCCGTAAGCGGATGCCGCCCTGCGGGGCGGCATCGCGCGACGGATCCGAAAGGGAAGGCGGCATGCCTTTCCTTTTTTTGTTTTGGGGCGCCGCCAGAAACAGCGCCTCGGGGAGACAGAGTGAACGGGACAAGCCTGGAATCCATCGTCGCCTCGGCCACCACGCGCATCGAGCAGGCCGCCGATGAGGCGTCGCTCGATCGGGTGCGGGTCGAGTATCTCGGACGCAGCGGCGTCGTCACCGAATACCTCAAGGGCTTGAAGTCGCTGCCCGAGGCCGAACGGCCGCTGGCGGGACAGCGCGTCAATCAGGCCAAGCAGACGCTGCAGGACGCCATCGAGGCCCGCGGGCGCGTGCTGCGCGAGCAGGCGCTCGCCGCGCGTCTGGCGAGCGAACGGGTCGATGTGACCTTGCCCGGCCGCGGCCAGAGTGGAGGCGGGCTGCATCCGGTCGGCCAGGTGCTCGACCGCATCACGGATCTGTTCGCCGCCGCCGGCTACGAGATCGCGCGCGGTCCCGAGGTCGAGGACGACTTCCACAATTTCGAGGCGCTCAACATCCCGGCCGATCATCCGGCGCGGGCGATGCACGACACCTTCTATTTCGATTCCCGCCGGCTCCTGCGCACTCACACCTCGCCGGTGCAGATCCGCGTGATGCGCGAGCGCACGCCACCGCTGCGCGTCATCGCGCCGGGGCGGGTGTATCGCTGCGATTCCGATGTCACGCACACCCCGATGTTCCACCAGGTCGAAGGCTTCATGGTCGACGAGCGGGTGAGCTTCGCCGAGCTCAAGGGAACGGTCACCGACTTCCTGCGCGCCTTCTTCGAGCGCGATTGCGCGGTGCGGTTCCGGGCCTCGTATTTTCCCTTCACCGAACCTTCGGCCGAAGTGGACATCGCCTGCGTCATCTGCGGCGGCTCGGGGTGCCGGGTGTGCAAGCACACCGGCTGGCTGGAGGTGATGGGCTGCGGCATGATCCATCCGCAGGTCTTTGCCAAGGTCGGCGTCGACAGCGAGCGCTATACCGGGTTCGCGTTCGGCCTCGGCGTCGAGCGCATGGCTTTGCTGTACTATGGGGTCAATGACTTGCGACTGTTTTTTGAGAATGATTCACGCTTTCTGCAACAGTTCGCCTGAGCGCCGGGGATCGATATGAAGTTCAGTGAGAAGTGGCTCAGGACCTGGGTGAATCCGGCGATCGGCACGGAGGAGCTGGGCGCCCGGCTGACGATGGCCGGCCTGGAAGTGGACGCCGTGGAGCCGGTCGCGCCGCCCTTCGAAGGCGTGGTGGTCGGGCATGTGCTCGCCGTCGAAGCGCATCCCGCGGCCGATCGCCTGCGCGTGTGCACGGTCGATGACGGCAGCGGTGAAACCCTGAAAATCGTCTGCGGCGCGCCCAATGTCGCGCCCGGAATGCGGGTTCCGCTCGCCCGCATCGGCGCTGAATTGCCCGGCGGGCTGAAGATCAAGCGCGCGAAGCTGCGCGGCGTCGAATCCTCGGGCATGCTGTGCTCGGCAGCCGAGCTGGGTCTCGGTGAAGCGGGGGGCGGCCTGCTGGCGCTTCCCGATGACGCGGCGGCGGGCACGGACGTGCGCGCACTGCTGGACCTCGACGACGTATCCATCGAGCTCGGCCTCACGCCGAACCGCGGCGACTGCCTCGGCATCGCCGGCATCGCGCGCGAGCTCGGCGTCCTCACCCGTGTCGATGTCGCCGAGCCCCCCGTACCGGAAGTCATGCCGGCTTGCGAGGATCGCCCCGAGATCCGCCTCGAGGCGCCATCAGCCTGTCCGGTCTACGTCGGTCGCATCATCCGCGATGTGAATCCACGCGCGACGACGCCGCTATGGATGCAGGAACGCCTGCGCCGCTGCGGCGTGCGCAGTCTGGGACCGCTGGTCGATGTGACCAATTACATCCTGCTCGAATACGGGCAGCCCCTGCATGCCTTCGATCTGGACAGGATCCGCGGCGGAATCCGGGTGCGCCTGGCGCAGCCGCAGGAGACGCTGACGCTGCTGGATGGCAAGACCGTCACGCTCGATCCCGACATGCTGGTGATCGCGGACGGCGAGCGCGCGCTGGCGCTCGCCGGTGTCATGGGCGGCAGTGACAGCGCGGTCACGGATGATACGTGTTCCATCCTTCTCGAGAGCGCCTGGTTCGCGCCTGCCGCGCTCGCCGGCCGGGCACGGCGCCTCGGGCTGCATACCGATGCGTCACACCGCTACGAGCGCGGCGTCGATCCGGCGCTGCAGCGCCGCGCCATGGAGCGGGCGACTCGGCTCATCCTGGACATCGCCGGTGGTGTGGCCGGACCGGTGGTCGAAGCGCGCGACGAAGCCCATCTGCCTGCGCGCCCCGCCGTCGTGCTGCGGCGCGAGCGCCTGGGACGGATGCTCGGCTACGACGTGGCGCCGCAGGAAGTCAGCGACATCTTCGCCCGTCTCGGCATGCGGCTCACGAAGCAGGACGAGGCGGGCTGGGAAGTGGTGCCGCCTTCGTTCCGCTTCGACATCGCCATCGAGGCCGATCTCATCGAGGAAGTGGCGCGGGTGCATGGCTACGATGCGATCCCGTCGGCGCCGCCGCGGGGCGAGCTGCGCGTGCGCGGGGTCGCGGGTGGACGCGAGCGGCGCCTGCGCGAGCTGCTCGCCGATCGCGGGTACCGCGAGGCCATCACCTACAGCTTCATTGGCGCCGATCTCCAGGCACGCTTCGAGCCCGATGTCCGGCCGCTGAAGCTGGCCAATCCGATTTCCGCCGACACCGCGGTGATGCGCACCTCGCTGTGGCCGGGTCTGGTGCAGGTGGCCGACTACAACCTCAAGCGCCAGCAGGATCGTCTGCGGATCTTCGAGCTTGGCTCGAAGTACCTCGTCCAGGGGGATGATGTAGAAGAAGAACTGACGATCGCCGGTCTGGCGATCGGAGGCGCATGGCCGGAGCAGTGGGGCATGGATGCGCGGGAAGTCGACTTCCACGACGTGAAGGCCGATGTGGAGGCGCTGCTGGGAATGCTGGGTCTGCACAGCGCGGGTTTCCTTGCCGAGACGCATGCCATGCTCCATCCCGGGCAGAGCGCGAGCATCGTCGGCACCGGCGGTGCTCCGATCGGCTGGCTGGGGAGGCTGCATCCGCGCCTCGCCGAAGAGATGGGGCTGGACCGTCATCCGCTGCTGTTCGAGATCGATCTCGAGGCCATCGCTGGCGCGCCGCGTCCGGCATTCCAGCCGCTGTCACGCTTCCCCGCAGTGCGGCGCGACCTCGCGCTGGTGGTCGATGCCGGCGTGGCCGCGGGCGACATCGCGGCGTGCATTCGCGCCGCTGCCGGTCCCGGTTTGCAGAGCTTGAGCCTGTTTGACATCTATCAGGGTAAAGGCATTGATTCGGGGAAGAAAAGCCTCGCTTTAGGCTTGACCTTCCAGGATTTTTCACGCACTCTTACCGATGCTGAAACAGACTTGCTGATCCAGAAAGTGCTGCAGGAACTGCGGGAAGGCTTCGGGGCGACACTGAGAGAATGAGCATGGCACTGACAAAGGCTGACATGGCGGAGCGCCTGTTCGAGGAATTCGGACTGAACAAGCGCGAAGCGAAAGATCTGGTCGAAATGTTCTTCGAGGAAATCCGCAATGCACTGGAATCCGGGCAGCAGGTCAAGCTGTCGGGTTTCGGGAACTTCAACCTGCGGCACAAGAACCAACGTCCCGGACGCAACCCCAAAACCGGCGAGGAGATTCCCATCACCGCGCGGCGCGTGGTTTCGTTTCATCCGGGCCAGAAGCTGAAGGCGCGAGTGGAGGCTTATGCTGGAAGCCAGCGCGAATAGCGATCTGCCGGCGATCCCCGGCAAGCGGTATTTCACCATCGGAGAAGTAAGCGATCTGTGCGGCGTGAAGCCGCATGTCCTGCGCTACTGGGAACAGGAATTTCCGCAGCTGGCGCCGATCAAGCGAGCGGGGAACCGGCGTTACTATCAGCGTCAGGATGTGATGCTGGTGCGCCAGATCCGCGATCTGCTTTATCAGCAGGGTTTCACCATCGGCGGCGCGCGCCAGAAGCTGTCCGGCAAGGAAGGGCGCACCGACGTCAACCGCAGCCGGCAGATCGTGCGACAGCTGCGGGTGGAACTGGAGGATCTGCTGAAGGAGATGAAAGTCTGACGGCAGCGGAAAGAGGAAAGAGAAAAGATGAATGATGAAAATATCGTCCTTTTCTCTTTCCTCTTTTCTCCTTCCTCTGCAGTTGCAGGCTAGACGGCCGGACATTCAGCGTTTATCATCCCGCCTTCACGCAGTGTTTCATTCCGTCGTATTCGGGGCGTAGCGCAGCCTGGTAGCGCACCGCAATGGGGTTGCGGTGGTCGGAGGTTCAAATCCTCTCGCCCCGACCAATCGGAATATCCGCGGAACAAGAATACGAAGAACCGACCTCACCGGTCACCGCTCGTTCATGACGACGGTCAGGAGGGACGCATCCGCAGCGTGCGGATGCGAACGGAAATTCGGTTCGGAGATCATCCTTGTTCACGCCCAAGACTTTCGCGATCGCCGTCATCGGCGCGCTCGCCTTCGCTCATCTGACGCAATCCTTTTTTCCCCTTCCTTATGCGGTGGTCAAGTCGGTGGACAACGCGGCACTCGCCGTCCTGCACACCATGCATCCGCCCGCAGCGGAATCCTGTGCAACTACCGTTTCGGGTGAGTGCTAGCAGGCTTCGCGCTATTCACAGATTCTGTGGATAAGCCTGTTGAAAAGAATCCGGTTTGCATCGGAAGCTGCTTGTTCCGCAGCCATTCTTTCATTCTGAGCGGTTTTTGTGCAGTGCCCGGAGATGGATCGGTAGGCCGTGAAAAACCCCGCCGCCGATCGCGGCGTTTGCGGCAGTTGGCACCTGTTACCCGGCCAGCGTCAGCTGGCGTTCAGCATGCTGAAGACAAGGAAGCCGGTGGGTACGCAGGTCAGGACAAGAGCGATCACAACATCAATAGGCTCGAACATTGCCGGTCCTCCTGATGAGTACGCAGGATCGATTATAGTGCGGTCCGGTTCGACGCGAAATGAGCGACATAACCATCCGTATTCCTTGGTAAATATAGATCCCCCCTCCGGCGAAGGGGCGGTTCCGCCTCATCCCTCGACTACAGAAAATCCCGCCGACGTCCGATAACCGCGGTTGCGAGCTTGCGCATCGGGGCGTGTCAGGTGCACGCATCGATCCCCCTTTCGGATAAAGAACACGAAGAACATGTCCTCCGCTTCAGTCATCACTCCGCTCGGCGGAGATATGCCGCCCGACAACACGCAGCTGCTGGCAAAACTGCTGCAGGGTGCCAACCTTCCCAGCCCGGTTGGTGTCGTGATGCGCATTCTGGAACTGGGGGAAGATCCCGATGCAGGGATCAGCGATGTCAGCCAGGTGCTTACGGCCGATCCGGCGCTCAGCGCCAGGTTGATCCGCATGGCCAACTCGCCGCTCTATGCCCGCCAGCGTCGTACCGGCAATCTGCGCCAGGCGATCAAGCTGTTCGGCGTCGAGGGCACGATCACGCTCGCACTCAGTTTCTCCCTGGTCACCGTATTGCGACGCGACGAGAAAGGGGCGTTTGACTACCGTCTCTTCTGGCGTCGCTCCTTCGCCGCGGCGGTCTGTGCGCAGGTCATGGCCGACCGCTTCGGTCAGCGCAACCGCGAGGAGCTGTTCCTTGCGGCCCTGCTGCAGGACCTCGGGATGATGACCCTGGCGCGCGTCAAACCCGAACTCTATGTCGGGCTGGAGGAGCGGCAGTGGCGTCATGAGTATGTGCTGGAACGTGAACGCGAAGTACTCGGCACCGATCACGCGATCCTCGGCGCCATGCTGCTCCAGCAATGGAATTTCCCGGAGAAGCTGCAGCGGCTGGTCGGCTCCAGCCATGACGCGGACGATGCCGCGTCGCTGCAGGAGCGCGACGCCGCGATCGTGGCGGTCTCCTCGGATATGGCGGAACTCTGGTCCGAGGCGAATGCCCAGGCGCTGCTGCGCCGGGCGATGAGCCGGGCCGAACGACTCGTCGGCCTGGACGGAGAGGCCTTCATCGGTGTGCTCGAGGATGCCGGGGTCGCGCTCTCGGAGGTTGCCCATCTGTTCGAGATCGAGCTCGAGGATTCGACGACGCTGGAAAGCATCGTCAGCCAGGCCCGGGAACTGACGATGCTGCGCCACATCCGCATCATGCAGCATGCCTCGATACTCGAGGATCGAACGCGTCGGCTCGAAGAGGAGAACCGTCGCGATCCACTCACCGGTCTGTACAATCGCGGTTATCTGCAGGCCAGCCTGGCGCATGAAATGGAGAGTGCCTGCGACAATGGCTGGCCCGTGGCTTTGGTGTTCGTCGATCTCGACTGCTTCAAGGGCATCAACGACAGGTATGGCCATCTGGCGGGTGATGAGGTGCTGCGCCGGGTGGCGGAGCTGCTGCAGTCGGCCGTGCGCAGGGACGATATCGTCGCCCGTTATGGCGGCGAGGAGTTCGTCCTGCTGATGCCGGGCTGCGGCGAAGAGGCAGTCACCGCCACCTGCGAACGCCTGCTCACGATGCTGCGCGACATTCGCCATCGCGTGGCCAACGACCAGGAAATCATGGTCACCGCCTCGCTTGGCGTGGCGGTGCACAACGAAGCAAAGCGCTTCAACAATGTCGAAGACCTGCTTGGCGCCGCCGACGCGGCGCTGTATGTCGCCAAGACCCAGGGCCGGGACCGCTGCATCTTCCACAGCGAAATTCACTGACATCGCTGTTGCACGGGTGTCGCGCAGCCGGCATCATGTAGCCAGTCTCGATCACAGACCCACTGCTGAGGCAGTCCTCAGCCGCCTCACAGCCGGATCGAATCAATGGAATTTCTGAGCACGGCCATCGGCCGGGTAAACGCCCTGGTGTGGGGACCGCCGATGCTCGTTGCCATTCTCGGTACCGGCTTCTTCCTCATGCTTGGTTTGCGCCTGATGCCGTTGCGGCGCATCGGCACCGGCTTTCGCCTGCTGTGGGCCGGCCGGCGACCGGACGGAGAGGGCGACATAAGCTCCTTCCAGGCCCTGATGACCGCCCTGTCGGCAACTGTCGGTACCGGCAATATCGCGGGCGTCGCGACCGCGATCTTTCTCGGCGGACCCGGCGCGCTGTTCTGGATGTGGTGCACGGCGCTGGTGGGAATGGCGACCAAGTACGCCGAATCGGTATGCGCCATCCGCTATCGCGAGCGCGACGCCAACGGAAACTACGTTGGTGGCCCGATGTACTACATCCGCAACGGTCTCGGTCCGCGCTGGCACTGGCTGGCAATCGCCTTTGCGGGATTTGGCGCGATCGCGGGCTTCGGGATCGGCAACACGGTGCAGGCCAATTCGGTGGCGCAGGTGATGAATGTGGACTTCGGTGTGCCGCGCCATGTCACCGGCCTGATCCTCGCGGCGTTGACGCTGGCGGTTCTGATCGGAGGCATTCGCCGCATCGGCCAGGTGGCGGCGCAGCTCGTGCCGCTGATGGCGGTGCTCTACGTCGGCGCGGGGCTCGTCGTGCTGACCATCAATAGGGATGCGATTCCCGAGTCGCTGGCCCTGATCTTTACCGGCGCCTTCACGCCGACCGCAGCCCAGGGTGGGTTCGCCGGCGCCGCGGTCTGGGCTGCGATCCAGTTCGGCGTCGCGCGCGGCATCTTCTCCAATGAGGCGGGCCTGGGTAGCGCGCCCATCGCCCATGCGGCCGCTACCAGCCGCGGTCCGGTTCAGCAGGGATTGATCGGCATGCTGGGCACGTTCATCGATACCCTCATCGTGTGTACGATCACCGGCCTGGTGATCGTCACCTCGGGAGCGTGGACCAGCGGCGAGACGGGCGGTGCCCTGTCGGCGCTCGCCTTTTCGCAGGCGCTGCCGGGATTCGGCAGCGCCCTCGTGGCCATCAGTCTGGCGGTGTTCGCCTACAGCACGCTGCTCGGCTGGAGCTACTACGGCGAGCGCTGCGTCGCGTTCCTGCTTGGCACGCGCTCGATCACGCCTTTCCGTGTCGCCTGGGTGCTGGCCATCCCGGTCGGCGCGCTGGTCGAGCTGGAAACGATCTGGCTGCTGGCGGATACCCTGAACGCGCTCATGGCGCTCCCCAACCTCATTGCGCTGCTGCTGCTCAGTCCGGTGGTCTTCCGCGTCACGCGGGCGTATTTCGAGGAGCGGCGATGAGGCGGTTCCGCGCCTGCATCCGATCCGACTCCTGCGTGCGCATGGCGGCGCTGGCGGCGCTGCTTGCGCCCTGGGGCGCGGCCTGGGCGTGGATGTTCGCACCTCCGGCCGACGGGAGAATCGCCGCCGATCTCCACGTGGCCCGCGAGGAAGTCGCCCTGGAGGAGAACGCGAGCGGTGACGATGCCGGTGAGTCGCGCCTGTCCCGCATCGGCGTCCGCTATGCCGAGAGTTTCGGCGACAGCGTGATCCTGGCCATGTCGGGCGGCTACGCGGCGGCCACGCGCAAGGAGGATCCCGCGGTGGCAGGGATGCGCTTCACCGGTTCCTATGCCGCGATCGACTTCCGCGGCGAGCGGAGCCTGACGGCGCGGATCCGTCTGGTTCTCGACCTTCGTCTGTCCGGGTCCTGGCTGCGTGACGAGCGCAATGGCACCAAGGTCCGCCATGACCGAGTGCAGGGAGATGCGGGTGCGGGGCTGCTGCTACTGCTCCGACCGGATCTGCTGGTGTATGGCGGACCCACCGTCACGACATTGCGTCTGGATGAGCAGCTGCGCGGAAGCGTGAACGAAACCCGGGAATTCGACAACCGGAAATCCGCCGGCTGGCGCGCCGGCATCGCCCTCGAGCTGGAGGAGAGCGGATGGATCGCGCTCGAGGGCCGTGGCGGCGCCATCCGTGGCTTCCAGCTCTCGTTCCTGCGCAGGTTCTAGAGAGAGAAAAGGGAAAGGCTGCAGGAGGCGGTCCGCGAGGCGTCTTGTGTCAGCATCGCCTGGCAGTTGTTGAAAAGTCTCCCGGCGGCTTTTCTCCGCGAATGGCTGCCGCTTTCCTCTGTTCCCGCTATCCCGCCGCCTGGCGCTCCCAGAAGAGGGCGACCTGCTGATTGCGCGGCAGGCCGAACCAGCCGTGCTCATAGGCGGCGACCAGGAATTCCTGCGCCTCGATCACTCCATTGCGCGCGGCCATGTGGTAGAGCATGACCGCCTTGCCCTCATCGTACTCGACGTGCAGGCCGGCATGGTACATAAGAGCGAGTTGGAACTGCGCACGCCCGTCCCCTGCCGCAACCAGGGATTCCAGGGTCTGGTATGCCTTGCGGAAATCCTGGGCGCGCAGGGCTTCGATGCCCTCATCATAGGGCGATCCCGCGGCGAAAGTGCTCGTGGCGACGCCGAACAGAGACAGTGCCAGCGCGGCGCGACGGGCGGCGCGGAAGGTGAAAGCGAAGTTCATCGAAACTCTCCTTGTGCAAACGATAATGGCGTCGTGCCATCCGATACCAGCACTGCCGGCACCGCCACATGGTAAAGACGAATGGACGCAACGACGGGTTCCGTACGGCTCTTCATGGCGTCGACTTTACGCGCGCCGGTGCGCCACGGCCGTGAACGGGATATCAGTTCGTGCTACGGTGGTGCGCACGAAATGGGATGCTGCGCACACTTCAAGCAGCGGTTGGCGCGCCTCCCGTCGGTGAGACCCCTTGCGCGCAAGTGCGGCATGTGATTCCGGTCCATGTCTTCTTCGCCGTCGCAGTCGCCGAACAGCGACAATGGAGCATCGTTCATGAATGCGGACACCAGCGGCATATTTCTCGACCGCGACACGCTCGGCGGCGATGTCGATCTCGAGCCATTGCGCAAGTCGCTCGCGCAATGGCACTTCCTCGAGGTTGCGGACGCGCAGGCATCGCTCGCTACCGCCGCTGGCGCCGCCGTCATCGTCACCAACAAGGTGCCGGTGAACGAAGCGTTCATGCGACGCTTGCCAGCGCTGCGACTGATCTGCGCGGCGGCGACCGGCACCGATCATATAGACGTCGCCGCTGCGCGGCGCCGCGGCATCGAGGTGTGCAACGTGCGCGGCTACGCGACGCCGTCGGTGGTGCAGCATGTCTTTGCCCTGGCGCTGGCGCTCGCCACCCGTCTGCCCGAATACCATGATGCGGTGCGCGCGGGGCGCTGGCAGCGCGCCACGCGGTTCAGTTTCCTGGATCATACGATCATCGAACTCGCGGGAAAGAAGCTCGGCATCGTCGGCCACGGTGAGCTGGGCAGGGCGGTAGCCCGCACCGCGCGCTGTTTCGGCATGGAGGTAATGATCGCGACCAGGCGTGGCGCCGTGCCGGCGGAAGGGCGCTGTGCGTTCGAGCAGGTGCTGCGCGAAGCGGACATCCTCAGCCTGCATTGCCCGCTGACGGAAGAGACGCGTGGCCTGATCGGCGCGCGCGAGCTGGGCATGATGCGACCGGGGACCCTGCTCATCAATACGGCGCGTGGCGGCCTGGTCGATGAAGCCGCGCTCGCCGCGGCGCTGCGCGCAGGGCGCATCGCGGGCGCCGCGGTCGATGTGCTGTCCAGCGAGCCGCCGCGCGCGGACAATCCACTGCTGGCGCCGGATGTGCCGGGACTGATCGTGACGCCGCACATGGCCTGGGCCAGCCGGGAGGCACGGCAGCGCCTGATCCACGAACTGCGGCTCAACGTGGAGGCGTGGACCCGCGGCGAAGTCCGTAACCGGATCGAATGAGGGTTCCGCTCCGGATCGAATGCGAAGAAAACCCGTCACTCAGAGATGTTCGATGAGCCAGTCCGGGGTCATGCGCAGGAACAGCGCGTTCATGGTGGAGAACTGGCCGGTGGCGAGCAGCACGCCGATCAGGATCAGGAAGATGCCGCTGACGCGCTGGACCACCAGCGCATGGCGGTTGAGCCGCCGCAGGATATCGACCGCACGGGTGAGCAGCAGGGCGGCGAGAAGGAACGGCAGCGCCAGCCCCATCGCATAGATGAAGGTGAAGAACACGCCGCTGGTCGGCCGGGTGAACGACATGGTGATGACGCTGCCGAGCAGGGGTCCGATGCATGGCGTCCAGCCGGCCGCGAAAGTCACGCCGATCAGTGCCGAACGCAGGTAACCGGGCGTCGCGCTGTGCTGCATGTTCATCTGCTTGGTGACGTTGAGCAGCGGAATGTTGAGCAGGCCCAGCGTGTGCAGGCCGAACAGGATGACGAGCAGGCCACCGACGCGGGAAATCGGATCCGCATACTGGATGAACGCCGAACCGAGCAGGGTGGCGGGCAGACCGAACAGCAGGATGAAGACCAGGGTGAAGCCGAAGACGAACAGCAGGGCATGGGTGAACACCTGTGCCCGGTTCGCGCTTTCGCCATCATGGACGGTGTTGCCGGACAGGTAGGTCAGATAGACCGGAACGAGCGGCAGTACGCATGGCGACAGAAATGACAGGGCGCCCGCGAAGAAGGCGAGCGGTACGGTGACGGCGTTCGGGTCCATGAGCGATCCGGATGGTTGAGTGCGGAGGATAGGGGAATTATAGGCCAATACCGGGCGCCGCGGCAGGGGCGCGCAGATCCCGGCGCAGCAGCATGAAGGCGAGGTCGTCCGGTTTGCTGGGCGCCTCGGCCGCCGGCGCGTGCATGCGGGCTTCGCAGGCGGCTGCCAGGCTCGCCATCGCCTGCGCGATGCTTCCGCGACGGACGATATCGGCGATCTCCTCCAGATAGAGATTGTCGAACAGCCCGTCACTCGCCAGCACCACCGTATCGAGCGGCGCCAGGCGTATGCCCGGTCCGATCTCGATGCGCATGTCCGGGAAGCCGACCATATTGGACACCACATTGCGATCATCGTGGTGCAGGGCATCATCGCGGTCGAGGAGTCCTGCTTCCACCGCGTAGCCGACGGGAGAATGCGACACGGTCTCCATTTTGATCCGGCCACGCTTGCCCACCACCAGGATCATCGAATCGCCGACATGGCAGCTGCGCAGCACATGCTCGCAGATTTCCACCGCCGCCAGCGTGGAGCCCGCGCCTACGCCGAGCGCCTTGATTCTTTTGCTGGCCTCATCGATGCCATCGATGAGGCGATCGCGCAGGCTGCGCGCGTCCTTTACGCTCATGCTTTTCCTGACGCTGTCCACCAGCAGCGCCGAAGCCTGCGCGCCGAGCGGCATGCCGCCCATTCCGTCGGCCACCATGCCGAGGAGGCTGCCATCGGCAAGGGCGAACGCGGCGGCGGCGTCCTCGTTGGTCACGCCCTCCCGCACGGGGGCGGCATAGATCGCAATGCGATAGCCGGCGAGGGTGTGGATGACGCCGGTGCCGCGCATGTCTTCCCCTACATGCAGCCGGAAGTCGCGCAGAAAGGACGGCGGAGCCGGAGAGGCGGCCATCAGCGGTTCTTCAGTTCCATCGCATGGTCTCGAGATACTCGCGGAGCTGTCCCGCCGAACGGAACTTCTTCAGGATCAGGCTGCGCTTGAGTCCGCAGCAGATGGCCTTGATCTCCGGGGGGTTGCGCGCATAGTGCTTCTGGCCGCCGAGCGCGTCATAGAGGATGCGCACCAGATCGCACACATCGTTGTGGATGGTTTCCCTGCGCGCCGGCCCCCAGTGGAACATGTCGATGAGCTTGAGGTTGTAGCCGAGGCCGAAGCGGCGGACGACCACGTTATCGGTATGCAGGTCGCCATGATATTCGCGCATGTGATGGATGCTCTCGATGCCGGAGGCAAGCGCATGCAGCAGATGCAGGCCCTGGAAGGGCGTCAGGCGTTTACCGGGCTGGCGCGCCAGGAACTCGCTGAGCAGTTCGCCTTCCACGTATTCCGAGACCAGAAAGGTGATCGGCGTGCTGCGCCAGCGGACGGTTTCCTGGGTGTGGTACTGGATGACGATGGGCGAGTGACGAAGCTTGTGCAGCTTCTTGGCGTAGAAGACGGCGGTGCGGTTGCGTGGATTGCGTTCCGGAAAGAAGAACTTCGCCGCTCGCTCGATGCCGGTCGCCGCCTCGCGCACGAGGTAGACCTCGCCTTCCCAGCCAGCGCCGAGCTTCTTGATGACTTCGTACTTGCCCGCCAGTATGCGGCCGGCCTGCAGATCGAACGTGTCCAGCGTCCACCCCCCATGACCGCCGGCTGCCGCCGCACGGCAGGAAGATTATAAGCTCAATGCGGGACGCTCGCCGCCCTGGTGGATCGTGGACGGGCTGTCGGGGTCTCGCTGCTGCTTGCGCTGGTGCGAGCCGCCGCTCAGAGGTGCAGGCCGCACTCGGTCTTGGGGCTGTTGTTCCAGCGACCGCTGCGATCCTTGCCCGGAGAGGTGCAATGCGTGCAACCGATGGATGAATAGCCTACCGCGACCAGCGGATGGAAGGGCAGGCTGTGCTCCTTGATGTAGGCGTCGCGCTGCTCGCGCGTGGTGTCGATCAGCGGATAGAACTTGATGATGCCGTTGCGAGCCTCGAAGATGTCGAGGGAAGCGCGATGCTCGGTCTGCCAGCGCATCAGGCCCGAGGCCCACACGTCGAAGTTCTGCTTGATCGCGTACAGCGGCTCGACCTTGTTGATCGAGCAGCAGAAGTCGGGGTCCTTCTTCCAGGTCTCGTCCTTCAGCGTGAACTCGTGCTTCCACTCCTCGGCGCGGATATCGATGACGTTCAGGCCGTAGAGCTCGGTCAGCTTCCGCTTGTATTCCAGCGTCTGGGGAAAGTGATAGCCTGTATCGATGAAGAACACCGGCTGCTGTGGCCGCACCCGCGAAAAGACGTGGAGGAGGAAGGCCGAAGTTGCGGCGAACGAGGAGGTGAGCATGACCCGGGAAGGGTCGAAGTCCTGGTAGAGCTGCTGGATACGCTCAGCCGGCGTCAGCGCGCTGTAACGTGCGTTGAGTTCCCTGAGTCGGTCCTGATCGAATTCCCTCTCGGTGAACTGGGCTTCGGCTCCGGCATCCCGCGGAGAGGCTTGGATCGGGCTCATGCTAGGCTCCTCGAGCTCAAATAAGCTTCGCTTATATGGTTAATACCAAGTCTTATAACTGAACTGTATGGATGCACCGATCTTAATACATTCCAGTTATCAAGTAAACGAGGGAAAGGGGCGGAATGCCATGAAGTACATCCTGGAGATCCCCGACCGCGAGCACGCGCTGCCGGGACGCAGCGAATCCATCGTGCCGGACCATCCGCATCGGGTGAGCGGCCGCTCGCTGCTGCCCCCGTATCCTGACGGCGCCCGAGAGGTGCTGTTCGGCATGGGATGCTTCTGGGGCGCCGAGCGTCTCTTCTGGCGCCTCGATGGCGTCTGGGTGACGGCCGTCGGTTATGCGGGCGGCCATACGCCGAATCCGTACTATGAGGAGGTCTGCAGCGGCCGCACCGGACACGCAGAAGTCGTCCGGGTGATCCATGAGCCGGCGCGCATCGACTTCGCCAGTCTGCTGCGGGTTTTCTGGGAAGGGCACGACCCCACCCAGGGCATGCGCCAGGGCAACGACATCGGAACCCAGTACCGCTCGGCGATCTATGTGACAGGAGCGGACCAGTTGGACGAGGCGCTGCGCTCGCGCGCGGTCTATGCGCAGGCCTTGCGCGCAGCCGGGCGCGGGGAGATCGGTACTGAAATCCGCGAAGGCGTCGAGTTCTGGTTCGCCGAAGATGCCCATCAGCAGTATCTGGCGCGAGTGCCCGGGGGATATTGCGGACTTGGCGGCACCGGGGTTCGCTACCCGCGCGCGGCACGGGCGGATTGATGCGTACTCTGAAGGTAGTTTTCCCCAACGCGCGGGGGAACGAGCTCGCGGGCAGCCTGGATCTGCCGTCGGCTTCCGCACCCCGTGCCTACGCCATCTTCGCCCACTGCTTCACCTGTAACCGCAACTACAAGTTCATTCGTTACATCGCGCGCACGCTGGCGCGGGAAGGCGTCGCAGTGCTGCGCCTCGATTTCACCGGGCTCGGTGAAAGCACGGGGCGCTTCGACGAGACCAATTTCAGCACCACAGTCGATGATCTGCTCGCGGCCGCGGATTTTCTCGCCGCGCAGTATCAGTCGCCCCGACTGCTGATCGGACATTCGCTCGGAGGGACCGCCGTGCTCGCGGCGGCGCCGCGGCTGCGCGGCATCGATGCGGTGGTTACTGTCAACGCGCCCGCGCAGCCCGGGCACGTGCTCGAGCAGCTCGACGTCGAAACCGAAGTCGCGCGCGCGGGGCATGCGTCAGTGAACATTGGTGGCTCGAACTGGAACATTACAGCGCAGCTGGTGGACGACCTGCGTCAGGCGCGAGCCGCTCCGGAGCGGCTCGAAGCGGCATTGCTGGTGCTGCATGCAACGCGGGATGCGACCGCCGGGATGGAGCACGCCGAACGCATATTCGCCGCGGCATCTCAGCCGAAGAGCCTGGTCGCGTTGCCGCAGGCGGATCACCTGCTGTCACGCGAGGCCGATGCCCTCTATGCGGCACGGCTCATTCTCGCCTGGTCCTCCGCCTATCTCGGGGCCGACGCGACGTGAAGATCTATCGCGGCACGATCGTCAGTCTCGATGTCGAGCGCATTCTGCTGCCGAACGGAACCACCATGCGCATGGAGTTAGTGCGTCATCCGGGCGGCGCCGCGGTGGTCGCGCTCGACGCGCGCGGCCGTGTCTGCCTGCTGCGCCATTATCGTCCGGCGGTCGATGCCTGGCTGTGGGAACTGCCGGCGGGGAAGATCGACCATCGCGAACCGCCGCTGGTTACCGCGCAGCGTGAACTGCGGGAAGAGGCCGGCTTGACGGCCGCGCGCTGGGATTCACTCGGTTCGATCTGGAGTTCTCCGGGCATATTCACCGAGCGCATCGAACTCTATCTGGCGCGCGGACTGTCCGCCAGCGCCGCCAGCGCGCATGCGGACGAGGTTTTCGAGATCCACTGGATGACGCTGGAATCCGCGCTGGAGACCGTGCTCACCAGCGACGGCGCCGATGCCAAGACGCTGGCGGGGCTGGTGAAGGCGCAGAAGAAGGTGAGGTGAGGAAGGAGCATGGCTGAAAGCTGAAAGGCAGCGGCCCCCGCGCATGGGATATGCGCATTTGCAGTTTCTCTTTCCTCTTTTCACTTTCCGCTGTCCTGCTCCCCGCAGCGCGCGAGGATCTCCGCCCGGGCATGATCGCGCAGTTCCATGGCGGCGTTCCAGTTGTCGCGGCGTCTCCCGTTACCGTTGCTTTCCACCGGCGGCAGCGGCGCGGCGATGGATAAAGTCACACGGCCGGGTCGCGGGCGCCAGCTGCCTGAGCGCATCAGTGAGCGTGTTCCCCTCAGTGCCATGGGTATCAGTGCCGTCCTGGCTTCGGCGGCGGCGATGAAGGCGCCCATGCGAAATGCCCGGAGCCCGGGCGCGGGGGTGAAAGTGCCTTCGGGAAAATAGAGCAGCGTCTCGCCGGTGCCGAGGACCTCGGTCAGTCGGCGGGCGTCGGCGGCGCCGCGCCGGGCATCGAAGCGATCGACGAACTGGGTGCCGAGCCGGCCCAGGAAGAAACGCAGCAGCGGATTGATGCTGAGTTCTGCCTTGGCGACGAAGGACACCGGCTCGCGCAGCCCAAGAATCAGAAGCGGCGCATCCAGATAGCTGGCGTGATTGCACACGATCACCGCGCCGCGTCCGGGCGCCGGCAGCAGATGTTCGTTTTCCACCCGCAGCCGAATGCCGGTAGCGGCCGCGAGCGCAGCGATCAGCACCCGCAGCGCACGCCATCGCCGCCGGCGCCCCGGGAGCAGGATCGCCAGCGTTGCGAGCGGAGCGCCGATGCCCCAGAAGAGGAAATGGGCCCAGGCGGCATAGATGTTTCTGCCGCAGGACCTCGTCCAGCGCCTCAGGCGACCGGGCAGGCTCGTCAGGTAGAGATGCGAGAACTGGCGCCAGACCGGCAGGGGGGAAGTACGGATGGCGTCGCGCTCGTACAGCTCGCGCATGGCGCTGCGCCGCACTTTGCCGCTTGGTGTCTTGAGGATCGTTCCCGGAAGGGCCAGCAGGATGTCGTCCGGCGGTCCCGCGCCGAGCGCGGCGACTTCGCCTGCAATGCGATCCTGGAGGCGCGCGCGAGCATCGGTGTCCTGGTCGCGGGTCTCGGCGATCACTACCAGCCGTTCGCGATCTTCGCGGGCATCCCGGGCGGCGAACGCAACGACCCGGCCGGCGCGCACGCCAGGCAGGCGGCCTACCGCTTCCTCGATCTCCTGTGGGTACAGGTTGCGGCCGGCGCGGATGATCAGATCCTTGACCCGCCCGGTGACGTGGATTTCCCCGCCTGCGACATAGGCCAGGTCGCCGGAATCCAGCCATTGCCCCCGGATGAGCTTGCGGGTCGCCTCTTCGTTGCGGAAATAGCCGCTGGTGGCGGAGGGTCCGCGGAAGTGCAGGTGACCGACCATCCGCTCGGGCAGTTCTTCGCCCGCATCGTCGACCACGCGGATCTCATGGCCGGGCAGGGCATGGCCGCAGCTCACGAACTCGAGCGCGTCCTGGTCGTCGGCGCTGGCGGTTTGCGCCCGGCTGGAATGCAGCAAGGCCTCGCGCGAGACGCGGTCATAACGCGGGCCGCGGCCAAGCGGCGGAAATGCCAGACCCACGGAGCATTCGGCGAGTCCATATACCGGCATCAGCGCGCCTGCCTTCAGACCGAAGGCGGCGAATCGTTCCGCGAACCGGTTCAGGGTGCGCGGGCTGACCGGCTCGGCGCCGTTGAAGGCGCAGCGCCAGCTGCCAAGGTCCAGCCCCTCGAGATCCGCGTCTTCCAGTCGGTCCACGCACAGCGCATAGCCGAAGTTGGGTGAGGCGGAGAGCGTCGCCCGATGACGATGGATCGCGCGCAGCCAGCGCTGGGGGCGGGCGATGAAGGCGAGCGGCGACATGATGACCAGTTCGGCTGCGCAGTAGAGGCTGCCGAGCCACGCGCCGATCAGTCCCATGTCGTGGTAGAGCGGCAGCCAGCTGACGAACACATCATCGGGACCGGCGTCGATGTGCGCCGCCATGGCGCGTATGTTGGCGAGCAGATTGGCGTGGTTCAGCATCACGCCCTTGGGGGCGCCGGTGCTCCCCGAGGTGTACTGGAGAAAGGCAAGGTTCGTCGCCCTGATCGGCGGCGACGGGGCCGGACCGGCAGCGCGGCGACGCAGCATCTCCGGGGTGACGGCGTGATGCAGCGTGTCGACGCGGGCGCGCAAGAGCCTCGCGACCGAGTGCGCGGCCTGCATCGTCACCAGCACGCGCGCGCCGCAGTTCTCCAGCACGCCGGCCTGGCGCTGCATGTGATCCTCGAACTGCGCTGCGCTCGCCGGGGGATAGAGCGGCACCGGCACCGCTCCGGCGAGCATGATGCCGAAGAAGCAGTGGAAGTAGTCCTCGCCCGTCTGCAGCATCAGCGCGACGGTGTCGCCCGGGCCGATATCGAGCGCATGCAGCTGCGCGGCAACGGTCCGCGCGCCTTCGAGCAGCTCGCGATAGGTGATGGTGGCGCCATCGCCATCATCCTCGTAGAAGCGGATGTGCACCCGCTCGGGAACGCGCGCCGCATGCCACTCGAGGACCTCGACCAGGGTGTGCGCATCGAGCGGCAGTGTCACCGCTGCGGCATCGGGCAGCGGGGCAGGCACGGTCATGGCCGCTGGTTGCGAGTCCCCGCGATCACGTGACTGCGCCAGCAACTCCAGCAGCCGTGCCGGCGTGCGCGCCTCGATGAAACCCTCTTCCGGAATAACGACGCCGAAGTGGCGCTCCATGCGCGCCAGCAGCTCGACCCTGGCCAGGCTGTCCAGACCCAGATCACGCTCGATATCCGTATCGAGTGTCGCGCGGCTTGCCGGCGGACGGCGGTGAACCTCGCTCGCGAGTGCCTCGAGCAGGGCGAGCAGGCGAGCCGCATCCGACGGCGTTTCGGGTTCTGACATCTGATGGCCGTGAATCATGAATCGTGGACAAGGGTTTGTCGGGCCGATTATAGCGCCCAGGCTCGGGCGCGGCGCTACTCAAGCCGGCAGGCGTACGGTATGATTGGGCCTCCTTCAATATCCCTATCCGGCCCGCCGCACATGTACCGATTCGAAGTTGCTACCGAGGCCCTGATCGACGCGGGGCGTCATGCCGATCGCCACGGCTGGGTGCCGGCGACCAGCGGCAATTTCTCCGCGCGCCTGGACGATGGCACCATCGCGATCACCGTTTCCGGCGCCCACAAGGGCAGACTGCAGCGGGAACACATCATGCGCCTCGACGGCGACGGCCGGCCGGTCGATGCGCGACGGCCCTCGGCCGAGACGCTGCTGCACCTGCAGCTCTACCGGCGTGATGCGGGCATCGGCTGCGTGCTGCACACCCACTCGGCGGATGCGACCGTGCTGTCGCGGGTCGCGGGCGAGAACCTGCTCATCGAGGGCATGGAGGTGCTGAAGGCATTTCCGGGTATCGACACCCATCTCACACGGGTGCGCCTGCCGGTCTTCGGCAACGATCAGGACATGGAGCGCCTGGCCGGCGTGGTGGCCGCCAGGCTCGACGAGGGAATGGATGTGCCGGCGTATCTCATCGCAGGGCACGGACTTTATGCCTGGGGGAATTCCGTGGAAGCGGCCCTGCGGCACGTTGAGGCACTGGAATTCCTGTTCCGGTGCGAGCTCGAGACGAGGAGGATCAGGGCATGAGCATGCTTCGCATCTACGACGAGAAAGCACGCGAGATCGAGTCGATTCACGATGAGGCGCGGATCGCGGACGCTCTTGGCGGCATCGATGTCTCCTACGAACGCTGGGAGGCGGGCCGCGAGCTGGCGTCGGATGCGTCCCAGGAGGATGTGCTCGCCGCCTATGCGCCGCAGGTCGAGCGCCTGAACGGCCGTTTCGATTTCGAAAGCGTCGATGTGGTTGCGCTCTATCCCGATCATCCGCAGGCCGCGACCATGCGCGGCAAGTTCCTCGACGAGCATACGCACGACGATTTCGAGATCCGTTTTTTCGTCGAAGGCAGCGGCGTGTTCTACCTCCATGTCGGCGAACGCGTCTATGCGATGCTGTGCACCCGCGGCGATCTGATCAGCGTGCCTGCCGGCACGCGGCACTGGTTCGACATGGGCGCGGCGCCGCACTTCAAGTGCATCCGCTTCTTCACCACCCCGGAAGGCTGGGTCGGCAACTTCACCGGCAGCGATATCGCCCGCGGATTTCCTGATTTCGACGCGCTGGCGAAAGCCGCGGCATGAGTGCGGCAGCGCCCGCAGCGATCCTGACCGATATCGAAGGGACGACGTCCTCTCTCTCGTTCGTCAAGGACACGCTGTTTCCGTACGCGAGGCGCCATCTCGGCGCCTACGTGCGTGAGCATGGCGGGGACCCCGAAGTGGCGGCGTGCCTGGACGAGTGCCGCGACATCATGGGGGAGCCCGAAGCGGATACCGCGCGCATCATCGACCAGCTCGAGCGCTGGATCGACGAGGACCGCAAAGTCACCCCGCTCAAGGCGCTGCAGGGGCTGGTGTGGGAGCATGGTTACCGCGCGCGACACTTCACCGGACACATCTATGACGATGCGCTCCGCAAGCTGCGCGACTGGCATGCGCGTGGACTGCGGCTGTACATCTATTCCTCGGGCTCGGTTCATGCCCAGAAACTGCTGTTCGCCCATACGGCGGCCGGCGACCTGACGCCGCTGTTCAGCGGTTACTATGACACTCGGATCGGAGGCAAGATGGAAGCGGAATCCTATCGTCGTATCGCGGCGGATATCGGCGTGTCCGCCGAACGCATCCTGTTTCTCTCCGATCTGCCGCGCGAACTGGATGCGGCGCGCGATGCGGGCATGCGAACCTGTCAGCTCCTGCGTGACGAGAGCGCCACACCGGCCGCCGGACATCCCCAGGCCCGTGATTTCACGGAGATCGGGCTGTGATCGCCACCGCGCTCGCCGTGCACCTGCTGGCGGCATCGGTCTGGGTGGGCGGCATGTTCTTCGCCTGGGTGGTGCTGCGCCCCGCGGCGCAGCAGCTGGAGCCGCCACAGCGGCTGCGCCTGTGGGGCGAGTCGTTCCGGCGCTTCTTTCCCTGGGTATGGGCGATCGTGATCCTGCTTCCCGTCACCGGCCTGTGGCTGATCGTCCGCAAGTTCGGCGGCATGGGCGGCAGCCCCCTTTATGTCCATGTCATGCTCGCGCTCGGAATCGCGATGATCGCGCTGTTCATGCACGTCTGGTTCGCGCCCTATCGTCGCCTGCGCGCCGCCGTCAGCGGCGAAGACTGGCAGGCCGGCGCCGCCGCGCTCGGCTCCATTCGTCGCCTCATCGGCATCAATCTCACGCTCGGACTGGCGACGCTGGCCATCGTCGGCTTGGGCGCCGGCATCTGAGGAACCGCCGGCGCGTGGCGCCGGCCACGCCGCCGCGGAGGACACTGCATGGATGCGCCGGCGATAGAAGTCAGCGGACTGTGCAAGCGCTTCGACGGTGTGATCGCCGTCGATGACATCGATTTCACCGTGCCCGCGGGGCACATCTGCGCGCTGCTCGGTGGCAATGGCGCCGGCAAGACCACCACCATCTCGATGCTGCTCGGACTGCTCCTGCCGACGAGCGGCGAGATCCGCATTCTCGGCATGGACATGCGGCGCGAGCGCTATCGGGTGCTGCCGCGCATGAACTTCAGCTCTCCCTATGCGGACCTGCCGCGCCGGCTCACCGTGATGCAGAATCTGTCGGTATACGCACGCCTGTATGGGATCCGCGACCGGCGCCGCCGCATCGCGCGGCTGGCCGCGGAACTGGAGATCGACGGCTTCCTCGACCGGCCTTACGGATCTCTGTCCGCCGGTCAGCGTACCCGGGTGAGCCTGGCCAAATCGCTGCTCAACCGGCCGCAGGTGCTGCTCATGGACGAACCGACTGCATCCCTGGATCCGGATACCGCCGATCGCGTGCGCGGGCGGCTCGAGGCCTATCGCCGTGAAACCGGCGCCACCATTCTGCTCGCCTCGCACAACATGCAGGAGGTGGAGCGGCTGTGTGACGACGTGCTGATCATGAAGGGCGGCCGCATCGTCGATCGCGGCGCGCCGGCTGCGCTGCGCGAGCGATACGGACTCGCGGACCTGGAACAGGTTTTTCTGGATATCGCACGCTCGGATCGCATATGACGGCCATCTGCGCCACTGCCGGCCGGATTTACGCAATGCTGCTGCGTTACGTCTACCTGATGCGCAGCTCCTGGCCGCGCGTGCTCGAGATGGTGTACTGGCCCACCATGCAGATGATCCTGTGGGCGTTCACCAATCAGTTCCTGGCCGAGCACAGTGAGTGGGTGGCGCAGGCCGCCGGTATATTCATCGGCGCGATCCTGCTCTGGGATGTGCTCTTTCGCTCGCAGCTGGGCGTGTCGGTGGTGTTCTTCGAGGAGATGTATTCGCGCAATCTCGGGCATCTGTTCGTCAGCCCGCTGCGGCCCTGGGAGCTGGTGGCGGCACTGCTGTCGATCAGTCTGCTGCGCACGCTGATCGGCGTGGGCACCGCGGCGCTGCTGGCCTTGCTGCTGTATCATTATTCGATATTCGCTCTCGGCCTCGCCCTGGTGGCGTTCTTCTTCTGCCTGGCGGTGATGGGCTGGGCGATCGGACTCATGGTGGTGGCGATGGTGCTGCGCTATGGCCTCGGCGCGGAGAGTCTTGCCTGGGCCATCATCTTCGCCATCATGCCGCTGTGCGGCGTCTTCTATCCGATCGAGGTGCTGCCTCACTGGCTGCAGCCGGTTGCCCTCGCGCTGCCGGCGTCCCATGTGTTCGAGGGCCTGCGCGCGATTGTGGTGGAGGGCGTGTTCAGGACGGATCTGCTGTGGCGGGCGGTGGCGCTCGACGGCGCCTACCTGATCATCGGCGTGACGGTGTTCCTGCTCGCCTTCCGCGCCGCGCGCCGACGCAATCTGCTGCTGCATATGGGAGAATGAGGCGAGCAGGTAGGGCGGAGAGAGCCAGGAGAACAGGGAAAAAGATAAGCGAAAGGGCTGAAACCAGGAGCCACGCCTGGCTGTCATCCCCGCCCGCTGGGGATTTTCTCCTTGAACTTTTCTCTTTTCACTTTTTTCCCGAGGATTGACATGTCCGCGCGAGATCCCGTGCATGTGGCCCTGCTCACCATCGAGCTGATGATCCCCTGGTCGGATTCGCTCAAGAGCAAGCGC
Organism: Gammaproteobacteria bacterium; assembly: GCA_034002745.1. Lineage (GTDB taxonomy): Bacteria > Pseudomonadota > Gammaproteobacteria > SZUA-140 > SZUA-140 > JAITWN01. The sequence goes on from JAVEZY010000015.1 coordinate 34,314, forward strand.
CGGGTTATCCGGAGCATCAAGGACCGCCTGGGGGCCAGGTTCAACGTGTCGGTGGCAGAGATCGGATTTCTCGAGGAATGGCAGCGCGCGGCGATCGGCGTGGTGATGATCGGCAACGACCGCCAGCATCTCGAGAGTTGCCTGAGCGCGGCCAACCGGATGGTGGAGGAGGTGGCGGATATCCATCTGCTGCATGTGGCGTTGGAATGGCGTTGAGAGAACCATGAGAGGTAAAGCGAAGGGCAGGGTACGGCCGCCGATACCCGAGGTCGAAGCGACGATCGAGGCGCTGGCGGATGACGGATGCGGCGTGGCCCGCATCGATGGCAAGGTCGCCTTCGTCGCCGGCGGCCTGCCCGGCGAGCGGGTGCGCATCGCCTTCGAGCGCAGCCGGCGGCAGTACGATCATGCGCGCGTGGTCGAAGTGCTGTCGCCGTCGCCCGATCGGGTCGATCCGCCTTGTCCGCACTACGGCATCTGCGGTGGCTGCAGCCTGCAGCACCTGGATCCGGAGGCCCAGGTAGCGGCCAAGGCACTGCTGCTGCGCGAGAAGCTGGAGCGCTTCGGCGGGGTCGAGCCCGCGCGCTGGCTGGAGCCGGTGAGTGGCGATGCGTGGCACTACCGGCGCAGCGCGCGTCTCGGCGTACGCGATGTGCCGGCGAAGGGGGGCATCATCGTCGGCTTCCGCGAGCGGCGCAGTCATTTCCTCACGCCGCTGCACGAATGTCTGGTGCTCGACCGGCGCGCGGCCGCGCTGCTGCCGGCGCTGCGGGAGCTGATTTCCAGCCTGTCCTGCCGCGAACGCCTGCCGCAGGTCGAAGTGGCCTGTGGCGACGAGGAATGGGCGTTGGTGTTCCGCCATCTGGTGCCGCTCGCGGACCGCGATGTCGAGCGCTTGCGCGCCTTCGGGAAGGACCATGGGGTGCGGGTGTACGGCCAGGCCGGCGGACCGGAAACGGTCGCGCCGCTGTGGCCAGCGGACCCCGGCCCGCTCCATTACGAGATGCCATACTTCGGTCTGCGCATGGCCTTCCTGCCGACCGATTTCATTCAGGTGAATGCGGTACTCAACCGCACCATGGTCCAGCGGGCGATCGAACTGCTTGGTCCGCGCGACGGCGAGACGGTGCTCGATCTGTTCTGTGGCCTCGGCAACTTCACCCTGCCCGCCGCAAGGGCGGCTGCCGCGACCGTCATCGGGGTGGAATCCGACGAACGGCTGATCGCCGCGGCTACCGGGAATGCAGCGCGCAACGGGGTCGCCAATGCCTCGTTCCGGCGCGCGGATCTCTACGAGGAAGCCGCGGTCAGGGAGCTCTGGAATGGGCTGAAACCGCAGCGCCTGCTGCTCGACCCGCCGCGCAGCGGCGCGATCGAAGTGCTCAAGCTCATGCCGGGGAAGGGCGCTCCCGAACGCATCGTCTATGTGTCCTGCAATCCGGCGACGCTCGCTCGCGATGCGGAGTATCTGGTGAATGCGCGTGGCTACCGGCTGGAGGCCGCCGGAGTACTGGACATGTTTCCCCATACCAGCCACGTTGAATCGATTGCTGTCTTCGAACAAGGGAGGAAAGGATGAGCGGATTGCCGCCGTGCCCGCAGTGCGGGTCGACGTATACCTGGGAGAATGCCGGGATGTGCAACTGTCCGGAATGCGGACACGAATGGAGTGCCACGGCGGAAGCGGTGGCTTCGGAGGCCACAGGCGTCGTGCGCGATGCCTATGGCACGCCGCTCGCCGATGGAGACACCGTGACCGTGATCAAGGACCTCAAGGTGAAGGGTTCATCCTCGGTGGTGAAGATGGGCACCCGGGTGAAGAACATTCGCCTGGTCGAAGGCGACCATGACATCGCCTGCCGCATCGAAGGCGTTGGGGCCATGGGCCTGAAGTCGGAGTTCGTGAAAAAGGCCTGACGCGGCAAGGCCAGCGCCCTGTTCAGCTTCCGTTCAGCATGCCGGCGATATGCTTGTTTCCGAAGCGGTCGCAGGGGCGATCCGCAAGGGAGGAACGGAGATGAAAGCAGGAATCCTTGCGAGCGGAACCTTGGCCATGGCCCTGTTGGCTGGATCGGCAGCCTGGGCGGTCGATATGCCGGAAGATGCGCGGCGACACGGCTGCGTCGCATGCCATGCGATCGATACCAAGATGATGGGGCCGGCGTGGAAGGACGTGTCCGCGCGCTATCGCGGCGATGAGGCGGCACGGGAGCAGTTGATCGCGAAGGTGAAGGCCGGCGGCGCCGGGAACTGGAACGATGTCACCGGCGGGATCCCCATGCCCCCCAACAGCCCGCGCGTACCGGATGAAGTGATCGCCGGCCTGGTGGATTTCATCATGAGCCTTGAATAGGGGACGCTCCCCCGCAGTTGGGGACTGTCCCCGAAGTAAGGGGGACAGTCCCCTAAGGACGGGACAGTCCCCCTTGCGCAGGCAAGCCTTGAATAGGGAACTGTCCCCAGAGTATCGGTCGGTAAGCGGGCCAGTAGCGGAACGGATATGCGGATACTGGTGATCGAGGACGAAAGCGAGCTGCGCACGCAGTTGCGGGATCGCCTGTCCGCCAACGGCTGGATCGTCGCCACCGCGGCCGATGGGGAGGACGGGCTTTATCTGGCCCTTGCCCAGGACTTCGATGTGGCCGTCATCGATCTCGGCCTGCCCGGCATTTCGGGCATGGATGTCATTCGCCGGATTCGCGCCGAATCCCGGCCGCTTCCCATCCTCATTCTCACCGCGCGCAATCGCTGGCAGGACAAGGTCGACGGACTGGAGGCGGGCGCCGACGACTACCTGGTCAAGCCTTTCCACGTCGAAGAGCTGATCGCCCGCGTGCGCGCCCTGGCGCGGCGCAGCGCCGGATGGACGACGGCAGTGCTGCAATGCGGCCCGTTCGCACTCGATACGCGCTCGCAGAAGCTCACCGTCGATGCTCGTGAAACGGAGCTTACCGGCTACGAATACCGGCTCCTCGAACTGCTCATGCTGCACACGGGAACGGTGGTGGCGCGGGACACGATCGCCGAGCATCTCTACGCCGAGGAGATCGAGCGCGACAGCAATGTCATCGAGGTACTGGTGGCGCGGTTGCGCCGCAAGCTCGACCCCGAGGGTACGCTGCTTCCGATCGAGACCGTGCGCGGGCAGGGCTATCGCTTCACGCTTGGGCAACCGGGCTAGTGCGCTCACTCGGCGCACGTATGCTGGTGGTGGCCAGCCTGGTGATGGTGGCCTTTTTCGGAATCACCGGGCTGGTGCTGGATCGCGCCTGGCGCCTCGAGGTCGAGGAGGAGCAGCACGAGCGCCTGCGGCTTCTCGCCTATACCCTGATTTCAGCCGTGGAGCCGAACTCCGACGGCGGCATTCATCTCGCTCATCCCGTGCCGGAGCTGCGCCTGTTCCTTCCCGGCTCCGGCGTCTACGCCAGCATCCGGCGCAACGATGGCCGGCCGGGCTGGGATTCCCCCTCTGCCGACGGCATGGATCTTTCGGTGCCATCGGGCCTGGCTCGCATGGAACAGCGCTTCGACCGGCTGGAACAGAGCGATGGCGCGGTGCTGGAGGCTTTCAGCATCGGCATGACCTGGGTTCCCGACATGGCGCGGGGGCGCACGTTCACGGTCACCGTCGCCGAGGATGTGGCTGCGCGCGAGGTCGAGATCGCCGCCTTCCGCCGCGTCCTCTGGAGCTGGCTTGGCGTGCTGGCAGTCGTGCTGCTCGCGGCCCAGTGGTGGGTGCTTCATCAGGGGCTGTCGCCGCTGAGGCGCGTCGCGGCGGATCTGCGGTGCATCGAACGGGGGGAGCGGGACCGTCTGGACGGTCGTTATCCTTCCGAGATTCAACGCCTCGTGGACAATCTCAATGGGCTGCTGGGTCATGAGCGGCTGCGGCGTGAACGCTACCGCCATGCGCTCGGTGATCTCGCGCACAGTCTCAAGACCCCGCTGGCGATCCTGCGCGGCGCCGTCGAGGCGGAAAAGACGGATGATGTCCGCCAGTCTGTAGAACAGCAGGTCGATCGCATGGCGCAGATCGTCGATCATCAGTTGCGCCGCGCCGCGGCTGAGGGCCGCAGCGTCCTCGGTCCTTCCGTCGCGGCCGAGCCGCTGGCCAGGAAGGTGATGGAGGCGCTGCGCAAGGTCTATCGGGAACGTGGCATCGAGTTCGCCATCGACGCCGACGCCGATGCCCGCTTCAACGGCGATGCCGATGATCTGATGGAGGTGTTCGGCAACCTGCTCGACAACGCCTGCAAATGGGCTGCACGCTCGGTTCGTGTCGAACTGCGTCAGGCGGATGCCCGCTTGCGCATCGTGGTCGATGACGACGGCCCCGGCATCCCCGAATCCATCGCGCAGGGGCCCGAGCGGGGACAGCGCGCCGACAGCGGATCGCCCGGCCATGGCATAGGACTGGCCATGGTGCGCGACATCGTCGAACTCTACGGCGGCGAAATCACCTTCGCACGCAGCCCGGCGGGCGGAGCGCGGGTGCTGGTGGTGATTTAGGGAAGAAATGAAAGAGGAGAGGAGCGGAATCCTTGGTCTGATGTTCTCGCGGCTTCCGCCATGCTGTGGAAAAAGTCCCGCAGGGCTTTGCGCAGCGAAGTCAGCGCAGCCTCGCGGGAGCCCGCAGGCTGCCCTGGCGGGCAGGATCTGGCGGATGAGCACAAGCGGCGGCGAGGCGAGCCATTGGCGGAGAAAAGCCCTCGCCGGGCTCTTTCAATGGCCCGCCGGTCCTTTCATCTTTCTTCTTTCCTCTTCCTCGCGATGAGCAGATCCTTCGCCTGATTGATGCGCGCGGCAACCCAGGCGCTGCCCCCGCGATCGGGATGCATCTTCTGCATCAGGCGGCGATGCGCGGTGACGATCTCCTCCTCGCTGGCGCCGGGCTCGAGGCCCAGCACCTGCAGCGCTTCCTCGACCGTCATGCTGCTGCTGTCGACGGGGCCGCTCTGGCCCGAAGCGGAAGCATCCTGCCAGCCTTCGTGCCGGCGATCGAGCCAGGCCTCGACCAGGCGGGCCGATTCCTCGTCCTCCAGCCGGCACTGGCGCAACAGTTCCATCAGCTGATCGAGTTCCAGCTCCTCGAGCCGCGCGCCGCGAAACGGGCCTTCGAGCACGATGCCTTCGACATCGCCGCTGTCATGATTCATCGTCATGCGCACGAAGCGTGATTCGACGGTGGAGGTCTGCGCGCCCGGGGATGCGCGCGTGCTGGCGCGATGCGCCTGGTAGCGGCGAAGGAGGCCGCCGAGCAGGGGTATGTACCAGATCAGGCGGGGCGCCGCCGCCACCAGGGCGCCGATGCCGGCATAAAGCCAGTGCAGCCGTCCGGTGACGGCGAGTGCCAGGAGCAGGGCGGCCAGACTCCATAGCAGCGCGCGCTTGAGCACGCGTCTGGCGACCGGAGCGGGTTGGCGCGCGAACCAGCGCAGGGCCAGGACCGTGAGCAACAGTGCCGCGCAGACCGCGGCCACTCTTAGCGCCATCTACTTCTTTCCGTCGTCGATCTGGCGGGTGAGCTGGCGGACGATTCCGCTGCGCCGGCTGTAGTCCGCCAGCGCGGCCCTGCCTCCCGCGGCGTAGACTGCGACCGCGGCCAGCAGGTCGCGGAGCTGCTGCGGGCTGTGGGCGTCGAAGGCGCAATAGGCACCGCCGCTCAGCCGCGCCATGTCGCGGAACGCCCGCTCCGCGACCGGATCGCTCCCCTCGTGAAATACGAACGCGGGCACGCCGAGCAGCTTCAGCCGGGCGGCATGATGGGCCAGGCGATCGGCATCCTCTTCCACGCAGTCACCCACATAGATCAATGCGTCCACTTTGCGTTCGCTGGCCTCACGCGCCGCATGTTGCAACACCCGTTCGATCTGCGTGTTGCCCGCCAGGCAGATCACTCCGGTCATGATGCGCCGCAGGCTCGCCGCATCGGTCGTCCAGGCCGATGCCTCGAACTCGTGATAGCCGCGAAAATGACACAGCTGGATTTCGAGCCCACCGAGGCGCGCCGCCTCATCGAACATTTCCGCCTGCAGGTTCACCGCGCGATCCCAGGCGGGCTGGCGGCTGGCGGTGGCGTCCATGGCGAAGATGATCCGGCCGCGTCGCTGCGGATCCGAACGGCGCGGCAGCGAACTCATCTTGCGCACGAAGGCGTCGATGTCACTGCGCGATGATTTCCTGGTCAGCGCGCGGTCGTCATTGCTCATGGTGATATCGCTGCGCGGAAAGCGAAAAGAGGAACGATGGAAGAGGAAAGATGAAGGTGAGAGGCCTCGGCGATCAGAGCGCCGCAGGCGCGCATGCGCTTTTCTCTTTCATCTTTCATCATTCCTCCTTTTCCCCGCCGACGCTTCCCTTGCCCTTTTCTCCCGCCGACATATATTCTAGCCCAATGCCGGACGTCGAGCTGCCGGCCAAGGAGCTGCCCATGCCGTCTCTGGATGAATTCGAGCCCGAGCCGCAGTATCAGGAACGGCTCCTCGTCGTCGAAGGGGATATCACCCGGCTGCGTGTGGACGTGATCGTCAATGCGGCCAATGAAACGCTGCTCGGCGGGGGTGGCGTCGATGGTGCCATCCATCGGGCGGCCGGACCGGAGCTGCTCGAGGAGTGTCGCGCGCTGGGTGGCTGCCCGACGGGCGAGGCGCGAATGACGCGGGGCTATCGCCTGCCGGCTGCGCATGTGATTCATACCGTCGGACCTGTCTGGCGTGGCGGCAGCTTCGGAGAGGCCGAACTACTCGCCGCCTGTTATCGCAATTCGCTGTCCCTGGCCGCAGATCATGGTCTGCGCAGCGTCGCCTTTCCGGCCATCAGCTGCGGCATTTACGCATATCCCGCTGAAGATGCGGCCAGGATCGCCATCGGAGAATCGATGCGCTTTCTCGGCGGTATTCGCGGCGCGGGCCTGGAACAAGTGCTGCTGGTATGTTTCGGCGCCGACATGTTCGACGTCTACCAGCGCACCTGGAACGATATCGTCGGAGCGATGGAATGAACGACGAGGGCGCGCCGCGCCGGCCATCGAAGCTGTTTTTCGTCGCTGTGGTGGTTCTGGTGATCGCCGCGGCCTGGCTCTATTTCCGCGATCCCGCGCCAGTGCCGCAGGCGCCGCCGCCATCTCCACCGGCACCGGAAGCGGAGCGTGAGCCGCTGGTCCGTCATCCGGTTCCCGAGGCTCCGGCCGTCGCGGAGAGCGCGGCCGAGGAGGAGGTCTCTCCGCTGGCCGAGCATCTGGTCGAGGAATTGCCGGATCTGGAGGAGAGCGATTCCGCGATCGAGCGCGTTGCGCGGTATCTGGTATCCAATCCGGAGCTCGCCGAGTTGCTGGTGACCACCGATGCCATCCGCCGGCTGGTGTCGACGGTGGACAGCCTGACCGGGGAATCGCTGCCTCTCGCCCATCTCCCCGCGAAAGTGCCGGCTGGCCGCTTCCTCGTCCTGGAGCGCGGCGATCGGCAGGTCATCGACGAGCGTAATTTTGCTCGCTACGAGCCTCATGTGGCGCTGCTCGGCAGTCTGGACGGGACCGAGCTGGCGCAGGCCTATGCGCATTTCTATCCGCTTTTCCAGGAGGCGTGGCGCGATCTCGGCAAGGGCGGCTACTTCAATGACCGCCTGATCGAGGTGATCGACCACCTGCTGGAGGGGCCGGAAGCGCTGTCGCCGCTACTGCTGGAGCAGCCGTCCGTCGCGTATGTCTATGCCGACCCGGCGCTCGAAGCGCAGTCTTCGGGGCGGAAGCTGCTGCTGCGCATGGGGCCGGAGAACGCGGCCGCCGTCAAGGCGCGCCTGCGCGATCTGCGCGCGACGCTGGTCAGGTAAAGGCCGCGCCGCCGGTCCGGCGGTCGCATTCCTCGGCGAGCGCCCGCAATGCGGGCGACACGGTGACCGGATAGCTGTCCGTGGGCTCGAGTTCCCTGAGCGCGGGCGGCAGACTGGCGATGCCCGCGGCTGCGCGCTCGCGGATCGTGGCCAGGGATTCGGGCGGCTGCAGACGCTTCCCGCCCGCCATCCACGGCCGCAGCAGGGCATCGCCCGCCAGCACTTCCTCCTCCAGCGTCAGCGTGTCTCCGCACATCTGTCCGCCATCGTCATGGCGTCGGTAGACCTGCTTGCGGCCCGGCCAGGTTTCCTTGCCGGCGGATCGCTTGCGCCGCGGTACTCCGGCATATTCCTGCAGCTTGTAGGCGCAGTCCAGATAGGGGGCGTCCGCCGCCGTATCGAGTGCGGTGCCGACGCCGAAGCCGTCGATCGGGGCGCCGGCACCAACCAGTTCCCGCAGCTGATCCTCGTCGAGACCACCGCTGGCGAAGATGCCGGTGGCCTGCAGGCCGCCTTCGTCCAGGATGCTTCGCGTGCGGCGGGCGAGGGCGAGCAGATCTCCGCTGTCCAGGCGCACCGCGTCGATGGCGATGCCTTCGGCGCGCAGCCGCGGCGCAAGCCGGACCACCTTGCGCACTGCCGCTTCGGTGTCATAAGTGTCGACGAGCAGCACCACTCCCTTGCGGCGCGAACGGGCGAAGTGTTCGAACGCCTCGGTCTCGCCCTCGTGCGCCTGGACGAATGAATGCGCCATGGTGCCGCTCGCCGGAATGTCCCATCGCGCTTCCGCGAGCACGGTGGCCGACCCGTGGAAACCCGCGATCCAGGCGGCACGCGCCGCATACAGCGCGGCCTCGGCGCCATGGGCGCGGCGCATGCCAAAGTCGATCAGGGTCTTGCCCGGCGCGGCGAGCACGCAGCGTGCGGCCTTGCTCGCCACCATCGTCTGATAGTGAAGCAGGTTGATCAATCGGCTCTCGACCAGTTGCGCTTCGGGAAGCGGCGCCACGATGCGAAGCAGCGGCTCGTTGGGGAACATGACCGTGCCTTCCGGAACGGCATGGACATCGCCGGTGAAGCGCATTCGCGCCAGCCGGTCGCAGCAGCGGCGGGAGAAACCCCGTCGCTCCAGCCAGGCGATTTCGGCGGTGGTGAAGCGCAGATCCTCGAGATAGCTCAAAACCTGCTCGAGTCCGGCCGCCAGCAGGAAGCCGCGCCGCGGCGGCAGGCGGCGGACGAAGAATTCGAAGACGGCGGTTTGCTCCATGTCCTGGTCGACGTAGGCCTGGAACATGGTGAGCTGATAGAGATCGAGCAGCAGGGGGCTGGTCGACGGGTCACTCCTCGGTGCGTCGTTCATGACGCGCCCAGCCTAGGCTCGTACGGCCGCTGAGGGCAGCAGGTCGGTGAAGCTCGCCGCTTCGGCGCCGAGGCGTCTCATTTCCAGTTCGGCCGCCGCGCCATCACCCGGCTTCGCGTCGATAGCACGGCACGCATCGGTGATCAGGACCACCTCGAAGCCTTCGTTGCGCGCGTCGCGCACCGTATTCAGGACGCAGTAGTCGGTGGCGAGACCGCCGATGAACAGCCGACGTATCCCGGCCTGACGCAGGCGCCCCGCCAGATCGCTGCCCTGGAAAGCCGAGTAGGCATCCTCGTCCGGCCGATCGGCCTTGTTCACCACCACGGTCCCGGGTGGCAGCCGCAGACCGGGGGCAAAGGCCGCGCCGAGCGTGCCCGCGACGCAGTGAGGAGGCCATGGGCCGCCCTGTTCCCGGAATGACACGTGGTTTGGCGGATGCCAGTCACGAGTGGCGTAGATCGGCAGGGCACGTTCGTGAAAGAGGCGAAGGTAGCGGCCCACCACCGACACAACCTCGTCGCCGCGCGGAACAGCCAGGGCGCCGCCCGGCAGGAAATCGTTCTGGACGTCGACGACGATCAACGCGTCGCCGGCGACCGGACCGAGGGAAGGGGAGTGAGGCATCGCCGTTTTCCTCCGGAGCAACCGGACCACGGGACAACTTGGCCCATGATACCAGATCCCCGGACCGGACCCACGTCGGGGTATCGGCTCAGGCCTTGGGTTTGAACGCCGCGATCTTGCTGTCGCCCGTCCGCGCGACCAGTCGCGGGACCAGGAAACGGCGCTCGAACTCCTCCGCGGGCAGAGGTTCGCTGAGATGGAAGCCCTGGATGTAGTCGCAGCCCCGCTCGCGCAGGAAAGCCAACTGGTCCTGGCTCTCCACGCCTTCGGCAACCACCTTCAGCCCGAGACCCCGCGCCATCGCGATGACGCCGGTGACGATCGCGACATCCTCATGATCCCCCGGCACGCCACGTACGAAGGAACGATCGATCTTGATCGTATCCACCGGAAAGCGCTTGAGATAGGCGAGGGAAGAGTAGCCGGTGCCGAAGTCATCGATCGCGATCTGCAGGTCCATGTCCTTGAAGCGCCGGAACACCTCGATCATGTCCTCGGCGTGCTCCATGATCACGCTCTCGGTGATCTCCAGCTCGAGGTGGCTCGAGGGGATCTGGCTGGCGATCAGCGCGTCGGATACCACGGAGATGATCTCGCGCTTCTCGAGCTGTCGTCCGGAAATATTGACCGCCAGACGCAGCGGCCCATAGCCGCGGTCGAGCCAGGTGCGAAGCTGATGACACGAGGCGCGCAGCACGATCTCGCCGATGGCGTCGATGAGTCCGATTTCCTCGGCCAGCGGGATGAAATCGAGCGGAGACACCAGGCCGCGGCGGGGATGTCTCCAGCGGACCAGCGCTTCCATGCCCACCACTTCGCCGTTCGCGGCGTACGCCTGCGGCTGGTAATAGACGACCAGCTCGTTGCGCTCGATGGCGCGGCGCAGATCGTTCTCGAGCTCGAGACGGCGCGAGACATCGGCGGCCATGTCGCTCTCGAAAAAGCGGAAGTCGTTGCGATAGCGCTTGGCATGGAACATCGCCGTGTCGGCGTGCTTCATCAGGCTCGCGAGGTCGGAGGCATCGTGCGGGAAGGTGGAGATGCCGATGCTCAGGGTGATGAAGATCTCGCGGTCCAGGAATACGACGGGGCGGGTGAATGCCTGGCAGATCTTGCGCGCGATCGTTGCCAGCACCTCGCGCGAGTCGACGTTGTCGATGATGATGGTGAACTCGTCACCGCCGAGACGGGCGACGAGGTCATTCTCGCGCACCGCGCCGGAGACCCGTTCGGCGACGATCTTGAGCAGCATGTCGCCCGCGTCATGACCCAGCGTGTCGTTGATCAGCTTGAAGCGGTCGATGTCGATGAACATGACAGCGACCGATTCTCCCTGGTCGCGGCGCGCCTGCAGCAGCCGGTTCAGCTGGTTGGTGAACTGGACGCGGTTGGGCAGCCCGGTGAGCGCATCGCTGTAGGCAAGCCGCCTCATCGTATGCTCGGCGCGGCTGGCGTTCATCAGATGGGCGATGCGCCGGCGCAGCACGGAGAAGTTGAGCGGCTTCGATACGTAGTCCGTGGCGCCGACGGCGAAGGCGCGTTCGATCGAGTCGTCATCCTCGAGACCGGTGATGATCAGTACCGGTATGTGCGCGTATTCCTCGTGCTCCTTGATGAACTGGCAGGCCGAGAATCCGTCCATCACCGGCATTCTGGCGTCCATGAGAATGAGGTCCGGTGTCCGCTCGCGGCAGCGATCCAGCGCATTGGATCCGTCATGCGCCTCCACCACCACGTAGCCTTCTTCCTCGAGCACGTTGCGCAGGGCGAAGCGGGTCGCCCGGTCGTCGTCCACCACCAGGATGCAGGCCGGATGCGATGCGGTATCGCGCCTGCTGGTTTCGGGCTCGACCGCGCCGTGGCGGTCGAGCAGGCGGACGAGCTCGGCGCCCTCCGCCGTGGCGAGCACATGCAGTTCGGCCGCGGTATCGAGATCACCATTGCCCGCGGCGGCCTCGATGCGTTTGCACACCTCCGACAGGCGCTGGGCGCCGATGTTCGCCGCGCTACCCTTGATGGTGTGGGCGACATTGATCACGCGTTCCGCTGACTGTGCGTCGAGTCCCTGCTGCAGTGCTTCGATATAAGCCGGCAGATCCTCGCGGAAAACCGCGAGCATCCGGGCGAAGGAGGATCCCAGCGTTGCGCGCAGATCCTCGAGGAAGGCTTCGTCGAGACGGGGCGGATCCTTGGGTGCAGCGGCTACCGGTATCCGGGGTTCGGGCATTTCGCCGCTGCGGCGGTCTATCCAGCCGCACAGCTTGTCGCGCAGCGCGGACAGCTTGAGCGGCTTGGGCAGGTAATCGTCCATTCCCGCCGCGAGACAGCGCTCGGCGTCTCCCTCCTGCACGTTGGCGGTCATGGCAATGATGGGGGTGAGACTCGCCGGGTTGTCGCCCATGCTCCGGATCGCTGCCGTGGTCTGGAAGCCGTCCATGTCCGGCATGTTGCAGTCCATGAGAATCAGGTCGAAGCGCCTCAAGGTGAGCAGGTCGATCGCCTCCTGTCCGCCCGATGCCAGCGCCGGCTCCAGCCCCAACCGCTCGAGCATGCCTGCGACCACGATCTGGTTGGCGCGGTTGTCCTCCACGACGAGGACGACCGCCTGGGCGGGCAGCGCATCCTGGGCGACTTCCTCCTCGTCGGCGACGGCTTGGGTCAGGCCCTCCAGAAGCTGCTTCTGCAGCAGAGAGGTGCGAACGGGCTTGTCGATGAACCCCGCGATCGGCAGCAGTTCCGAGGGCTGGAGCGTGGCCTGATCACTGAGCAGGAGAATCGGCGCCGCCGTATGGCTGGCGATGACGCGCGCGAGCGATTCGAACGATCTGCGATCCTCGTCCGGGAGATCGTCGTCGATCAGCACCAGATCGAAACCGGACATGCCGGCGGCGCGGAGCCGCTCGATCAGTTGACGCGCGCTTGCGACCGCCGTCACCTGCATGTCCCAGCGCTCGCAGGTCTGGATGATCTGCGCGCGCGCAATGCCACTGGCGTCCGCAACGATGAGGCGTTTTCCGCGCAATCGCGCTTCAGCGGGAACCAGCGGCGCAACCGGCTGGGAAGCAGGAGCCAGCGGCAGCGTAAACCAGAACACGCTGCCTTCGCCTTCCGTGCTTCGAACCCCGATGCGCCCGCCGGAAAACTCCACCAGCTGGCGGCAGATCGCCAGCCCCAGGCCCGAGCCGCCGTAGCGCCGGGTGGTCGAGCCGTCGAGTTGGCGGAAGGGTTCGAAAATGTGTTCGAGTCCGCTGGCGGGAATGCCGATTCCGGTGTCGGCGATTTCGAAGCGCAGGAGTCCGCTGTCGACTTCGGTCACGTCCTTGCTCACCGAGATCCGCACTTCTCCCGATTCGGTGAACTTGAGCGCATTGCCGACCAGATTCAGCAGCACCTGACGCAGGCGCCGGGAATCGCCGTGGACCGCCTCCGGGACGTCCGGAGCGATGGTGAATCCCAGGTCGATCTCCTTGCGCCGGGCTTCGCTGCCGGTGAGTCCGACGGTCTCGTCGAGGATCGCGCGGAGTTCGAAGTCCTCGGTGATGGTCTCGGGGCCACCGGAGTCGTTGCGCGAGAAGTCGAGAATGTCGTTGATGAGGGCGAGCAGCACTTCTCCCGATGCACGGGCGACTTCGATGTAATCCGCCTGCTTCTCGGAAAGCCCCATGTCCCTGAGCAGTTCGAGCATGCCGAGCACGCCGTTCAGGGGGGTGCGCAACTCGTGGCTGACGGTGGCGGCGAACTCGCCCTTGATCCGGGCCGATTCCAGCGCGGCATCGCGCGCCTTCTTGAGTTCCGATTCCCGGGCGGTCAGCACCTCCATCATGGTGTTGAAAGCCTGCTGCATCTCGGTGACGTCGCGCGGACCCGCAATCTCGGCCCGTATCCGCCTTTCGCCGGAGGTGGCGCGGCGCATGGTTTCGGCGAGCAGGCGGACCGGACGGGTGACGCGTCCCGTGACGAACAGCAGCCCCGCGAGCAGTCCTCCGGCCAGAGCTCCGGAGATCAGCAGGTTGGTCCCCATGATGTCGCCGGAAACCTCCCTGAGGGTGTCCGTGCCCATCACGACCAGTGCGTGGCCGAGCAGCTCGGGTGGCGCGGGGTTGACGGTGAACGGTGAATCGCTGGCGAGCTCCGGCGCTGGATTGGTATAGACCGGTGCCGCGAACACCCAGGCGTTGCCGCGCTCGACGGTGACCGTATTGCGGATCGATCCGAGCTCGATGCCGGCATCCTCGCTGGCAGTGCCAAGCGCCAGCAGGACATCGCCGGAGAGGTCGATGATGGCGACACCGGTCACGTCGGGTGCGCCGAACACCATCTCGGCATAGTCCCGCCCGTTGTCCGGGCTCTGGTAGAGCAGGGCCAGCGTAGACTGCACCGCGAGCGTCTCCACCGCCCGATGTCCTTCGAGAATGAAGCGGTCGCGGATGGTCTGCGCTGTAAGAATGGTGATGACCGTGGAGGCTGTCAGCGAAGCAAGAACGATACCGGTACAGAAGACGACCACGAGCTGCTGGCGAAAGCTCATCTGATGCCATCGTATGTTACCGAACCGTATCATCCTGCTCATCGCATGTCTCACATCAACGGGAATACCAGATCGATCGCTTGCAGAACCTCTTTGGGGTATCTCAAACCGATATGATTCGCGGTACGAACGTTCAATGCAACTGATATATCTCGCAGCACCCGGAGTCCCTGGGTCTTCGGATTGCCGTTGCCTTTGGCGGCAAATTCCAAAGTCATTGCGCCAAGGCGGGTGCCCATTGCGTAGTTATCCGGATAGAGCGCAAAGAGGACGCCTCGTCTCACGTGTCCCGGATTACTGGAAAACACGATGAGCTTTCTGTTCCACGCCTCACGGAGGATCATTGGCAAAACCGCCTGCTCATCCAGCACCGCGCTGTCCTGCGACAACCACAGAGCGTCGGTGCCGCTGCGCAGACTGGCGAGCACTTCCCCGTAGGCACCGACCGCCTCCTGCAAGCGATCGACGGGGATGGCGTTGAGCTCCAGGCCTAGCCTGCGTGCGGTGTCCGCAGCCCGGTCGATCATCCAGGATTCACGCTCGCGATGATAGATCACCGTCACGCGTCTGACGGTCGGGGCGAAGGTCCGCAAGCGCTCGAGCAGCAGGAGGGGATCCGGGTTGAGCGATACCCCCGCATAACGTTTATCGAGCAGATCGGGCGAAATGTGCACGGCGCCGACAATGACCGGCATCGCGTCCGAAAGCGCATCGCTTATTGCAGGGCCACGACTGCCAAGGGCCACGATGACCTCGATATTCTCGGATCGTGCCCAGCTCGCCACGTCCTGTACCGCCTGGGAATCGGCCAGCGGAAGCATCTGCGGATCGGTCCCCAGCTTCGCACCGATACCCTTGGCGATACTGATGAAGACGCTCCGGAACGGTTCGCGGATATCGGGATATACCACGCCGACGACGGGCTCCGCGGCGGCTGCGATTGGTGAGAACACAAGGCCGGAGAGCAGGGCGAACAGGAATACTGCGTTCACCATGACGCCAATCCGTTGGGCTCGCAGTATCAGGTCCATGCTGACTCGATGTTGGCTGGCGATTGCCGGTGCCTGCAGACGTTATTCAAATCTTCTTCGCGGATCGACTATCGAAAGCGATAGTTCGCCTCGACGAAAAAGCTCCGTTCGGCCAATGGCAGATCGCCCGGAATCATCGGAATGCCAGGTCCCAGCATCCTCGGGCTGGGTTCGACAGCCTTCTCGTCGAAAAGGTTGCGGACGGATGCGGCGAAACTCCAGGGCCAGTCAGATGGATTGTATCTAATCGTTACATCCGTGATCGCGTAGTCGTCGGGCGCCGGTCTTGCGTCTCCAACGTCGCGAGCGCGATTGGCTACCCACGAAAGGCGCATATTCATGGAAACATTATGCACGGGTCTCCAGCTCGCCAGCATATAAAGGAGGTTGCGGGGCGTGTTCGCGATCACATCTCCGCTATCCTTGTCCTTCGACCACTGATACGCATAGTTGGCGGATACCGATAGGCTGTCGATCGGCGAAATACGGGTCTCCACTTCGAAGCCTCGCCCCTCAACGGTGCCAAAATTTTCCGCGACACCGGTGTTGGGGGAAAAACGAATGACATCACTCATGTGGTAGTTGTACAGGTTCACGCCGATATCGAACCAGTACGATGGCGCATACCGCAGTGCGAGTTCATAGGTGTCGATGGTTTCCGGCTGCAGTTTCTTGTTGCCGATGGCGAGCGGATTGTTGATATTGTACAGTTCGCTGAAGGACGGGGCGCGGAAAGCACGTCCGTACATCAGCTTGGTGGTCAAGTCGTGCGCGGCCTGCCAGACCAGCGCAATGCGGGGATTGGTGGTGTCGCCGAAATCGGAGTAATGATCGTATCTGATCCCGGTGGTGAGCCGCCATGCCGGGGCGATGCTCCATTCGTCCTGGACGAATACATAGAATACCTTCCGGTCATTCGGTCTGATGAATACCTGTGTCGGGTCGGCGCTGACATCGGCGACCGATCCATCCGGCAGCAAGGGAGCGAACAAGGTTGGAGGGAGCGCCTGAACATAGTTCTTGAACTCCCGCACCTTGTGCATGTCATTGTGAGACGCCCCGGCGCCGATGCGGACCTGATGCCGGTCGAAGCCATGATAGAAGGCTGACAGGGCGAGCCGCGTGTGGCGCTCGTATACCTGGGGGCTGCCGATGACTCCCTCGGCGAAGCCGAATGCTCCCGGCGGGTAGAGCACCAGATCGGTTTCCGTGTTGGTGTCGAGGAAGCTCAGTGTTCCCGTGATGTCCCAGTAATGTGCCAGCGGAGCGCTGTAGGTGAGATCGACGTTGCTGCGATGGGCGGTGCCGCTGCCACGAGGATCCAGCGCCAGCGCCGCCCCGGCGCCGGTGCCGATGTCACGCGCCTGATGCCCCAGGCGAAGCCGCCATGGTCCGCGGGAAAGGTCGATCCGGGCGTCCAGCCAGTCTCTGTCGAGGTTTACCGAACCGGGCGCGAGCGATGCGCTGGTGATCGTTGCGTCAAAGGCGGTTTGTGCGTCCGCGGCGATGATGCCATCGTGGCCGGACGTGGTGCCTGCCTCCAGGGCGAAGGCAATATCGAATCCTTGCCACTGGCTGCCATGCAGCAGCCATCCTTCGCCGGTATCGAACGAGCCGCCGCGTGCTCCCACTTGCGTGCCGCCGATCTCTTCGCTGCTCTTCGTGATGATGTTGATGGTGCCGGCAAAGGCATCGGCTCCGTACAAGGCCGAGCCGGGTCCCCGGATGACCTCGATGCGGGAGATATTGTTGATAGGCATCCCACCCCAGACCTGACCGCGGTCCCCGACGTACACGTTGGTAATGGGGATGTCGTTGACGAGGACCAGTACCTGGGGATTGCTTTCAGAGTAGATTCCTCTGATCGAATAAAGGGGGCTATAGGCACGTGGCGATGTGGATACATGGAGGCCTGGAACGGCTGCCAACACCTGGTCCAGATCCGTCGCACCCATGGCGCGGATGTCCGCGGCGGTGATGACCGATGCGACCGCCGGTGCCTGAGACAGGAGCTGGCGCGCACCGGTCGCGATGCTGATGAAAGCCTCGTCTCCGTAGGCGCGTTCGAGGTGCGTCTCCTCCAGCGTGGACGAGACCGCAGCGGAAAACCAGATGCAAAGCCCCAGCACTCCCGCGGTCTTAATTAAGCGATTCTGCATGTTCATATCGGACAACCAGAGGGATTCGTTAGCACACATAGCGACCAGCCCGGAATAATACTTTAGTTGTAGTCGCTACGCTGCAGAATGAAGCGCGGGCGTGCCGCAGTCAGCGCCAGCGGCGGCGGGGTGATCCGGAATACTGGATGCGGTCGCACCGCAAGGGCATGAATACTCCGGCGGGCTTGTCGTCCGCGTCCATGAAGCAGGGCGACATTCCTGCGATGAAGCAGGGGAGGACGAACTGGTAGTACTCATTTCTCGACAATCCCTGATCGGCAGCCAGAGCCGCCGCCATGGCAGCCACATTCATGCGCAGACGATAGCGCTGAGCTATCAGAATGCGCTCTATCTCTCGCGCGGTTTCCAGGTGTTCGCCACCGCCAAATCCAAGGGCATCAGCGCGCTTTCCCAGAGGCTCTATACGCTCATCGGCGTTTATCCGGGGGCGTGCATAGCCGGCGATAGTTCTGTTCCGCTTCAGCTCCTGAAGCACCAGAAGGGTCAAATCCTCGCCCTGAAGGCGCATCCGATTCGCCTGCACGATGAAGTCATAGGCGCGGATGATCGGCTGAAAGCCATAGATCCGGGCCTCGGATACAGCGATTGCCGAACTCAGTCCGAGCGCCCCGGTACTCCGACATGTCCCGGCGAGCGCGGCGACGCGATTGTTCCAGATGCGCGGGTCCGGATAGCTCGTCGACAGCGACCAGAGCGATTCGAACAGATCGATCTGCCTGTCGGTGAACCGGCGCCCGGTTATGCCGAGAAGGAACAGCGTCATCCATCGCACGTTCAACAGGTCGGAGAAGAGATCGGCGCCGCGATAGACGACCCGCTGTCCCGCAAAGGCCAGGCCCTTGTCGGTAGGCCAGCTATCTTCATACTTCAGCAGCTTGTCGGGGCTACTCAACTCGACTGTTCCTTGTGCTGATCTACCGGTAACAAGTCGGCGTCCTCAGGTCTTCCCGACATGCTCGATCTCACGCGCTGCGCTCGCCAGGATCATCAGTCAGATGCACCGCATCCTGAAAGAAAGGAAAGTGCCGGAAGCCGAATTCCTGCTGCTCCAGGGCGTGCGCCGCGGCGCCGGGGAGGCGCAGGATGAGATAGATGTACTCCGCCTGTGCCGATGTGAACCCGAGATCGATGAACGCCGCGGCGGCGACCCCGGTCATGGCCAGCGGGCAGCGGGTGATGTCTTCGAGGGCCTCGCGATGGCGCTGGAGCCAGGTCAGCGCGTCTCCGCTGCTCACGGATGCGAGGTGTTCCAGGGTCCGGCGCACCGGTCCGGGACAACTCGCGCCGTGCGGATCGAATCCGGGAACATGCTCCATCTCCGGCCATACATCGGCGCGCTCGGCTGGCGCCGGCGCGGAGAGTTCCCGGCGCCACGCTTCGATATTGCGCTCGCAGCGGTTCCACAGTTCCATCGCCAGCA
>JAVEZY010000016.1:0-41846 GCA_034002745.1 Gammaproteobacteria bacterium
TCACTCCCACTCGATCGTTGCCGGCGGCTTGCTGGAGATGTCGTAGGCGACGCGCGAGATGCCGCGCACTTCGTTGATGATGCGGTTGGAGACGCGCTCCAGCAGTTCGTAGGGCAGGTGCGCCCAGCGGGCGGTCATGAAGTCGATGGTTTCCACGGCGCGCAGTGCGACGACATATTCGTAGCGGCGTTCGTCGCCCATGACGCCCACCGACTTCACCGGCAGGAACACGGTGAAGGCCTGACTCACCTTGTCGTACCAGCCAGTGTCGCGCAGTTCCTCGATGTAGATGGCATCGGCTTCGCGCAGCATATCGGCGTATTCCTTCTTCACTTCGCCGAGAATTCGCACGCCGAGCCCCGGCCCCGGGAAGGGATGCCGGTAGATCATGTCGCTTGGCAGGCCGAGTTCGACGCCGATGCGCCGCACCTCGTCCTTGAACAGCTCACGCAGCGGTTCGACCAGCCCCAGCTTCATGTCTTCGGGCAGGCCACCGACGTTGTGGTGCGACTTGATCACCGCCGCCTTGCCGCCCTTGGCGCCGGACTCGATCACGTCGGGATAGATCGTTCCCTGTGCCAGCCAGCGGGCGCGCGGCAGCTTCGCCGCCTCTTCCTCGAACACTTCGACGAAGGCGCGACCGATGATCTTGCGCTTGCGCTCGGGATCCGCTTCGCCGGCCAGCGCCGACAGGAAACGCTGTTCGGCGTCCACCCGAATCACCTTGACGCCCATGTGCTGCGCGAACACCGCCATGACCTGGTCGCCCTCATGCAGGCGCAGCAGGCCGGTGTCGACGAAGATGCAGGTGAGCTGATCGCCGATCGCCTGGTGCAGCAGCGCCGCCACCACCGAGGAATCAACACCACCGGACAGGCCGAGGATCACCTCATCCTGGCCGACGCTGCTGCGCACCTGCGCGATCAGATCCTCGATGATGTTGCCCGGCGTCCACAGCGCGCCACAGCCGCAGATTTCATGCACGAAGCGTTCGAGGATGCGCTGTCCCTGACGGGTATGCGTCACTTCGGGATGGAACTGCACGCCGTAGAACCTGCGCTCTTCGTCGGCCATGCCCGCGATGGGCGCATTGTCGGTGCTCGCCATCAGCTTGAAGCCGGGCGGCAGGGCGACGACGTGATCGCCGTGGCTCATCCACACGTCGAGCATGCCGTAGCCTTCCGGTGTGGCGTGGTCCTCGATGTCGCGCAGCAGGCGCGTATGGCCACGCGCGCGCACCTGCGCGTAACCGAACTCGCGCCGCCGCGCCGATTCGACCTGGCCGCCGAGCTGCGCCGCCATGGTCTGCATGCCGTAGCAGATGCCGAGCACCGGCACCCCGAGCTCGAATGCCGATTGCGGCGCGCGCCCGGTCTCGGCCGCGGTCACCGTATCCGGACCACCGGACAGAATGATGCCGCTCGGCGCGAAGGCACGCAGCACGGCATCATCGGCGCTCCACGGATGAATCTCGCAATAGACCCCCGCCTCGCGCACCCGGCGCGCGATGAGCTGGGTGTACTGTGAACCGAAATCCAGGATCAGAATGCGGTCGGAATGAATGTTGCTGTCAGAGGTCAAGGAGCGCGCACCGTGAGGAAAGAGTTGAAAGTATGAAAGCCTGACGCTGATTACAAAGATGGAAGGAAGGGACGCCGCCGGCTTGCTGGAGGCCCCCTCCCATCCCGTTCCTTCTCAATCGATCCGGTAGTTCGGCGCTTCCTTGGTGATCGTCACGTCGTGCACGTGGCTCTCGCGCATGCCCGCGCCGGTGATGCGCACGAACTTCGGCCGGGTGCGCATCTCTTCGACGTTGCGCGAACCGGTGTAGCCCATGCTGGCGCGCAGACCGCCAACCAGCTGATGGATGATCGCGACCACCGTGCCCTTGTACGGCACCCGGCCCTCGATGCCCTCCGGCACCAGCTTCTCGACGCCGGCGTCGGCGTCCTGGAAATAACGGTCGGCGGAACTGAACGAATCCGACATCGCACCCAGCGAGCCCATGCCGCGGTAGGCCTTGTAGGAGCGCCCCTGATAGAGCTCGACCTCGCCCGGGGATTCCTCGGTGCCGGCGAACATGCTGCCGATCATCACCGCATGCGCCCCGGCCGCGATGGCCTTGGCGATGTCCCCGGAATAGCGAATGCCGCCATCGGCGATGAGCGGCACGTCGGATTCCTTCAGGGCGGCCGCGACGTTGGCGATCGCGGTCACCTGCGGCACACCGACGCCGGTAACGATGCGCGTGGTGCAGATCGAGCCCGGCCCGATGCCGACCTTCACGCCGTCCGCGCCCGCATCCACCAGCGCGTGCGCCGCCTCGGCGGTGGCGATGTTGCCGCCAATCACCTGCATGTCGGGATAGGCTTCCTTGATGCTGCGCACCTTGTCGAGGACGCGCTGCGAATGACCATGCGCCGTATCGACCACGATCACATCCACGCCGGCGGCGACCAGCGCCTCGACACGACCGTCGTCCGCGGTGCCCACCGCCGCGCCGACACGCAGGCGGCCGTGAGCATCCTTGCAGGCGCGCGGATAATCGGTGGACTTCTGGATGTCCTTGACCGTGATCAGGCCGCGCAGCAGAAACTTTTCATTGACCACCAGCACCTTCTCGATGCGATGCTGGTGCAGCAGGCCGATGATGTCGGCGCGCTCCGCGCCTTCGGGCACCGTCACCAGGCGCTCCTTCGGCGTCATGATGGTGGACACCGGCTGGTCGAGGCGAGTCTCGAAGCGCAGGTCACGGCTGGTGACGATGCCAAGCAGCTCGTCGCCCTCCACCACCGGCACACCGGAAATCTGGTTGGCACGGGTGATCTCCAGCACCTCGCGGATGCTGGTGCGCGGCGTCACCGAAATCGGATCCTTGATGACACCGCTCTCGAACTTCTTGACCTTGCTGACCTCGAACGCCTGCTGTTCGGCCGACATGTTCTTGTGAATGATGCCGATGCCGCCCTCCTGCGCCAGTGCGATGGCCAGCCGGGCCTCGGTGACCGTATCCATGGCGGCGGACACGATGGGAACGTTGAGGGCGATTTTCCGTGTCAGCCGGGTGGTCAATCCGACCTCACGGGGCAGGACGACGGAATGGTCGGGGACCAGCAAGACATCATCGAAGGTAAGTGCGTCCTGAGCGATTCTCATGGGGGGCCTGCCTGGAGGTAAATTGGCTTATTATAGGGGATCCGACGGCGGCTGGTAAACCTGACAACTCCATGGAATAATGCCCTTTTTTCTCCGCGGACCGCCATGAACTCCGACGATACGCCGCGCCTGTGGTTCCCTGCGGCCGATTCTGCCGGCAGGGACATCTACACCGTCGCACGCCTGAATCGCGAGGTCTGCGCCCTGCTCGAGGGGGAGTTCGCCTCCGTCCGCGTCGAAGGCGAACTGTCGAATCTCGCCGCGCCCTCCTCCGGTCACCTCTATTTTTCGCTCAAGGATGCCGAGGCCCAGGTCCGCTGCGCCATGTTCCGCAGCCGCCGCCAGACCCTGCGCTTCCGGCCCGCCGATGGCGCCCGCGTGGTGCTGCGCGCGCGGGTCAGTCTCTACCAGCCGCGCGGCGACTATCAACTCATCGTCGAGCACATGGAGGAAGC
The DNA here is from genome assembly GCA_034002745.1 of Gammaproteobacteria bacterium. Classification (GTDB taxonomy): domain Bacteria; phylum Pseudomonadota; class Gammaproteobacteria; order SZUA-140; family SZUA-140; genus JAITWN01. Next base: position 3,612 of record JAVEZY010000016.1, read on the forward strand.
GGGCGACGGCGCGCTGCGCCGCGCCTTCGAGGAACTGAAAGCGCGACTGGCATCCGAGGGACTGTTCGCAGCCGAACGCAAGCGCGCCCTGCCCGAACTGCCGCACCGCATCGGCGTCATCACCTCACCCACCGGTGCGGCGGTGCGCGACGTACTCACCGTGCTGCGTCGGCGCTTCCCGGCCATTCCCGTGCTCATCTATCCAGTCCCGGTCCAGGGGCGGACGGCCGGTGCGGAAATCGCGCGCAGCATCCGCCTCGCCTCGGAGCGGCGCGATTGCGACGTGCTCATCCTGTGCCGGGGCGGCGGCTCGCTCGAGGATCTGTGGGCTTTCAACGAGGAAGTCGTGGCGCGCGCCATCGCCGACTGCGATATTCCGCTGGTATCCGGCGTCGGTCACGAAACCGACTTCACCATCGCCGACTTCGTTTCCGATCTGCGCGCGCCCACACCCTCGGGTGCCGCGGAATGCGTCAGCCCCGACGGCGCCGAATGGCTGCGGCACTACGCCCGCCTCGAAGCGCGCATCGCCAGCCTGGCCGAAGTCGCCCTCGAGCGACGTGGCGAACGTCTGCAATGGCTGGCACAGCGCCTTCACCACCAGCACCCGGCGCAGCGCCTGCGCCAGCAGGCCCAGCGCGTCGACGAACTCGAACGTCGCGCAGCCCGCGCCTTGCACGCTCTTCTCGAGCGCCGCAACATGCAGCTTCGGGAAACGCGCGCGCGCCTGCTCCGGCATTCGCCGCTGCCGGCGATCCGGTCCGCCTGCAATCGCGCCGCGGCGCAGCACCGCCACCTGCTCGCCGCAATGTATGCCCGGCTCGAACGGCTGCGCGGCCGCCTGGAGCATCGCGCCGGGGCACTCGAGGCCCTCAGTCCGCTCGCCACCCTGGCGCGCGGCTACGCGGTGGTCAGGCAGGATGACGGACGCGTGCTCGTCGATGCGCGGAACGCCGCCATCGGCGAGGAGATCGATGCCCGCCTTGCCCGCGGCAGCCTGCGTTGCCGCGTATTGGCGGCAACGGACGGCGAATAGGCAAAGGGGCGACCAAAGGGGCGGGGATCAGACCCATGGGGTCTGACCCCGCAGTAGCTGCCCCGCTACACAAGGAAACGAGCACCATGCACAGATTCGCCCATGCCGCCCTGGCGGCCCTGCTGTCGGCCCTTCCGCTGCTCTCCCCGGCCGCTGCCCTGCCTGCGCCGGCCCCCGTGCCCGGCGGCATGATCCTGCTGCCGCTCGGCGCAAGCGATGGCGATCCGCCCGAGGTCTGGTATCGTGACCGACGGGTGATGGTGATGCGCGGCGAGGACGGCTGGACCGCAGTGATCGGCATTCCGCTGGAAACCGCGCCCGGAGCACAGGAAGCCGAAATGCGTCCCGCCGGCATCCGTCTCGCCTTCGACGTCATGGACAAGGCCTACGAAGAACAGCACATCACGCTCGCCGACCGGCGCATGGTGACGCCGCCCGAGGAGGACCTGCGCCGCATCGCCTCCGAGAGCACGCACATGCGCACGCTCTATGCCCGCTGGGCGGAGCACGCCGAACCGCCACTGCGCTTCCGCCTGCCGGTGCAAGGCCGGGAAAGCAGCGCCTTCGGCCTGCGGCGCTTCTTCAACGGCGAAGCACGCCGTCCCCACAGCGGGCTCGACATCGCCGCACCGCTCGGCACGCCAGTGATCGCACCGGCACCGGCGACGGTGATCGATACCGGAGACTATTACTTCAACGGCCGCACCGTCTTTCTCGATCACGGCCAGGGCCTGATCACCATGTACTGCCATCTCGACGAGATCCGCGTGGAGGAAGGCATGAGCATCGCGAGCGGCGATGTGATCGGCACGGTGGGCAAGAGCGGCCGCGCCACCGGTCCGCATCTGCACTGGACGGTGAGCCTGAACGACGCCCGCGTCGACCCGCGGCTGTTCGTGGCCGAAGGAGAGTGATCCTTGCGCGCGTGGCCGCGCTGCCTGCTGCTCTGCACTGCGCTGGCCAGCGTCCCGGCCGCGGCTGACATCCTCGATCTGAAGGTCAAGCGCGAGCAGCGCCGCTTCCACGTCCAGTTTGAAGTCCAGATCGATGTTCCGCCCGCAGATGTCCTGCGCCTGTTCCATGAACCCGAGCGCTGGACAGGGCTGTCGCGGGTGATACATCAGGCCGGGTTCGTGGACCCGGCGTCGGGCGGGGAAGCGAATGCCGGTGGCAGCGGCGACGCCCGTCCGGTGTCGATGGTCGTGCGCGACTGCATCCTGTTCTTCTGCACCCAGGCGGAGAAGGTCACCCTCTTCAGGGCGGACGCCGCAGGCCGCCTCGTCACCGGCACCAGCGTCCGCGGCGCCGGCGACTTCCGCTACGGCAGGGAACGCTGGGAGATCGAACCCTCCGCCAACGGCACCCTCCTGCGCCTGCGCGCCGAGATGGAACCCGATTTCGCGGTGCCGCCCTTCATCGGTCCGGCGGTGCTGAAGTCTCTGCTGCGCAAGCTGCTGCGGGAGATGGAGCGCAACCTGGAGCGCTCGGCGGCGCCCTGAACTGTCAGCGCCCGCGAGCCGGCAGCCGCGGGGCGGAGCACGATCAATCCGCCTCCCGATCCGGATCGCAGCAATGCAGTGCACGCTCGAAGCCGTCACCGGCGGTGCTCAGCACCGCGCCGGTCACCTCGTTGGGGCGGAAGGTGGTGCAGCCCTTGAGGCCCTGCTCCCAGGCCCGCAGGTAAACATCCTTGAACGACTCATAGGAATGGTCCGCGGGGATGTTGATCGTCTTTGAAATGGCATGATCGACCCAGGGCTGTACCGCCGCCTGCATGGCCAGATGCGTCTCCGGCGCCAGTTGCCGCGCGGTGACAAAGTGCCCGGGCAGCGGCTCGCCCGGCCGCAGCTTCTGCCACAGCGTCCACGCATGATCACGCAGCTCGTATTCGGTATGGCTGCCGTCGAGTTCGAGCACCCGGCGGCGATAGGCGAAATCGAAGACCGGCTCCAGGCTGCTCGACACGTTGTCGGCGAGCAGGCTGATCGTCCCCGTCGGCGCGATGGCGATGAGATGACTGTTGCGGATGCCGTGCCCGGCGATGCCGTCCCTGATGTCCTCCGGCAGCGACTGCACGAAGGGTCCGGCAAGATACTGCTCGCGCTCGAAGAAGGGAAAAGGCCCTTTCTCCCGCGCGAGTCCGATCGAGGCGCGATAGGCCGCGTGGCAGAGCGTGCGCACCACCCTGGCGGCGAAGTCGAGCGAAGCCCTGTCGCCGTAGAGCATGCCGAGCATGAGCAGCGTATCGGCGAGACCGGTGATGCCGAGACCGATGCGGCGCGATCCCTGCGCCTGCCGCGCCTGCGCCTCCAGCGGATAACGCGAGACGTCGATGACGTTGTCGAGCATGCGCACCGCGGTCTGCGCCACTTCCGCCACGCCGTCGAAGTCGAAGGACGCCTCGGGCGTGAACGGACGGCGCACGAATCTCACCAGATTGATCGACCCCAGATCGCAGGCGCCGTAGGGCGGTAGTGGCACTTCTCCACAGGGATTGGTGGCGCTGACGCGCTCCCGATACCAGAGATTGTTCTCGCGGTTGATGCGATCGATGAACAATACGCCGGGTTCGGCATAGTCGTAGGTCGCGCGCATGATCGCGTCCCACAGGGCGCGGGCGCGAACCGTGCGCACCACGCGGCAGCGCACCGGCAGCGGTGTTCCCGACCACACCCGGAGCACGGTGGAGCACACTCCCGGCTCGTCGGCAGCAGCCGGAAACACCAGCGGCCACTCCTCGTCGCGCTGCACCGCCTGCATGAAGGCATCGGTGACCAGCACAGAGAGATTGAAATGCCGCAGCATGCTGCCATCCTGCTTGGCGGCGATGAAGGTCTCGATGTCGGGATGGTCGCAGCGCAGCGTCGCCATCATCGCCCCGCGGCGGGCGCCGGTGGACAGCAGGGTCGCGCACATCGCATCCCAGATTTGCATGAACGACACCGGGCCCGATGCCACCGTGCCCGCCGCATGCGCGTCGAAGCCCTGCGGTCGCAGCGTGGAAAAATCGTAGCCGACCCCGCCCCCCTGCTGCAGCGTCAGCGCCCCTTCCTTGAGCGCATCGAAGATGCCGTCCGTCGAGTCTTCGATGGTTCCCATGACGAAGCAGTTGAACAGCGTGACGCGGCGACCGGTTCCGGCGCCGGCCTGGATGCGGCCGCCGGGGACGAAGCGGAAATCCTCGAGCACCTGATAGAAGCGATCGCCCCAGAGCCGACGCCCGCCATCGGGCTCGGCTTCGGCGAGTGCGGCGGCCACGCGGCGCCAGGTATGGGTGATGTCCGGTTCGGCGTGTCCGCCCGTCCGGTGGCGATACTTGGTGTTCCAGATGTGGCGCGATATCGCCGCGGTGATATGCGGATCCGCGGCCATGACGCTCAGCGCGAACCGCCCCTGCGCGGACGGGCGGGCGCCTTTCCTCCAGGCTTCTTCCCGCCGCTCTTGCTCCTGACCGCACCACTCCTCGTCTTGGCGCCAGCGCTCTTCGGCTTGGGCTTGGACTGGCCCGGCCTGCTCTTGCCAGACTTGCCCGGGGCATCCGTCCCCGCAGTCCTCGCGCCGGCGCGCTTGCCTGCCGCGGACGGCTGCGCCCGGCGTGCGGCCGGTGTCGGGCGGTAGGGGTTCTCGCTGGTGCGAAACGCAATGCGGACCGGCGTCCCGGCCAGACCCAGCCCGTCGCGGAAGCAGGATTCGAGATAGCGGCGGTAGCTGTCCGGGACCTCGGCAGTCTGTGTGCCGTGAATGACGATCACCGGCGGATGCTGGCCGCCCTGATGGGCATAGCGCAGCTTGATGCGCCGCCCGCGGATCAGCGGCGGCGGATGATGAGCGACGGCGGCCTGCAGCATACGTGTCAGCATGGGCGTCGACAGGGACTTCCTGCCCGCATCATAAGCCTTGTCGATGGCGCGGAACAGATCACCCACGCCGGAGCCATGCAGCGCGGAAATGTAATGGATCTCGGCGAAATCGACGAAGGACAGCCGGCGATCGAGCGCCTCGCGGATCTCCTCGCGTTCATCGGTGGTCAGGCCGTCCCACTTGTTGACCGCGATGACAAGGGCACGCCCGCTCTCCACCGCGTGTCCCAGCAGCCGCGCATCCTGCTCACCGATGCCCTGTCTTGCGTCCACCACCAGCAGCACCACGTGCGACGCTTCCATGGCCTGCAGCGCCTTGATGACGCTGAATTTCTCGATCGCCTCATGGACCCGGCTGCGGCGCCTGACACCGGCGGTATCGATCAGAGTATAGCGTTTTCCGTCCCTTTCGAAGGGAATGAAGATGCTGTCTCGGGTGGTGCCCGGCATGTCGAAGGTGAGCATGCGCTCTTCGCCGAGTATGCGGTTGGTGAGCGTGGACTTGCCGACATTCGGACGTCCGACCAGCGCGATGCGGACGCCCTCCTCATCGACCTCGGCGTCCGCGCTCTCCTCCTCGCCCTCCTCCGGCGCAAAGCGGGCCAGAACCTCCGCCATCATCGTTGCCACGCCGTCGCCATGGGCGGCGGAAACGCAGTAGGCATCGGCCGCGCCGAAGACCGCGAATTCGCTGAACGCAATCGCCGGCTGCTGCCCCTCGGTCTTGTTGATGACCAGAACGATCGGACGACCGGTCGCGCGCAGCTGCTCGAGCACGGTCTGATCCGCGCCGGTCAGACCGGCGCGGCCATCGACCAGGAACAGCACGATATCGGCCTCCATCACCGCACGCATGGCCTGCGATTCCATCAGCACGTCGATGCCTTCGCGCTCGCCGCTCAGGCCACCGGTATCGACGACGATGTAGGGTCGGCCGCCGAGGCGGCCGCTGCCGTACTGGCGATCACGGGTCAGACCGGGGAAATCGGAAACCAGCGCCGCGCGGCTTCCGGTCAGCCGGTTGAACAGCGTGGACTTGCCTACGTTGGGACGCCCCACCAGGGCGACGACGGGTTTCACGGTACCTCTGGGACGATGCCCGACAGTTGCATGGCCTGGATCGCGCCGACCGCATCGACCACGTAGACGCGCGCGCCATCGCTCACCGGATCGGCGGTGATCGGCGCCTCGCTCAGTCGCAGGCGACCGACGAAGCGTCCATCCTCGGGTGACAGAAAATGCATGTAGCCGCGGAAATCGGCGACCGCCACCATGTCGCCATGCAGCACCGGCGCGGTGATCTCGCGTCCGCTCAGTCCGTCCTGGCGCCACAGAATGGCACCGTTGTCCGGGTCGAGCGCCAGAATCTGCGCATCGTCCGTGCTGACATAGAGTCTGGCGCCGTCGAATCGCAGCCCCTGGTGACTGGACAGATCCCGTGACCAGTGGATGCGACCGCTGATCGCCGATACCGATGCGATACGTGCCTGATAGGAGGCCACATAAAGCGCGCTGCCGTCATGCACCGGATCGGCATCGAGGTCGACCAGGCGCTCGAATTCCGATCGGCCCTCGGGGATACCGATCGCGGTTTCCCACAGCACCTCGCCGCTGTCCGCGGCGATGGCGAGGAGACGCCCATTGTCGAGGCCCACGTACACCCGGTCATCGGCGATGTGGGCGCGGCTGGCGCCTTGCAGGCTGAGCGGCGGCACCACGGCTTCCTGGATCCAGCGCGGCGAGCCGCTGCCCGCATCCAGCCCGTAGATGCGGCCATCGTTGCTGCGCGCGACCACCAGGCGGCCATTGGAGACCGGCGGCGCCGCCACTTCACTGCTCAGGCGGCTCTTCCACAGCAATTCGCCATCAGCCGCGCCGAAGGCGTAGACGATACCCTGCTGGGTCCCGGCGTAGACGACGTCGACACCGGCGCCCAGACGGCTGTTGATATGTGCCGGCACACCATCGTCGCCATGCAGGTCCTGGCGCCACAGTTCGCGTCCGCTCGCGGCATCGAAGGCGATGACCCGATCGGGCCGGTCGGCATGATATACGCGCCCTTCGCTGACCAGCGGGCCGGGCTGCCGATATGCCACCGGATGCGTGGGCTGCCCCTGACGGTACCAGACGCCGTCGAGCGCGACGCTCGTGGCGACGCGCGGCAAGGGCGGCAGCTCGATCTCGGGGGGATGCGAGGCGCAGCCGGCGATCGCCAGCGCGCAGGCCAGCAGACCGGAAAGCTTGTGATGCGTCCTCAACCGCGCGCGCCCAGGTTTTCCAGCTTCATCTGCACCAGCTCGGAGCCGGCGCCGAACTCCAGCGCTTCGAGGGCGCGCTCATAGGCCGCGCGCGCCTGCTGCTGATTGCCGCTGGCGGCATGCAGATCACCGCGCAGCTCTTCGTAAGCGGCTGCGAAAGCGGGAGGAGCGCTGTTGCCGAGCGTCGTCAGCGCGGCCTCGGACTCACCGAGCGCGGCCTGCACGCGCGCCAGACGCAGCCGCGCGACATGCTGCGGCTCCGGATCACGCGCGTTGTCCAGCGCCCACTGCAGATTGCCGCGCGCCTCCTCGAGCTGATCACGCTCGACCTGCGCGCTGGCGAGCGCGAGCGAGGCAAGCACGGCATATGGGGTGCGCTCGAACTTGTCGGTCAGATACGCGGTGCGGCTGCGTGCGGCTTCCAGGTTTCCCGTGGCCAGCTCGCCGCGCAGCTGTTCGTACTCCGCCGACGCGGTTTGACGCTGACGCTCCTGCTGATCCAACCAGGCACGGCCGCCGAACACCAGCACCAGCCCCACCACCAGGCCGGTGAGGACCGGACCGCCGTACTTCTTCCACCAGCGCTTGAGTTCTTCCAGTTGTTCGTCGTCGGTCTGCATCGTCATTCCCCAATATTCTTGTCATTGCCCGGCACGCCGGCGGCACGCAGGAACGCCTCCAGTTCACCGCGCGTAACCGTGGCCTGTGGACGTTCTTCGCGCAGGAACTTGACGCTCACGGTACCCTGCGCGACTTCATCGTCGCCAAGCACCAGCGCCACCATCGCACCGCTGCGATCGGCCCTGCGGAACTGGGACTTGAAGGCGCCACCGCCACAGTGCAGGCACAGGCGCAGATCGGGCATGGCATCGCGCAGGCGCTCGGCGAGTTGCCAGGCCTCGCGCTCCGCGGCCGCGCCGGCGGCAACGATGTAGGCGTGCACCGCTTCGATGTCGACCGCAGGCATCGATTCATCCTCGAGCAGCGCCAGCACCCGCTCGATGCCGAGCGCGAAGCCGATGGCCGGCGTCGCCGTGCCGCCGAGCTGTTCCACCAGCCGGTCGTAGCGCCCGCCGGCGCACACGGTGCCCTGCGCCCCCAGCCGATCGGTGGTCCATTCGAATACCGTGTAGCCGTAGTAATCGAGGCCGCGGACCAGGCGGGTGTCGAGTTCGTAGTCGACGCCGGCGGCATCGAGCAACTCGCGCAGTCCGCTGAAATGCGCCGCAGACTCCTCGTCGAGGTGATCCATGAGTACCGGCGCGCCGTCGATGATCGCGCGCATCGCGGGATTCTTGCTGTCGAGGATGCGCAGCGGATTGGTATCCAGGCGGCGCCGGCTGTCCTCGTCGAGCGCGTCGAGGTGCTCGCGCATGTAGGTCACCAGCGCCGCCCGATAGGCGGCGCGCGATGCCGGCGATCCCAGTGTGTTCAGTCGCAGGCGCAGCCCGGTCAGGCCGAGCTGACGCCACAGCCGCGCGCTCATCAGGATCAGTTCCGCGTCGATGTCGGGCCCGGAGAAGCCGTAGGCTTCGACGCCCCACTGATGGAACTGGCGATAACGACCCTTCTGTGGCCGCTCATGCCGGAACATGGGACCGATGTACCACAGGCGCCGCTGCCGGTTGTGGATCAGTCCATGCTCGAGGCAGGCGCGCACGCATCCGGCCGTACCTTCGGGGCGCAGGCTCAGGCTGTCGCCACCCAGATCCTCGAAGGTGTACATCTCCTTCTCGACGATGTCGGTGACTTCGCCGATGGTGCGCACGAACAGCTCGGTTTTCTCGACCAGCGGCAGCCGGATCTCTTCGTAGCCGTACATGCCGGCCAGCGCGCCGAGCCGCTCCTCCAGCCGACGCCACATCGCCGCCGTGCCCGGCAGCACATCGTGCATGCCGCGTATTGCCTGTATCCGTCCGCCCATGATCCGTCCCGCGCGTTCCTTCGCTCCGTGTCTCAGGACGAAGCTTCTTCAGAGGCGGTGGCACGCCTTGCCGCCACCTGCGCGCGTATCGTGCGCTCCAGGTCGTCGAGCAGTTCCTCGCCTGCCACCTTGTGATGCGGCACGCCATCGACGAATACCAGATTCGGCGAACCGCCGGTAAGACCGATGTGCGCTTCCCGCGCCTCGCCGGGCCCGTTCACCACGCAGCCGATCACCGCGACGTCCAGCGATTCGCGCACATCCTCGAGCCGGGCTTCCAGCGCGTTCACCGTGGCGATCACATCGAACTGCTGGCGCGAGCACGAGGGACAGGCGACGAGATTGATGCCGCGGCTGCGCAGGTGCAGGCTCTTCAGGATGTCGAAACCGACCTTCACTTCCTCGACCGGATCGGCGGCGAGCGAAACGCGGATGGTATCGCCGATGCCCTCCGCGAGCAGCATGCCGATGCCGATCGCGGATTTCACCGTGCCCGAGCGCAGCGCGCCCGCCTCGGTGATGCCGAGATGCAGGGGCTGCTCGATGCGTCCGGCGATGTCGCGGTAGGCCTCGACTGCCATGAACACCTCGGACGCCTTGAGGCTGACTTTGAAATCGGCGAAATCGAGCCGCTCGAGAATATCGATGTGGCGCATGGCGGATTCGACCAGCGCGGCGGCATTGGGCTCGCCGTACTTCGCCTGCAGGTCCTTTTCCAGCGAGCCGGCGTTGACGCCGATGCGGATCGGAATGCCGCGATCGCGCGCCGCGCTCACTACCGAGCGCACACGATCCTCGCGTCCGATATTGCCGGGATTGATGCGCAGGCAGTCGACGCCGAGTTCGAGGACCCGCAGCGCGATGCGATGGTCGAAATGGATGTCCGCCACCAGCGGCACCGCCACCCGCGCACGGATGGCGCCGAAGGCTTCGGCGGCATCATCGGTCGGCACCGACACGCGCACGATATCCGCTCCCGCCTCTTCCAGCGCACGGATCTGCGCCACGGTGGCTTCGACGTCACAGGTGTCGGTGTTGGTCATGCTCTGCACCGCGATCGGTGCATCGCCGCCGACAGGCACCTTGCCGACGCGAATCTGCCGCGAGCGGCGCCGGGTGATCTTGTGGGTGGATTTCATGGCGCTGTGTCCCTATTCCCCGTCCGCGGATCCGAGCTTGAAATTGGCCACGTTCTGACGGCTGGTCGGAATGTCGGTGTAAGGGCTGCCATTGTATTCCAAACTGACGTTCGGCGCGTTACCGAGCAGCACATCGAAAGGCGCCTGGCCCCGCAGTCGCAGCTCGTCGCCATCGGCTCCCATGCGCACCGCCAGGCGGCGCCCGGTCGCGTCCGAGATCTCGACCCAGGACGCGCCGCTGAAGCGCAGCACCAGTTCGGCGGCGGATGATCCGGCCGCGTCGTCGACGGCAGCCGCCGGCGTCGCCTGCTCGCCCCGGACCAGCTCCTCGCGCACTTCGTCCATCGCGCTCTGATCGAAGGGTGCCGAAATCTCCTCCTCAGGCGCGACACTGAAAGCGGCGGCCGCCGGCGGTGAACCATCCTCCGCCACCACCGGCGCCGGTCCGGAGCGGGCGCCGAACCAGATCAGCAGCACGGCGGCGACGATGCCAAGCAGCGTCGCCGTCACGGCGACGGGTCCGAAATCCACGGAGAAGCGCCGGCGCGGCGCGCCGCTCTCGACCCGGATCACCGGCGTGGAGGCCTCCACCGGCTGCAGCGTTGCAAGCAGGGGCGCGGGATCGATATCGAGCAGCCGGGCATAATTGCGCACGTAACCGCTGACGAAGATCAGGGCGGGAAAGGCAGCGTGCTCGTCGTCCTCCAGCGCGCGAATCTGCTCGGGATGCAGGCGCAGGCGTTCGGCGACCAACTCAGGCGACCAGCCCTTCGCCTCGCGCGCCCGGCGCAACTCCTCTCCGGGAGAGGGACCACTTGCCTCGACCCCATGCCCTGCGGGAACGACCGGCTGCTCTTCCTGATGTTCCGCCGTCACGATCACTCCGTCTCACGCAGGCGGGCGGTCTCCTCCGCGCGCGGAAACTGTTCGCGCAGCTGCCGGGCGTAATCCTCGGCTGCCGGCGCATTGTCGAGCGCCCGTTCGATGCGCACGCCCAGCCACAGGCTTTGCGCATTGTGGCGCGCCACGGCCTCGAAACGCTGGAGGAAGGCTCGCGCAGGCAACTCCTCGCCCGTATCGAAGCTCAGCGTCGACATCTGCAGCAGCGCCGACGGCGCCAGCGGATCGATCTCCAGCGCCCGGCGCAGATGCGCCTTGGCGCGCTCGGGGTCCGGGATGCGCATCATGCAGCTGGCCGCGTTCTGATACGCCTCGCCGGAGCGCTGATAGTTGGGGGTGCGCGCCGCGCGCAGGAAACGCTCCTCGGCTTCGCCATAGTGACCGTTGTCGCACAGGAACACGGCATAGTTGTTCTGCAGGGCGCCATCGTTCGGAGCCAGGCGCAAGGCTCTGCGGTAGTGCTGCTCCGCCTTTTCCTCGTTGCGCAGGGTCCGGTAGAGCTCGGCCATGTAGTGATGGCCGTCGGCGAGCCCGGGATCCTGCTCCAGAGCGCGCTGCAACTTCTCCATGGCGACTTCGTGGTTGCCCTGCTGCATGTAGCTCAGGCCGAGCCGCGCATTGATCTGCGCCGGCGATTCACCGCTCGCCGACCTGGATGCCGGTCCGCTGGCGCAGCCCGCGAGCGCGAGCGTCGCGGCCATCATGGCCGCGACGATGCCGATGCGGCGGCTCACGTCGGAACCCCGGCGTCCTGCCGCATCCGGTCGCTGCGCCGGGTGCGATCCATGACCTTGCCCGCGAGCTGGCCGCAGGCGGCATCGATATCGTCGCCGCGCGTGCGTCGCGTCACGGTCACGATCCCGGCCTCCATCACCAGGTCGCGGAAGCGGTCGATGGCCTGCGGCGACGAGGTGCGGTATCCGGAATCCGGGAACGGATTGAAGGGAATCAGATTGACCTTGGATGGCACGTTGCGCAGCAGCCGCACCAGCGCCTTCGCATCGGCCAGGCTGTCGTTGACGCCGTCCAGCATCACGTATTCGAAGGTGATCCGCCGCCGCGGCTGCCGGTCCACATAGCGGCGACAGGCGGCGAGCAGTTCGGCGAGCGGATACTTGCGGTTGATGGGCACCAGTTCGTCACGCAAGCCGTCATTGGTCGCATGCAGCGAGACGGCGAGACTGACCGGCGCCACTTCACGCAGACGATCGAGCATCGGCACCACGCCCGCGGTGGACAGCGTGACGCGACGCTTGGACAGGCCATAGGCATGATCGTCCAGCATCACGTCGATGGCGCGGGTGACGTTGTCGAAATTGAGCAGCGGCTCGCCCATGCCCATCAGCACGACGTTGGTGATCGGCCGGTCACCGAGCCCGCGCGCCGCCAGATCACGCCGCGCGATGAAGATCTGCGACAGGATCTCGCCGGTGGTGAGATTGCGGTTGTAGCCCTGGCGAGCGGTCGAGCAGAAGCTGCAATTGAGCGTGCAGCCGACCTGCGAGGAAATGCACAGCGTGCCGCGACCGTCCTCCGGGATGAACACGGTTTCGATGCCGTTGCCATCGGCGAGGCGCAGCAGCCATTTCACCGTGCCGTCGCGGGAAGCCTGCATCGTCGCCACCGCCGGCAACCCGGACCCGCAGGTCTCCGCGAGCCGCGTACGCAGGCCCTTGGCGAGGTCGGTCATCGCATCGAAATCGAGCACGCCACGCTGATGGATCCACTGCATCAGCTGCGAGGCGCGCCACGGCTTCTCGCCCAGCGCGGCGAGGAAATCCTCCGCGCCGCGCCGGTCGAAGTCGAGCGGATTGATCTTGCCCGTAACGGCGATCCCGTCAGCGGGTACGAGGACAGATCTCATCGGGCTTGAAAAAGAATTCGATCTCCGCGGCCGCGGTATCGGGACCGTCCGAACCATGAACGGCATTTTCCTCGACGCTGCCGGCGAAGTCGGCGCGGATGGTGCCGGGCGCCGCGTTGCCGGGATTGGTGGCGCCCATGATCTCGCGGTTGAGCGCGATCGCGCCTTCGCCTTCCAGCACCTGGACCATCACCGGGCCGGAAATCATGAAGCTCACCAGATCATTGAAGAATGGACGCTCCTTGTGCACGGCATAGAAGCCCTCGGCCTGGGACTGCGTCAGGTGCATCATCCTCGCCGCCACGACGCGCAGTCCGCGCTCCTCGAACCGGCCGTAGATCTTGCCGATGAGGTTCTTCGCCACTGCGTCGGGCTTGATGATGGACAGGGTACGTTCGATTGCCATGCAGCCTCCAGATTATGCCTATTGCCTTGTTGAAAAACAGGCCGTTGAGAAACGCGGTCAGGGATGCGGCGCCAGGGGCGGCAGGCGAAAGAACGCAGTTACACGCGGTAAATGAGCATCCTGAGCCAGTTCCAGCGCCGCGCTGCGTCCCGCAGCGCGTTTCTCAACGGCCTGAAAAAAAGCCCGCGATCAGCGGGCTATTATATGTGGCGGGCCGGCGCTTGGAAACCGCGCCTTGCACGCCCTCAGACGGTGAAGCTCTCGCCGCAGCCGCAGCTCGCCTTCTCGTTCGGGTTGGCGAAACGGAAGCCGGCATTGAGCCCTTCCCGCCGATAGTCGATCTCGGTACCGGCAAGATAGGGCAAATTCTTGCGCTCCACGATCAGCCGCACCCCTTCGCTGTCGTAGACCACATCGTCGGGCCCGCTGGCGTCCGCGAGTTCCACCACGTAGGCGAGTCCCGAGCAGCCGCTGTTGCGCACGCCAAGGCGCAGGGCGGGATTCTGGCCGCGCGACTCCGCATACTTGCGAATATGGGCCGCGGCGGCTGGAGTCAGACTGATGACCATTGCACTCTCCTCGACTTGTATGGCTACAGCATACACCATCGGCCTCGCCGGCCGGCGCTACACCGCCATGCCGCGCAGCAGGCGGACACGTTCGGCCAGCACGGCGACGAAGCCATCCACCTCCTCCGCCCGGTTGCCCGCGCCGAGGCTGACGCGCAGCGCCCCGAATGCCCGCTCGCGTTCGGCGCCCATGGCGAGGAGCACATGGCTGGGTTCCGGGCGACCGCTGCCACAGGCCGAACCGCTGGAGACGGCATACCCCGCCTCATCGAGCAGCAGCAACAGGGTGGAGCCGTCGACGCCATCCACGGCGAAGAACACCGTGTTCGGCAGCCGCTCGGCCTGCGCGCCGAAGATCTCCACGCCGGGCATGCCGGACAGTCCCTGCTCCAGGCGGGTCCGCAATTCGGCCAGCCTGCGCGCTTCCCCCAGCCGCGCGGCCGCCAGTTCCGCGGCTTGGCCAAAGCCCACGATCCCGGCCACATTCTCGGTGCCCGAGCGCCGCCCGCCTTCCTGTCCGCCGCCATGAAGCAGAGGTTCCAGATCCAGCGCGGAATCGACCACCAGCGCGCCGACGCCCTGGGGTCCTCCGATCTTGTGCGCCGACAGACTCGCGAGACCGAGGCCCGGGAGACCGGTGTCTACCGGAACCTTCCCGGCCGCCTGCACGGCATCGCTGTGGAATGCGACGCCACGCTCGCCCGTCAGGGCGGCGCAGGCGGCGACATCCTGGATCACGCCGGTTTCGTTGTTGGCCCACATGATCGAAACGAGACGGGTATCGGGCGCCAGGGCGGCAGACACCCGCTCTGGCGGAATCCGGCCGTCTTCATCGGGAAGGACTTCGAGAATGCGCCAGCCCGCCGCCGCCAGCGCGCGCGCCGGGGCCAGGACGGAACTGTGCTCGATGGCGCTGACCAGTAGCGATCCCGATCGCCAGGTGGCAGCGATACCCTTGATCGCCAGATTGTTGGCTTCGGTTCCGCCGCTGGTGAACACGATCTCGCGCGGCGCGGCACCGACGAGGGCGGCAACCTGTTCCCGCGCCCGCTCGACGGCGGCGCGGGCGGCGCGCCCGGGCGCATGACGACTGGAAGCATTGCCACCAATGGGCTGCCGCAGGAAGGGCAGCATCGCCTCGAGAACCGCAGGGTCCAGCGGCGATGTGGCGTTGTAATCGAAGTAGACGGTCAACCGGTCCCGCCTGGGCCCGTCAGGTGTTCAGACCGTCCGCGGTCACCCGGATCAGGAAGGGCTTGCCCTGCTGCAGACTGTCCTGGCGGGCGCTCACTTCCTGCACGCCGCGACGCTGCACCAGATCACCAAGGCTGATCCCGGTGAGGAAGTCGTAGATCTGATTGCTCAGGTCTTCCCACAGTTCGTGGGTGAGGCAGGGTTCATTGTTCTGGCAGTTCGCCAGGCCGCCGCAGCGGCGCGCATCCACATGTTCATGGATGGCGGTGATGACTTCGGCCACGGGAATCTCTTCGGCCGTTCGGCTGAGGCGATATCCGCCGCCCGGACCACGAGCACTGTCGACCAGGCCCTTCTTGCGCAGCTTGGCGAACAACTGCTCCAGATAGGAAAGGGAGATACCCTGGCGTTGAGAGATATCCGCCAGCGGCACCGGGCTATTCTGCGCGTGCAGGGCAAGATCCAGCATCGCGGTGACGGCATAGCGTCCCTTGGTCGTCAGTTTCATGGTGGACTAACTTCCCTCGTGAACAGATGGTTCATTCTACATAGCTGACCGGAGTTATCAACTATTACCCTCCGACCGCCCCTCCGCCTGTCCGGCATTTTCACCCGCGGAAGCTGTGGGATCAATCGCTTCCGCAGGCTCGGCCGCAGCCACGCACGCCGGGAGGGGCGGCAGATCGCAGTCGGCTCCCAGCTTTTTCAGCTCGCGGCCCATGATCTCGACTCGGGCGTCGAGGGCGCGGATATGGTCCAGCAGGCTGTTGACGGACTGGACCACCGGGTCGTCCACGTCCTGGCTGGCGGCATACGCGTCGAAACCGATTTTCGCCGCGAACGCCCGCCGCTCCTGCTCCTCGGAATTGCGGCGACGCGCCTGATGCGCGGGCACGCCGATCATGGTGGCGCCGGGAGGCACGTCCTTGGTCACCACCGCATTGGACCCGATGCGGGCGCCGTCCCCCACGTGCAGTGGCCCCAGGATCTTGGCGCCGGCCCCGATGATGACATTGCTGCCGAGCGTCGGATGCCGCTTTCCCTTCTCCCAGGCAGTCCCGCCCAGGGTCACGCCATGATAGATGGTGCAATCATCGCCGATCTCGGCGGTCTCGCCGATCACGATACCCATGCCGTGATCGATGAAGAAACGCCGCCCGATGCGCGCGGCGGGATGGATCTCGATCCCGGTCAGCCAGCGGGCGAACATCGACAGGAACCGGGCGAGCCACTTCAGCTCCGCCGCCCACAGGCGGTGGGCCAGGCGGTAGAACAGAAGCGCATGGATTCCCGGATAGGTGGTTATCACCTCCAGTGTGTTGCGCGCCGCGGGATCGCGCTCGAAGACGCAGCGCACGTCCTCACGAACTCTTTCGAACATAGTCAGGGACTTCTCCAGCTCCGGCATGGCCGGCGAGTGACTCAAGTTTAACCCGTCGCGCGCCCGGGATCATACCGGCGGCCCCGTCTGATCACGGCAGGCCCGGATCCGGACTGCGGTCATGCGCCGGGTCGGCGCAGGGAAACCCGCGATTGGGGTCGCGAATATGACCCCGTCAGTCTCCGCGTCGCCTCAGGGTCGCACCATACTTCTCCACCGCGGTAAGGATGCCGCGCAGGATGTTGATCTCGTTCCGATCCGGCCGGGCGCGGTTGTAAAGGATCCGCAGGCGCCGCATCAGATGACGCGGGTTCGCCGGGTCGAGAAAGTCGAGTTCGACGAGGACATGCTCGAGGTGGCTGTAGAAGCGCTCCATCTCGTGGTGATCGACGCCCTCTCCCGCCGCCGCGACGCTCCGGTCGCCCGCTTCCGCCAGGGAAGCAAGCCGCAGCTCGTAGCACACGATCTGCACGGCGGCCGCGATATTGAGCGAACTGAAGCCCGGATCGGCGGGAATGTGGAGCCGCAGATGACAGCGGTCCAGTTCCTCGTTGGTCAGGCCGGAATGCTCCCGGCCGAACACCAGCGCCGCCGGACCCGGCAGCGCCTCGGTCACCCGGGTGGCGGCGGCGCGCGGATCGATCGTCGGGCAGGAAAGCGCTCTCGGTCGCGCGCTCGCTCCGATCACCAGGGCGCAGTCGGCCACTGCTTCCTCGAGGGTGTCGTGCACGGTGGCGGCAGCGAGCAGGTCATCGGCGCCCGCGGCGCGCGCGGTGGCGTCCGCTGACGGAAACACGCGCGGGGCGACCAGGCGCAGGCGCGACATGCCCATGTTCTTCATGGCGCGGGCCGCGGCGCCGATGTTGCCTGGGTGTGTGGTACCGACGAGAACGATGGTGGTGGCTGAGGCAGGCGTAGACATGGGAGCAGAAGGTACCGCTTCGTCATGCCGGGCGGCAAGCGGGACGGACGCATGGCGGCAGGCGAGCGCCCCTAATTCGGTCGCGTAAATCTGTTATCCTTTACGCCATACCGCATACCCGATTTACCGAATTTACCGAACGGAATCCCTGACACGCATGAATCCGGCCCTCAATATCGCCATCAAGGCCGCCCGCAAGGCGGGCAGCGTCATCCTTCGACACATGGACCGTCTTGGAGGCGTCACCGTAACCCTCAAGGGCCGTAACGACTATGTGAGCGAAGTCGACCGCCAGGCCGAGGAAGAAATCATCGCGATCCTGCGCAAGGCCTATCCCGCCTACGGCATTCTCGCCGAGGAAGGCGGCTGGCAGGAAGGCGACGAATACCAGTGGATCATCGACCCGCTGGACGGCACCACCAACTATCTGCATGGCTTCCCGCAGTTCGCGGTATCGATCGCCCTTGCTCATCGCGGCCGTATCGACCAGGCCGTCATCTATGATCCCCTGCGCGAGGAACTGTTCACCGCCTCGCGCGGCAGCGGCGCGTTCCTCAATGATCGCCGCGTCCGCGTCTCGAGCCTGAAGACCCTGGAGGGCTCGCTGCTCGGCACCGGTTTCCCCTTCCGCCAGCCAGCGGTGCTCGATGTCTATCTCGAGACCTTCCGCGCGCTGCATCCGGATGCCGCCGGCATTCGCCGCGCCGGTGCGGCTGCGCTCGATCTCGCCTATGTCGCCGCGGGCCGCCTCGACGGCTTCTGGGAATTCGGCCTGAAGCCCTGGGATCTCGCCGCCGGTGTTCTGCTGGTCCGCGAGGCGGGCGGGCTGGTGGGCGACTTCCGCGGCGGCGAGGAATTCATGAAGTACGGCAATCTGGTCGCCGGCAACCCGAAGATTTTCGCGGCCATCCTGCAGACCATTGCGCCGCATCTGCCGCCGGAGGTTCGGCACTGAGGCGGCTTCGACCGATCATCGCGTGAGCAGAGGAGTGTCATGAGCCAATCCGTTCCACCCGTCATCCAGGCCGAAGAGCTCAACGCCCGCCTGGACAGCCCTGATCTGGTCATCGTCGACCTCTCCGGCGACGTCGCCTACGAGCGCGAGCACATTCCCGGCGCGGTCAACGTGGACGCCGCCTCGATCAGCGCATCGCGACCGCCGGTGATGGGGCTGCTGCCGCCCGCGCAGGCACTGGCGACCGTGCTGTCCGCGGCCGGCATCCAGCCCGACAGTTGGGTGGTGGCCTATGACAGCGAAAATGGACTGAAGGCGGCGCGCTTCGCCTGGACACTCGACGCAATCGGACATGCGCGCGTCTCCCTGCTCGATGGCGGCCTCGGCGCCTGGCTGGACGCCGGACTGCCGACGGACGACGAACCCACCGAACCCACCGAACCCGCGCCCGGCAGCTACCCGGCGCAGTATCGCGATGAACATGTGGCGGACAAGGACTACATCCTTAGCCGTCTCGGCGCTCCCGACCTGGCCATTCTCGATGCACGCACCCCGGGCGAATACGGCGGCACCGACCGTCGCGCCCTGCGCGCCGGACACATCCCCGGCGCCGTCAACATCGACTGGTCCCGCGCCCTGCGTGGTAACGGTGATCCGCGCCTGCTCCCCGCCGAACAGCTGCGGGCCCTGTACGAAGCACATGGCGTCACTCCCGACAAGGAAGTCATCGTCCATTGCCAGACCCATCAGCGCTCCTCGCACACCTATTTCGCCCTGAAATCCCTGGGCTTCCAACGGATCAAGGGTTATCCGGGCTCGTGGTCGGACTGGGGCAACGATCCGGATACTCCGGTAGAGGCGTAGGCCAGCGCGGCAAGCGGCCTCGCCGATCCGCGGGGCGCACGCCGTCCGTGCTGTGGCTGACCATCGATTGAATCACCGATGCGATATTAGGATCATGCCTACTCACAACACGATGTTGCCCGCCCACCCCTTCCGCACGCTGCTGCAGTGGGGCGCCTGGGTGTTCGTTTCCGCCGTCGTCTATGCCGTGCTCTATGCCGGCACCGATCTGTGGCAAAGCATCCAGGCCGACCAGAGCCGGGTGACGATCGTCATCCTGGTGCTGTTCCTGATCGGACTGCTTCTCAGCCTTACGCTGACACTGGCGCTCACCCGAGAAACGAAACAGGCCATCCTGCTCGGGACAGCCGCGCGCAACGATGGGCTGGCAGCGGTCAACCCGCGCCTTGCGCGCTACGCCGCACACCGTTTTTTCGCCTCGCTCAAGGTGGCGACCGGCGGCGATCGGCCGCCTGCCCTCGACAGCCTGATCGACATGGAACTGAACGGCTATCACCGGCGCAGCGACGCCATCGGCGTGGTGGGCAATCTGCTGATCACGCTCGGCCTCATCGGCACCGTCGTCGGCCTCACCTTCACCCTCGCCGGCCTGTCGAACGCACTCGAGGCGCTCGGAGAGAACCAGGAGGAGCTCAACCGCGGCCTCAAGCTGGCGATGAGCGGCATGGGGACGGCGTTCTACACCACCCTGCTCGGCTCGGTACTCGGCGGGGTATTGCTGCGCATCTTCGCCCTGATCACCAGCCATGGCATCGGCGACCTCGGCGACACACTCAAGCGCATCGCCGTCTACTGCACCAGCGACATCTGTCCGACGGTCGAAAAGGACACGCGCCGGCTCAATCAGGAAATCGCCCTGCTCGGCGACAATGCCCGCCTGCTGCAGGAAGCCCTGCGGGAATCGGTCGCCGCCATGCAGGCGTTCCGCGAACAGACCGCCGCGCTGCATGAGCTCGGCGATGATGCGGACCGCAACAAGAACCTGCGCGATTCGGTCGCCCTGCAGATGTACTACACGGATCTGTTGCGCGACGAGATCCGGCTGATGACGCGGGTCAATCGCGCCTGGTGGCCACGTCTGCGCCGCGCACTGCGCCGCCGGGCACGCTCGCGCTAGGCAGACAACGCAAATGCCTCGGCAGCGCAGAACGGCTTCCGCCAGCATTCACGAGATCTTCGCCGACATGGCGC
Organism: Gammaproteobacteria bacterium; assembly: GCA_034002745.1. GTDB lineage: Bacteria > Pseudomonadota > Gammaproteobacteria > SZUA-140 > SZUA-140 > JAITWN01. The sequence continues at coordinate 24,075 of JAVEZY010000016.1, forward strand.
TGCTCATGCTGGCGACTTTCATCTTCCTGCTCGTCATGGTTCTGGTTTCGTTCCGCTTCGCCCACGATGAGCAGGTCCCCGAATTGCGCCTGGAAATCGAGACACTCACCGCTCGCCTGGAGGAAGCACTGCGTGCGCAGGAGGCCATGGAGCGCGAGATGGCGCGTTCGGAGCAGGTGGAAGGCCGGCTGGAGCAGATCCTGGATACCGTCACCACCGGCCGGAAGGATTTCGATCTGTTCGTCCAGGGGCTGCGCAGTCTTCCCGGCCAGTCGGTGCATCTGGTGGTCGACGCATCCGGCTCCATGCATGGCCTTTCGTCCTTTCTGGTGCCCATTCTCCGTCACATGGTGATCCGCGCCGGGAAGCGCCTGGATGCGCTCACCTGGTTCGTGGACGGCCGGGCGGAGACCTACACCGGCAGCATGCCCGAAGTCCTCGACCGGCTGGTCAGCGACGCCCCTTTCGCCGGCAATCAGGAAACCATCGGCGCGGGACTCCGTTCCGCGGTGCGCAATGCGCCGACGCCCGGTGCCTACATGCTGATAGGCGACGAACCCTCGGTCGACAAGATCTATTACCCCGGCATTCCCGCACCGGTATTCACTCTGCCCCTCGGCCGTGCCGAACCGCGCACCGAAGCCGCGTTCCGCGAGATCGCCGACGAGACCGGCGGACGCATGCTCATGCTCGACTTCAAGTGAGAACCGATCCCGACATGACACGCGTGGACATGCAGCAACACACGCCCATGATGCGGCAGTTCCTCGCGATCAAGGCCGAGCACCCCGATCGCCTGCTGTTCTACCGCATGGGAGACTTCTACGAGCTGTTCTATGACGATGCCCGCCGCGCCGCGGAGCTGCTCGATATCACGCTGACCACGCGCGGGCAGTCGGCGGGGACGCCGATTCCGATGGCGGGCGTACCCTATCATTCGGCGGATGGTTACCTCGCGCGCCTGGTCGCGCTCGGTGAATCGGTCGCCATCTGCGAGCAGGTCGGTGATCCCGCGCGCAGCAAGGGACCGGTGGAACGTCAGGTCGTGCGCATCGTCACCCCCGGCACGCTCACCGAAGAATCACTGCTCGAAGAACGCCGCGACTGTCTGCTCGCGGCGCTGCTCCGCCAGGGCGATGTGTGGGGACTGGCGGTACTCGATCTGTCCGGCGGGCGCCTGAGCGTCATGGAGCTTCACGGCGAACAGGCCCTGCTCGATGAGATCGAGCGGCTGCGACCGGCCGAACTGCTGATCTCAGAGGGCAGCAGCCTGCCCGCCGCGCTGCACGGGCGTCGCGGCCTGTGCCCGCGTCCGCCCTGGCATTTCGACCACGAGCATGCGGTGCGCGCACTGACGACGCAATTCGGCACCCGCGACCTGCGCGGCTTCGGCTGCGACCCCTATCCGGTCGCGGTGGCAGCGGCCGGCTGTCTGCTGGAATACGCGCGCGAGACCCAGCGCAGCGCCCTTCCGCATCTGCGCGGCATTCGCGTGGAGCAGCCCGACGACGCCATCGTCATCGACGCATCCAGCCGCCGCAACCTGGAACTCGATACCGCGATCGGCGGCGGACGGGAGTACACGCTCGCCTGGATTCTGGACCGTACCGTCAACCCGATGGGCGCCCGCATGCTGCGACGCTGGATCAACCGGCCGCTGCGCGAGCGGGACACGCTGCTCCTGCGTCAGGGCGCGGTCGCCGCGCTGCTCGATGGCAGGCGCTATGCCGGCCTGCGCGAGTGTCTGCGCCGGATCGGGGATCTGGAACGGGCCCTGACCCGCGTCGCCCTGCGCACCGCACGCCCGCGCGACCTTGCCCTGATACGCGATGCGCTGGGCGCGCTGCCCGCCTTGCGCAGCGCGATCGCGGGCGCCGAAGCGCCGCTGCTGGGAGAACTCGACGGACGGCTCGGCGAGCAGCCGGATCTGCATGCGCTGCTGGAACGCGCCGTGGTGGCGACGCCGCCGGCCGTGATGCGCGAAGGGGGCGTCATCGCGCCGGGCTACGATGGCGAACTCGATGAACTGCGTGGCCTCGCCGAAAACAGCGCCGCTTACCTGCTCGATCTGGAGCGACGCGAACGCGAACGCACCGGCATCACCACGCTGAAGGTGGCCTACAACCGGGTGCACGGATACTACATCGAAATCGGCCGGGCCCGCGCCGACCAGGTTCCCGTCGACTATGTGCGGCGCCAGACCCTGAAGGGCGTGGAACGCTATATCACGCCCGAGCTGAAGAAATTCGAGGATCGCGCCCTGTCGGCGCGCGAACGGGCGCTGGCCCGTGAACGGGAACTCTATGAAGAGTTGCTGGACACGCTGCTGCCGCAGCTCGAGACGCTGCAGCGCAGCGCCGAAGCCATCGCCGAACTGGATGTGCTCGCCAATCTCGCCGAACGCGCCGACGCGCTGAATCTGGTGGCGCCCGAACTGTCCCTGGAACCCGGCATCCTGATCGAAGGCGGTCGCCATCCGGTGGTCGAGGCGGCGCTGGATGGTCCCTTCGTCGCCAACGACCTGCGCCTGGAACCGGCGCGGCGGATGCTCGTCATCACCGGCCCCAACATGGGCGGCAAGTCCACCTACATGCGACAGACCGCGCTGATCGTCATCCTGGCCTCGATCGGGAGCTTCGTGCCGGCCACACGCGCGCTGATCGGTCCCATCGATCGCATCTTCACGCGCATCGGCGCCGCGGATGATCTCGCCGGCGGGCGCTCCACCTTCATGGTGGAGATGGCAGAGACCGCCAACATCCTGCACAACGCCACCGCAGAGAGCCTGGTCCTGATGGACGAGATCGGCCGCGGCACCAGCACCTTCGATGGCCTGTCGCTGGCCTGGGCATGCGCCGAATACCTCGCGCGCACCCTGCGCTCGTACACGCTGTTCGCCACGCACTACTTCGAGTTGACGACCCTCGCCGACACCGGCGAAGGCATCGCCAACGTGCATCTGGACGCGGTGAGCCATGGCCACTCCATCGTTTTTCTGCATGCGCTGCGCGAGGGACCGGCCAACCAGAGTTACGGTCTGCAGGTCGCGGCGCTCGCCGGCATCCCGGCGCCGGTGATCGACGCCGCGCGCACGCGCCTCGCCGAACTGGAGGCCGGCAGCATGGCGCGCACGCAGGAAGCGCAGCCACAGCTCTCGCTGTTCTCCGCCCCCCCGGCGCCCGCCACGCCGGAGCGCTCGCCGGCCCGGCCACTGCTGGCAACGCCGCCATCGGGCCCGCTGTACGAAGCCGTCAACGCTGTCGATCCGGACGGGCTGACACCGCGCGAAGCGCTCGAGACGCTTTACGAACTGAAAAGGCTGGCGGCCGCGCAGGCGCGGGGAAATGACGGCGCAACGGCGCAGGACGGAGCGGAAAGCCCCGACGAATCGGGCGGTTGGCGCAGTGGCTCGCGAAAGACTAACATATGACGATAAAAGCGGATGCTGCCGCCCGCACGCTGCTGGTGCCCAGACGAAATGGAGGAAGACGATGACCTTTGTCGTGTCAGACGAATGCGTGAAGTGCAAGTACACCGACTGCGTAGAGGTGTGCCCCGTCGACTGCTTCCATGAAGGCCCGAACTTCCTGGTCATCGATCCCGACGAGTGCATCGACTGTACGCTGTGCGAGCCGGAATGCCCGGTCGAAGCCATCCATCCCGAGGATGACGTTCCCGAGCATCAGAAGATCTACATTCAGCTCAACGCCGAACTCGCGAAGGTGTGGCCGGTGATCACCGAAAAGAAAGACCCGCTCCCGGATCACGAGGAATGGGCAGCGGTGAAGGACAAGCTGGATTACCTGGAAAGGTAAGGAAACGACAAATGGGGGTCAGAACCATTTGACCCCCATTTCGCTCTACCCGCCCCACTCCCGCCATCCCCGCAGCAGCGGAAAATACAGTCCCATCCGCACCGGTCTGTCCTCGCGCCGTCTGAACAGTTCGGCGTAGCGTTCGAGCTGTTCGCGGTAACGGGCCTGCTCGCGGTCGAGGAAGTTTTCCGTGCCGCTGCCTTCGTGGGTTCCGGTCTTGTAATCGATGATCCAGCGCACGCCTGCGGCATCGATGAAGCAGCGATCGATCACGGCCGATATCAGGCGCCCGTCATGGACGCCGCTCAGCGCGTACTCGCAGCGCGCATCCTCGTGATCCGGGTCGAGGATCCAGCGTCCGCGTTCGTCCTCGAGCGTGGAGCGGACAGCGTCGAGCACGCGCTCGGCCGCGCGAGCGATGCCCTCGGCAGGCACGCCCGCCACCGCCAGGGCCCGTTCGGCCGCGACATGAAGGCGCGCCCCGTCCAGCTGGCGCATGTCGATGACACCGGCGCGCGCGCATTCCTGCAGCAGCCGATGGGTGACGGTGCCGATATGCCGAGCCGTCTCGCTCGCCCAGGCGAACTCCACCGCGACCGCAACCCCGCGTGGCGCGAGTCCCACCGGCTTCGCCGCCACCGGCGCCGGCGCGGCCGGCAGACGCCAGTCCGCGGGCAGTCGGCACAGTGTGCGTTGTTCGCCCGCACCATCCGCGTCGGGACTTTCGAGCGGCGCGCGCGGGCCACGCTCGTCCAGCGCGGCTGCGAAATCCGCCTCCACCGCCGGCCACAGACGCGCCAGCAGCGACTCGCCCGACGGCTTGCGCACTTCCGTGCCCACTTCCGTTTCGCGCGACTTCACCGCGCCGATCAGATGCAGCCGGCGACGCGCACGGGTCGCCGCCACATAGAGCAGCCGTCCATCCTCGTGGCTACCCTTCACGCGATCGAGCGCTTCGATGTAGCGATAGATGGGATCCTCGCTGCCGGCCTCGCGGATCGGCGCCAGCAGCAGATCGCCGCGCGCCCGTTGCATCCAGATCCACAGATGCGGCTCGCGCGGGCGCGGAGCGCGGCCGAGACCCGGCACGATCACGGTGTCGAACTCCAGCCCCTTGGACTTGTGGATGGTCATGATGTGCAGGCGCGTATCGCCCTCGGCATCGGGGCGCGCGAACAGCGTCTCGATGCGCTGCTGCAGCCGGATGCGATCGACCAGATCGCCGCCTTCCGCCAGATCATCCAGCACATCGAACAGCACCTGCGCGTCTTCCAGATCGACCGGCTGCTCCACGCAGGCCGGGCCGCCGAGCGCCATCCACGCACCCTCGACCCGTTCGCGCAGACTGCGGCGTCCGCGCTCGGCAATGCTCGCCGCCAGCACCTCACGCAGACGCAGCAGCCGTGCCCTGCCATCGGCAGACAGCCGCGGCAGGCGCTCATCATCATTGATCAGATCCCAGACCGCATGTCGCGGCGCATCGCCGACCAGCGCATGCAGATCCGTCAGCGTCATGCCGCAGCAGGGCGAACGCAGCACGCTCAGCCAGGCGAGACGATCTCCGGGATGGGTGATCGCCTGGGTGAGCGCGATCAGATCACGGATCACCGGGCGATGCGCCAGATGCTCGATCTCCACGGCGCGGAACCTGAGTCCTGCTTCCTTGAGCGCCGGCACGATCGCCGCCAGGTGTCCGCGCCCGCGCACGAGCACGGCGATGCTGCCTGCCGCGTCGCTTTCCCGCGCCTGCACGATGAGATCGCGCACCAGCGCGGCTTCCTCTTCGTGATTGCTGTCGATCAGGGCGTGCATGCTCACCGCTTCGCCGGTCAGCAGCGGATGATGGGCGCGCGAAGGTGAGTAACTGACGGCCCCGCTTTCGACGTCCTCGCGCGCCGGAAGCACGCATTTGAACGCGTCGTTGATCCAGTCGATGATGCCGGCCTGGGAGCGGTAGTTCACGGTGAGACGCAGCGGCTCCAGCTGAATGTCGCCCACTCCCTCCTCGCGCGCCCGCAGATAGAGTCCGACCTCGGCCTCGCGAAAACGGTAGATGGACTGCATGGGATCGCCGACCAGGAACAGCGTGCGTCCGTCCCCGGACTCCCAGCCAGCGGTCAGCCCCCGCAGCAACTGGAACTGTCCGATCGAGGTATCCTGGAATTCATCGACCAGGATATGCCTGAGGCGACGATCGAGCGCCAGGGCCAGATCGCTGGGATTCTCGGGAGAACCGAGCGCGGCCAATGCGGCCGACGCAACCCGCGGGAAGTCCACTTCGCCGCGTTCGCGAAAGGTCACCTCGAGCAGACCCGCCGCCACGCGGAGCAATTCGCCCAGCGCCTCGATGGTTTCCCACTGCGCGTCGGTGTAGGCGCAGGGCGGCAACCCTCCCAGCTCAGCCAGCCCGCTGCGCAGACCCTCCTCCTCAGCCAGGCGTTCGAGCAGAAGCGTCATGCGCTCCTTCATCTCGCGCCGCAGCTCCGCGCCCGGTCCCTTGCCCGCGGCAGGAAAACCTTCCCTCACCGTGAGCCGTGACCGCCACGTTCCCTCTTTTGTCAGCAGCGTCTGCGCGATCTGACGCCAGGCATCGACATCCCCGGACTGAGCGCCAGGCAGGCATCCCGCCGCGAGCGCGGTGAGCGCCGCATCGAGTTCGGCGCCCGCCTCTGCGCGGTTGGTGAGCGCGAAGCGCAGCGGGTCGATCAGCTCCGCCTCCAGCGCGGAGGAAAGGCATTGGCGCAGGCGCTGCAGTGCCTCACCGCGCACCGCAGTCATGGCGCGCTCGAGCTTCACGCGATCGAGGCCGCCGGCGGCGAAGGACAGCCATTGCTCGCGCTGTGCGAGCATGCGCACGATCCGCTCCTCGACCTGTGACACGTCATTGTCGAGATGGCGCAGCAGATGTTCGATGGCAGGAGACCAGCTCTCGCCGCTCTCGATCTCCGCGATCGTCTGTCTCGCCGCCTCACGGTAGAGCACCGTCGCATCCTCGACCACGCGCGGCGGCGCGCCGAAGCCGGACATCAGCGGCATGCGCCGGGTCAGCGCGGCGCACAGGGCGTCGATGGTGAGGATGCGCAGGCGCGAGGGATTGAGCCGCAGCTCCCAGCCGTGACGACGATCAGCATCGAGCACGCCGCGGGCCAGTCGCCAGGTGAGCTGCCGGTGAGCGAGCTCCGGCTCCGGTTGATGCGCGGCGAGATCCAGCGCGCCCATGATGCGGTTGTGCATCTCGCTCGCCGCCTTGCGGGTGAAAGTGATGGCGAGGATCTCTTCCGGCGCCTTCGCCTCGGCCAGCAGCACCAGGAAGCGCTGCGTCAGCAGTTCGGTCTTGCCCGCGCCCGCCGGCGCCTGGACGATGCATGACAGGCGCGCATCGAGCGCGCGGCGGCGGTCGGCGCTGTCATCTGCAGCCATGCTCATGCCTCGGCCTCCGGCGCATCGTCGACCGGCGCCGCACCGTCGCCGATGCGGCACAGGGTCTCGAGCCCGCAGTAACGACAGCTCGCCGGCGGATCGAGCGGATCGACCGTGGCGCATCCGGCGCGAAAATCGCGGGCGAGGCGCTCGAGCGCATCCTTCCAGAACATCCGCTGCGCTTCCCAGTCCTCGCCATCGCGGCAGGTGAGCTGTTCATGGCTGCGCACGCCCTTGGCATCGATGATGATGCCGTCTTCGTCGGTGACGCCGACGTAGCCGATACTGCCCGGCTTGAGCGAACCATAAAGCAGGCCGGCCACATCCTCGTTGCCGAGCGCCAGACTGTAGAGCGGGAGCTGCGGTTCGGCGGGGCGCTCGCCAAACCAGTCCTTCGGCTCGGTCTTTCCCGTCTTGTAGTCGATCAGCACCGGGCGGCCGTCGGCGGACAGGCGATCGACCCTGTCGATGCGCATCGATATCCGCAGTCCGCCCACGGTGAGCTGTTGCTCCTCTTCCAGCTGTTCCACCTCGAAAGGCATGCGGGCGCGCTCGATCTCCAGCCATTCGCGCAGCCGCCGCCGCAGGCGACCGCGTTCCACCTCGAGGAGGTTCCGCGTGTAGTGGCGCTGGAACTCGTCGAGCGCCCCGTCCACCGCCTGCGCCAGCAGTGCTTCGAGTTCGCTGTCCGCCAGCGCATGGAGCCTTGCGCTGCCGCCGAGCTCGCGCCACAGCAGGTCGAGCGCGCGGTGCATGATCGTGCCGCGCAGCCTGGCATCCGGGCCGGGCTCGGGATCGTCCAGCGGGCGCGCCTCGAGCCGCAATGCCGCATAGGCGCGGAAGGGACACTGCGCCTGATACTGGAACAGCTTCGTGCCGCCGGGAGCTTCGACGCCGGCGAAGGGCGTGCCCGCGGCATCGACATGGCGTTCCAGCCGCGCGGCGTCATGGATGTGGGTGCGAAAGAGCGGCGCAGCAACCTGCGCTTCCGGTTGCGGCGCAGGCATCCCATCGACCAATGGGCTCACCCGCAGTTCCCGGTCACCTTCATGCGCGGCATGACTGAACCGTGGCTCGGGAGCTGCGGCGCGCAGGCGATCGAGCAGCCGGCGGGCGCGGCCGAGTTCGCCCTCCGGCGTCGTGCCGGGAATGCCGAGCTGCCGCTGCAACGCGAGCGGCAGGAAAGGATTGGGATCGGGGACCGGCGGCCAGGCGCCGTCGTGCATGCCGAGCACGCGAAGATGATCGAAGCGCATCACCGCCGCCTCCAGCATACCGAGCACCTGGATCGGCGCATCCTCGGCGCCCTCGGGCTGGAAGATCCGTTCCGCCGCCATGCCGGCGAGCAGCGCGCGCGTCTCGCCAAGACTCAGCGCCGGACGGATGCGATCGAGCGATGAGAGGCGGCTGACCAGCTCGCGCCATGCCTCCACCGTCTGGTATTCGCGGCTGTCGAGCGGACGCTCGCCCGGCCAGCCGAGCACATGGAGGAGATGCAGCACGCGCTCGGCCCAGGCGCTCGGCGCCATCCGTTCGGGCAGGCCCCGCAGCTCACGCCGCCACAGCCTGAGCGTGGTGACAAGAATGTCGCAGCGCTGCGGCCCCTCTTTCGAAGCCGCGGATATCAGATCGTCCACCGATACCCGCGTCATCCCCTGGCGCCGCAGCCGCGCATCGAGCAGGCCGCGCGCCGTCATCTCCGTCTCCGCGCCGGCAAGGAACGGCGAACGCAGCAGCGCGCCGGCTTCCGTGAGCGCGATCGTGCCCGCCGTCAGTTCGAGCGCCGTCAGCGCCGCGCGGACGACAGGCCAGTCGGCCAGCGGTTCTCCGAGCGAGACATCGTACAGCGGATGCTCCGGCGCCCGCCCCGGCAGGATCGAGACCGGATCGAGCACTTCATCGAGCATGCGCAACAGCGGGCCGGGCTCCGGCGTCACGATGGCGATGCGTCCGCCTCCGTGTCCGCTGCGCTCGAGACAACGGCGCGCCCAGCATGCGGCAGCGAACGATTCCGCCTCGACATCGTTGAATACTTCCAGCGTACCGGCAGCGCTCTCCTCCGGCAGCGGCTCGGCAATGATGCGCGTGCCCGCGCCGGCGAGCATATCGAACAGCCGGCGCTGCTGCAGGGTGAGTTCATCGAATCCGGCGAGATAGAGCACCGGCGGCAGTGGCAATGCGCCACGTTTCCAGGCATCCGCAAGCAGATCGGGCAGGCGCGCGGCGTCGATCCAGCCTTCGTCGCGGCACCGCATATCGAAACTGCGCGACCAGTCCAGGAACGCGCGCACGTCGCGACTGCTGGCATCGATGCGCGTGGTTTCGGGAATCCAGGCCGCGCGCAGGGCATGCGCCTCGATCGCCAGGCGCGCAGCAGCCTCGGGTCGCAGCAGACCTTCGCCAGTCGGCGAGCGGCGCACGATGTCGCTCCACAGCACCCGTTCCTGCAGTGGGTCGAGCAGCATGCCCGGCAGGTCAGCCGCGCGATTGCCAGTGCCGAGGGCGGCGCCATGCAGCAGCGCTTCCCAACTGCGCTGCAACCAGGCACGCCAGGGAAGGATGTCCGGCGTCTCCCATGCCGTGCGCCCCGCCGCGCGCTCGCGGACCGCGTGTTCCCGCTGCAGCGCCCGCGCCAGGCGCTTGTTGACCGTGACTACCGTGACGCCGGGAGCGAGCGCTCCGAGCGCCCGATATGCGTCTGCTCCGGTCAACGTCCCGGGAACTGAGTATCCAGGAAAGCGGCGAGCCGCTCGGGCGGTACGTAGCCGGGCAGAGAACTGCCGTCGGGAAAGACCAGGGTCGGCGTGCCGGTCACGCCAAAGGAAGCGGCAAGGTCGATCTGCTCACGCACCGGATGATCGCAGTTCGCGGCCGGCACCGTGTTGCCCGCCTTGGCCTGCGTCATGGCCGCACGCCGATCCTCGGCGCACCATACCGACACCATCTTGTCGTACAGCGGACTGTCCACACCGGCACGCGGAAAGGCGAGATAGCGCACTTCGATACCGAGCCTGTTGTAGTCGGCGATGTCGGCGTGCATGCGCCGGCAATAGGTGCAATCGACATCGGTGAAGACATGCAGCACATGCTTCGACTCGCCCTCGGGCGCGAACACGATGAGCTCGTCCTGATCCAGTCCCGCGAGCAGCGCCAGACGCAACTCGCCCCGACGCTCGTCGGTCAGGCTGCGTTCGGCCTCGAGATCATAGATGTCACCCTGCAGCGCAAGCCGCCCATCGTCGCTGATGTAGAGGATCTGGGCACCATAGGCGACTTCCTGAAAGCCCGGAATCGGCGCGGGGCGCACCTGGTACGTGCCCTCGCCGGGCACGATGCGCTCCACGGCGGCGGCGACTGCGGCGGACGGCTCATGTGTAATGGCGGCTTCCTCCGCCGCGCAACCCTGCACCACCGCGCCACCCGAGACGAGAGCGAGCGCAAACGTGAATTTCCTGATCATGGGGTTTCCCGCTGAAGACTTGCGATGCTAGATGATAACAGACCGCGGAGGCGCAGAACCCACCCCGGCATTCAGCCCCGCGGATGATGTCGCGCGTGCAGTTCCTTGAGGCGCTCCCGCGCGACATGGGTATAGATCTGTGTGGTCGACAGATCGGCGTGCCCCAGCAGCATCTGCAGGCTGCGCAGATCGGCGCCGTGGTCGAGCAGATGGGTGGCGAAGGCATGCCGCAGCGTGTGCGGCGATAGCGGTTTTTCGATCCCGGCACGCAGCGCGTAGCGCCGGATGAGGTACCAGAAGGCCTGACGCGTCATCGCCGTGCCGCGACTGGTGATGAAGAGCGCGTCCGAGTGCCGCCCCTCCAGCATGGCCGGGCGCCCTTCGCCGAGATAGCGCTCCAGCCACGCGATCGCCTCCTCGCCCAGCGGCACCAGGCGGTCCTTGCCGCCCTTGCCCGCCACCACCCGGATCACGCCCTGGCGCGTGTTCAACCGGGCAACGGGTAGCGACACCAGTTCGGATACGCGCAGTCCGGTCGCATACAGCGTTTCCAGCATCGCCCGATCGCGCAGTCCCACGAGCGTCCCGGTCTCGGGCGCCGCGAGTAGCGCTTCCACGTCACGCTCGGTGAGCGACTTGGGCAGCGGGCGCCCGAGACGCGGCGCGGGAAGGCGCGCCGTGGGATCATCGGCGCGCGCGCCGGTCTGGGCAAGGTGGCTGTAGAAGCGGCGCACGCTGGATACCTGGCGCGCCACGCTGCGCGGACTGGCCCCGGCCTGCATCCGGGCGGCGAGATGATCGCTGAGCGCATCGGCGGTGGCGCCCTCGATGGCGACGCCCCGCTCGTCGAGCCAGCGGGCAAGACCACGCAGATCGGCCCCGTACGCGGCCAGCGTGGCGCGGCTCAGCCCGCGCTCCAGCCACAGTGCATCCAGGAAGCGCGCGATGATATCGACGCCCGGACCACCGGCGCCGGCATCCGGCGCCGCTGGATCAGAGCTTGCCGAGGCGTTCCTTGTCCTTGCCGGAGGGCTTATGGTCGAGTCCCATCACAATGTCGGCGAGTTCCTGCTCGGCGGGGCTGGCGGCACTGTCGTCCCTGATGCCGGCGAGCTTGTCCCGGTCGGCGGGCGTCACCTGGTGATTCAACTGAAGCAGGGCATTGGCGATGGCCTGCTCGCCGCGGGTGGCGGATTCATCGCTGACGATGCGGCGCAGCACATCCTTGTCCGCATCCGCCACTCGATGATTCACATTCTCAACTATTCGAGCCATCTCCTTGATCGAGCTCGAATCTGCCCAGGCAGTAGTGATGCAGAGCGAGAGTCCCGCCAGCAGGTACAGCAGTACGAGTCCAGGCTTGCGCATGGCATGTCTCCTTACGCTGTATGACTGAACGTGAGAGAACCAGCGCCTCGCGGACACCGGTTCGCTAGTCATATAACGATCGGGGGACGATTACAAGCCGGGCGAAACCCGGAGGGACGCCTGCCTGCCAGGCCGGCAGACAGGCGCAGCGACCAGATCAGAGCTTCTCGCGGATACGCGCTGCCTTGCCGCGCAGTTCGCGCAGGTAATACAGCTTGGCGCGCCGCACGTCGCCGCGACGCTGTACCTCGATGCTGTGGATGGCCGGGCTGTAGGTCTGGAACACGCGCTCCACACCCTCGCCATGAGAGATCTTGCGCACGGTGAAGGCAGAGTGCAGGCCGCGATTGCGCTTGGCGATGACCACGCCGGAGAACGCCTGCAGACGCTCGCGCTGGCCTTCCTTGACCTTGACCTTGACTTCGACGGTGTCGCCCGCGCCGAACTCCGGAACCTCGCGGCCCATCTGCTCGGCTTCGAGCTGGTTGATGATGTTGCTCATTGTCTTCTTCTCCTGAATGAATCCTATCCGCCGGTGCTGCCTGTCCGCCCGGTCTTCCCGGCCAGCAGGTCCGGCCGCCTGCGCGTCGTGCGCGCCAGCGCCTCCTGACGCCGCCAGCGTGCGATCTCTTCGTGATTGCCGCCAAGCAGCACTTCCGGCACCGCAAGGCCGTCGATCTCGCGCGGTCTCGTATAGTGCGGGTGGTCCAGCAACCCTTCCGCAAACGAATCCTGCGCCGCGGACTCCTCATCACCGAGCACACCCGGCACCAGCCGGGCCACCGCATCGATGACCACCGCCGCCGCGAGTTCGCCGCCGCTCAGCACATAGTCGCCGATCGTCAGCTCCTCGCCGGGTTCGATCCGCATCAGACGCTCGTCGATGCCTTCGTAACGCCCTGCCACCAGCATCAGCGGTTCGTCCGAGGCGGCGAGTTCGCGCGCGTACTCGTGGTCGAAGCGCCGCCCCTGAGGCGACAGATAAATCGTGCGCGCCCGTCCGCCGGCCGCTTCGCGCGCCGCGCGCATCGCATCGCGCAGCGGCTGCACCATCATCACCATCCCCGGTCCGCCGCCGTAGGGGCGGTCATCGACGCAGCGATGCGGGTCCAGCGTGTATTCACGCGGATTCCAGGTCTCGACCTGCAGCAAACCGCGCTGAATGGAGCGACCCAACACGCCCTGAGCGGTGAAGCCGGAGATCATCTCCGGAAACAGCGTCACCACATCGACCCGCAGCGTCGGCGCCATCAGTAATCGAGCCCCCAGTCCACCACGATCCGGCCGGCCTCGACGTCGACCTCCAGGATGTAGTGATCCTGGACGAAGGGGATCAGGCGCTCGCGGTCGCCGCCGCGGATCACCAGCACGTCCTGCTGACCGTTGTCGATCAGGTGGTCGACCCGGCCCAACGGCTCTCCTTCGCGGTTCACCACCTCGGCACCGATCAGGTCGGCCCAGAAGTAACTGCCCGCGCCGGGATCGCCCAGCCGTGACCTTTCCACCGCGACTTCCGCGCCCACCAGAGTGCGCACCGCCTCGCGATCGTCGAAGCCTTCCAGCCGCGCCACCACGCCCTTGCCGTGCACGCGTCCCTCGGCGACGCGGAATTCCTTCCATTCGCCGCCGACCCGCACTCGCCACGGATCGTAGTCCAGCACGCTCTCCGGCGGACTGGTGAAGGAATGCACCTTCAGCCAGCCTCTCACACCATAGGGAGCGCCGAGACGGGCCACCGTCACCAGACGTTGCCCCATCATCCGCTCTCCCTCAACCCCGGCTTGCGCCGGCGATCGCTCAGGCCGCGGCAGCGGCGGAGCGATGCTGCTTGACCAGCTGCGCGACGCGATCGGACGTGTTCGCGCCCTGGCCCAGCCAGTAGTCCAGCCGTTCGGTGTCGAGACTGAGCTTCACTTCCTGCTCGGTGGCCAGCGGGTTGTAAAAACCGAGCCGCTCGATGAAACGTCCATCGCGCGGAGAGCGGCTGTCAGTCACGACCACATGGTAGAACGGCCGCTTCTTGGCGCCCCCGCGGGTCAGACGAATCGTTACCATAAACCTCGTTCCCTTATGTAGTTCAGGACCTTGCCTGAGGAAAAGCGGATATTCTACGGTTTTTTTCCCAGAAAGGAAGATGCGACCGGAAAGATCCGGCCTTTTCGCCCGGGGTCAGACCCCATACCCGCACCGCAATGGGGTCAGACCCCGAAGCATTCTCATGACCGACAGCAACTTGCATCACTGGGGGTCTGACCCTCAAGCCCGCTCAGGCGATGGGGTCTGACCCCAAAGAATTTCGATACGTTACGGCAGCTTGCATGACTGGGGGTCTGACCCCCTTGGGCGTCCGACGCGGCGGGGTCTGACCCCGAGGTCCGAAGTGGGGAATCAGGCTCCCGGGAACGGCAGCTTGCCCTTCAGGCCGGCCAGCATCTTGCTCATGCCGCCCTTGGACATGCGTTTCATCATCTTCTGCATCTGCGAGAACTGCTTGAGCATGCGGTTGAGGTCCTGCACCTGGACCCCGGAACCGGCGGCGATGCGGCGCTTGCGCGAGCCACGGATAATGTCCGGGAAACGGCGTTCGTGCGGGGTCATGGAGTTGATCATCGCTTCCATGCGGGTGAACATGCGGTCATCGATCTGATCACGCGCCGTCTGCGGCAACTCGTTCGCTCCGGGCAGCTTGTCGAGCAGGCCAGCGATGCCACCCATATTGCGCATCTGCTGCAGCTGATCGCGGAAGTCCTCCAGATCGAAGCCCTTGCCCTTCTTCAGCTTCTGCGCGAGCTTCTCCGCCTTGTCGCGGTCGACCTTGCGTTCGGCCTCCTCGATCAGGCTGAGGACGTCGCCCATGCCGAGGATGCGGGAAGCGATGCGGTCCGGATGAAAGACCTCCAGCGCCGCGCTCTTTTCACCCACGCCGAGGAACTTGATCGGCTTGCCGGTGACGTGACGCAGGGAAAGCGCCGCGCCTCCGCGCGCATCGCCATCCACCTTGGTCAGCACCACGCCGGTGAGAGGCAGCGCCGCATGGAACGCGGCCGCGGTATTCACCGCGTCCTGACCGGTCATGGCATCGACGACAAACAGCGTCTCCACCGGCTGCAACCGCTCGTGCAGGCGGCGGATCTCGCCCATCATCTCTTCGTCGACATGCAGCCGACCGGCGGTGTCGAAGATCAGCACGTCGACGAACTTGCGCCGCGCCTGATCGAGCGCGCGGGCGGCGATGTCCTCCGGGCGCTCGCCGGCGCTGCTGGGGAAGAATTCGACGCCAATCTCCCCTGCCAGCACTTCGAGCTGGCGGATGGCGGCTGGTCGATAGACGTCGCCGCTCGCCACCATGACCGACTTCTTCGCGTTCTCGCGCAGCCAGCGCGACAGCTTGCCGACCGTAGTCGTCTTGCCTGAGCCCTGCAGGCCGGCCATCAGGATCACGGCCGGCGGCGTGACGTTCAGCTTCAACCCTTCGGACTCGGAACCCATCATTTCGATGAGTTCGTCGCGCACGATCTTCACCAGCGCCTGACCGGGCGTCATGCTGGCCGTCACTTCCTGGCCGATCGCCCGCTCGCGTACGTGGGAGATGAAATCACGCACCACCGGCAAAGCCACATCGGCCTCGAGAAGGGCCATGCGCACTTCACGCAGCGCGTCCTTGATATTGTCTTCGGTGAGCCGCGCCTGCCCGCGCACATTCCTCAGTGCATTGCTCAGGCGCTCGGTGAGATTTTCGAACATGGCCGGAATCATACACGATCGTCAAAGAGAAAGGGGACGCTCCCCTGCTCGATTGACGATCGAACGGAGGAGCGTCCCCTTTGATCTTGTTCTCTTTAAAGCGTTAAAGCTCGAAGATCATGCCGCCACACAGGCGGCGGAGTTCGCGATCGGTGATGCGTTCGCGGCATTCGGCGAGAATCAGCTCCTCCTCGCCCGGCTTGTTGTGTGTGAGCCACACCTGCGGCCTGTGGCGCAGCTTGGCCAGGTCCTCCGCGAGCAGCGACGGACAGTAATGACGTGACTGGAGCGAAAGCTCGCGGAAGCGCTCGACGAAGGCGACCTCCACCAGCAGCAGATCCAGCCTGTCGCCGGCGTTGAGCGCCTCCCAGAATGTGTCATTGCTGGTGGTATCACCGCTGTAGGCCATCACGCCGCCGTCCCCACTGATGCGATAGCCGACGGTGGGAACGATATGGTTGACCGGGATCATCTCGAACGTCCGTCCGCCGATTTCCACGGCCTCGCCCGGTTCATGCGCTTCATAGCGCATCACGGGCGCCTCCGGCTTCGGCAGGCAGGCGAAGTCCGGCCATACGGCCCAGTTGAAGATGTGCTTCTTCAGCACCTCGATGTTCTGTGCCTGGGCATGAATGACAAGCGGTTCCTCGATATGAGGAAACAGACTGTCGATCATCAACGGCAGGCAGGCGATATGATCGAGATGGGTGTGAGTGAGGAACACGTGGCGGATGCGACGCATCTCCTCCGCGGTCAGTTCTCCCAGGCCGGTGCCGCCATCGATGAGGATGTCGTCATCGACCAGTAACGATGTGGTACGCAGGTCGCCGCCGATGCCGCCGCTGCATCCCAGAGCTCTCAGTCTCATTGCCATACCCGATGAAGTGTTCCCGACGGCCACGCTGGGACCGTATCATTCTTTGCTCTGTCCGGCGCCCCTGTGCCGAGCCAGCCTTTTTGACCGGAAAGCGAAAAACCGCTACATTCACTTCCTCGGGATACGCCAATCGGCGGATCCCTGTGCCGCTGGCACAAACTCAGACAAAAGTATCGGCGTCATACCGAATTTCTCCAGCCGTCAGGGATGTGCCTGCCTTGATTTCTCCGAACCCCAGCGCCCCGTACCGCCGGCGGCCGTTCGCACGGCCATGACACTTCCGCTTGCGCTGATCGCGATCCCGCTCTATCTGGCCGCGGCGGCATTGCTGGCGCTACGCCTGGCGCGCAAACTGCCCGAACTGACCTTCGGCCGCGGGCGCATCCTGGCAGTCGCAGGGGGCGCCGTGGCGCTGCACCTCGCCGTCCTGTGGCAGCATCTCTTCACTCCGGCAGGGGTCAACCTCAGTTTCTTCAACACGCTCTCGCTGCTCACCTGGCTGCTCGCACTGCTGCTGGTGGCAAGCTCCGTCCGCCAGCCAACCGAGAATCTCGGCATCGCCGCCTTTCCTCTTGCCGCCATCAGTATGGCGCTGGAAGAAATCTTTCCTTCCGAAAGCCTGCTACAGAGCGGCAGCGGGCTGCTCGAAGTGCACGTGCTCATCTCGGTGAGCGCCTACAGCATGCTGATCCTCGCCGCGCTGCAGGCGGTGCTGCTCGCCGTCCAGGATTCACATCTGCATGGCAAGCACCCGGGCGGCTTCGTCCGCGTCCTGCCGCCGCTGCAGAGCATGGAGCGCCTGCTGTTCCAACTCATCGGCATCGGCTTCATGCTGCAGAGCCTGTCGCTGCTCACCGGCTTCATCTTCCTCGAAGACATGTTCGCGCAGCATCTGGTGCACAAGACAGTGCTGTCGGTGGCCGCCTGGGTGGTGTTTGCAGTACTGCTGTGGGGACGCTGGCGCTTCGGCTGGCGCGGCCGCATCGCCATCCGCTGGACCCTGACCGGCGTGGTCTTCCTCCTCATCGCCTACCTCGGCAGCAAGCTCGTCCAGGAACTGATCCTCGGCTACTGAGCGCGCGCCGTCC